>JAJRTS010000033.1 GCA_024278175.1 Gemmatimonadales bacterium | reverse complement strand
TAAGGGGGACTAAAACCGTGTAACCCCGTTCTCTGTGCAAAAAAGCCTGGGATCGGACAATTCCCCCTTAGCAAAGGGGGTGCCTGCGCAGCAGGCGGGGGTTGTCCTATAATAAGGTTATGAAACAGCTTATAGAGAACCACGCTAGTCCTCTCCATCGTTTTTCCTTTCCCCCGCTTTTATTCCCCAAAAAAAATCAACACTGGGCAGGTTGATAAAAAATCCCCTGATGCTTGCCATCTCAGCATTAGGGGTTTTTATCGTTCTTGAGAATATAAAATAAAGAACTAAAAACATAGGTGAATATTGATATAACGCACAAAACGCACAGAGTTCGCTGGAAAGTAACGGCTATCGCTGTTATTTTAAGGCGCAACTTGATTGGAACGGCCAATTTCAACCGACGGAGAGACCATGTTGGCAGAGCGCTATCTCGATTTCAAAACCGGCCGTCAGCGCGACGAGTGGCAGAGCCCGCGGCTTCATCCCGCCCTGAGCGTGATTGTCCTGGCCGCCGCCAGGTGGCACTGGCTGGCCACGGCCGAGCCGGCGGTGGTCACGGCCCTGCTGCGCACCCCGGCCGAGCAGCGCGCGATTTACCCCGCCCGCCCGGGACGCCGCAGCCCCCACGAGTTCGGCCGCGCCGCCGACATCCGCGTAACCTCTCTCGCCGATGGGCAGGACGAGGCCTGGGCGCGCTGGCTCAACGACGCATTCGCCTACAGCGGACGCAGCGGCCTCAAAACGGCGCTGGTCCACCAGGTGGGCGATCGCGGCAGACACCTTCACTTGCAGGTAGGTCCCGGAGAGGACGCTCCGGGAGAAGCAGCAAACTCAACCGATTCGCCGCTGGTCTGAGCGGTGGCGACACAGGAGGACGGATGTCGAAAAAGATCGTGATGTTGATCGGAACCATTGTCGGCAACGTAGCCGTTTTGGCGCTCTACAACCTCTGGCCTGATATCCCCCAGGACATCGTGCTCTGGGCCATCGGCGGGATCTCCAGCACCGGTATCGGCGGCGTGCTGGGCCAGGGTTTCGCCGACGGGCTCAGCCGCGGACTCACCTCCAGCCAGGGCCGCAGGATCATGGAGAGCAACCTGGAAAAAAACTCTTCGGCCCCCGCGGCAGCCGCCGGCGCGGGGGAAGAGTGATCGGAGTGGAAGCCGGCGCGGGTGGCGTACTGGGCAGGTTTGAAAGCGGGCCGCTGAACCTCTACGGCGGCTACAGCCGCAAGGACCGGCGGGGCGGAAAGTGGCTGGCCGGAGTTCGCTGGGAGTTCTGAAGAGGAGCGATAAACACGCAGAGAAAGGAAACGGTTCGCGCGTCGGGGACAGGCCACACCTCGATCCGGCTAAAGGTCGAAACAGAGGACATATCCCTCACAAGGTCGGGTGACAACAGCGCCCGGCGCGCCGAACCGGAAAAAATGCCGATGGGAAAAATGAATTACAACGATTGCAGGCTCTGCTCCAGGGAGGGCGAGCTGGCCCGGATCGCTACCAAATTAGAGTCGATAGAGCAGCGCACGGGAGAGATTTACTCAGCCCAGGCCCTCACTGTCGCGCGGCTGGACAAGCTGATCCCGGCGGTGGCGCGGCTGGAAGTGAAAGCGGGGGTCTGGGGTGGTGTGGGCGGACTGCTGGCCGCGTTGCTTACCGCCGGAGTGGCGGTCATATCCAAAATCTGAGCAGAGGCGGGAGGAGAATGGCCGTGACTGTGAAAGAGCCGAAGGTGGAACCCGGAGGCCCGATGCTCCAGCGCCTGCTGGCCCACCTGAAAATGGGCGGAACACGCAAGGGGGCCTGCGGCAGCGCGGGGATCGGTTACCGCGAGCTGTGCGCCAGGCTGGAAACCGACGAGCGTTTCGCCGCCGCCGTGGAGGAAGCCGAGTGCGAGGGCCTGGCCCGCGATGAGCAACGGCTGGCCACCAGCGTGGAGGACGGCGACCGTCAGAGCCTGCTGTTCCGGCTGCGGCGGGCATACCAGGGTGAGAAAAACGGTAAACGAGCTGGGGTGAGAAACGCGGATGAGTCGACGCGGAAAGAGTATGAAAAGATCGCGGGCGGGATCGGCGAGCTTGGGCAGCAGGATCGGAAAAAGATGGTTGAAGCTGTACGGAGAAATCGAGAAACAACCGGAGCCGTTGCGTAGAAAGCTCTGGGGCGCTCTGGACGTGGGGTTGTTCGCGGAAATGTTCTTTCCCCACTACTGCAACCGCCCACCAAGTGTTTTTCACTACGAGATGTTTGACATGCTGGGCGGCATGATCCGCAAGGGCGGCGGCAACCGGCTGGCGGTGGCCGCCCCGCGCGAGAGCGCCAAAAGCACGATCGCCACCATGTTCCTGCCCCTGTGGTGCATCTGCTACCCGGAAGCCGCCCGCAAGCGCTACATCCTGATCGCCAGCGACACGGCCACCCAGGCCGAGCGCCATATCGGGGACATCAAGATCGAGCTGGAGGCCAACGAACTGCTGATCGAAAGTTTCGGCGAGCTGGCCGGGGCGGGGCCGCTCTGGAAAAAAGAGGAAATAGTCGCCAACAGCGGGGTCAAGCTCACCGCGCGGGGCACGGGCGGTAACATTCGCGGCCTGCGCCACAGGCAGTACCGGCCCGACCTGCTGATCGGCGACGACCTGGAGAACGACGTCAACAGCCAGACCCCGGAGCAGCGCGAGAAAATCTCTGACTGGTTTTTCAAAGCTTTCAGCAAAACCGGAGGACGGAACGTGGACATTGTCGTGATCGGTACGATCCTGCACTACGAGAGCCTGCTCTCCTCGCTGCTGGCAAACCCGGCGTTCGAGAGCCGCCGCTACCAGGGAGTTGTTCGCTGGAGCCGGGCGCAGAAGCTCTGGGAACAGTGGGAGAACATCTATACCGACACCTCGCTGGACCCGGCTGCGCGGATCGGGGCGGCAGACAGTTTCTTCGCCGGTCACCGGAAGGAGATGACCGCCGGTACCCGCGTGATCTGGCCCGGCTACCGCTCCTACTACGACCTGATGAAACTGCGCGTGGCCGAGGGCCCGGCCAGCTTCGACAGCGAGATCCAGAACGAGCCGGTCAACCCGCGCGATTGCCTGTTCCGCGAGGAATGGTTCAGCTTTTTCGACGAGGACCAGCTCGATACTGCCAAACTGCGGATTGTGGCGGCGGTCGATCCCTCGCTGGGCGGCAAGAGCCGCCACGGCGACCCCTCGGCCGTGGTCTGTATCGGCCGCGACGAGGCCGGTACGCTGTTCGTGTTGGATGCCGATATCGAGCGGCGGCGGCCGGATACGATTATCAACGACGTGATCGAGCTTTACAACAGGCGCAAGCCCCTGGCCGTGGGTGTGGAGACGGTCCAGTTCCAGGAATTTTTCAAAGACGTGCTCCTGCGCGAGGCCAGCCTGCGCGGGGTTTATCCTCCCGTGCGGGGGATCAGGCAGCACACGGACAAGACTCTTCGCATCCAGCGCCTGCAACCGCTGATCAAGAGCGGACGGCTCAGGTTCCAGAAAAAACACCGCGCGCTTTACGACCAGTTGCGCTTCTTCCCCCGCGCCGGCCATGACGACGGCCCGGACGCGCTGGAGATGGCCGTGGCGCTCATGGAGGAAACCGCCGGAGGAGAGCGCATCCGCTTCGACCGGCCTCAACCTGCAACGCAACAACTCAAGAGGGTATTCGGCTGATGGCAAACGATGGCAGAAAACGCAGACGCAGGAGAAGGCGGAGCCCGGTTGTTACCGTGGGCGCCCGCCGCGAGCTGACCAACCCCTGGCAGGACGGGCTGAGCGGGATTTTCGGCCGCTGGGTCCAGAACCCGGACCGCACCCTGGAGGACCACAGCGGCGATGGCCTGCGCCTCTACAGCGAAATGCTGCGCAAGGATGCCCAGCTCGCTCTCTGCTTCCGTCAGCGGGCGCTGAACGTGATGGCCCAGGGCTGGCGCATCATCCCCGGCGGAAAGAGCCGCGAAGACCAGGAGCGCGCCTCGTGGGTGGAAGGCGAGCTTAAAAGGATCAACCGCTTCCACATCAGCCGCACTCTGTTTTTCCGCGGGATCAGCCACGGGTTCGCCCCGGCGGAGATCATTTTTGTCCGGCGCGGCGACGGGACAATCGGGATCGACTCTTTCCGCAATCGCGACCCCGAGCGCTTCCGTTTCGATCCCGAGGGCACCCTGATGCTGGCCGACATGCCAGGCGAGACGAAGCCGCTGCCCGGCTGGAAGTTCGTGCTCAACAGTTGGGGCGGCGATGAGACTCCCTACGGCCAGGGCCTGCTGCGCGAGCTTTACCCGCTCTGGTTTTTCAAGAACAACGCGGTCAAGCAACTGGTGCGCTTCGTGGAAAAATTCGGCTCCCCCTACCTCTGGGCCAGCTACCCGCCGGGCACCAGCAGCGCTGAGCAGGACGCCCTGCTGGAGGTGCTCAAAACCATGCAGAGCAACACCGTGGGGATCGGGCCACAAGGCACGGAATTCCAGATCAGCGAGGTCGCCCGCCAAGGGGTGGTCGATGTGTTCCGCTTCATTATCGGCGAGTATGTCGACCGCCAGTACGCCAAGGCCGTGCTGGGTCAGACCCTCTCGACCGAGAGCGAGAGCGGCACCTTCGCGCTGGCCAAATTCCAGCAGGTGTCCCTGCAGAACATCATCGAAGACGACAGCCAGTGGCAGCAGGAGCAACTCAACGGGGTGATCCGCACCCTGATCGAGATCAATTTCGGCCCCCTGCCCGCCGCGCGCTACCCCGTTTTCCGCATCGCCTACGAGGAGGATCGCGACCTGGCCGACTACCTCGGCGCTGTCGGCAAGGCGGTTAACGAGCTGGGCCTGAAGGTTGGCGAGAACTGGCTGCGTGAGCAGATCGGCTTTCCCGCCCCCCATGGCGACGATACTCCACTGGCCGGCAAGGATCACGGCGGCAAAACGGAAAAGGAGAGCAAATGAACGAACAAGTTTTGAACGATGAACTGATCGATGGCTGGTGGGACGTGGCCCGCGTGGGCAAATGGAGTGGCAGCGCGGCGGGCGCCCCGGCGCGGATAGAGGTTACCGAGGAGGACCTGCTGCGCATGGCCGAGGACTATGACCCGGCTCTTCAGGAAGCACCCGTAACTGTCGAGCACCGCCACAGCGGCCCCGCCCTGGGTTGGGTGGCCGCCCTGCGCGTAACTGGCGGAGTACTCCAGGCCCGCTTCCATCGTCTCAGCGCCAGACTGCGCGAGTGGCTTCGCGAGGGTTCCTATCGCAGCCGTTCGATTGAGATGTACAAGCCGTTCGAGTCCACGGGCCGGGCTTACCTGGCCGCGGTCAGTTTTCTGGGCGCGCAGCCGCCGGCGGTCAAGGGACTCAGCCCGCAGCCCTCGCTGCTGGCCGATGGCCGCGGGAAAATCGTGAGCCTGCTGGAAAGCGAATGCCGTAACCCACCTGTAACCCTGGGAGAGGATGAGATGGATCTGCCGAACAAGGGACTGGCCGCCCGCGCGATCAGCACGTTGCGAGATGTTTTTTCCCGCGAGGATGAGCTGATTGACAAGGACGGTTATATCGCCGAGCTGGAGGCGAAACTGGAAGAGGAGCGCAGCCTGCGCCTTGCCGCTGAAAAACGGCTGGCCGTGCTGGAGCAGCAACTGGCCGATCTGAAGCAGGGCGAGGAGCTTGAAGAGTTCAGCGCCGCCCTGGCCGAGGCCGCCGGGCAGCAGCGGATCACACCTGCCGAGCACGCGGGCTACATCCGCCTGGGCGAGCGGCTGGACCGGGCGGGTCGCGATGCGATCCTGCGCGAGCTCTCGGAGCGCAGGCCGCTGGATATGCTGGCCGAGCTGAGCGCCGCTCCCCGGCGCGATGAAGGCGGCACCGCCGAGCTGAGGCGCAGCCGCGCCGCGTTCGAGGGATTCCCCGAGGACCCGGAGCATGACGAGGCCCTGCAACTGATGTCCGCCCAGCCTGGTCTGGCGTTCGAGGAGGCGATCCGCCGCGTGAGGCTCTCCGGCGGGCAGGCTTAATGCCGGACGAACACTATATTAACTAATGTATCACTCAAGCATGGAGTAACACAGATGGCAATCAAGCTCAGAGAGAGACTGATCAACACCGATACTTTCACTGTCGGTTCAAGCGACATCGCCCGCGGCACCTGCGCGGTGCTGGGCACCGGCGTGGTGGACGCCTCCGGGGCCAACGCCGCCAAGTTTGTCGGAATCACCACCGAGCTGGGTACGGCCGGTAAGGACGTGCGCGTAGCCCAGGGCGGCAGTACTGCCCTGGCCCTGGCCGCCAACGGCAGTATCTCCGAGGGTGACTGGCTGATTTCCGATGCCGCCGGTAAGGTGACAACGGCCGCGGCCGCTGTCCAGGGCACGGTCCAGTATTTCGTGGGCTACGCTCTGCGCGCCTCCAGCGCCGTGGACCAGTTGATCCCGGTGGTTGTCTGGCCCGCGCGGGTGGATAACCCGACGGTGTAAGCGGTATACAAACTAATATAAATAGCAGATGCCGGGCCGGATTGCCCGGCCAACCTGAATCAAGGGAGAGATAAGATGGCGGATAGATATTCAACCCTGAACCTGAACCGCACGCTGACCCAGTTCGCCATGGATAGTATGCGCGGCGGCGGCCCGTTCGTGGCTGACCGGCTGGCGCCCGTGGTCCATGTCCCGGTCACCAACGGCAAGTATTACGTGTTCAGCGGGGCGGAGGCCCTGCGTGATGACTACGACGCCCTGCGCGCCCCCAAGAGCGAATGCAACGAGATCACCCGCAGTTACAGCTCGGCAACCTACGCCTGCCAGCAGTACGGGCTGCGCGACCTGATCGCCGACGAGGAAATGGACAACGCCGACCGCGCGGTGATCGACCCGGAGCGCGACGCTATCGAGCTGATCACCCGCAAGCTCAAACTGCCGATCGAGACACGCTTGATCGCCAAGCTGATGGACACCGGCGTGGTGAGCAACAACGCCTCGGCAGGCGCGGCCTGGAACGCGGGCAGCGGAGTGGATATCGAGGGCGATATCGATGCGGCCAAGCTGAGTGTGCGTAAGAAAGCCGGCGTGGAGCCCAACACGATTGTGATCCCGCCCCATATTGCCGCGGTTGCCAAGAAGGACAGCAACATCCGCGAGCTTGTCAAGTACACCGACAGCACGCTGCTGGTCGGCGGTGAGCTGCCGCCCAGGCTGTTCGGCCTGGAGGTGGTGATTCCGCTGGCCTTAAACGATGAGGCCGAGCCGGGCGTGAGTACTACCAGCGTGGATTTCGCCTGGGACGACAACAGCGTGCTGGTGGCCTACGTGGAACGCGAGAGTCCGAGCAAACGGGCGATTTCGCTGGCCTACCAGTTCCGCCGCCCGGTGGCGGGCAGCCTCGATGTGGCCGCCTATCGCTACCGCGACGAGGCCCGTCACGCCACCGTGGTCGAGGGCCTGATCGAGCAGACCGAGGAAGTGGTCTGCGCCGACTGCGGTTTCCTGATCACCGGCGCTTACGTCTGAGCGGGAGGTGAAGAATGAAAGTTAAGATACTAAAGGCCTGGATCCGGTACGGCCGGATCATGCAGCCGGGCGAGGTGATTGATTTGCCCGAGGACCAGGCTGCCCGGGCGCTGGAGCGCGGCCTGGCGTCACGGCAGAGCCGTAAGGCGGTTGGCCGCGGAAAACCGGGTGGCCGCAAAAGCGCGTGACCGATGACAAGCCGGGGGCGGGCGGTGGGAATGTCCCGCCCTCGGCGGGAAAAGGAGGAAGTGATTGGCCTATTGCACGATAACCGACCTGACCCGCTGGATCGAAAGCGACGAGCTGGTGCGCCTGTGCAGCAGCGATGACGCTGCCACTATCGCCAGCGCCGATGTGATAGCCGTGGCAGGCGAGGCGATCCAGAGCGCGGACAGCCAGATAGACAGCTACCTGCTGGGCCGCTGGCCGGGCCTCAGGGGCTACAGCCCCGTGCCGGATGAGATCGGCAGGATCAGCGCTGTGCTGGCGGTCTACCAGCTCTACCTTCGCCGCCGGGCGGTGAGCGGAATGTGGCGCACCAGCTACCAGGATTGCCTGGATCGGCTGGCGGCGGCATCGAGCGGTGAACTGGACCTGGGCCTGGACGAGGACGGCGGCATGGCAGCCGGGCCGGAGGCGCTCTACCGCACGGACGCGCTGGAAACGGACAGGGTCTACGACCGGGAAAAGATGGATAAGTTTTAATAGTATGACGAGAGAAGGGCGCTTCCGGCGGCCGGTGCAAAATAACGCACCAAAAAAGTCGGCACCGAAGGGAGCAGCAAAAAGCTTCACCGCCGAACACAATCCCCGGTGAACGGGAAAGACGAGTGCGGAAGCCCGGCCGCTCCGAAGCGCCCGATTTATTGAAAGATTACTGATCACTGCAAGTGTAAGGAGGACCGCGTGGCTGCGGATATCAAAACTATCAGTGACGCGATAATCGCAAAACTGGCCGGTGACGTGGCTGAGCTTAACAGCCGCACCGTGGCCACGTTCAGCGGCTCAACCGGGGATCTGGCCGAGCAGGGGCGTAACCTGCCGTTTGCGGGCCTCAGCCTGACGGGGGTGAGTTACACGCAGCTCAACGCCGAGGACAGTCTCGCAAAAGAGGAACTCTCGTTCTCCCTGCGGCTGGTGGTGGAGGATTTCCGCGGCCAGGGCTTCAGCCTGGAGACCGGCTACGGCCTGCTGGACCATGTCCGCGACTGCCTCAGTGGAGCAAGGCTGGGAATTGAGGGGTTGGCTCCATGCAGGCTGAGCGGGTTCAATCTGGACAGCGCGGCCGATGAAAGTGGCCTGGCGGTGTTCAGCGCCAGCCTGAGCACGTGGCAGGTGCGGCAGCGGCTGTAGCTAATATGTATTCAAAATATTATAGGCGGCCGGCGCCGTCTCGGGATCGAATTCAAGAAGAGGTGTGACAATGTCACCTGTACATGCCAGCAACAACAGACTGGCCTGGTCCGCAAAGCGCCAGGGTGCGTTCGGAACCGCGCTGGGCGAGGCGGACCTGAATCGCTTTCTCAAGCTCGGCGCGCCGCTGATAATCAGCGAGGCGGCCACGCACTGGAACGACAATGGCAGTATCGGCGGTGGCCACGACTGGATTGAGCAGCGCGGAAGAGACCGTCAGCACGTCACTTTCAGTATCACCGACCAGGCCCTGCCGGTGGAGTTTGTCGGTTACCTGCTGGGGCTGATGTTCTCCTCGGAAACCGCCGGGGCAACCACCGGCGGCGCCTACAGCCATGGCGCCTCGTTCCAGCCGCTGGACACCCGTCCCGAGGCCTGGGTTACCACGCTGGCGGTTGGTGAGGACGACCTGGCCTATGGCGTTCAGGACGTGGCCTGCACATCACTGAAAATCAGCGGCGACCGGAACGAGCGGCTTCAGGCCGGCGGTGAGTTTGTCGCCAGCAGGATCGGCGACGCGCTGACAGGGTCGAACTGGCCGGCCAGCGCGCCCTTGCGCTACCTCTACAGCTACGCCGGAACGTTCAGCCTAGACGGTGACAGCGGCCGCCGCGCCCAGTTGCGCTCGTTCAGCCTGGAACTTAGCTCCGGGATCGGCACGGAGATGGCCTGGCGGCGGGCCGCCAGCGAGGGCGAGCGGATCTACCCGTCGTGGTGGCCCTACACGCCCGAGCGTACGATGAAGCTGAACCTCTCCCTGCTGGCCGAGAGCGGCGATCTGGCCACATTCCGCGCGGCCCAGCAGGGCGCCACTCCGATGGCGGTGGTGATCAGTTGCCTGGGCGAGACGATCTCCGGCACCAACCCGGCCGAAAGCGACAAGCTGGAGATATCGATCCCGAAAGCCGTGTTTACTGGAATGAATTACAGTTACGAGGAAGGCCTGATGCGAATCGAGCTGGAAGCCGAGGGCAACTACGACGCGTCCACGGGCGGACCGGTGGCGGTTACCACGGTGGAGGGCGGCGTGCAGGAATTCCTGACCACCGGTTAGTCTATATAAATATAAGTAAAGCCGCCGCCGCGGCCCGAACGGGAGGTGAATCTTGACTGTTGAAAATCTGTTCGCTCTGGAGAGCGACGGTGAGCTGAAGGTGCAATTGACGGTGCGCCGGGACGGGGAGCGGTTCTCACTGAGCCACACCTTCCGCCCCCCGTCGGTAGCCGACAAGAAGGAATTCTGGTCCGAGCTGGGAGCCATGCCGGAGGGCGGCGGAGCCAAGCGCAACCACGCCTATCTCTCGGCTCAGTAACGGCTTTACGACAAGTGTGTTACCGGTGTGCAGGGTTATGACCTGCAGCCGGGGGAGCAGGAGAGTGAGCGCTGGTGGGTGGCGTTGATACCGCTGGAGCACAAGCTGTGGGCGGTGGAGCAACTGCTGGCCAAGGCGGGCAACCTGGAGCGCGATGCGGCAAAAAACTGATCCGGGACATCCGCCGGGTGTTGGACGGCGCGGGTGTCCCGGCCTCAGGCGGTCCCTGCCCCGGCCAGCAAAGCTGCGGCCGGCTCGCGGACAGCGATGACCCCTGCCGCGGCTGCAGGTTCCGCTCCGGCGATGGGGACAATACGGATGTTCATTTCGCCCTGTTCCTGGCCGATTTTATCGAGACTTTCAGCCCCGGTCCGGAGAAAATCGGCTGGCGCGAGTACGATATCTACCGGGCGTGCCTTCAGGCCAGGCAGGAACAACTGGAGGAGAATAATCGCAGGGCCGTGCAGGCAGTTCGCGGGTACACGGGGCAGATGCGGCGGCTTTAACCAGCCGGCGGGAAAAGAGGGAGGAAAACTAAAGTGGACGGCAAATTGAGATTATCATCATCGGGAGCAGGGCGCGCCGCAACCCCGGGGGGAAGTTGTCAGTCATCCCCCACGCTGCTGGCGCAAGCCGGTCGGTTTTGGGGCGCGTCATCGGGGCGGCAGGCGTGTTCGGCGATTGACATCCCGGGCCTTTCGATTCCAGCACCTGCTCAGTTTGTGCCCCCGGCCGGGGAAAACGGCCCCGGGCAGTGGTGGGGGCAGATGAGTCAGGGCCAGGAACAGTTCCTCAAGCAGGTGCTGGGCGGCCTGGTGAAGATGGAGATAGGTTTCGGCGGGATGTTCGGCAAAGTGCTCACCACGGGCAACAAGACGTTCGACCGGCTTGGTGTCAGCCTGCTGAAAATGAGTCAGGGCCTGCTGGGCAACCTTTCCAAATCCGGCGGATCGCTGTCGTTTCTGGGCTCGGCGTTCTCCTCGGCGCAATCGGCCCTGGGATTCCTCAGTCCGGCCACCTCGATCCTCTCGACGGGGTTCAAGTTGTTCAAGGGAATCAAGGGGCTGTTCGGCGGAAGGAAGACTCAGAAACTCGCCTCACCGCTGGTCAACAGGAGCGACTACAAGCCCCAGGCGGTGTCCGCTCCGGCCCGGCAGGCGGGACGGACTGTCAACGTCTACATCAACGGGCAATCGCTCGGCTCGGCGGTGGAAGTCGACCGGACGCTGGGACGGGCCGGTGTCGACCGCCGCCTTCGCAATCAGGTCAAGGAACTGGTGCGCAGCGGGGCCAACCCCGTGGTTTCATAACGATTGGAGCCTGTGGATCGTAGCTGCGGTCCACAAGCAGTGGGAGGAAACCAGATGGCGGAGTATCCCCATATCCTGGCCGGTAATTTTCTCGAGGATGCCACGGTCACGGGTGAGGGCTTTACGGAGCATCCAGTATATAAAATAGAATATACATCTGACCTGTCCCGGATGAGCAAGTGGCAGGGCAGCGAAAGCTCGGCCAGTCAGCGCCTGATCTGGACGCTTGCCGACGGGCCGCGCACGGCCGACACGTTCGTTTTCGACCGGAACTCGGATATCACGGGCAGCAGCCCGCGCCTGAGCCTGCACCACGCGGCCAGCGCTGCCGGCCCGTGGACGCCGGTCAAGATGACCGGCGGTGCCGACGTGGTGCTCGACTCTCCCGGCGGCGATACGATTTACTGGAAGGAACTCACTCCCGTGCAGGATCGCTGCTGGTCGATTCTGCTTGAGGGGCTGGACGGTATGACACGCCCACCCTCGATCTTCAACGTCTGGCTGGGCAGCAGGATCGAGCTGGCTTTCGGGCCCTACGGGGATTTCGACCCCTACGAGGAGGAGATAACCGGCGAGTCGATGCACGGGTCGTCGGGCGGTTTTCAGTGGACCCAGCGTTTCCGCCGCCGGGTGCTGCGCGCGGCGTTCGAAAACCTGACCGACAGCCAGTACGCCCAGTTGGCGCTCTGGTGGAATACGGCCGCGGCCAGGGGCAGGAACTGGTGGTGGCTGACCTTTCCGCAGAGTGAGGCGGGGGACCCGTTGTACCTGAACTGCGAGGGCATGGCCCGCCGTTTTGCCTTCAACAGTTCGGTGCGGTACGGGACTATCGAAGCCTGGGAGGTGATCTGATGGCGCTCAAGCCAACAACGCATTGGAACGCCGAGGCGGTCTCAGGTCGGTCGGAGCCGGTATTAAAATTTGAGTTCAATCCGACAGTCGCCTACGACGAGCTGAATTGCCGGGCCGATTGGAGCGGGGGCGGGGCCGATGACAGCCTCGATGTGGGGCATCAGTCCGACCAGCTTCGCCTGCTGCGTAACAGAATGGTGGGCCACGAGGAAAGCCAGCTCTCGCAGAAAAAGATGTACTTCCCGATGATGGACAAGTTCATCCAGGAGGATGGCAACTGGGTGCACAACGGCGCCACCCTGGGTCGGCTGGTGCAGATTTTCCGGGTGAACCGGTCGTTCAAGCTCAAAGAGCTGCAGATGTCGATCCATCACCACAGCGAGTACACGGGCCGCCTGACTATCCGGATCCTGACCGGCCTGAGCGAAAGCGTGGCCAGCGTGACCGGATATTCTGGTGCGAGCCATGTGGACAGGGTGCTCGAGGGCGCCACGGAGTTGGGCAGGCTCGAAATCAACTATGCCAGCGAGAAGCCGGTTATCCGTGATGACGAGGACCTCCTGAGCTGGGTGGTTCTGGATTTCAGCAAGGAAAACGTCTGGATTCCCGGCGGCGATGTGCCCTGCGCGATCGTGCTGGAACCGACCGCCGGCAACAGAAGGGATTTCCTCTACATTCTGGGTAGCTATACCAGGAAGAGCTACTCCAGGGGCAGTCTCTACTGGGGTATCCCCAGCCGGAAGCAGTACTGGCTGCAGCCGGGTAACCTGTCGTTCAGGTTCAAGATAGACGCGTTCGCCCAGTCGGGAGAGGGAACCTGGATTCTGGACCTGGGCAAGGACCGGCCCCACGGCGCCGCGGGGGAACTGGAGATCCGTTATTGTGAGCCCGAAGGTACCAGGGCCGGGTTCCGGATTGCGGAGTCGGATTCAGGTGAGTCCGTGGCTGGGCTTGATCCGTGGCGCACAGTTACCGACGGTTCGCCGGTCACGAAGCGCTTTATCAAGCTCAAGGCCATGCTCTACAGCGACAGCCTCGGGATCGACACGCCCCGGATTCTCTCGATCAGGGCGGCGTTCAAGCAGAAAGTGAGCTGGCTGCTGGCCTCGCGGCCCAGGTTCGGCTATCCCAATCTGGTGGCCGAGGCCCCCGATTACAGCGCCGAGGGCGATCCGCTCTCGGGCAGCGCCTCGGCAACCGATACCAGCCGGATCGTGCTGATGGACCCCGGCGGGATCGCCTCGGAACTGTTCTCCAGTTACAGCATGAAGAACGACAGGATCAATATCTGGCTGGGGTTTGATTCGCCGGAGTTTATCGATCATGGCGGCCAGCAGCAGTCTGACTGGCTGCCGTTTAAAACGGTCTGGATCGAGGACTGGGAGCCGGGCGAGGGCAAGATCGAGGTCCATTGCTACGATCAGCAGATCCGCTTCCGCAAGGCCCAGGCTCCGTTTCCGGCGGACTCTCCGGGGCAGAACGAACAGATCCGTTTTGACCGGGCCAATCCGGCCAGAATTAAGTACGACCTGCTCAGGCGGGCGGGGATTCGGCGCTCGGAGATCGACTACGACCACGCCGAGGGCACGCTGGCTCCCGTTGGAAATACTGACCGGAGCTTTACCCGGCTGGGCGACGCGTTTGACTGGGAGCTGAACTACGGTCTGGCCGGACCGACCGGCCTGGAGTCCGTGGACAGCGAGCTTAACCGTCATCTGCTCGCGTTCCAGTTGGTGGACGAGTGGGGCAAATGGGTTGTGCGCTATGCTGATTTCGACTGCGACTACGACTCGCAGCAAGGCTGGCGCCACGGCGGCGAAGCGCTGCCCGTGGTGGAGAACGAACACCTGGTCGCCGGTAGTGAGACATTCAGCCCCGGCCTGAAATACCTGCGTAACTGGAGCCTGGTTTATTTCGGCGGCAGCGGCGGCGATGAAACCGCCTACTCGAGCCTCACGGTCAGCCCCGGTCCGGGCAGCGCCAGGGCCTACAAGGAGAGTGCTTCCGATAAGCTCTACAGCGCTTTGATCCCCTCCGACCGCGAGGACCAGGCGGGTAACATAGCCCTCAGGCGGCGTTTACTGCAGCAGCAGGGTCTGCGCACGGTGCAGTTCACCACCGGCCTGCGCTACGCCCATCTGCAGATCGGCGAGCATATAAATTTTAATAGCAATCTTTACAGCCGGCCGGGGGCGGTGCGTCCGAACCCGTTGCTGGTGATGATCACGCGCAAAAATATTGACCGTAACCTTTCCGCCATTAACTGGGCCGGGGTTGTGTTGCTCGACGCCGAGCAGACAGCCTCCGAGGAGTACCAGTTCAACGCGCCCTCTAACCTGGTGGTTACGCCCTTGGGTGACGGCAGGGCCGACTGGACGTGGCAGGCCGCCGGGGGCGAACAGAGCAGCGGTGTTGTCCGCTACGAGCTGTTCCAGCGCCTGAGCAACATCCGCGACTGGGGCGCGCCGGTTGCCAGTGTTACAGCCGATGGCAGCGCCAACTACGCCTGGACAGGCAGCGCTTACGACGAGGCCCTGCAGTATGATTGCGGGGTCAGGTCCGTGCATGGCTCCGGCGCGCGCAGCCCGGTGGTCTCGTTCGACAACATAGTCCTTACCGGTCTGGTGCCGGACGTGCCGGCCGGGGATGACTGGCGGATTCGCAGTGAGCCGGGCCGACTGGTTGTCAGTATGCTCAACCAGGTCAGCGGCGCGTCAAGCTACAAGGTTTATGTGCTGGGCGAGGGCGGCTGGCGGGAGCAGGGGATATTCACTTTCGGCGAAAAGTTCGTCTACGAGGCCCCGTATCCCTACGTACTGCGCCTCCACCTGCTGGCCATATCCGCGGTTAACCGCTGGGGCGAGAGCGCAAGGTCACAGCATAAATTCCAGCTTAACCGGCCGCTGGACCCCTCGTCGTTCGTTCCCGGGGCGCCGCAGTTCGACAGCGGCGGCGGGACTTTTCCGCTGATCAGCAGGCTGCCGGTCGGCTCCTACCAGGCGTTTTCGATCATAGTCCGGTTCAGACCGCTCCAGAGCGAGGCCGGCATGCTCGGCCGCTATGAGCTGGAGCGGCAGGATAAGCTCGACCAGAGCGGCCAGAGCTGGTCGGGCTGGGAACGGCTGACAGAGTACCAGTTGAAGCAAGACGACCAGACGCCGACGCCGAATCTGATCCACTACGACAACACCGACCGTCGCCTGAAACCCGGCCATGTTTACCAGTACCGGGTCAGGGCGGTCAGCCGCTGGGAAGTGCCGGGCCAGTGGAGCGAGGTTGCGGCGGTGCTGCTCACCGACGACACTACCGGCCCCGACCAGCCGACGGTTACGCTCTATGAGGAGACCGGGCGCACGAGGCTGGTGATCTCCGAGCCCTCGATCGGTGGTGGCCCGTGCCCTGACTTCAGCCATTTCGTTATCGAGGGCCGCCTCAGCGGCGGAGCGTGGGAGGTGCTCGATCCCCACTGGAGCGGCACCGTGTTCTTCCACACCGGCTCCGACAGCGATCTGGAGATCGGCTGGGAGTATCGGGTGACAGCACTGGACTACAGCGGCAACGCCAGTGCGCCGGGGCTGTCCGGGGGGACGGGCAAAAAGAAGAAAGCGGGCCTGACCTACCTGGCCGACACGGTGGTGGGAACCGGGACCCCCGGCACACTGAGCCAGATCACCCAGAACTCCGGTGAAATCGACCTTCGCGTGCAGTACAACGAGGTGGTCAACTCGATCAACGTTTCCACCGAGGGGATCAGGATCGACGCCAGCAAGCTCCTGATCTCCGGCAGCACCACCTTCGCCAGCGGGTACAACCCGAGCTCCAAGCTGGAAGCGTCCGGCGGCCAGATAGGCAGCGGCGGTATCGAAACCGCAACTGGCACAACAGCCAGAGTCAAGATTTTTCCGGATGCCAATACGGGCTTGCTGGCACTGGACAACGCCGGTTCGGAGGTATTCCGGGTCAATGTGGGCGGTGGCAATGTGGGTGACGTGGTGATCGGGGACAGCACTGCCGATCATGTCAGGTGGGATAACAGCGCCGGAGAACTACAGGTAATTGGCGGGCGGCTTTCAACACGATCAGCCGGTTCAAATGATCTGGTCGAAATTGTAGCCGATTCCACCGGGAATGATTACCTGAAAATCAAGGACAGCAGCAAGGAAGTAGTCAGTTTGCGCGCTGAGACGGTTGAATCGATTCAGGGTGGGGTTCTTGCGCTCACGGGCAGCGGCACCTCGACGTGGAACACGCAATACTCGTCCCAATTGATTGATATGAGGAGAGATTCAGCTACCTCATCCCGTCTGCTATGGGCTGGCTGGTATGTCTGGGGTGGCAGGGTTGCACTCCACGACACCAGCGGCAACGTCAGCGCCATGATCGAGCACAATACCAGTTCCGGAGATTGCATCAAGCTCGATGGCAGTACGGTGCTCAGGGGACCGGCGGCAAAGGGGTTACAGGCCATGGCAAATGTTTCAACGCCATCAAACTGGGACGCTGACACTGTTACGGCGTCAGAGCTGGCCGATATTGTCGGAACGATTCTGCAATGCATCAACCACCACGGTCTGGACTGATATTTTTCAGATTCACTAATTTCTACTTGCAGGGATGCTTGGCTATGATCGAAAACATGCGCAAGCGCCTGGACGAACTCCGTGCCCAGCGCGCCGAAATCGAGCGCCGCCACGCGGAGCTCCAGCAGGTGCTTAACCAGACAGCTAACGATTACGTCCGCACCGGCGGCGCGCTGGAGGAACTCGAGCGCCAGTTGGAGCTGGCCGGATCGGAACAGAATCCGCCGGTACAGGCGGGAGGGGGTGGCAATTGAGCGTACTCAGACTCTACAAGAACGGCACGCTGGAATCGATGGTCAGCGTGGAGGGCGAGTTCTCCAACCCGGATGAGGAGACCGGGCTCGACGGTACCAACGGCGAGACCGCCACGGGAGCGCTGTGGGTGGCACTGGAGCAGACTACCCTGGCCGCCGATATCGACAACGCCGTGCAGTCTATCACCTTGGCGGCCCCACGTTTTGCAGACACGGACTACCCGGTGATCGTGGTCGGCTCGGAGAAAATGCTGATCACGGCCGGGTTCGGTACGGCCAGCCTCACGGTGAGCCGTGGGCACAACAACACTTCGCCGGCCGCCCACACTTCCGGCGATGCCGTGCGCGCGGCCTACGATTGCAGTGTGGTTACGATCGACTGTCAGGATAACGACGGCAGCGATGAAAGCGGATGGGTGACCTATTGCGACGACAACGGCTCGGGCAGTCCCACCGGGATTTGGGAAGCACCGCACTCGCTGGGCAGTATTCTTGTCTCGGCCAGCGTGGCGATCCATCGGCGGGTGGTTGTCCCGGCCGGTACGAGCGCGGCCTACAAGCTGGATCTGGTCCACAGGTTGGCGGCAACGATCAACGAGATATCATAAGGGAGGCGCTCCGATGCAATTCATTACCAGCGTTGCGACCAAAGTGGTCCAGGCCAACGCCAGCGTGCTCGCCAGCACGCTGGCGCAGGGAGCCACCACGGTTACGGTTGCCCACGGTGTTTTCAGCCCCGGACAGGGTGTGCGGGCCGGCGAGGAGCAGATCACTCTGGGTTCGAGCTCGGACAACCTGACTTTCACCGGCTGCACACGCGGCGCGGGAGGCACCACGGACAGCGCTCACGACAGCGGCCAGGAAGTGCTGGCGGCAAGCGGCGCGGAGCTGCTCAGCCACACGTTCGACGGCAGCACTTACCTCTCGGCGCTGCGGGTCAGCGCCAACGTACAGTTTACCTGCGGGATAGAGCAGGACGGAGCGCTTAAATACATGCCGCGTTCCTCCAACTCACAGATGGAGCTGATTTTGCCCACGGTGCGTTACCAGCCGGCCGGCTCCACCACTTTCAGGGTGCTGGCCTGGCTGCGTGCCGATGAGGCCGGCCAGGCGGATTTCAGCGCGGAGATGCAGAGCTGATGCAATACGACTGCGGCGATATCCTGTTCGATTTTTTCTTTCGCGGCGATTACTCGATCACCTGGAGTTCTACTTCCGGTGATCTGCGCCTGAATGTCGGGTCGGCAGGGGAAGCGGACCACGACTTCGGCCTGGCGGTGGCAGCCAACCAGGACGCTGGATCAGGTCTGCGGCTGGCCGTGGAGTCGTCGATTGCGGTTTTGGCGGATATAGCGTTCGATGTTAAGGCGATCAGCGTTTCAGCTATTTGCTTGGGTGTGGAGTGCAGCGGCTGGAGCGGCAGCAGGCTTGCCCTGAGGGTAACGGAGCAGAACGCCGCCGCCAGCCACCAGATACTGTTCAACGTTCGCGAAGAAGACTGGTTCACAAATTAAGGAGATACGCGATGAAGTCATATTTGGAAATGGCGCTGGCGTTGCTGCTCGTCTGTGCGGCGCCATCGCTCGCTCAATATATCGGTTCTTCCCGGCCGCTGGGCGGCCGGCAGACCCTGGACAGCCTGGCCGCCAAGGCCGATACGCAATCTGTGCGGATTCTGGAGCAGCGGGTGGACTCCGACAGCATCAGGCTCGACAGTGTGGCCACTGCCAGCGCCGCACAGGATACCCTGCTCGATGCCCGTATCGACTCCGTACGCGATAATCCAAGCGGCGGTGGTGGCGGTGGCGCGCCCGCGCTCGATACGCTGATCTACGACTATATCCTCGGTTTTACCGCGGCCGACAGTCAGCGCGCCGGAGGCTATTCCAGGTTTATCATGCTCGGTGGAACGCAAGCCGATACCTCGGACAGCGACACGCTGATCTGGTGTATAGATCAGCTAAAAGCAAGTGGTGGGGATATCTACGTTTGCGGTACGTCAGCGGATACGATCTGGTGGTACAAGGGCGGGACAGCCTACGACTCACTGCCTACCGCCGGCGGGATAGACGGAACCATAACCGTTACTGGTGACGGTAAGGATAAAACCATTTTTAGGGGCGGTCCCTCCGGAAGCTATAGTATTTTTAAGTTTACAGCGGATCGACACGCCGGGGTCGGAGGGGCCGCCCTGCGGTTCAGGAACTTACAGTTTTATGCCGGCAAGAACGATTGGTTTCCGACTATGATAGTGGATTTAGGTCGGGTAGAAATTGAGCAGTGTCGGCTAATAAAAACCTGGTGGGAGCATTACAACAACGCAGCAGGTTCGGCGGCCGGCGACAGTACGCTACTTATCCAGAACTGTGTGTTTGGCACGCCGGACTTTTCGACACCCGGCGAGGTCATGGGATATAATGCCGCTCATGTTATCGTTATGAATTCCACCGGATATTTCTCAACGATTGAGAGCCGGATGGGGTCGTCTGGTACTTATACTATCTCGGGCAACGTGTTTCGCAAGGTGAAAAGTATACAGGCCGGGACAGGTGGCGGCTGGTGGTATATCATCGGCAACAAAATGACGTTTATCAATACGACCTATGAGGCGATAAACGTTGCAGGAAATTATGCAAAAATTCTTGGGAATGTGTTTATCGGGCCTTCGGATGATTCAGTTCCATATGCCGTAACTAATACGGAGAGTTTCTCATCTCTTGTGGGCAATGATTTCTGGTATTGCGGTGCGTCGACTTCCAATGCCAACGGCAATAACTTTTATGATTCGGCAACAGGCTGGCGGGCCGGAAACAATAGTTCCTATGCCATCGGCAACTCATTCCAGAACTGTACGACCGCAATAGACATTAATGCAAAAACAACCGTGGTGTTGCACGGGAATGTTTATCGCACATGTACTACAGATGTTTCGGGAACTCCGGGGACTGATACGGATAACAATTCTCTCTAAGGAGGCAAGATGAAATCGCTTCTCTTTATACTGCTCCTGCTGCCGTCAGCGCTGTTCGGTTACGATATACTGCGGGGTAAACCCTCGGATGAGGCCAGCAAGGGGCTGGTGATCGTGCTGTTCACGCGGATCGACAGCGTTAACGGGCGCACCATCTATGGTCAGCGAGTGACCCCGCCGGACAGCATGAGCGTCCGCGATACTATCCCGTGGCAGATCACTGTCACTTGGGAGCGAGTGGACACCTTGCGCGGCGAAACGCTGGCTCTTGATACGACTACCGTGCAGATGCGCCGGAAGTACATTGCCGGGGTACTCAGGCCGATGGGCTACCCGGTGGACAGCGCTGCGGTGGCCGATGATTCGCTGTGGCGGGCCGGGCGCTGAAACGGGTCAGCCACCCGGCTCAAGGGAAAGGCTGAGCAGCCTGAGTGATGTAGCTGTCAGCGCAGGCAAACGAGGTGCACTTACCGGTGTGCCTTTGTGCTGCCCCGTGGTAGCTTTTCCGGTGCGTCTCAAAAAACGTTCCACTATCCAGCGCACAGATTTCTTTCATTGAGGTAGCTCTCCGCGGGTGGAGCCACCGGTTACGAAGGCTGCGGTAACTTGCCGGTCTCCCTTGCTGGCTTGCTTCAGCCCCCGTCCCGGCTCCTGTTGCAGCGCAGTTTCTCGGCGGCCCGTTGCTCATCCTGTTTCTGCTTTCGCGCATACAGAATAAATCCGATAACCGCGCCGGCCAGCAGCAGCAGCACCACCACAGTCACGACCAGGTTGGGAGCTTTGTACCCGCCGGGCCATTTACCGATCGAACCCTGGGGGTCGGCCCCCAGGCCCTGGGCAAGCAGCCGGGGCACGGCCTCCCAACCCGATTGTAGCGGCTCGGCGGCCCGCACCGGGGCAGGTGCGAAAGTCTCCACGACATTCAACAGCAACGCCGCCGTCAACACGTACAAGCACGTCCTGCTCCTCATCCTTGCCTCCCTGTGATTAGAGGGCCGCTGCTGAAGATAAACATTCAACGGCCGGTGAAATCATTATCATTCTCGCTGTCAAGAGCACGTGCATCATGCCTTCAGCGGCCCCCTGACAACCCCGTTCCCATATTCGCTATTATTAACACGTTTTCAGCGCGTTTTATTGAATTGTAAGCCGTGTCCGCTCCCGCTGTCAACCACCGGGCGAAATTCCGGGTTGTCAAACCCGGCATTATACTGAATATTAGGGACATGTTGCAGGGAAACATTTTCAGACTTGTCACCATCACACCGGGAGAGTGGATGCGTACATTTATCGCACTGGAGCCGCCGCCGGGGTTGCGCTCGGCCGTGGGAGAGCTCAGCGCCGCTCTGGAGGGCCGGTTGGCGGGCATGAAATGGGTCAAGCCGAATCTCGTTCATCTTACCCTGCGCTTCCTGGGTGAGATCGAGCCAGGGCGAATCGGCGCGGTGAGCACGGCGGTGGCCGAGGCGGCAGGGAAAGTGGCGCCGTTCGAGCTTTGTGTGACCGGGATCGGCCATTTCGGCCCGGAGCGCCATCCTCGCGTGCTCTGGCTTGGGCTGGCCGCAAGCAGGGAGCTTTCCTCGTTGGCCGAAAGAGTGGAGGAGTGTTTGGACAGTGCCGGTTTCGGCCGGGCGGACAAACCGCTGCGCGCCCATCTTACCCTGGCCCGGGCAGGGCGCAAGCCGGGCCCCGCGCCGGACTGGGACGCTGTGGCGGGAGCCGCGCCCCCGCGCTGGCCGCGCTGGAGTGCAGGCCGGGTCAGCGTGATCAGGAGTACGCTCACTCCCCGCGGGCCGCTCTATGAAACATTGAGTATGCACGAACTCGATGGCCGGGTTATCGAAGGTTAAACTAAACAGCGGAGGGGCGATGAAATCGCACACCAAGTACATGTGGTTCAAAACGGATAAGCGCCGGGAGTATATCCGGATCACCGACGATGTGGCGGGGGCGGTGGCCGAGAGCGGGATCAGCGAGGGGATGTGCCTGGTGAGCGCGATGCATATTACCGCCGGGATCTGGGTCAACGATGCGGAGAGCGGGATAATCGCCGATATTGACCAGATGCTGGAAACCCTGGCCCCGTTCGGCCCCGACTACCGGCACCATCGCACGGGCGAGGACAACGGCGATGCGCACCTGAAGAGCATCCTGGTCCACAATCAGGTGGTGCTGCCCGTTACCGACGGCCGCCTGGACCTGGGGCCCTGGCAGCAGGTGTACTATGCCGAGTTCGATGGCCGCAGGAAAAAGCGGGTAATAGTGAAAGTGATCGGGGAGTAGCGTATACATAAGGTAATATAAAGGGGCGGTCACGGGCCGCCCCTTTATATGCATAAAGTTATATAAGTATCAACGGCCCAGGTTCGAGGCCTGGGGCTGTACGAGCCGCACTATTACCGTGCCGATATCGCGGCCCATGCAACTGACCACTATCGGGTAGACCCGGCCCCTGCCATCCAGGCTGTATTTGCGCATCATCCCGTTGTCTGTATGGATCTCGTAGCCCCGGTCCTCACCCGTGTTGTTCTTCATGTCCCCGACAAAGCCCTTGAAATTGACCACCAGGCTTTTGCCGTAACTGGGCTGGTCGATCACCGCCTCGGTGATAACCATCACCTGCCCGATCATCACCTTCAGTGTGTCGCGGTCGCCAACCTCCCGGCGCTGACCGTCGACCTTGATCGTCAGGAACTCCAGCCTGGGCCAGGCTGTGGCAAGTTCCGCAACCCTTGTCGGGGCGGTGGAAGCCGTCTTATCGGCATCGAGCCGGATATCGATAGAGGCGCACTTGAAACTGTCCTTGCGGATGATTATCCGGGTCGGGAAGTTGATCTGGTAATCTTTGCCCAGGTCGTTGAGCTGTCCCATGCCGATAATGTCGGCGGCCAGGCCGCGACGGTAGTTGTCCATGTCGATATGCTCGATGACCACCCTGTCGCCGGGGGCCAGCAGCAGGGTTTCGCCGTTCTTGACCGCCACCCGCTCGCTGCCGTTTATCAGCACTATCAGGTGGTTCAGTTCTGGTTTCTCCACCAGGATTTTCGGATTTTCCGGGACGATCCCGAACTCGTTCATGAACGCGTTGATCACCATCGCCTTGTGCCGCAATTTGAGTTCGTTGGAGGGAATCTGTTTGCTGCTCTCTATTCCGAACGCCGGGATCTCATGGTGCGTTAACGAATAATATGTCGCGCTCAGGCGTTGCTCCATGTGCTTGGTGTTTTTGCTGATCGTGTTGTGGTTGTTGAAGCGGAACTTGTATTGTTCCTCTGCCACGTGCTGGTTGACCTGGTCACAGATGCGCTGGGCGATCCGGCCCAGCTCGATCACCTTGCCACTCTGTGGGCCACGGTAAACATCGGCGTCAGCGATAATCGACTGGCCGAAACGCATCGGGTTGTGAAGGTTGTCTTCCCAGGTGGGACGGTAAAATCCGGAGCCATCGTGAAGGTTGAGCAGCACATCGCTGCGGCTGATCAGCTCTTTGAGGATCGAAACAATCCGGGCATCGGTGTCCTGGTTGCGCTGGCCTGCGAACTTGCGGTTCATATCTCCGTTGGGTCCGCGCTGGTTAAGCAGGATGGCGTGGAAATTGGCGCGCGGCACCACAATCAGGTTGCCCTTGGCCAGGCTGATGTCGGCGTACATGTCGGCCGAGAGGTAGCCGCCCGGCTCGTCACCCTGGATCCCGCCGATAATCATCAACGTAGGGCCGGACTCGTGGCCGTGGATTTCGTAAACGTGAAGTTCGTAGTCCGTGTTCTCGAAATAAGTCTTATGGACCGTCTCGGCGCGAGCGCCGGCAGCGGTTACGAAAACCGAAACGAGAAAAAGCATATGTTTGAGCTGGAAAGACATCTTAACAATTTCCTTTATACTCATCCGGCCTGTTAGTAAGGAGCAACACCCGAGCCATCGCCATAATTATACTCAATTAGTTGTCCGCTGCATAGTAATAAGCTCTAGACGCGTGTTGAAAAAACGAAAGAATTGGGAACAGGGGTTGTCAAGGGCCGTTCCTGATTGTGCCCGATCAAAAGCCGGCGTGAGTAATGTAACCGCTTGGAATAACATAAATAGCAGTATTATAAAAAGGAACGGCTTGTCTTGCCCTTGACAACCCGCCCAAGCGAAATATTTCATTCGAGGGCGTTGAAGCTTTATTTCAACGCCCCTCTTGCCGGTGGTTACCCTTTCATGCAGCAGTGCTTGTATTTTTTGCCCGACCCGCAGGGGCAGGGCGCGTTGCGGCTGACAGCCCCGCTGACGGCAACTGTGCTGCGGGCGGGCTGCGAATGCACCGGCTGATCGCGGGCCGCAACCTCGGCGGCCAGCCCGCGCATTCTCTCCTGCGTGTGGCTGAAAAACTTCTTCAGCCCCTCGCAGAGAAAGGTCGGTTTGCCGTACCTGCCTCCGCCGGCGGTCAGGCGGTCCTTGGGGCAGCCGCCCCGGCAGAGTTCCAGGTGCGGGCAGGGCTTGCAGAGTTCGGGGTAGGTGCATTTGAGCTCGGCGAACGAGCGTTCCCGGTCTGAGTTGAACATCTCCGCCAGCGGCCGCTTCATGATGTTGCCCAGGCTCCACTTCTGCTCCACGTAGAAGTCGCAGGGATAGACCCCACCGTCCTTTTCCACCACCAGGTAGTGGTCGCATTTTTCTCCGTAATTGCAGAGGCTGAGCTGGTGGCTCCCTGCCAGTTTGCCCACTATCGCATCGAACGTGCGCACGCTGATGCGGTGAATGTCGCCGGCGTGGTACCACTCGTCGAACATGTCGCAGAGGAAGCGACCGTAGCCCTCGGGGCTTGCATTCTGCGGGGCCGTTTCACCGGTTTCGGGATCGTACTCCACGCAGGGGATGAACTGCAGGTGAGTGAACCCCTGGCCCACCAGCCAGCGGTAGATTTCCCGTCCCCTGTCCTGGCTCAGCTTCGTGATCATGCAGAGGATGTTGAACTCGGTGCCGGCACTGCGAAGGTTCTCGATACCGTCCATCACGCGGCTCCAGGTGGGCTTGCCGCCGCGGTCGAGGCGATGGTGGTCGTGGATCTCCTGCGGGCCGTCGAGGCTGATTCCCACCAGGAAGCGGTAGTCGCGAAGGAACCCGGCCCACTGGGCGTCGATCAGCACGCCGTTAGTCTGCAGGGCGTTGGCCACGCTCTGGCCGCCGGTGCCCAGGCGCATCTGGCAGTCCACCACCTTACGGAAAAAATCCAGCCCGGCCACGGTTGGTTCGCCGCCCTGCCAGGTGAAAACTGAGGAGGGGAAACGGTAGCCCAGGTAGTCGTCCACAAGCCGCTCGAGCACCTCGTCGGGCATAGTAGCCAGTTGCTTGTCGTAGCCCAACTCGTCGTCGTTGCCCAGGTAGAAGCAGTAGTCGCAGTCCAGATTGCATAAACTGCCCGCGGGCTTGATCAGCAGGCTGAAAACTTTATTTGGCAGAACGGCCATTTTAATCACTATATAACGTTAAGTAACACTCTTTATTTCGCCCTGTAGTTTTCCTGCCCAGCTCGACTGTGCGGGGGAAGAAGCCCCTCGGGTACGCCGCACTCGTAAGCGCGCCCGTCGAGTTTCTCCCGGAGGTCCTCCCAGGCGGCCTTGCGAAGTTTCTCGTTCAGCAGGGCTTCCACCCCGGCCCCGGCCAGTGTGCGGGCGGCTGTGGTCATTCCCTTGAAACCGATTTCGCTGCCCGCGCAGGTGACAACGTGCCAGGAATGACTGTTACCTCCCTTGACAGCGCAGGCCGTATATAATCTGGCATAAGGTACGTTCCAGCTCACGTCGGCATCATCGACGGAGCCACCGGTAGACCCCCATTGCCCGGGCGGCACAATCTTCAGTTCACCCAGTGTAGTGTCAAGCAGCATTTCAGGTGGGTCATCGAAACTCCTGGCCAGTTCGGTGGCGAATTCCCAGTCCCCGGCGGAGAACTCCGGTGCGCCCACCTGCTCCAGGTTTTCCTGCAACAGCCGGGAGAGCGGATCGTTGGGCAGAAATTCGTAGCAGGAAGAGAGCAGTTCTTCCTCCATCCTGGTTTGTGTCATGATCGCGGCCCCCCTGGCGATTTCGCGGACCCAATCGAGAATCGGGCGCTGCTGCTCGGTTTTGGGCGCGCGCACGAAATACCAGACCTCGGCGCGGTCGGGGACCACGTTGGGCGCTCCGCCGCCGTCGGAGATCACATAATGGATACGCGCCTTGTCGATCACGTGTTCCCGCATGAAATTGACGCCGACATCGGTCAACTCCACCGCATCCAGTGCGCTGCGGCCGTTATGAGGGTCGCCCGCGCCGTGAGCGGTCCGCCCGAAAAAGCGGAACTTGATCGAGCTCATCGCCAGGCTGCTGCTGTACGCCACGGCGTTAGCGCTTCCCGGATGCCAGCCCAGGGCGATATCCAGCCCGTCGAACACCCCGTCGCGGACCATGTAGACCTTGCCCACCAGGGTTTCCTCGGCGGGTGTGCCGAAAACCTTGACCGAGCCGGGGATGTTGTGTTTGGTCATCGCGGCTTTCACTCCCAGCGCGGCATAGGCGCTGCCCACTCCCAGCAGGCTGTGCCCGCAACCGTGGCCGGCCCCGCCCTCGACCAGCGGAGTCTTTACCGGGTTGCCCGCCTGCTGGCTCAGCCCCGGCAAAGCGTCGAACTCGGCAAGAAATCCCACCGAGGGGCCCTCGCCGTTACTGAACGTAGCAACCCAGGCAGTGGGCATATCGGCCACACCACGCTCGAGCGTGAACCCGTTGCGCTCCAGGTAAGCCGCCAGCGCCTCGCTGGACTTGTATTCAAGCTCGCCGAGTTCGGGATTTTCCCACACCTCGCGCGAGGTAGTCACGGCCTCGCTGTGGTTTGCCGCCATCCAGTTCCAGGCGGTTTTTTTCTGCTTGTTATTGCCCGCTTGCAGGCTTGTGGCAAGCAGGCACGCAAGCACGGCAAGAGCTATCGACTGCGGCATGGTACGTTTCATGGGAGTCTCCTGTGCTCGGGACGAGTGGTTGGTCGGACATGCATTAACCGCCTGGCAAGCCTGAACATATTAGCCGCTTACGGGCTGTCGTGTCAAGTGGCTCCTCGGATGCGGCTTGACTTGGCCCCACGGCCCGGCTAATTTGCCGGAAACAGGGGTGTCGCGGTGGAGCCTGTTTAAACTCGAAAGAATGGAACGTTAAAATATGCTGCATGACAGGATAGTGACCCACGACGATTTCGACGGGATAGCCAGCGCGGCGCTGGTGGGATATTACATGGAGATCGAGAATTTCGCGTTTGCCGGGCCGAACGACATCATCCACAACCGGATTTCCACCAGCGCCTTCGATATCGTCTGCGACCTGCCCTACCCCCTGCAGTGCGGGATCTGGTTCGACCATCACGTGGCCAATTTCGACGACCTGGAGTTGCGGGGGTTCGACCAGGGGGAGATACCGGGACTGCGCAAGATTGCGCCCTCGTGCGCGCGGGTGATTGTCGACCATTTCTCCGAGGAGTTCGAGATCGACGGGGAGGTAGAGGTTATCGCCGCGGCGGCGGATAAAATCGATTCGTTCGCCTATGAGTCTATCGAAGACTGGCGCGCCGACACGCCGGCCTCGCGGATCGACTGTGCGATCAAGGAGCGCGAGGGCTCGTTCAGCGAGCGCCGGGAGTTTCTGCGCTGGCTGTGCCTGTCGCTGATGGACCAGACCCTGGAGGACGTGGCCGCCGGCGACGAGGTTACTGTGCGTGCCGACAGTTTCCGGGCCGGGGAAGAGAGCATGCTGGGGCTGATCGAAAAGGAGATGGGCTTGCTGGGCGGCAGCGGCGAGATAATCCTGCTCGATTTCAGCGAACACACGCGCAAGGCCCGGGTGATGAAAAATCTGGCGCAGCTCCTGGCCCCGGAGGCGATGGCCGTGCTGGAGGTGTCCCCGTTGTTCCAGCGCAAGCTGCGCACCAACGACCTGTCGTTCTCGATGAGCCTGACCCTGGCCGGGCAGCGGCACTATGCAAAATTTGATATTGGAGAGATCATGCGCACGCTGGATATCGGCAGCGGACATCCGGGCGCGGCCAGCGGAGTGGTAAGAAGCGGCAGCCGGGCCGAGATGGAGCAGAACCGGGCGGCGACGCTGGAGAGGATTGGAGAATTGTGGGAGGGGCAGAAAAACAACAGGGAATAAATTCAGACATTGAATTTAAAACAAATATGTGGCAAATTGGTTGAGGGATAAAATATACCATCTACCTTTTTGGAGATAGATATGGAAGGCAAAGTATTTATAAAATCTTTGAGGCTTTGGAATTTTCTTAGTTTCAGCGGAGAGTTTGAGGAAATTGAATTGCAACCGCTCAATGTTATTATTGGTCCGAATTCTTCTGGGAAATCAAATTTTCTTGAAGCAATTGGCATCCTTAAATCGACGGTTATGGGGCTATACGAGGGGATCAATAAGTCTGGAGGAATTGGAGATTTAATATGGAAAGGCGCTGCTGATCAAAATAATTTTGGAATAGAAACGGTTGTTAAGCATGATTGGTATCCAAATAACTATCTTTTTTACAAGATTGTAGTAGGGGCAATAGGACAAAAACCAGGTATAGAAGAAGAAGTGATTACTTTAGAAAGTAAAAAAAACTATAAATCATTTTTGGAAAATAGTGATTATTATTATAAGAATGGAGAGGCCTGGTTATTGGGAAAAGATAAACGTGGATGGAGAAAGCTGGATTCGAATGAAATAAGCACCGCACGTTCGGTGTTTGAGCAATTTAAGGATTCAAAAAGGTATCCGGAATTATACTTTCTCTCTGAAAATTTTAAGAAAATGATAATATATTCGGATTGGAATTTAGGACGGAATGCACCTATTCGGATGCCTCATAAATCTGGGCAGGAGTCTGACCATCTATATGAAGATGGCACAAATTTGGCAAATGTGTTAAGCGAATTGAAACTCGATAGGGCCACAAAAAGTAGAATGATGAAAATTATGGAAATTTTTAATCCTTATTTTGAGGATTTTGAAGTCAAATCTGAGCAGCAAACGTTAAATGTTTATATTCAGGAAAGAAATCTGGAAAAAGCAGTGCCCTTGTACAGGGCCTCAGATGGAACCATTAAGCTTCTGTGCCTGCTTGCAATATTGTGTGACCCGGACCCACCGCCGCTAATATGTATTGAAGATCCTGAATTTGGATTTCACCCTGATTTTCTTCCTGAGTTGGCGCGCTTAATGATAGAGGCATCAAAGGAAACGCAATTAATAGTTACTACGCATTCTGATATTTTGATTTCACAATTTAATGATATACCTGAAGCAGTTATTGTGTGTGAGAAAAAAATGACAGGTACGGCATTTAAGCGTTTGAACAAAAAAAACTTGAAAGAGTGGTTGGATGAATATTCTTTAGGACAATTATGGCTGAAAGGAGAAATCGGAGGTAACCTTTGGTGAAAGAAATCAGAGTTTATGTAGAGGGAGGTGGGCCACCGGGTAATACAGATGTACATATTCGCTTAAGAAGGGGTTTTAAGAGCTTTGTGCAAAAAGATGCATCATTAGGCGATCAGGTAAAAAGCAAGATTTCATTTATCTCCTGTGGTGGGCGAGGTGACGCTTTTAATGATTTTCAAAGGGCTCGGCGCTCAAATCCGGATTGTATAATTATTCTACTGGTTGATTCAGAGTGTCCTGTGGAGCATTCAAATCCCTGGTTGCACCTTGAGAAATATGATCGTTGGGATATCAGTGGTTTGGAAGATGTGCAATGTCAATTGATGGTTCAAAATATGGAAGCATGGATAGCTGCCGATGTCAAGGCCTTGGAGACGTTCTACGGTACAACAAATTTTAAATCAGAATATTTTAGTTTGATAAAAAGCGTTGAAGCTTTATCAAAGCGTACTCTCGATGTGAATCTAAGAGCTGCGACAAGAAGAACCGACAAAGGCAAATACCACAAAACCAGACATGCCCCGGACATTATTGCATTATTGGACCCTTCTGTTGTCCGTAACAAAGCAAGCTATTGCAATAGATTTTTCAAAACTTTAGCTGATATTGCATTGTAACAACAGTTTTTCCCATCTGTAGCCAACTATTCGGCAAAGTGTCATCTTTATTTTCCTCAGCCCATCACAACTTCCACTTTCACTGTGGCCCCGGCCCGGGCAGGCGGCACCAGGTTGCCCTCGATTGCCTTGCCATCGACTGTAACTGATTTCACTCCGCGCTCCACGCCGCCGGGATTGGTGACTTCTATCTCATATGTAGCGCCGCGGAACTTGCGGGTAACACGAAACTCTTTCCAGCCTGGAATGGTTGGATCAATAAAAAGACCGCCGAGTTCAGGCCGTACTCCCAGGATATATTGCTGCCCGGCCAGGGTGAACCAGGTGGCGCTGCCGGTGAGCCAGCTGTTGCGCGCCCGGCCGATCTTGTGGAACGGCTCCTGGGCGATATGCTGGCTGTACACATAGGGCTCGGTCTCGTGGACCTCGGCGATCCGGCTGTTGGTGGTGGGGGCCATCCGCTTGTAATAGTCCCAGGCACGGGAGCCGTTGCCCAGGATTGCCTCGGCCACCACGGCCCAGCTGGCGGCATGGCAGAAAACAGCGCCGTTCTCCTTGTGGCCGGGCAGTAAAATGCTGATCGAGCCCCACTTGGGATCGTAGTCGGTGTAGGGCGGGTCCAGCAGCTTGATCCCGTGCTTGCGGGCCAGATGCTTGTACACGCTGTCCATCACCGTGCGCGCCCGCTCACCCTCGGCCACACCGCCGATCACGGCCCATACCTGCGGCTCCAGAAAGATGCTGCCCGGAGAAACATCTTTGCCACCAATACAGCCGCCATCGGCCAGCAGGATTCTCCTGTACCACTGGCCGTCCCAGCCGTGGGTGTTGGCCAGCTCTTTCATCTCCTCGTAGCGCTCACGGCATCTGGCGGCCAGCTCGTTTCGGCCGGTGAACTCGGCGATAGCCGCCAATTCACGGGCGGAGGCGCAGAACAGCATGGCGTTGAACAGGCTCTCGCTCTCCATCGAACCGGGGTTCAGCCCATCGTTCCAGTCCGCGTGGCCGGTCTGGGGCAGGCCGTGTTTGCCGCGAAGGCGCCAGGTGGTGTCGAGCACCAGTTCCAGCCGGTCGATCAGCTTCTGCGACCCTGAGCCGTCGACAAAACGGACTCGCTCCTCGAGCAGGCCCATCTCGCCGGTTTCTTTCAGGTAGCGGGCCACAGTGAACGGCAGCCAGAGATGGTCGTCGAAGAAATCGCGCATGTCGGGCGTATCGGTGAGCGGAAAATAATTATGCGCCGCTATCCCGTCGCTGTGGATCAGCCCGGCCATCATCAGGAACCGCTGCCTGGCGAACTCCGGCTCGCTGTGGCAGACGCCCATCAGGTCCTGCAGGGTGTCGCGGAAACCCAGTCCACGGTCTGCACCCCAGTTGTAGGGGGAAATCGAGCGGGAGAGCAGGCCGTTGATATAGGCGTTGTACTGGTTCCATGTATTTACGCACGGATCGAAATCCTCCTTCTCCGGCGTGGCGGTCTGGAAGAACGAGAGTCGCTCGCTCCAGCGCTCTTTTACCTGCTCAAGTGATTCCCGCAGTTCCTCAATATTCCCGGCGGCCTCCAGTCCCCGGCGCATCTCGTCCTCGTTGTTACCGAACGCCAGCACGAACGCGAACTCCACGCTACTTCCCGGTTGCAGTTCCCAGCGATGGGTCAGGCCGCAGATCGGGTAGTCTCCGCTGCCCTCGAAATTGCTGTCGCGGCCGCTCTCGACCACCAGCGGGTTGCTCTCGCTTCTCCAGATATCACCGAGGAACTCCTGCCGCTCCGGGTTGATTGCGTATGGCTTATGTGAAGAACGGAATCCGGCGAAATGCCTGACCCACTGCATGTTGTCCAGGTTGTCGCCCAGGTCGTTGTAGGTGTCGTGGACAATCGTATCGCCATCGAGATGGTAACGGCTGCACTTGGGGCAGTTGTCCAGGTTGAGCAGGTCGCGAAGCGTGCCCCAGAAATTGAACTCGCCGTAGGAGTAGCTGTGGATGATCCGTTTGCGGTCTCCGGTGTTGGTCAGCCGCGCCAGCCAGACCTCGGCCGGGCGGCGGGGAAGCACAAAGTAAGTGAGCCGGCTGGCAATCTCCGCATAGGTGGACATCACTGTCTGCGTGTTGAGTCCCACGTGGCAGCGGAAAGTATACTCGCTCGCCGGTTTGGGTACCGGGTTCCAGGTGGAGGACCAGTAGTCGCCACTGGTCATGTCCCTGAGATAGAGCCAGCGCCCCGGGCGGTCGGCCGGGACCGAGTTGTAGCGGTAGCGCAGGATTTTCTTGTCGCGGGCGCTCTGGAAGAAACTGGTGCCCCCGCCGGTGTGGGAGATCAGCGCAACATAGCCCAGGTCGTTGACAAGGTAATTGTACCAGGGTTGGGGCGTATCAGGCCGGGTGATTACGTACTCGTGATTTTTCTCGTCGAAATATCCGTATTTTCCTTTAGCCAGGCCCATCGCATCTCTCCGTTCTCAGCGTTAACTAACATTTAATATGCGATGATAAAATTTACTCAACTATCAGGACGGTTAAGAGCCTCGGCCCGCAACATTATTGCGAACAGAGGGATTGAGTGCAATTTTTCAATTGCCGGTTGATATAATGTAACCCGGCTACCCGCCGCTTACAATCAGAGAACGGAAGATAACATCCACAGGGAGCATCATTCAATGTCCAAGAAGCCGAACATAATCTGGCTGATAGCAGACGACCAGGGGGATCGGGACCTGGGCTGCTATGGCCACCCGACAATCCGCACGGTAAACCTGGACCGGATCGCCTCGCAGGGAGTGCGCTTCACCAGCGCATTCGTCACCACCAGCAGTTGCAGCCCCAGCCGCGCCTCCACCTTCACCGGGCGCTATCCCCATTCCATCCGTGCCGAGGACCTTCACGTACCCGTTCCCGAGGGCGTGAACCTGCTGCCGACTTACCTGAAAAAACTCGGCTACTACTCGGCCAGCGTGGGCAAGTTCCACATGGGCGACAACGCGGCGGCTCAGTTCGACAAGGTGGATGGTAAGATCGGCAACTGGAAGGCCGTGCTTGAAGATATGCCACAGGACAGACCGTTTTTCCTGGCGGTGGGGTTCAACGACCCGCACCGGGGTTACCAGGCCGGCGCTATCGACGACCCTGCCGATCCCTCCAGCGTGGTTGTGCCACCCTACCTGCCGGATACCGATCAGGTCCGGGGGGATCTGGCGATGTATTTTGACGAGGTCACGCGGCTGGACAGGGTCACAGGGGAAATCGATAACTGGCTCTCAGCCAACGGTCTGCGCGAGAACACCGTTGTCGTCTTTTTCTCGGACAACGGCATCCCGTTCCCCCGCGCCAAGACCTCCTGCTACGACTCAGGCTGCCGTACCCCTCTGATAGTGCGCTGGCCTGGTCGGTTTCCGGAAGGAGCGGTCTGCGACGAACTGTTCAGCCTGGTCGATCTGGTCCCAAGCATGTTGGGTCTGCTAGGCCTTGATATCCCAGGGGACATTGAGGGAATTGACCAGAGTGCCCTGTTCGCCAAACCCTTTGGCATGGGTGCAAGAGAATTTGTCCACCTGGAAACCAACTGGCACGATCTGGACGACCATGTGCGGGCCGTGCGCGACAAGCGTTTTAAGTATATCCGCAACTTTTTCCCGCGCCAGATGCTTACGGTGCCGCTGGACGTGCTGAACTCACCGAGCTACAAGTCTCTGCTGGCCGAGCGTGATGCCGGCCGGTTGACCCGCGAGCAGATGAGGCTGTTCATGGTTCCGCGCGTATCGGAGGAATTCTACGACACTCTCGACGATCCCTGGGAGTTTACCGATATTCATGCCGATGAGCACTACCGGGATCGTCTGGAGCGCCTGGCGGCCGAGTGCGACCGCTGGATCGCGGAAACGAACGATGTCGATCCCAACGCGCGGCGGGTGGACCTGATGGACGTGTTCAGCGGCAAGGTGCGCCGCGAGATTCTCGGCGGCCCGGCCCCGTTCAGGCAGGAGTGAGCGAGGCCCACCGCCGGGGGGTCGTAACTCCGTGGCAGCCTGTGAAGCTGCGTGGTCGTGTACCGGGGTGGTTAAGGAAGGCCGTGAAAGTTCTTTCAAATCTGAGTAATCTGTGATCTATAGGCTTTATCATTGACAACAAGGAGCGCTCAATGAGTACACTCGACCGCAGGAGTTTTCTGGGCAGCCTGATGGCGGCGGCTTTTGCAGGAGCGGCGCCGGCAACGGCAGCGGCGCGGGGCAAGGGCCGCCCGCCGAATATCCTGCTGCTGATAGCCGATGACCTGGGCGATCGTGACCTCGGTTGTTACGGCCATCCGACAATCCGCACGGAAAATATCGACAAGCTGGCCGCAACCGGCGTACGCTTTACGAACGCATTCGTCACCACCAGCAGTTGCAGCCCCAGCCGCACAACCATGTTCACCGGCAGGTACCCCCATGCCACGGGCGCGGAGAGCCTGCATGTGCCGCTGCCGGAGGGCACCAGGATTTTACCTGATTTTCTCAGGGAGAAGAAATACTGGAGCGCCAATGTGGGCAAGCTGCATCTGGGTCCGGTGGGAGCGGCCCAGTTTGACATGGTGCTCGATAGCGAGTGGGACTGGAAACAGGCCCTGGACAAACGGCCCGGAGGCCGCCCGTTTTTTATGGCTGTCGGGTTCCACGACCCCCATCGGCCGTATCAGCAGGATACCCTGCCCGACCCGGCCGCTCCCTCGGATGCCGAGGTGCCGCCCTATCTGGTCGATGACGAGGCTACCCGCGCGGAACTGGCGGGTTACTACGACGAGGTTACGCGCATGGACCGCGAGATCGGCAGGATTGAGCGGTGGCTGAGCGAGGAAAAGCTGACCGATAGCACGCTTGTCGTGTTCGTTTCAGACAACGGGATGCCGTTCCCGCGCGCCAAAGGCTCGTGCTACGACAGCGGGGTGCGTGTGCCGATGATCGTGCGCTGGCCGGGCAATGCTCCGGCGGGCCGTGTCTGCCGTTCGTTGATCAGTACGGTGGACCTGGCTCCCAGCCTGCTTGCCGCGGCCGGGGCCGAAGCCACTGCAGACATGCACGGCCGCGACGCCACCGGTATGTTTGCCGATCCGGACAGCGAAATCCGGGACTATGTCCATGTGGAGCGCAACTGGCACAACCACGACGACAACCAGCGCGGCGTGCGTGACGCGCGTTTCAAATATATCCACAACGGGCGGCCCCGGGTCTGGACCAGTTCCAGCGACCTGATGAGTTCCGAGAGCTGGACCAGCCTGTTGGAGGCCCGTGACCGTAACGAGCTTACCGCCGAGCAGATGCGGTTGTTCATGGTCCCGCGCGCAGCGGAAGAACTCTACGACACCGAGAACGATCCCTGGGAGTTTGTCAACCTGGCCGGGGATCAGAACTACGCCGCTGTGCTGCCCCGGCTCCGCCGGGAGTGCGCCCGCTGGCGTCAGGACACCGATGACTATCCCCCGGGTCGGCGCTACAAGGACAACCTGGATCGCTTTACCCGCAAAAAGTACGGCAAAACCAGCGGAGCGCCGGAGCCATACGACGGGAAAGATTAATGGCGGCGGCACGGCTCTTGCATTTTAGCCTGGGATGGGAAGGAAAACTTTCAGGTTTCTGACACCTTAAGGCTACTATGAGTGTACTAAAACTGAAATATGTCCTGCCGGTTTTGCTGGCCGCTGTGCCGGGCGCCGCCGCTGTGCTGCCAGCTCAGTTCGATCCGGTGGAGATCAGGGTCGACAGCCTGGGCGCCAGGATTGATTCGCTGGTTGCTGTCCACGACGAGCTGGTGGGGTTTCGCGCGGGGATGCTCGTGCGCTCCAGCGACCTCTCGGCCCGGATCGACCGCTTTCGCGAGGGCGGCGGGCCGCTCGGGCCGCTGGACAAGTACAGGCTCAATTCGGTGCTGGCGCTAAGCCAGAGCCTGGCCGACAGTCTCGATCTGGTCAACGCGCGCCTGGACGGGATTCAGCAGGAAATCGACGGGCTGAGGCTGGACGCGGTGGCGGCCTGCACGGCCGCGCTCGATTCGTTGAGCAGGCTGATGAAGGACTCTCCGGCCGGGCCGCGCGGGATGTTGGCCATGCGTTTCGACAGGTTGCGCGCGCGCAGGCAGAGGCTTGCCTCCGTTGATGGCGAGCCGGGGCGGAAAGGGCAGCAAGGGCAAAAAAAGCAGGATGGCGGCGAGAGCCGAATTTCGCTGGCCGACCTGGCCGGACTGGTTGAAACCCGGCCGCAGGATTCCCCGGAGGAGATCGCGGAGAAAAGCGCGTTTTTGACGGATATCGAGATTCGCTGGAGCCGGGCGCTTCAAGCTCTGGAGCAGAGCCTCGTCCGGCTGGACGAGGAGCGCGTCATGCGTAGCCGGCTGGGAGAGTTTACCCAGGAGTTGGCCCTGTTCGATAAGACCGGGCCATCGAGCAGGGCCGCGGCGGCTGGAGATGTAAACGGAGGGCGGTTCCGTCCGGATGATGGAGCGCGGCAGCCGATGATGGAGCGCGGCGATAACTTCGCGGATCTCAGCCTGAACACCAGCCAGGTGGCGGGAAGTATCTCGTTGGATATCCAGATGACTGACCCGGAAACAGAGTTGCGCCTGATGCAGGAACTGGGTCGCTTTTCCGCGGACGATATAACCGGCCTGGCCACTCTGCTGCGGTCCCGGCGCGATTCACTGGCGGCGGATCTGGATAGCCTGAGAGAACTACACGAGCGACTGAACGGGAAAACGGACCTGGACTAGGCAATTCTTCCGAAGGACTGTGCGGAAGGTGCATCCCCGATACCCCCCATATCCGCGTTACGCCACCGGGCTGTTCCTGTCCGCATTATTCCTGTTGATATGTGCGTTACCCCCGGTTTGTTTCGCAGCGACACGTATTAGCGCGGAAGGCCGTGTCAACACCGGCTGGGAATACGACGATAACGTGTTCGAGAGCAGTTCCGGTAAGACTTCCGGCGGAGCTGTGATCACCTCCCTGTTTACCACTCTTGAAATGCTTTCGCCCGGCGCTCTGACAGTGCTGAATTATAACCTGGGCTATAAAGATCACCATCGGCTCGGCGGTGGCGGTTCACTGGTGGCCGGCGACGTGCTGGTCAACAGGTTGAGCGCCGTGCGCAGGAACCGTCTGGCGGAGAACTGGAGCGTGGGCTACGGCGGCGCTATGAAGCTGCGCAACGTCTTCAAAAAAAATCCACTCAACCTTCTCAGCGAGGAAGGTTATATCCGCGGCAGCGGCCACGTCCGCGCCACAAGGTTCGCCCTGGCGGGTGGGGCCGACCTGCGGCTGGAGTACCGCTTTACCGTAAGTGATTTTCAGACGTTTAACACTTTCGACTATGTCTCCCACAGCCCTGGCTTCCGGCTCTCGCGTAAGCTGGGGCGCAGCGGTTCGCTCTCGGCCGGCTATACGTTTACCCGGCGGGCTTTCGAGCGGCTGATCAATGTTTCCGACGGCGGCGATGGTCTGCTGCGCCTCGACCGGCGGCAGCGCGACAACCTCCACCAACTGGAACTGGGCCTGAGTTATACGCGGGGCATGCTGCTTAATCTTTCATGGGCGCTGGTGCGCAACGACTCAAACAACTACGGGTTCTCCTACTGGAACAATCGCTTTACAGTCCTTTACGCCAACCGCCTGCCCGGCAAGCTACTGCTCAACGCCTATCTTTTTTTCGAGCTCAAGCGCTACTCGGACAAAACCGGCCGGCCTTTGCTGGTCGATATCATCACCGAGGAAAACGATAACAACGGTGCGGTGATCAGGCTTTCACGGGGCCTGGGCCGACGGCTGGAGGCCTCTGTTACCGCATCATTCTACCGCAACGAGTCCTCGATCCGCGAACTGAACTTCCGCAAGAATGTAGTCAGCTCCGCACTGACCATGCGTTTCTGATTTAGTCAGATTTTCGAGAGTGGGTATCAGAAATCTGAAAATTTCTCATCGTTGTTTTTTCGGTGGTCAGACCGCACCAGTTTTGTCCCCTTATCATAACTCATTGAAAAACATATAAATGTGATGATTGCCAACGATCTCACCTGTCGCACGGCGGCACTGGTCCGCAAATTGCCATTTACTGCGGGCGAAGGGGCCGAATGCCAAAACTTTCTGCAGGAATACTGATTGCTGGAGAGGTAAAAAACATGATCCGGGGAATAATCGAACTAGTTCTGGCCGGAGTGCTGGCGCTGCCGATCTGTCTGAGCGGCGCTCAAGCCGGCAACCACGCCCGGCCATCGTGGCAGGTTCCCGACGGCCTGGATGAGCGGATCAGGCTCGGCCGCTCGGTGATTGAGTTCGCCCAGGAGTTCTCGCTGTTCGATGATCAACTCTACGGACGTCTCGCTAAAAATAACGACCAGAGGGAACGAATCGGGGAGTTGAACAAAGAGATCAAGACCACCAGCGACAGGCTTGCACAGACTGATTACGCGCTGCTTAACGGAGGGGTCGGTTCCGCAGGCGACTCCCCGGCTGATTTGCCCGGTGCGGATCAGGAAATCAGGGCGGAAGTGGACCAACTTGAAAGCCGGCTGGAAACCATGAGGGACCAACTGAACGGGCTGATGGTACGCAGTCTGTTTGCCGGTGAGAACGTTGTCCTGGATCTGGCCCGCTGGGATGAACTTATAGCTTTCGGCGCCACCCGCGACATCCTGGAATCGATAGAAAAAGCGCAGGAGAGCGCCCGGACCACATCGGAAGCGGATAAAGCCGGTTCCGATGATAAATAAACGCTTGCATTATTGGAGCCGACCATGCCCGGTTTTTTGATTTCCCCCCAGGTAAAGTTATCTGATGCCGCTGACGGCGTTCATTCAACGGAACGGGGAGATAAGAAGATGAAGCTGCACGGTCTGAATCGGACGAGACTGTTACTGCTTGCCGCCTGCATTAGTCTGGGGTTGACAGCCCTGGGTTTTTCGGCGCTGAATGTTACTCCGGGTCATCTCAGGCTTATCGGCTATCTGCAAAACGAGGCGCTCCGGGGACCGGAGAACACTCAGCCTGCGGTTACTCCGGCCGGTTTCACCGTGCTGGAGCCGACCTCATTCTCCACGGTTGACAACCTGGCAAGTGAGCCGGCCGCCGGCAAAGTCTACCGTCAGCCCACCGGCCGGGAGCGTGAGTTGCTGCTGGCGGGCCTGGCCGGCCGGATCAGATCCATGCCGGCCGGTGATTTCGTTCGGGACCGGGCGGCTCTGGGCGCGTATTTCGATCTGCTGGGAGAATCCGGCGGGACGATGCTGGCCGGGGTGGACAGCCTGGCCGCGCTGCTGCCCGTTCCCGAAAACGCGGTGGCGTAAGTGGAGCCTAACGGAGACTGGGAGACAGCCCAGCAACTGGTGCTCGGCGACACGCTGAAAGGCGCGGGAGTGCCGTTCAAGGATATCGATGTATTCAAGTTTGAGGCGGCCGAGGGCCAGTATGTACGGATCGAGGCCCTGCCGCTGGAAACGGATAATTATGAGATGGGCTACGTGATTGTCCGGCTGTTCGCGCCCGATAGTACGCAGGTGCAGAGTGGTTTTTATATCCTGTACGAGAACGTGTCTTTCCGGTCGGCGGATGTTTCCGGCAGGCTGATGTGGCCCGGTGGTAACCTGGTGGCGGCAAGCCTGGACGTGGCGGGGACGTATTACGTGGTGGTGGAGACTTACCCCGGGAACATCCGCTGGCTGGACAATGGGATGATGGCAAGTGCTGACGGCGGTAGCGATGAAATCGGCTACCGGCTGACGGTCGATGCGCTGGCCACGGGCCGGGTCGATGGCGTTGTGCTCGATGACCAGGGCGGACCGGTGGAGGGCGCTGTGGTGCAGTTCTGGTCGTACGACGGGATCGGTGGGGCCAGGGCTGTCAGCGGCAGTGACGGCCGCTTTGTGGAAAACCTGCCCGCCGGCACGTGGGGCGTCAATATCGAAGGACCGCAGGGCGGGCCGTATCCGTCTGGGCAGCAGCAGCCGGAGTTCTCGTTCAAGGGCGGGAGCGCATCGGTCACGTTTAAACTGGCCAGGGGTGTCGTGTTCAGCGGACGGATCGAAACCGACCGGGGGGAAGCCGCGCCCAACGTGGGATTCAGCCTCGTGGACGACGATAAGGGTGAGTACCGCTGGGGCCAGTCCGGCGAGGACGGTTCGTTCAGCGTGGCGGTGTTTCCCGGCGCATACAACATCTACCTTCATACCGGAATCATCTATCCGCCCCAGCCTGTGATCGAAAATGTGAAGATCGAAAGCGATACCAGCTACGTGATCACACTCGACAGCGGGCTCCGGGTCAGCGGCCGTCTGCTGGACGCCGGCAACCAGGCGCTGGCGTGGAGTTGGATCACGTTTTACGGTGACGGCTATGCCCGCACTGTTTACACGGCGGAGGACGGCTCTTTCAGCCTCAACCTCTCGGGGGGAACCTACCGGGCCGAGGTCCGGCCCAACGCGGATTTGCTGGTGCCCCGGCAGACAACCGGTCCCTACGAGATCACAGCCGATATCGAGTTTGACATTATCCTCGCCGCCGGCGGCGTGATCGGCGGCGCCGTTTACGACGATCGTGGTAATCCGGTCGAGGGCGCGCAGGTCAATCTCTGGAGCGTGATAACCAACGACGACCCTGCCGTCCCGATGGACAGTGTGCTGCGCGGCGATGGCGGGGTGATCTATTTCGAGGAACCCGCCCGGGCTGTATCTCCCGACCTTGTCGATCCAATGCTGGGTTTTGACGGTAACGACGTCAATCTTCCCCGCTATTATAAGTTATATACGGACAGCACAGGGCAGTGGCGCACGGCCCTGCTGGCGGGTGACTACGCGGTGAACGTGGCCGCCCCGTATCCCTATCCCTCGCAGAGGGTCAAGGTTGGGGTGTTCACGCTGGCCGACGGCTCTGAGCTGGATGCCGGCCGGGTGGAAATAGCTTTCGGCGCGCTGTTCTCGGGCACTGTGATGCTGGATGCGTCCACGCCACTGGCCTGGAGCGGTTTCAAGCTGATGCTCGCGGCCACTGATTCCATCCGGATACCGGCAAGCGATGATTACGGTAACACGGTTGCATCCGCACCCGCACCCGGCCAGGCGCGCTGGGTCAACACCGGCGAGGCTGGTGAGTTCAGCGTGCAGGTCATGCCCGGCAGCTACGATCTGATGTTCGATCCGCGCAACAGCCGGCAGATGTTCCCGCGCCAGTGGGTCAGGGGTGTGGTTATCGAGTCGGACACCCGGCTGGAGATAACCCTGGAAGCCGGTTACGTGCTCAGCGGCCGGGTGGTGAGCGAGACCGGCGAGGGGTTGGCCGGCAGCAGGCTCGACTTCTACGAGAGCACCGGCACCTGGCGGGCCTCGGTTTTTTCCGGCAGCGACGGCGAGTTCAAGCTCCGGCTCTCGAACGGGGATTACAACATGCTGGTCTCGCCGGCAAAGGGCTATTTCGCGGACTCAACCAGCTATGCGCTGAGTGTCGATTCAGATACTAAAATTGAAGTAATGCTGCGTGCCGGGGTGCGGGTTTATGGCCGGGTCACGGCCTCGGATGGCCACCCGTTGGGGGGGATCACCGTTCAACTGATACCTGCTTTCAACAGGCCGTCCGACCCGCCAGCCAGTCAAAATAAAGCCATTGCCTCGCTTACCTCCTACACTGCCGGCAGTGCGGCAGGCGATGTGATAGTCGGCCCCTACCCGATTGGTCCACCGTACCCCGCCGTGCAGCGCGGCCAGTTCGTGGGGTACTCTGATGCCGATGGCTACTGGGATGCTGTTGTCCGGTCCGGGGTGTACGACATTTTCGCCTCACCGTCGTTCAGCGGGTTCGCCAACGCGTTCCTGCCCAACGTGGACTGCACCCGGGAAACAGAGGTCAATCTGGTGCTCGACCCGACGGAGATCGTGTTCGAGGGTATGGTCACCTACCGCGGCGGCAAACCGGCCCCCGGTACGCTGGTCAGCCTGTTCGATCAGAAAAACGGCGACCATGTCTCCGCGTTTACCGATGACGCAGGCCGCTTCCAGATCGGTCTGCCGGTGGGTGATTACGAGATATTTGTCGAGGGCCCGCGCGGCAGCGGAGAACTGCCCACCTCCGAGCGGCTCAAGCTCGAGAGCGACACCCAGGTGACAATCCAACTGGGCCTTGGTCTGCTGGAAAACAGCCCGGCGGGCGCAAAGCTGCCCAGGTCGTTCGCCCTGAACCAGAACTCGCCGAACCCGTTCAATCCCAGTACGACTATCAGCTACTCCCTTGAGCAGCAGGCGCGGGTTAAGCTCGCGGTCTACGACCTTCGCGGACGTACGGTGGCCGTGCTGGTAGATCGGGTCCAGGACGAGGGCGACTACGATGTGCTCTGGGACGGCAAGGATCGCTCCGGCCGTCGACTCCCCAGCGGCGTCTACATCTACCGCCTCAGGGCCGGTGAATCCCAGATAACCCGCAAGATGGTTATGCTCAAGTAAGCGAACTTAGGAAAATCAAAGACCGGGACCTATGGGGGGATCCTGGTTTTTGAATGGCTGCCCGGGGCGCCGGCCATGCCCCGGGCGGCTTTTAATATTGATTGATCGGAGAACTAAGCAGCGAAACAGGTCCAAAAGTAAAACAGAGGCTCTGCAATACGGCGGGCCGGCGCACTTTTTGCCATCTCAAACCACATACCGCGCAGAAGTAGACCATCGGCAAAAGTGTGACGGCCCGCGTCCTTTTCTCTGTCAGCGCACCGTGGCAGCGGCCGTTTTCAGCGCCGCACCTGTCTTTTCACAAGCCGCCATCATTGACATTGCAGCCTGCCGGTATTGTATTATGGCTGTTACAGCCGTTCTGGATTTGCGAACGTCAGGCAGAGAAGGGCGTCGGTGTGTTCAGGCGCGGCGACAACTGACCGGTCGGTACATTAATAATTGAGCGCTGAGGTGTTTTGTTGAGCCCTGTTTTGATCTGGATAATTATTTTCGTGGTCAGTCTGCTGGCGCTGGTTAAAAGCGCCGACATCTTTACGGTTTCGGCCGTGCGGCTGGGTGCATGGATGCGGCTGCCCTCGTTTCTCGTTGGCGTTTTGATCGTCTCGGTCGGGACCTCGTTGCCCGAGCTATGCTCGTCGCTGTTTGCTGTCTGGGAGGGAGCGCCCGAGATAGTCAGCGGTAACGTGATCGGCTCCAATGTGACCAATATCCTGCTGGTGATCGGGTTGTCGTCGTGTTACGCGGGCAAGTTGGTGTTCCGCAGAAAGAACCTGGCGCTGGATTTATGGTTGCTGGCCGGGGCCAGTGCTCTGCTGGTGGTATTCAGTATCGATGGACAGATTGTGTTGTGGGAGGGCCTGGTGTGTCTGGGAGCGATAGCCTATTACTTCTGGCATGTCCTCTCCGGTGAGAGCCGGATCAGTGAGGAGCTTCACCTGGACCACGACGGACAGCAGGAGAATGCAAAGAAAATTATAAAAATTATAGTAATGCTGCTGCTGGCAACAGGGGCGATCTATTTCAGTTCGAGTTACACCGTGCGTAGCGTAGTCAAACTTGGAGTGATGTTGGGAATAGGGCCGCAGGTGATCGCCGCCGGGGCGGTGGCGCTGGGTACCTCACTGCCGGAGCTGGCGGTCAGTATGGCTGCCGTGCGTAAGGGCGAGGGTGATATAGCCGTGGGCAACGTGCTTGGCTCGAACATTTTCAATTCACTGGGTGTGATCGGTATGTCGTCGCTGCTGGGTGTGCTTACCGTGCCGGTCGACATGCTGTGGTTCGGTCTGCCGGTGATGGCAGCGGCTACGTTGTATTTTGTCTATATCGTCAGGGACAGGCGTATCACCAGGCTGGAGGGAGTTGTGGCGCTGGCCGGCTACGGTTTTTTTCTGATCGGCCTGTTTACACTGTTTTAACCCGGTGCGTCGTGTTTTGCTGTGCTGGCCCGGACCTGGCGAAACTTCGCTAGGAGAACGACGAGAGTACGGCTTACGAAAAAGGCAAAAGGAAGAAAAGATTTTAAGCGTAAAGGTGCGGCCCAGGCATGATTTTTTCGTTCGTCAAGCGCGCCGGACATTCAGCAGCGGTGCTTTGAAAAAATCATGCCTGGGCCGCCTGCTCCGTGGTCTTACCGGCACTGGCCCCGGTGAGGATTGACAAGCGGGTGGCGGGGAACGATAATAGGGCAAAGCGCAAGCTGTACAAACGAAAACCAGGAGCGGACCTCGATGAAATGCAGCCGTGGTATCTGCGTGACCAGTCACAAAGACTCGAAAACGGTCTGGTCGATTGTGGCGGCGGGGCTGATGATCGCGCTGCTCTGTACGTTCTGCGGCCCGGAGAAAGCACGGCAGGAGGGAGGGGAAGCGATGTTCGGTTACAGGATCGAAAAAGTGGGCGAGGGCCGGGAGTTGGTGGTGCTGACCCGTGGCGGCGGGCAGCCGATGGAGGCGAGAGTGGCCACCTGGGCCGGGGCGAACCTGGCCGGGTTGTCCTACAGGGGAGTGGAGTTGATCCTAAGCCCGGACACGGTAAAAAATTTCGACGGGCAAAGGCTGGGCATGCCTGTGCTTTATCCCACTCCCTGCCGGGTGCCGGCGGGAGTGTTCAGCTTCCGGGGCCGCGAGTTCAGATTCCCGATCAACCGCGGCGAGAACCATATCCACGGCCTGGTGCGCGATATCCCCTGGGGTTACGACACGCCGGAGGTGGGCGACGGCGCGGTTACGTTCACCTGCCGGATGGAGTTCGCACCAGGCAGCACGGTGTACGGGTATTTTCCGATAGAGCACACGCTGGAGCTGACCTATGTGCTTGACGGTGAAGGGCTGAAAATCTCCTACCACCTGGTCAACCGCGACAGCGAGCCGCTGCCCTACGGGTTCGGGCTGCATCCGTACTGGAATATCCCCGGCAGCCGGGAGGACGTGTACCTGACCGTTCTCAACGACAGCACCATGGACCTGGACGGGTTTATTCCCAGCGGTGGCCTAAAGGCGGTGGAGGGTACTCACCTTGATTTACGGGTGGCCCGGCCCATGAGCCAGGTGGAGATGGACGACATCTATTTCCCGGCCTCACCGACGGCCCCGGCAACGCTGGAGTGGCGCAAGGAAGACGTTAAGCTGACCCTGACCCACAGCCCGGAATTTACCCACCTGATAGTTTACGCTCCGCCGGGCGAGGATTTTGTTTGCGTGGAGAACATGACCGCAGCGCCCAACGCGCACAATCTTTTTGCCGGGGGCCACGAGCGAGTGAGCGGCTTGCGAGTAGTCCCGCCGGGAGCGGAGGCCGGGGGGTGGGTGAAGTTTGTGGTGAGTGATGAAATCAAATAGGGAGTACTAGAAATTGAGTTATATTAATTTAGGCATAACGTTATTGGTTTTAATATGTGCAGTTTGGTCCTTAGTGATTTTAAGGAGAAGCAAGAAAAGGGCTTTAAACAAAGCTCAACTTTCAGCGAAGATTGGAAGAGAGATTCACCCAGGGCATACAAGATTTACTCTGGATATTTGCAATAATAGCGATTATGCGGAAGCCCGTAATATAAAGCTACTAATTAACGATATAGGCTTAAAGGATCATCCTGTTACAAGGGACGGTAATCCTGAATCAATAGATTTTATTGGTCCTAGAGATCCTGTTAAATTGAATATGAATACTGTTGTAATTCAGACAGGAGATTATGATTCCTTTAATGTAGAAATCTTTTGGGAAGACGATTCGGGCGAAAAAGGATATCACAGAACTATTTTACGGATATAATGTTGTGCATCGACCGTGTTGCACAATTCTATTTGTGTATCATTTTATGATACATAAGCAGCATATCAAAAAACTACCCCCAGCCCCGTTCCCGTGCCTCATCCAGAATCGCCTTCGTAGCGCTGAGGCCCACACGGCTCACTCCCAGTTCCAGCACTTTTAACAGCTGGTCCAGCGTGCGCACGCCCCCAGCGGCCTTGAGCCGTACGCCCGGAGCGCTGTGCTCCCTCATCAGCCGCAGATCGTGCTCCGTGGCCCCACGGTAGGAGTAGGAGCCGTCGGGTTGCCGGGCAAACCCGTAGCCGGTGGAGGTTTTCACAAACGCCACGCCGATCTCGCTGCAAATCTCGCAGAGTTTGATCTTGAGCTGGTCGTTTGTGAGAAAATCGTTCTCGAATATCAGCTTGAGAATCGCGCCGTTGGCGGTCCCCACATCGTTCAGGGCCTTGATCTCATCGGCCACGTAGCCCCAGTCTTCGCCCAGCACCTTGCCGATATTGACCACCGCGTCCAGTTCGGTGGCGCCGTCCTCGCAAGCCACGGCCGCCTCGCGCACCTTGACCGCGATCCGGCTGTTGCCGTGGGGAAACCCCACCACCGAGCCGGTTTTCACGCCCGAGCCGGCCAGGATTTCCACGGCCATCGGTACGGCATAAGGCTTGATACTCACCGCCGCCACTTTGCTGGCGCGGGCCAGCTGGCAGCCCTCGCGGAGTTCCCGGTCGGTCAGCGTGGGATGCAGCAGCGAATGGTCTATCACTTTTGCCAAATCGCTGATTTTACCGGTCATGATTTTCTCTCCCTGTTCAGTCCACCCGGAAAAAAGCCCGGACTTCCTCGCTCTCGCGGTAGCCGAGTCTGATCGCCCGGGCGCGGATAGTGGCGCTCGATTTCAGGCGGATCGGGCCGGAGTAGAGCTTCCAGTGCGCGTCCTGACCCTCATCGGTGGTCCAGGCCACCGAGGCCCCGTCGGTGGAGCTGGCCAGGCTGACCCGTAGCGGCCCGCGGTGATCTCCGCCGTCCGGGGTGAACCGTGGAGCGCGGGTGTCCGGCTGCATGTGTCCGGGCCAGAAACGCTCGATAAGCTGGTCCTCGGTGACAAAGCCCACATCGTCAATCTCCTCGATCCACTGGTCCATCGCCCCCTGTAGCCGGGCCAGCAGCTCGGCATACTTAGGATCATAGGCCAGGTTGTTGATCTCGTGGGGGTCAGTGTCCGTGTCGTAGAGCTCGTGGACCGGCTTGGTGTCGGCGAAAAAGAGTTTCTGCGGCCCCTCCAGCTTGCCTTCGGCCGCCAGCCGCCGCCATTCCCGCATGGTGGGCATCATGTCCATATACCTGATCCGCTGGGCGTAGGGCTTCTCGGGGTGGTAGTTGCGGATGTACTTGTAGCGCTTGTCACGGACGGCGCGGATCATATCGTAAGTCTCGTCCATCCGGTCGCGGAAGGCGAAAACGTAGTCGCGCGGGGCGGCTTTCTGCTCTCCCATGAACGCGCCGCCCTGCATGTGCGCCGGGACTTCCACCCCGGCCAGGCTCAGCACGGTGGGGCCGAAATCTATCGAGCAGACCAGTTCATCGCTGAGCGTACCGGGTTTGACTTTTCCCGGCCAGCGTACGATCAGCGGCACCTGGATTCCAGAGTCGTAGACCCAGCGCTTGGCGCGCGGAAGGCCGCGGCCGTGGTCGCTCCAGAAGAATATTATCGTGTCGTCGAGCAGGCCATCGCGCTCCAGCCGGTCCAGGATCTCGCCCACCTGGCCGTCCATGGTTTCGATATTGTCCAGGTAGCGGGCCATGTCCCGTCGCACCAGCGGCGTATCGGGATAGTAGGGCGGCAACTCCACGCTGTCCGGGTCCTTGACCGGGTCTTTGTCGATCGGCACGCGGATCCGGCTCTCATGGGTGATAGTGAGGTTGATCACGCTGAAAAACGGCTGGCCCTGCCCTCGCCCTGCCCAGTCATCGTGCCTTCCGCCGTTGTGGTCCCAGGCGGTGAGCGGCGCTGAGAACTGGTAGTCGGTTTTGGATTTGTTTGTGCAGTAGTAGCCCGCGGCGCGAAGGTACTCGGTGAAGCAGTGGACATAGGGCGGCGGCACGCACTCGTACTCGTAGCCTGCTGAGCTGGTGCGCATGTGGCTGGAGCCGATACTGTTGGGGTACATGGCGGTAATAATCCCGGAGCGATTGGGGGCGCACACCGGCGCGACAGTATAGGCGTTGGTGTATTTGCGGCCCTGGGCGGCCAGGCGGTCGATATTGGGCGTGCGGATGTTCTCGTAACCGTAGCAGCCGAGCTCGCGGCTGATGTCCTCACAGCTTATCCAGAGGATATTGGGGCGTTTTTTGCCGCTTCCCGCCGCGCGGACAATGCCGGGCAGGGTAAGCGATGCCAAGGCGGCGCCGCCGGAGAGGCCGAGGAATTCTCTGCGTTTGATCGGAACGGACACGAGGTCCTCCTGTTTGGTGTCGAGGAGGTGAGATGGTTTTATAACGGTAAAGGAGATCTCATAAAGAGGGAGATAAAAAAAGTTAGCGTAAACGATATTAAGAGTCAACGCTATCGGGCCGTGGCCGCTCCGCCCGCGCCGGTGTTACGGCATTATCAGCAGATGGTCGAGTGAATAAAACATAATGATTGACAGTCCAAGCAGTTGCATGATACAATCGCCAATGTAGCGGGGGTTGCCGGTAACCTTTGACTTTCGGTCATAAAACCGGCACACGTGGAAGGGGCTGATTCTTGCCGAGGATTAGCCCCTTTCGTTTGAGATTTATAAGGTGAGATTGAAAAAGCGCCGATAAGTACCTAATACCCTGCCAGGTAAAAATATGCTTGACAGAAAGGCGGGCTTTCGGGTAAAATCGCCACAACTCGTAATAATGCGAACAATGTCAGGGAAATTACAACAGGAGGAGCTCCCGTGAAACTGGATAGTCTGAAAGAAGCCCGTTTCGCCCGTTGCCCGCGCTGCCACTCCGTGGTCAAGATCAATGCGGGTGACACGCACATCGCCTGTATCAAGTGCGGCGTGAAAATCAAGGTGAAATAGCAAGCTGTGGAAGCGTGCCCGAAATATTCGAAAGTATGGGGAATAATGGTTGTCAAGGGCCGTTTCCCGTTTTGGTGTCGAAAGCCGGCACGAGCAATCTAACTGCTTGAAATAAAGCGAATGGCAAAATCGCTTAAAAACGGCTTGCCTTGCCCTTGACAACTTGCCCGGACGAAATATTTAATTTAAGGGCGTTGAACGTCTTTATTTCAACGCCCCTCTGGCGCAAAATATCAGCGCGATTAGCAGCAGGGCCGTCCCGTAGGGGCGGTCCTTTTTGTTTTGAGGGGCGGATCGGGGGCTGAAATGTGTTCAGGTAGTGTAAAATATTAACGTTAAGTTAGCACCGCCGATCCGTCGGCGGATGGCTGGAGAATTTGTATCTCTTTCAATTACAGGCAGTTAAGCTCCAGTGACTTGGGTGGCACCGGGCTTGCTCTAGCCAGTGGCAGACAGGTTGCACGATAGCGGGATTCAAATAAATGGAGAGGTGAGCAATGCCGATTTACGAATACAATTGCAGCTCATGCGGCAGGAAAGTGGAGCTGCTGGTGTCATCGAGCGAGGAGGCCGAGCCGGAGTGCCCGGGCTGCGGGGCGGTGATGGAGCGGGTGATGAGCGCCCACGGAGTGGGACGCAGCAGCGGCGGCGGACAGCAGAGTCCGTGCGGTGGCGGCTCGTGCGCAAGCGGAACATGCCCTTACAACTAGGAGATAATAATGATTGAAGGACTGATAATCGGGGTGCTGGCTGGTTTTGCACTGGCTGCGGTGGCGGCAAAGTTATTGATATCCCGGATGATGATTGTCACCCGGCCGAGCGGGCTGGGATTTGAGCAGACCGTGGCGAAACTGAGCGGGAATATCGAGGCGGCGGATGGTTGGGTGCTGCAGAGTGTGTGGGACATGAACGAGTCGATGGCGAAACACGGGGTGGAGTTTCCTCACAGGGTACAAAAGCTGAACATGTGCAACGCGGGTTATGCCGGCGAAGTGCTGACCGGCGATCGTTGGGTGAGCAGTCTGCTGCCCTGCGGGCTTGCGGTCTGGGAGGACGACGGGGGCAAGGTGTGGGTGAGCAAGATGAACACGGGCCTGATCGGTAGAATGTTCGGCGGGACGATTGCGCGGGTAATGGGCGGCAAAGTGGCGAACGACGAGAAGAGGATTACCGCCGGAGTGCTCGGTTAATTTTTTTGCAGAGTTACCGATTTACAGAATTGCCGGGAGTGTGGGGAGGCCGTGGGCCGGGTGCCCGGGTGCCCGGGAGCCGGGACGGGGGAGACTCCGCCCCGGTTTTTTTATCTTTGAATCACAGATTACCCTGATTTAAGTGGATTCCATGGATTAATGCGGAAAGAAAGAGTTGTTGTTTTTTGAGGGGAGAAAAGTTTTCTTCAGTGGCCTTCCCCGCAGCCCGTCAAAGCCGCGGAGCCAGCCCCGGCGAAATTATTCCAGCTCCGGCCAGAGATCGGTGCTGAGGTATTTAAGGCCTGAGTCGCAAATGAGGATTGCAACAGCGCCGCCCCGGCAAGGGCCCCGCAGCAACTGCACTGCCGCGGCCAGATTGGCCCCGGAGCTGAACCCGCCGAAAATCCCTTCCTCCGCCGCCAGCCGCCGCGCCCAGTGGATCGCATCGCTGTCGCTGACCCGCAGGTAACCGTCCACCCGCACGCCCTCGAGCATCTTAAGGCTGGTTATCGAGTAGCCGCCGCCCTGGATCCGGTGTTCGCCATCCGTCGCCGGTTGCCCGGAGAGCACGGCCGCTCCGGTCGGTTCAACTATAAAACATTGTGTAGCGCTGTCATGCTCATGGAGAGCCTGCGCCACCCCGGCGAAACTTCCGCCTGTACCGGCGAAATCGCAGAACGCGCTGAGAGCGCCGGCGCTCTGACGGATGATCTCGGGGCCGGTGTGCAACAGATGCGCCCGCCGGTTGGCCTCCAGGCTGAACTGGTCGGCGCGGAAAGCGTCGCGCTGGCTGACAATGCGTCTGGCCGCAACCTCCACTTTTTCCAGCGACGCTCCGGACACCTGCCCGGCAACAGCGCCCTCGGCCTGATCCACCAGCACAACCTCGGCTCCCAGCGCGGCCATCATCCGGGCGCGCTCCATGCTGTTCCCCCGACTCATCACCGCCACGAACGGATAACCTTTTACCGCGCAGACAATAGCCAGGCCCGTGCCGGTGTTGCCGCTGGTCAACTCGACCACTGTCTGCCCCGGGCGAAGGCGCCCATCGCGCTCGGCCTCCAGCACCATCTGCAACGCGATCCGGTCTTTTTTGCTGAGCCCCGGGCTTAAATACTCGAGCTTGGCCAGTACGCGGCCCTCGAGTTCAGCACCGATCCGCTCAAGCTCGACAAGTGGTGTCTCGTGGATCGTTGCAAGAACCGAGGAGCAGAGTCTGTTGTCCCGCGCGCTCATAATAATGATTTTCCGGTTGAGTGTAGGGCCGGGCCGGCATATTTATTGCGCCAGCACCATCGTCGCGGCAGCCAACCCGGCGAAATTGGCAATAAATATGCCGGCCCGGCCGCTGTCAGGTCAAAAAGTCCTTATAGCGGTGCACACCGCCGTTTTCTATCCGGTAACAAGTTCATTTGATCAGCGGTTTTTTACCGATCACGCAACGGCCCAGACCGAGCTGTCCCGTGTGATAACCCTCGTGGTAAAGCAGCAGCGTCAGATACGCATCCAGCGTAGGCTCCTCGAATTTGATCGGAAAGTTCGGCATATCAATCTCCTGTGCCAGCGTGCTGTCCGGGATATCCCGCAATCTTTTAAGCAGGTCCTTGCCGGTGCTCTTCAATCCCTGGCGAATGCGCTCGATACTCTCGCAGGTAGCGCCCGGATTCAGGCGCTGCGCCCCGCGGGCATAGGGAGCCGCTTCTTCCAGGCTCAGAAATCTATCACCACCCAAAAGTTTCAGGACACTGGTCCGGCTGGCCAGAATGTGCCCGGCAATCCAGTTGATCGAGTTTCCGCCGCCGCCGGGCAGCACGATACTGTCCTCATTGTTGATTCCTTTCAGGTTGGTCATGATAATCAGCTGGCTGGCGGAATACCCCGCCACAAGCGTCGATTTAGCCATCCCTGCCCTTTTCTTCTGACAAATGGTACGCAATCCGATAGTGCGATAGCATCATAAATATGCCGGACTGGTGTGTCAAGCAATGCGTGCGGGGATTGTGGCGGCAAGTGAGCGACGGCTACCTGTTCTGTAATCCGCCCCTGGCCTGGGCTTAGCGCCTGACCGCCGGTAAGCGGTGACTGGCAGGCCGCACGGCAGCGGTTACTGAGGAACGGGCATATAAAAAGGTGCACCGTCAGGGACGGGGCACCTTGAATGTGGCTTCGCGTGTTGACAGCGCTCAGGTGGAAACCGGCTTGGGTTCCAGTTGATCGAGCGAGGAACAGAGCGTTTTGAGGTCGTCGAGGAAAGGGCCCAACTCATCCCGGACAAGTTTTTCAGCCCGCTTGCGGTAATATTCCAGACCCTCGTTCAGGTTGCTCTTGAATTCCTTGAGGTATTCCTGCTTGTGCCTCGACAGTCCGAGTGCGAACAGTTCGAGTTCCTTTTTAAGGTATTCGATATAGAGCGACATCTCCTGGACGAACATATGGGGGCGGCCGGACTTGCAGAGCTGTTCACCATAGCCGTAAATATGGGCGATCATTTCCTCGAGAGTTGCGATCTTGGAAAAATAGGCGATATTCGGACCACAGCAGATCGCGGGAGTAGCGTCTTTCTCGATGCCGTTTTTGAGCTTGACGCTGCCCGAAAGGTCGTGGCAAATGCAGCTTTTGGCCAGTACCTCCTCGGACAGTACCTTGATCTGACCGGCGTTATAGCCATTCTCGCTCAGGCTCTTCAGTTTTAACTGCTGGTAGAGCCGGGAGGCGGTGCAGATCGGCAGGTCGGTGAATTCGGTATTGGTTACGGCGTAACCCTTGGGGCAACTGCTTCCGGGTTTGCCCTCGCCGACACGTTTTTTCCTGAGGATCTCGCTGTCGGAGGTGCGAAGGTTCCAGAAAGGGATTCCCAGCGGCGAACTGTCGCTGAGAAACACTTCATCCTGGCTCGCTACGGAGACCCTCTGCAGATGCTCCCGGTCAACGCTCGTTACCTCGGGGACCAGCAGAAACGGCGTACCCCAGCCAGCGGAATTCAGTTCGTAGTATTCCAGCATCAGTTCGTGTTCCTGGTTGGTCCCTATGCCGCCCTGCGCAGTGAATTTAATCGGCAGGCAACCATCCACCGGGGCGCGCCCGGCGTTTTTCAACGTTTTGTTATATGCCGAGGAAAGGGTATCCACCAGCTTTTCCCGCTGCCGCTTGAACTGTTCCAGGATCGGACCCATCACCAGACCCTTGGTGGGAAAAGCGTGACCGCCGCAGTTAAGGCCCGACTCCACGCGGAACTCAGAGATCCAGATTCCGCGCCTGACCAGGAACTTGCCCTGGATTTCCGCCGAGCGGAAATCACTGACTTTCAGGATTACTTTTTTCTTGAGAGTGCCGTCCGGGCCGGGGAGAAAATCCTCGAATTGGCCCAGATAGGAGAACAGGCGCTGGTTGAACCCTGCCGAGAAAACCACCGAGGAACTCAGTTCGCTCCGGGCGAACCCGCGCAGGGCCGCCAGCGCATCGCAGTACTCCACGGGCAGCGCCTTGTCGCCACGGTAGTTGGTTCTGTCCACCTTGGTCATGATGTTGGCATCGATACTGCCGGGCCTCACCAACTCACGCAATTGCCCCTGAAGGCTCGCCTTGCTTTGCGGATCACTCTCCGAGAGCATCCGCCGGTAGAGCCGCTTGGGTTCGTTGTCCGGCAGCAGCTCGAAATAGCGGTTGATTCTGCTGCCCTCTTCGAATGGCTCCACCTTGATTTCCCGTATCTGGCGCTGCACTATCCGGTTGATCAGATTAAAATACTCGGTAATCCTGCGCGCCCTGGGATCATCGTCAGCGGCGGTGATCTCGGTGTACGGCTCGCCCTCCCGGTGCGCGTAGTACTTACGCAGTTGCTCCAGCAGCACGTCGTCCACCAGCGATACGACCGAGGAGATACCGTACTGCGCCACCCGCAGGGGCGTATCCGTGGAAAACCCCGTGCCCATCACCGGGATATGGAACAGATGCATGTCGCTGTGGGAAGATTTCACGATTTGGGATCACCTTCTTGAGCCGGCGGCAACGCAGCGTGCGGATCCTGTCCGGCAGTAGAAGTGCAACGTTTGGTGGGGTATTGCCGAATATCGGCCCGATAAACATGTTGGCCGACTTTCCCCGGATGTGTAGTATATTAGATTAACCGATTTACAGCATTGTTGCAAGAGTTATATTGCTCTGGAAAGAAATAATTTTTTAAAACACTCCGGTTTTTTCACGGCATTCGCAGCGATGGAGGATGCGGGTATGACTGAAGCTGTCCTGGCAGGAGCCCCCAGGGGGCGAGTGGTGTCGATCGACACCCTGCGCGGGTTCGACATGTTCTGGATTATCGGCGGAGATCTGTTAATCCGCAAGCTGGCCGATGTTGTCGATGCGCCCTGGGGCGAGTTCCTTCGTACGCAGGTGATGCACACGAGCTGGAACGGATTTACTTTTTACGACCTTATTTTCCCGCTGTTCCTGTTCGTTGTCGGACTGAGCATGACCTACTCGATGGGTAAGCGGATCGCACGCGGCGACAGCAGGCGAGAGCTTTACGGCCAGGTGATCCGGCGTTTTCTGACCCTGCTGCTACTGGGCTATGTTTACAACGGCCTGCTCGATTTCCAGTTCGATCAGCTTCGCCACACCGGGGTGCTGATCCGGATCGCCTACTGCTACCTGTTCACCTCGGTTATCATGCTTCACTGCGGGAAAAAAGCACAGGTTGGGCTGACCGCTTTCCTGCTGCTGCTCTACTGGGCCCTGATGGCCCTGGTGCCGGTACCGGGCTCCGGGGCGGGAGTGTTTACCCCGGAGGGCAACCTGGCCGGCTATGTCGATCGCCTGCTGCTGCCCGGAAAGTGGTACGGCTACGGTGGCGGCGACTATCTTGGCATCCTGAGCTACCTGAGTGCGACAGCCTCCACACTGGCGGGCGTGCTGGCCGGGCACTGGATGCGCTCCGGCCGCGAGGACCGGGTGATGGTGCGCGGGCTGGTTGGCGCCGGTGTGGCTGCGCTGGTGGTTGCGCTGCTCTGGGACACCGTGTTCCCGATCAACAAGCCGATCTGGACCAGCTCCTACGTTGTTTACGCGGCCGGGTGGAGTTGCCTGCTGATGGCGGCATTCTACTGGGTGATCGACATGAAGGGCTACAAGCGCTGGGCGTTCCCGTTCGTGGTGATCGGGCTGAACCCGATTACGATCTACGTGGCCCAGCGGCTGTTCAATTTCGGCCACATCGCGGATATTTTCGTCCACGGGTTTATCGACAAGCTGGGAGTGATAGAGCCGCTGTTTTATGTAGCATGCGTGTTCGCGGTTAAGTGGCTGCTGCTCTATTTCCTCTACCGCAAGCGGATTTTCCTGAAGGCGTGAGTTTATCCGGCTGTACCTTATTGCCTGTGCATACAAAAAAGGGGCGACGCATGCGTCGCCCCTATGGCTCATTTTCAAAGCGAAAACGATTAGCACAGACGGATTGAAGCATCTGTTCGCAGGCTGACATAATCAATGAGCCCCTACTCCAGCTCCTTAATCATCAACTTCCTGAACGCCACCTTGCTGCCCTGGCACCAGCTTTTGCCCGCGTGGACCTAGATGCCCACGTGGCCGCTGTCGGGGAACGCGGGTTTATTGTCGTAATAGACATCCTGGTAGTCGGTGATTTGCTCCCCGTTGATCCAGACCCTGATCCTCGGCGGGTTGTTCTCGATCCGCACCAGCACCTTGTTATACTCGTAGGGGTTCCAGTGGCTCAGCCCCAGCGGGCAGTGCTGGAAGTAGCCGCCGCCCCCGCCGGGGAACGGGCCGTAGACCGCGCCCACCTCGCCGGTGGGACGGTAGTCGATTGTTATCTGGTAGTGACGGCGCTCGGGGAGGATGCGCAGGAAGAAACCCGTGTCCAGCGGCCATGTGGTGAATATTTCACCGTAGAGCTCGTAGTTCTTGTACGTCTTGGCGGTTACCAGCAGGCCGCCGCCGCCACCCTCGCTCTGGCGGCCCACAATCGAGCCGTCCTCCACTGTCCACTCGCCGCCCTGATAATCGCCGAAGGGCTGCCAGCCCTCCAGGGTTTTCCCGTCGAATATGGACGTGAACGTGCTCAGGTCGGGTTCGCCGTCCTGGGCGAGAGCCGCGCAGGCGGCTATCGCGGTCAGACAAAGCGTCATCAGCATCGAGCGCTTGAGAAGGGCTAACATTGCCAACCTACTATATAAATTAATATAGCCTCCGGAATGGGCTGGTCCGGGCCTGGGAACTCCCCGCGTGGATTTTTTCGCCGGGTGCTCCCCACAATTGAATCTTGGCAGCCACGTCCGGCTGGTCAAACAAGGGCGGGAGGATTATCTTGACAATCCGGCCAGGCTGTACTTTACTGGTCACGGTGGTGTGAAAAACAATCAAGGCAAAGGAGCTTCCGTGAGCGGTGGCGACAACAGGGCGGTGGTGCAGAAAATCGGCTGGGTGGCGGCCGCCAGCCTGGTGGTGTCCAACATGGTCGGCTCAGGGATATTCACCACCAGCGGGTTCCTGCTGGAAAACCTTCGCTCGCCGTGGCTGCTGCTGGCTGTCTGGGCCGCGGGCGGGCTGCTGGCTATCGCCGGCGCCCTGTCCTACGCCGAGCTGGGGGCCAGCCTGCCGCAAGTGGGCGGCGATTACGTGTACCTGCGCAAGGCGTTCGGCCCACGGTGGGCGTTCATCAGCGGCTGGATGGCTTTTTTCGCCGGGATCGGCGCGCCGATTGGCCTGGCCGCGCTGACCTGCATGGAATACATGTCCACTTTTGCGCCGGTCCTGAGTGTGCAGGGGCACGAGCCGCTCTTTGAGGTGCTGGGCCTGCCGATTACGTTCTCGGCGGGCCAGGCCGCGGCGATCGGGCTGATCTGGCTGCTCAGTGGCGTACACTGGCTGGGAATCCGCGCGGGCGGGCGCTGGCAGAGCGCGATCACGCTGCTCAACGTTTCGCTGGTCGCGGGCCTGATCCTGGGTGCCTTGTTTTCCGGAAGTGGTGACTGGAGTAATTTTACCCTCAGAGTGCCCGCGGCCGCCGCGCAGACTGGGCCGGGCACGGGGCCGATGTTTGCGGTGAGCCTGATCTGGGTGATGTTCGCCTACTCTGGGTTCAACGCGGCGGCCTACGTGGGCGGGGAGATAGACAACCCCCAGCGCAACCTTCCCCGGGGCCTGATCGCGGGAGTGATGGTTGTGGTGCTGCTCTACCTGGGCCTGAACGTGGTCTATATCCTGGCCGCGTCGCCGGGCGAGTTGGCGGGCAAGCTGGACGTGGCCCGGGTGGCCGCCAACTCGATGTTCGGTCCGTGGGCCGGGGCGCTGGTGAGCCTGGTGATTTCCACCTGCGCCGTGGCGGCCACCAGCGCGATGGTGTGCGTGGGGCCGAGAATCTACCTGCAGATGGCCCGCGACGGGGCGTTTTTCAAAGCGGCGGCCCGCGTGCATCCCCGGCGTGGCGTCCCCGGCGGAGCGTTGCTGTTGCAGGCCGTGTGGGCCAGCCTGCTGATCTGCGTCGGCAGTTTCGACCAGTTGCTCACGTTCACCGGCTTCCTGCTCAGCCTGTTCAGCGCGCTGACAGTGATCTCGGTAATTGTGCTGCGCAGGCGTTTCCCGCAGCTTGAGCGTCCCTATAAAACCTGGGGATATCCCGTGGTGCCGCTGCTCTACGCCGCGGTCTCAATGTGGATGATGGCCTATTCGCTGTTCTCGCGGCCGGGCGAGAGCCTGATCGGCCTGGCGATAGTGGCAGGTGGGCTGCCGGTTTACTATTTCTGGCGGCGCCGCGCCGCGGGGCGTTAGGGGCAGCGGTAGTGAACAGATGGTCCCGCCCCCCGGGGGAGGGGGGCGCTCCAGCGGAGAATCGAAGCGTGGACAATATGCAGCAAGCGGGGACACCCCATGGGGTGTCCCCGCTTGCTGCGCGTAACGGCCAAAAAGTTCGGGAATTGCCTTATAGCGAAAATACGGCTTGCGCTAGCGCGGGAGCGCTCCCTGGATAAAGGCGGCCATGTCGGTTTTGAGTTTGGCCAGCGAGGGTAGGTTGATGTACATCATGTGGCCCGCCTCGTAGTAGCCCATGCTCACGTTGCCGCGCAGCGACTTGTCCAGGCCCAGGTGGGCGAACGTATATTCCGTGGCGAAATAGGGCGTGGCCAGATCGTAATAGCCGTTGGCGGCGAACACCTTGAGGTACGGGTTGCGCGTCATTGCCCGCCGCAGGTTTTCGCTCACGTTCAGGTAGCTGTTCTGCCAGTCGCCGTAGTTCCAGGGGTAGACCCTGCCGGTGAGGATTTCATAGGGCAGGTCGCTCTCGAACTTGAGTTCGGCGCGCACGTAATGGTTCAGCGCGGCGGTGAACGGTCCCTGGGCCGCGGCATAGCTGGCGTCGTAGTCCGGACGCGAGCCCGCGACCGTGCGATCCAGACCGGTGAAGCGGCTGTCGAAGCGGCCGACAGTCAGGCCCCGGCTTCGCAGCAGTTCCTTGCCGAATGCCTGCATCGTTACCCGCAGGTCCGAGCGCTCGATAAACTGCTCGCTCAGGCCGGTCAGCCCGGCCAGCTCCCGCACGATTTTCCCCCGCCGGTCCCGGTCAAGCTCGTCGCCGCGCAGCAGAGCCACGCTGTAGCGCTGTGTTGCGAAGTTTTCCGCCTCCGCCAGCAGCTCATCCAGCGAGCCCCAGCGGGATTTGTCCAGCGCGTCGTGGTACCAGGCCGTGGCCGCGAAAGAGGGCAGGAACAACACGTAGGGCAGGTCGTTGCCCAGGTTGAAACGCAGGGTCTGGAAATCGAGCACGGCGCTGACCAGTACGATCCCGTTGAGGTACATGCCCAGCTCGCCCTGAAGGTGGTTGCTCAGGCCAGCGGCCCGGGTGGTGCCGTAGCTTTCGCCGATCAGGAACTTGGGCGAGGCCCAGCGGTTGTTGCGGGTGGCGTAGAGCCGGATGAACTCGCCCACCGAGCGGATATCCTCCTTCACCCCGTGGAACTGCGAGGGATCGGTTTCCGGTGCCGGGCGGCTGTAGCCGGTGCTGACAGGATCGATAAAAATCAGGTCGCACTGATCGAGCAGGGAGAACTCGTTGTCCACCAGGCCGAACGGCGGAGGGGGGAGGGAACCGTCATCGTTCAGCTTCACCCGCCGCGGCCCCAGCAGGCCCATGTGCAGCCAGACCGAACTTGACCCCGGACCGCCGTTGAAACAGAACGCCAGCGGACGTTGCGCCAGGTCCTGAACCCCGTCGCGCGTGTAAGCGACGTAGAAAATACTGGCCTGCGGGTCACCGAACTCCTCGCTGAGCAGCATCGTGCCCGCGGTTGCCGTGTAGGCCACAGTGCTGCCGCCGATAGTAATTTTGCCGTTGGTGACAGACTGTTGTTCCTCCAACTTGTCGGTGTCTTTTTTCTGCTCCTGTTGTTCCTCCTGGGCCAGGGCGGAGGAGGCGGATGCGGCGCACACCAGCAGGGCGGCCAGCAATAAACGTTGGAAGAAGGCATTGCACATCAGGTACTCTCCCGGAAGTGAGCGTGAGGAAGTCTGAAGATATTGAGTAATGCTAACTCAGAGGCCGCCTGCGGGCAAGCTGTTTCAGTTCCTGTCGTGCAGTTTGCCGCAGAGGCGCCGAACGCGGCTGGACCGGCGGAAAACCGGTAAGCCGTGGAATTACCGGGCCGGCATCTGGCTGCTCTATGACGGCGGCAACACAAACGCCCGCCGGATCGTGGATTGAACCGGCGGGCGTTGCCGTACTTGTGGAGACCTTTGAAATAATCCCAGACCGGTTGCAGGAATTATCATTTAGAGGGGCGTTGAAATAAAGACATTCAACGCCCTATGGTGAAAAATTTCGCTCGTCTGGTTGTCAAAGGCAAGCCAAGCCGTTTTTTCTGCTGATTCCGCTATTTGTGTTATACCAAGCAATTAGATTGCTCACATCAGCTTTCGGCCAGTCCAGCGACAAACGGCCCTTGACAACCATATTGCCATACTTCGTAATATTTCAACACGCTTTTAGACCTTTGACAAGAAGTTTTGGAAAAAGAGTGGGGGAGTGTGAGGGGGAGAGAAAAGAACCTTTTTAAAAAGGTTTTGTCTCTCCCCCTCACAATTCTTTCAATTCTTTCAATTCTTTGATTAAATCAAAAGTCTCTGGTGAAGAAAATTATCCGTAAGGGTCAGGGAACCTGGTTCGGGTCGCGTCCCGTATGCCCGGCGTCGTGGCTGACCTTGATCCTGCCCATGTTGTACCAGCCGTCGTCTCCCCGGCCCTCGATCGCGAACCTGAGATTGGGCTCGCGGCTTACGGGGTCGATAATGGCGATGTCGAAATCGTAGGTGCCCTGGGGCATGGCGACCGGAACGAAGACTTCGCTGTCGTAAACCACATCGCCGGGCAGCCAGGTGCGGATATCGGCATCGGTAGCAATTATCTGGGTGTGGCGGTCGTTTTTGAGCCTGATCGCGAACGGGAAAGGCCGGTAGCAGGGGGCCACGCCCTTGTTCTCCCACCAGCTGGCGAACTGGATCTGGCCGTTGGGGCGCACCTCGGAGGGGAAAGTGAATTTTCGCAGTACAAAACGGTATCCCATCTTTTTCAGCCACTGGTCGACCAGCGGTTTGTACTCATCCGGCACGGGCGAGCTTTTGGCGTTGAAACTGGAGATATGCCATTTGAGCGCCTGGTCGAAGATATACTTGACCATTTCCGTGTCGTACTTCTGCTTGCCTTGCCAGCTACGGAACGTACCGCAGATTTCCAGGCTCACCGGGGCTTTTTTCCAGGCGTCTTGCATTCCGCTGGTAACGATCTGCTGGGGGTAGATATCCAGCATGTGGCACCAGTCACCTTGTTCATCGCGCCAGAATCCCATGTCACCCAGGCAGTCCAGCCGCCAGCCGAGATGGCGCATGTCGGGGCCCTCGCCGTTGTTGCGCCCGTCGGGCCAGGATGCCGCGATCGGCAGGCCGCGCACCAGGATACCCGGATCGGGGGAGTCGCCGTTGAGCGGTTGCCAGATCAGATGCGTCCGCCTGAAGCCGTCGAGGTAGCAGTAGACAAGCTGCTGCCAGATATAAGGGTCCACCTCGTGGCTGCCGGTTCCCTCGCCCCAGTAGCCCACCAGCGAGACGTCCACCGCTTCCAGCGCCGGGTGGCCGTCGTAGCGTGCCCCCAGCGCGCGGATCAGCCCGCCGAAATGCTCCAGGTAGAGCGGATTATTGGGGTCTGTGCGCCACTTGCGGAGCAGGTTCTTCTCTTCTCCCACCAGCTCGCGGTACCAGTCCGGTACGTCGTCTTTGCCGCCGTAGGGAGCGATCCGCAGGATCACTGTCTGGCCACGGGAGGCGGCGGTCTCCAGCACCCTGTCGAACTGGGCCCAGTCGATACTGTCTGCCGCCGGGTGGACATAGCGCCAGTAGACCCGCCAGTAGGCCAGCGAGGTGGCCGGGTGGTCGATATTGGTCAGGTCGCCGTCGAAATCCTGGTATTCAATCGGGTGTCCCTCTGTCCAGCCGGCGCCGGGGTTGAGGGTGTCGCCGTTGAAGCGCTGGAAGGTCATGAACCCGATCCCGGGGTTGACCAGCAAGTCGTCGATTTCCCTCGGCCGGACGATCACGGTTTGCTGGGCGGCCAGCCAGCTGGCGGCTGTTATGAGACAAACAGCTACGATCGGCAAAAGTTTGCGCATGGGACGAGCTCCTGTTGAAAGGGTTGTTGCGCCGTGAGCGTTGTTGCAGTGCGGAATATGGCAAATCTTAGCCCGTGGCCGCCGGGAAGTCAACTTTTTCTTTCCAGCGGAAAGAAAGGAGGTCGCTTCCCAGTAACGCACAACCGGCGCAACGGCCCGGACAGGGATTTTGCACAGTGTTGATATTTAAGATATTGTTGGGGTAAGTGTATGTAAAGAAACCAGATGCGCTGGACAGGAAGGGGCGGTGGTGTTATATTGAGTTCTCAGTTGATGCCATTGGGAGGTAGGATGCGGAGTAGTTTGGACGTATGCATTATGAGCAGCATCTTCTTGACAACAAACTATAAAAGATGTAAAACCATTCTGAGGTTAATTGGTAAGATGCCATTAATATAAGCAAATGGAACAAAAAGTGGCTAAACCGTTATATCTAAAATATCCAACTGCTCTCGATATTGATCGATCAGATGAATTGAGTCGTTTATACAAGAGTGCTACAGAATCAAAAGAAGAGAAAATAGTATTTGATTTGTCAGAAACTGATAATATTTATCCATTGGGCATAATTCTTGTAACAGGTACAATCCAAGAGTGCTTGGCACGACAAGTGCAATGCAATATATACCACCTAACTCTAAGAAAAATAAGAAGTTTCTTTCTAATATCGGATTCAATAAGTTTTTTGCTCTACCGGTTGAGGAAGAAATCAAACCTGATAATGCTTTACAGCTTACACATAAGAACCTTCAGCTAAGGAGACGATTAAAACTGGATCCAGTATTAGTGGATCACTTAGTTGGGTTTTTTAAAGAACATTTGAAGTTGTCTGAAGGGATCCGTGGTTCGTTAAAATTATCGCTATTAGAAACAATTACAAATGTGACTGATCATAGTGAATCAGCGAGTGGCTATTATGTCTGTGCCCAGTCATACCCAGATGAAAAAATATTGATTGTATGCATCGCAGATAAAGGCATTGGTATACTTAATTCTTTGAGAACCGTCCCTCAATACAGTAGATTAAGAAACGACTGCAATGCTATTATAAAATCAGTTGAGGAAGGCGTAACAAGTAGAGACCATGCTGCTGGACTGGGCTTGAATCATATTCTTAAATTTGCTAAAGTGAATGAGGGGAAAGTATATATAGTGTCAGGTTTGGGAAAAGTAATGTGGGATTATCGTGGAGGTGAGGAAAAAATTAAGAAAAACAAAAATAAGCAATTCTTTAATGGCACTATTATAAATATAGTTATTAACATCGATAAAGAGGGGCGGTATTTCCTTGCAGATGAGGAAATCCCGATCTTTGATTAATAAGGAGGTAGACATGCTTATTGACCTCAAGGATAAATGCAGAAAAAGAACTGTCACAAGGGACGATGGAGAAATCATTAGAATATTGCTTGAAGAGAATTGGAGTAAAACAGATAGATTTTTTGTTGATTTCAATAATGTTGAAGTGGCTTCAGTTTCTTTTATTGACGAGGCTTTTGGTAAGCTTGCGTTCAAGTATTCGAGCGAGGAACTTCGGAGCAAACTGGAGTTAAGGAATATTCTCGATTATGACAAACGTCTTCTTAATGATATTCTTAGTTCTAGGTATCGTCAGAAGTCTAAAGAACAGAATGGCTTATCGAATCATAACTAATCGGGAGTATTGAGTTTAAATAACGCAAGTGGACTATGGATTATATCTATAAAGGGGGAGCCTGTTGGCTCCCCCTTTTTCTTTTTTTCAAGTGTCAGCCCGCCTAGAACCCCACCCGGAAACCCATGTTCAGGTGCACTATCCCGCCAAACGCCGGGTTGTTGCGGATCCACATGTAGCCGCCGCCAAGCACCACGTTGACCTGCTCGAACGCGATAACCTCCACCCCGGCCTCGCCCCGGGCGGCAAAACTGGTATTGCTCAGGCGGCCGACCCCGTAGTAGGAGCTTGATTTCTGGATGTGACTGTACACACCCGCGCCCACCTGTGCGTAGAAGTTGAACAGCTGGCGGCCCGCTGTCTGGAACTTGATCCCCGGCGTCATCGAGATGCCCCAGGCCAGGTTGGGCGGCGTGCGGCCATAGCCGTAGTAGCCGCCATTGTAGTAATACGACTGGTCATAGTACGAGGGGTTGATCCACGGGTCCACGTAGCGGCTGCCACCTCCCCGGTTGGCTCTGCTCCCGCGCTGCTCGGCAAAACCGCCGGAGCTGTTACGGGAGACCGCCGGGCTGCCCGAGTAGAAATAGAACGAGAGCGAGGCCGGCACCAGGGATACGTTTTTATTGAGCCGGTAATGAATCTCTCCGCCGACCATGCCCGCGGTGGACAAATAGTCGTACGCGGGCGGGTTGCCGGTGTTCATCCCCACGCCGACCTGGAACCTGACGGACAGGGGGGCGGGCCGGTCGGCAGCGGCCGCCGCCAGCGAACCCGCCGCCAGCAGGGTGATCACAACCATGTATGTCAGCCCGCGCATGACGCACCCTCCCAATACGCTGATACCATCGCTGCTGATTATTTGTACAAACAGCTAACTCACTATATACTTGCCAATTAAAAAACTCAAGCTTTGACCGGTAATAAATCACCAGCGCAGGTTGAGGAATTCTGCTATTGTCGGTCCCTCATTGTCGCCGGCCGCGCTACGTTCGCGCCAGACCTTCATTTTCACCTCGAACCGGACCTCTTTCAGTTTCTCGGCGTTCGAGACTGTCAGGTGCCACTGGTCGGGATAGGCCACCTCGGGACGCTCCCAGAGGTTGCCGGGATCATCGGTGAACTTGTCGCTCTGGCTGAACGTGAGTTTCTCCGGAGAGATGAACTCGGCCAGCAGGCGCGCGTCGCCCCGGCGGATCAGCACCGTGCGGGCTTCTTCGTCGATCTCCATCCTGTCCGCCGCGTGCAGCAGCCAGTCGAACCGCGCCGGCTCGGGAGCGGCCAGCTCGTCGATTATCGTGAACTCGCGGGGCTGTTTGTGGTACACGCGGCGCACGAACTTGCTCAGCAGGCCGTGGTAGGCCTCGGTGGCGTCGCCGGCGGCATGGGCCACGGAACCCGGTTCACGCGTGCCCGGTTCGAATTCGATGATCTTGCCGCGCGAGGTGCGCACCCGCGCAAGCTGGCCCTCACCGTTGACCAGCACCGAGTTATGGGCGCGGGTCTGCCAGGTCCAGTTTTGGTGGTGGGGGTGGCCGTAGTGGGGATAGAATCCACTCTGGATCGCCAGGGCGCGGCCGAACGCCTGGATGTAGAACGAGTTCTGGTCCGCGTAGATATGGCTCCAGGCCCCGTAGGGCGAGCTTTTGAGCAGGATATAAGCCTCGTCCGGGTCCGAGGGGTCCTCGTGCAGCGCGGCAATCCCGACCCCGCCAAACAGGTAGTCGAGCGGAACGTCGGTGGGTGCTTTGGCCCGTGGGGCGTCGGGCCCCTCGTCCAGCCAGAAGAAGCTCATGATTCCGCTGGGCACCACGGTTTCGGAAACCGGCAGGCGGCCCCTGGGCTCGCTCATCTCCGCGCGCCAGCGGAAATAGGGGTTCTTGAACACGGAGGCGAGCCTGTAAAGATTGATTTTGTCCGCCGGCCAGTAGAGGCCGATACCCGTGTCGGCGAACGGCTGCTGAGCCGCGAAATACGGGTCCGCGTAAATCTTGAACCAGCCGTCGTTACGGTAGAACGGCGTACGAAGGACATCCAGGCCCAGGCCCTTCTCAAGACAGAAAGCGGACTGGAGCATGTAGTTGAAATACATCCGCCAGTAGCTGGGGCCCTCGCTGTAGCCGCCGTCCTTTCCACCCCAGGCCGGATAGAAGCTGGTGATAACGGGGATAAGGTAATTAAACCACTTGCGGGGAGCCTCGTCCTCTTCCCAGAGCACCGTGGCCACCTGGGTCATGTAGTTAACCAGCCGGGTCCGGTGGCTGGAGTAGGGCTTGAGGTGGTAAATACCCCGGTCATTCCACCAGCGTACGTAAGCCTGCTCACCCCGCGTTACCAGCATCGCGCGGATTTTTGCCCGCTCGCCCTCGCTAAGCTTGTCATAGATCCAGTCGTAGGCCCGCGCGCCATTGAGCAGGATCGGCATCGCCACCTCGTCGTTGTGCGACATGCTGCTCGCGCCCCCGGTGTCCCATTCGGTCAGCTCAAGCAGCCACTGCCTGGCCCGGTCGGAGTACTTGTCATCGCCGGTGATCAGGTGGCAGAAGCCGAGGAAGTCCAGCACCTGGCCCATCTTGCGGGCCTGGTCGTAGTAGGTGCGCCAGAGGTCGTAGCGGAAGGGCTCGTTTTCCGGGAACGGCGGCGGCTCCCGCATTATCGGCAGTGTGAGCAGCGTGTCGGTGAACGCCTCGATCCGCTCCCACAGCTCGCGGTGGGGCCGGCTGGTTGTGATCAGGGCGCGCAGGCTGTCGAGCCCGTCGGGGCGCACGAACAGCCGGGGGTGCCGCGCCGGGATATTTTTCACCAGCTTCTCCACCGGCGGCACGGTGTACTCCCAGGCGTCGGCTGGAACGATAAACGAGCGTGGGTCGCTGGCCGGAGACAGGCTGCCGTCGGCGTACACATTGCGCCAACGCCAGTACCAGCGGCCCTCTCCCAGCGTAAAAGAGGGACGCAGCAGCGGCAGCCACATTCCGGCCACCAGGTGGGCGCCGTCGCCGTGGCGCTCCACCGGCGCGCTGAACCGGTGAGCGGGAAGCAGGGATTGCGCTAGATCGGCCAGCAGCTTGTCCGCCGATGGGAACGAGCTGTCCCGCGAGATTTCCAGCACCCACGATACGGAGCCTTCCTCCGGTTGCCAGTGAAAGCCCGGAGGATCGTTGCCCACCGTGTCGCCCTCGGCGGGCCCCGGAGGCAACCGCATCGAGTCCAGGTGAGCGGAGCTGCTGAGGTACTTGTAATCATTGTCGGCACGGGTTCGCGGCGCTTTTCCGCTCGTGGAGCAGGCGGCCAGCAGAGCGGCCGCGACCAGCAGCAGTAAGGGAAACCTGGCAATGGGAAAGCTACGGGCGGACGGCATGGAGTACCTCTCAACAGTGGAAGTGGCCTGGGAAACAGTCTGCACAGTTAGCGTAGCGGGAGAGCTTTACAGTTCATAAATGTGCTGTAAACGGCGTGGCTGTCAAGAAAAACATCTTTTAGTTGTAAATTGGTTTTTCGTCAGCGGTGGTTGACTTATGGCCCTCCGCGGGCGATAACTATTCAGGAAAAAGTAAAAAATCCAGGCAAGTAACCACCAATCCACTCTTTGGAGGCCAGGGATGAACAGGCGGACCCTTATTGCGATCCTGCGGGTGTATCTCTGCTGGTTGGCGCTTGATTTCCTGATCCACAATATTATCCTCGCGGATGCCTACGCTGCCACGGCCCAGTTCTGGCGGCCGATGGCGGAGATGAAGATGGGGCTGATGCAGGTGGTCAGCATTGTGGGGGCAAGCGCGTTCGTGCTTGTTTACGCGCTCTGGTTCAAAGAGCACAGTGTGGGCAGCGGGCTTAAATACGGCCTGCTCTACGGTGTCGGCGTGGGGACCGGCATGGGCTACGGCATGTACAGCGTGATGCCGATCCCATATTTCATGGCCTTTACCTGGTTTATGGGCATGGTTGTCGAGGCCGCGGCGGCCGGGCTGATTACGGGGCTGGTGGTCAGGAGGACATAAGCCGGATAGGATGACGCACAGACAACGATATCAAAGTTATTAAATCAAGCACAAAGGCCACGCTGAATGCGCGGCCTTTGTGCTTGTGTCAGTAAGTAATGCGCTGTTCAAAATAAACATTTGGAAAACCACAGCCATATATTGAGTGAATATTGACAATTAATTGTGACTATTAACGCACGTCAATTTTCCACCGAGTGTCTGCAAGAATAGAAATACCTTGTAAGCTCAACCCCTTCAATGTGTTTATCTGTCCGGCATTTTGCCTTTAACGGATGGTATGCGTCTTGCTTTGTAATTGAGTGATTTCAGGCTGGATTGTGTTTTGGATTTAAGATACTCGGCAAGAACTGGCCCGCCACGGCAGTTATCTGGTGACGGGCCGTTATTACGCGAAGAGAGGGTTGGACTAATGAAAGCGTTATTGATAAGGCGTACTCCGCAACTGATGGTTACCCTGCTGACGGCCGCGCTCTGCCTGTCACCGGTAGCTTACGCACAGGGTACGGATGACCCGGACAGCACGGCAGCCGATACTAGCGTTGCCGACACCACCGTGACAGACAGTATTCCCGATGAACAGGAGCCCCAGGATTCGTTGGATGTGGACTCTGATTCGCTGGACGTGAGTTCTGATTCGTTGGATGTGGACGCTGATTCATTGGATGTGGACTCTGATTCGCTGGACGCGGACTCTGATTCGCTGGATGTGAGTTCTGATTCGCTGGATGTGGACTCTGATTCGCTGGACGTGAGTTCTGATTCGTTGGATGTGGACGCTGATTCATTGGATGTGGACTCTGATTCGCTGGATGTGAGTT
>JAJRTS010000032.1 GCA_024278175.1 Gemmatimonadales bacterium | reverse complement strand
CGGCAACGGCCGTAGCGTGAGCCGGCTCTCGAACACCTTGTTCCTGTTGTTTTCCAGGGCGTGATAACCGCCGCCGTTGTATATTCCCAGCGCCAGGCTGCCGTAGCGCCCCGCGTACTTGTCGTTGACTTTTTTCCTGTACTCGTCGTCCATCTGGCCGCCCAGCAGGCTCATGAACGTAATCCCTTTATCGGCGGAGCCGAACAGGCCGTTGCGCTGCATGAACATGGTTCCCTGGGAGCGATACACGTTAACCTTCTGCTCGAAATCGAGCCAGGCCCGGTGCACCAGGCCGAACTCGATAGCGGGCTTGGTGAAAATCCCCCTGGAGGGCATGCTGAACTTAACATAAGCGTACTTTAAGCGCATCTTCAGGTCGCCCTTGCCGTCGCCCTCGCGGTCCAGCGTCAGGTCCGGAGTGATCCGGGTGCTGAGCCAGTCGTTGAACTTGGATTTGATATTGATATAGCCCCGCCGCAACTGGAACTCGTCGAGATCAGCACCCTTCTTTTTCCCGTTGACATAGGACAGGTACCAGTTATAGCTGATTTTGGTCTCTGGGGTCGGGATCGGCTGTGAACCGGCATCGCCGGTTTCTTGCCCAGCCGCGGGCAGTGAAACAGAAGAAATGATCAGCGCCGCCGCAATAAACATCAATGCCCGGCAATTACTTTTCATTCTCAAATTCACCTCGCGGGGGAATGGCAGGAAACAGAAAGCGTGCGGGAACTTGCTCTGGTAACCGCGAGGAATCTATTTGTGTAGTGTTATAATTGCAATAGTCTTTTGATAGCAAAGAAAAATTCCGGGACAGAGGTGATCACCTCCGCCCCGGAATTTTTCGGGATTACGTTGTATCCGCCTGCCCGGAATGTGGACTAATCTTCCTCGTAGCGCCGTTTTAGCTTCTCGACCACTGTCGGGTCGGCCAGGGTGCTGGTATCGCCCGGCACCCGCCCGCTGGCGATATCACGCAGAAGGCGGCGCATAATCTTGCCGCTACGGGTCTTGGGCAGCTCGGCCGAGAACAGAATCTGCCTGGGACGCGCGATAGCGCCGATCTTGCGCACCACGTGCTCCTTGAGCCGTTCCTCCAGTCTGTCGTCCATTTCCACACCCTCGCGAAGAGTTACAAAGGCGGCGATGGCCTGGCCCTTGATCTCGTCGGCTACGCCCACCACCGCGGTTTCGACCACGTCGGGATGGTCCACGAAGGCACTCTCCACCTCCATCGTGCTCAGCCTGTGCCCGGCGATGTTGATCACGTCGTCCACCCTGCCCAACACCCAGAAATAGCCGTCCGCATCGCGCTTGGCCCCGTCGCCGGTGAAATAAGCCCCATCCTTCCACTTGGTCCAGTAAGTGTCCCTGAACCGCTCCGGGTCGCCGTAGATCCCGCGCAGCATCGACGGCCACGGGCGGGTAAGCGCCAGGTAGCCGCCGCCCTGCTCCACAACTTCGCCGCTGTCCGTGCGGATTTCCGCCTTGATCCCGGGGAACGGCCGTGTAGCCGAGCCTGGCTTGGTGGTGGTCAGTCCCGGCAGGGGGGTAATCATGATCGCCCCGGTCTCTGTCTGCCACCAGGTATCGACAATCGGGCACTTTTCGCCGCCGATATGCTTGTGATACCACATCCAGGCCTCCGGGTTGATCGGCTCGCCCACACTACCCAGCAGTCGCAGGGTACTCAGATCATGGCGGTCCGGTTCATCCTCGCCCCAGCGCATGAACGCGCGAATGGCGGTAGGGGCGGTGTAGAACACGGTTACGCCGTTGTTCTCCACGATCTGCCAGAACCTGTCGCGGTCGGGCCAGTCCGGAGCGCCCTCGTAAATCACCTGGGTCGCCCCGTTGGCCATCGGCCCGTAGACCAGATAACTGTGGCCCGTGACCCAACCCACATCGGCCGTACACCAGAACACGTCTTCCGGCTTCAGGTCAAACACCAGCTTGCTGGTGGCGTAGGTGCCCACCAGGTAGCCGCCGGTGGTGTGGACAATCCCCTTGGGCTTGCCGGTGGTACCGGAGGTGTAGAGGATGTAAAGCATGTCCTCGGAGTCCATCCACTCGGGCTCGCAGTAGTTGTCGGCTTCCTGCATCAGACGATGGTACCAGTGGTCACGCCCCTCCTTGACCCTCAGCGGGAAATCGCCTCGCTTGACAATCACCACGCTCTCGATAGAAGGAGTGTTGATCAGCGCGAAATCGGCGTCGTGCTTGAGCGGGATGATCATTCCGCGGCGGAACCCACCGTCGGCCGTGATCAGCAGCTTGGCCTCGGCATCGTTGATCCGCTCGGCCAGGGCCTCGGGGCTGAACCCGGCGAACACCACCGAGTGCACCGCGCCGATACGGGCACAGGCCAGTACGGAGATTATCAGCTCCGGGACCATCGGCAGGTAGATCGCCACCCGGTCACCCTTTTTGATTCCCAGGCCCTTGAGCGCGTTGGCGAACTTGTTGACCTCGCGGTAGACGTCCCAATAGGTAAGCGTACGCTTCTCGCCCGGCTCGCCTTCCCAGATCAGCGCGGCTTTGTTGCGCTTGCCGTTTTGCACATGCCGGTCCACGCAGTTGTAGCAGGCGTTGATCTTGCCGCCCACGAACCACTTGGCGTCGGGGGACTCCCACTCCAGCACCTTGTCCCATTTTTTATGCCAGTCAAGCTCTTCGGCGAACGAGGCCCAGAACCCCTCCGGGTCCTTCTCGGCCCGCTCGTAGATGTCTTTATCGGCTGCGTTGGCCTGGGCCGTAAACGCCGCCGATGGCTTGAAGGCACGGCCCTCCTCGAGCAGGACGTGGATGGTTTGCGCATCATGCTGAGCTGAATCGGGCATCGCTTATCTCCTTAGTCTTATCTGTAAAGTCAACCGCCCCACCTGAGTATGAGTTTGATGCTTGGATTCATTTTAGACGAAAAAAAAGTCCCGGTCAAGAATTATCTTCATTATAATACACGCTTTTTATCCTGAACAGCTACGGAAAGCTGTCGCTCCGGCGATTTTTTCTTTCGGCGGCAGGGGGGCGGCTTAGCGGAATGGACGCCTAGCGCCCCTCGTACAGGTTGCGCCCGACCACCAGCGCCTCGATCTTGCGGTCGGCCACCGAGCGGTTGAGCATCCAGAACCCGCAGTCCGGATTGACATAGGATATCCGCTCCGGCCCCAGCACTTTCGCCGCGGCCTCGATCCTGCGCGCTATCTGCTCCGCCGGCTCCACCACCGTGGACTTGACGTCGATCACGCCGATTCCGAAAGTGACCTCGGAGGCCACCCCGGCCAACTGCCTGAGCTCAGCGGGCGGGCGATGGGCGACCTCCACAAGGATATGCTCACAGCAGAGCGTCTCGATAAAGCCGACCAGCTTCTGCCAGCGGCCTTTCTGGATCGGCTGGCCACCGTAGTTGCCGAAACAGAGGTGCACGGCCGGGATCGTCTTAACCTCGGCCAGCACCATGTTGATACACTCGGCGGCCCACCCGGCCTCTTCGGGATGACCGGTGATATTGGCCTCATCAAGCTGGATCACGTCCGCCTCGATATCTTTCACCTGAGCGGCCAGGATAGCGGCCAGCGCGCGGCAGAGTTCCTCCCGCGAGCCGTAGTGATTGTCCAGCAGGGTCTCGCTCAGCATGTGCGGACCGGTAAGCGTAAATTTGAACGGGCTGGCGGTCAACTCGCGCGCGCGGCGGCAGTGCTCGGGAAGGTCCAGCGTGCCGGCGGCCAGCTCGCTCTCGACCACGGCGCTGGGCCTGGAGCGGAACTCCATCCCCTTGCCGGCGGCGAATTTTTTCCGGTCTTCACGCGTTATTTCATTACGCACCCCGCACAGGGGCCGGACGAAATACTCGATCATCCCGTTGGTCTCCGGGTGGTTGACGTCAAAACGGTACAGCTCGCCATCGACCACCATGTCGATCCCGGCGTTTTCCTGTGTCTTGAGCACCACGGCGGTAGCGTCGCGCAGCGCGCCCATGCCCGGCATCGCAACCAGCCATGCGGGCAGGGGATAGCTGCCCACCAGCGTCGTTCTGATTCTCGGCCCCATCGCAAACCTCCCCGAAAGCAATCCAATTTTGATGTTAACCCCGGTTTCCTCGTTTCCAAACCCGCCCATCCGGCCTAATCATAGCCGGGGCTCTGACCGCTGTCAACTCTCGCCCACGGCAGGCCGTTTGAATAAGGTTTTTTTCCCGACACTGGCCAGTTATAATTGTATTCGCCTTGCAGAATGAAAGACCGATATCGTGATTACCGTGCAAGATGATGCAAGGCTTGACCGGGAAAAAACCGTTAAATAAATATTTGTTTTTCGAAGCGGGAATCGCTCTCCGGCTGCTCGGCGCCGGAATAACCTTAAGACCAAAGCATCCGCGGACCGGCGATGAAAAAGAAGCAAATTATCGAAATCCTTGGCCGTAAAGAATACCTGAGCCAGTTGATGAGCGGGGAACTGGAATGCTTCCGGCTGCTGATGGACCGGCTGATGCACCACGACTATCCGGGTATGAACCAGGCGGCGCTGGGCGAGGGTCTGGACCTGACGCCGGTCTACAAGGTGCTGGAGGAAAAAACCTGTCAAAAGCTTCAGCGCAACGAAACCCTGCGCTGCTACGAGTTCAGCCTGCTGCTGGACATGTTTTCCGGCGATGGCGGGGGCTGCGGCGTTCAGGCCGCCGACACTCTCGCCCGGGTAGTGGATGAAGAGAAGCTGCTCTCGCTTTATTTCGAACTGACCGGCCCCCGCTTCGGCGACAAGCAGGCGGAGAGAATCAAGCATTACATCAGCATCTGGGGCCTGGACCAGATCTACGCCTACATGTTCGTCAAGGGCCTCGGCGCGTATTTCAATCAGCGCTATATCGAGCTTTCCGGCAACAAAGACGCCGAGCTTGACCTGCAGGGGATCCTTGCAGTAATGCCCGCGGCAGATATTCTGGAAGAAGAAAAACTGATCGAGGACTTCGTGTTCGACGAGATGGGCTCGGCCACCCTGCAGGACGGGCTCAAGGAAGACCTCCTGCAGGAAAAAACCCACCGGGAAAAAGCGCAAGCAATACTCGACGAGCTTTACGGGATGCTGGGCCGGGAGCAGTACGATTATCCGGCGGTACTGGAACTGATGAAAAATATCCACCTGGACCGCCAGATCAAGATAGTCGAGCGTTTGGGCCTGGCCTACCTGCGTAAACACATCAAGGAGAACGCCGCCGAGGGGGCCGTGGCCGCGGCCCGGCGTTTCGGGTTTAGCCCGCCGGACACGTTGGACGAAAAAAATCGCGAAGGCTCACTGCGAGCGCTCAACAGCTATCTCCTCTCACAGTGCCGCGCCTCCGAGCGGGGCCGGGATTTCCTGCGCTGGGAGAGCGTTCTCGACCACTGCCTGGTAATCGAGCAGGCCAATTGCTACACTGTCCACGGCGGCTACCTGTTGCTGAGGATCAGCCCGGTCGAGGACGTCGAGCATTTCCTGTTCGGGTATTATCCGCTGACAAACGACCGCCACCAGTTTATCCGCGACTTTCTCTGTGAATTTCTGGAGCAGGAAAAATTAATCAAAGCAGCCGGCAACGTAATCCAGAACTACCTGGAACGCATGAGCGGCCAGATCCGCCTGCGCAACGCGAGCAAAAGCGCCGCGTTTGCTTTCCCGGTGATGTTGGCAGTGGCGATTCTGGTCGGTTGGGTTTACAACCTGGCGATGGGTAACCTGGGGGAGGGGATCCTGCTGGCCGCCGGGATCCTGTTACTGGGCGAGGCAATCGCCGCCCGTAACGGCTTCAGCATGGAAGCCAAGGCGGAGGATAGCGAAGCGATCCCCGAATACGCCTGCCGCGACCAGGGTATACTCAAAATCCGTCCCTCGGCAGCACGGAAAAGGGCGGCCGGTCATTAGCATAACCGGCCGCCCTCGATTCCTTCTCGCCTGCGCGAACCAACCGCTTCGCACAGGCGCCTGTTAATGATATCCTTACCTCACCCCGCTATGCCTCTCCCGTTTCCCGGCTACCCCGGACAACTCCGGCGTCGATACTGTATTTCCCCGGCCCTGTCAGCAGTAGCCCCGCGAAAACGAATACCAGCTTGAGGGGGTGTGAGAACGCGATGAATCCGTCACCGCCCGTGATTTGCATCACGGTCGCCACCACCATCGTAAAGAGCATAAACAGGGCCGCCGGCCTCGCCAGCAAACCCAGCATCAGCAGCAGACCTCCCACAAACTCGCTCGCCGCTGCCATAAAACCCCAGAACGATGGCGCGAAACCGATCCCTAACGCACCCATCGCCCCACCAAGACCGGCCCACATCTCCATGCCGCCGGTTATTTTTGGCCAGCCGTGCACCATGAACACAGCTCCCACGCCAACACGGATTATCAGCAACCCGTAGTCCCGGTGGCGGTCAAGAAAAGAGCAGGTAAGATCCATAAGCAGTCCCTCCCGGTTAATTGGGTAAAAGTATTGGACAACAAAATATCAACTGCGTCTTAATTTATAAGCGCTGCCAGGTAATATGTCAAGAATGAGAATGAATAATTATCTCGGAATGGACACTCAATCGGAGAGGCGCTGATAGTTGGTGCTGTGCTCGAAACCCTCGATCTTGAACAGCGGATCATCGCCGATCAACTCGCGCATCCGCTCCAGGCCGATCCCGCTGTAGAACACGGGCCGCAACAGACCCGGATTGCCGTCCACCTCTCCCAGCAGGCCATCGTGCAACCGGGGGTCGCCGCAAATCCGGCGGGCGAGCGTCGTGCCCTGATAAAGCCGCGTACAGTTGTTCACCCCCACCGTGTCCGGCGCGGCCGCACGAAAGATATTAAGCTCACGAGCCACATCCCGCTCGCTCTGACCGGGGTGGCCACAGAGGTAATCGACCGCCACCCTGATTCCGTGCTCCCTGGCTAGGGAAACAGCACGGGTGAACAGCTCCGGCTCATCGGGCACACCGCAGGGGTAGGTGATAGTAACCAGGTCAGCCCCCGCGCCTGCCAGCAGGGAAAACAACCTGCTGTCGAACGGGGTGGTTTTCATGTACAGGGCCCAACTGATGCCCAGCCGGGCCCCTGCAAGCTCTTCAAGCAACTCATGACAGAAAGAAATCTCCTGGTTGAACTCGGAGTCGCAGAGATGGTAGTTTTTCACACCCATGGAAACCATATCTGCCAACTCGGCCGTCACAGCGTACGGTGAGCGAAACACTACCTTGCGCTTTGCCTCGGCGCAGAAAGGACACGCGCCCCGGCAGCCTGTCTGGGTGCGGAATCCGGCCACTGCGCCCTCGGCCAGATAGCGCCCGTAATCGACTCCCCCGGTAAACCGGAATGGTTCCTGTTCCTCTGCCAGAGTACCCGCCAGCCGCCAGCCGTCGAACACCGTGCCCTTTGCAGGAAAGTCCCCGCGCTCGAGCGATTCCAGCAGAACACACAGGGCCGCCTCACCCGGCCCGTCCACTCCCCAGCGCGCACCGATATGTTCCAGAATCTCCCCGGGCGCGAAAGAGAATCCCATCCCGCCGGCCACCACGGGAATTCCCAGAGCGTTGACAACGCTCACCAGGCCGGCTATCTCATCGAGAAAAAACAGGTTATTGCGGTAGATCGCGCTGTCGATATTGCGGACGGTGAAGCCGGCGATCGACGGCCCGAAGTCCTCCACCGCTCCGCGAAGCGCTTCTTGAGGGTTATCGCTGAATGTGAGGTCCAGCAGACTGTACTCGTGCCCGGCTCGCACCAGGGCGGCGGCCAGGTATTCCAGCCCCAGCGGCGGTACGGGCGGCTGGGTATAGCGGTTGGGATTTACCAACAGGATTTTTGCCAATTGACCCTCGTTGTCAGGCTGATCCCTTCAGCTTATCCGTCCGCCCTGGCCGCCGAGCAGCAACCAGAGGAAAAACGGCCCGCCCAGCAAGGAAGTAATAACCCCCACCGGGATTTCCACCGGGGCGATCATGGTACGGGCCAGGGTGTCGCAGAGGGTGAGGAACCCGCCGCCGAAGAAGATCGCCGCCGGGGCCAGCCGCCGATGGTCCTGGCCGACCATCATGCGCGCCATGTGCGGGGCCATCATCCCCACGAACCCGATTGGCCCGCAAATGCTCACCACCGCGGCCACCATCAGGCTGACCACGCCGAAAACGACCTTGCGCACCCGCCGCACATCCACCCCCCGGCTGGTGGCGATATCCTCGCCCACACTCAGCAGGTTAAGCTCATGGGCCAACGACACCAGCACCACACTCCCCACCAGGGCGAACGGCAACAGGTTAAGCGCCGGGCCGAAACTCACCACCTGGATCCCACCAATCAGGCGACGCAGGATATTGAAGCTCTTGGTGAAATCGCTCATATACTGAATCAGCAGGATCAGGCTGGAGAAGAAAAAACTGACCGCCACCCCGGCCAGCAGCATCCCGCCGGTGGTGAACCCGCTCTTGAGCCGCGAGAGCGAGTAGACAAACCCCACGGCCAGCATCGCCCCGGCGAACGAGGCCGCGGTCTCGCCGCTGAAACCCAGCAGGGTGAACCCCAGACCCAGGCCCACGTAGAGGCTGGCCCCCAGCGAGGCCCCGCTTGCCACTCCCAGCGTGAACGGCGTGGCCAGCGGGTTACGGAACAGGGCCTGGAACGCCAGCCCGCCCGCGGCCAGCGAGGAGCCTGCCAGAAACGAAGTGCAGACCCTGGGCACCCTGATCCGCCAGAATATCTCACCTTCGACCCCCGAGGCGCCGGGATGGAGCAGGGCCGGGAGGCCGATAGCCTGGGGCCCGGCCAGCGGGGCCAGCAACGTCACTGCCAGGCTGGCCAGGATCACTGTCCAGAAAGCCGCGCCGCGCCCGCCCATCAGAGCGCCTCCCCGGGACGGATAAACGGCAGCGCTGAACCGGGCTGCTCGATAAAGGTGAAACCGGTGCGGTAGATTTCCCGCAGCCTGGACTCGCGCAGCAACTCCGCCGGCGACCCGTCGAACACGAGCTCGCCCCGCTTGAGGGCGATTGCGCGGTTACAGCCTGTCAGGGCGCTGTTCAGATCGTGGGTCACCGCCAGTACGGTCTTGCCGCCGCGGCGGTTAAGCTCGCTCAGCAGGCGGCGCACTTCCACCTGGTGACGGTAGTCGAGAAAGGTGGTGGGTTCGTCGAGCAGCATAATCTCCGCGCCCTGGGCCAGCGCCGCAGCGATAAAAACCTTCTGGCGCTCGCCCCCGCTGAGCGTATCGAGCCGACGTTCCAGCAGATCTTCGACACCGGCCCGGCAGGCCGCGTCATTGAGCTCCCGGCGGTCCTGCTGGCGGATGCCGGAGAAGGCGGAGAGATAGGGATAACGACCCATCGCCATGAACTCGGCGGCGGTGAACGGCAACGAGCGGCCATCGAGCTGGGGCACGTAGCTGACCCTTCGCGCCAGTTCGCGCTGGCTGAATTCCTCCAGCGACCGGCCGAAAATCCGCACGCTGCCGCTGCCGCCGGTCAGCACCCGGTTCAGGCACTTGAGCAACGTGGTTTTACCCGCGCCGTTAGGCCCCACGATCGAGAGATAGTCTCCCGGGCGCACGCTGAAAGAGATTTCCCGCAGGATAGTAGCGCCGCCCAGTTCCAGGCTGAAATTTTCTACCGCTACAGCCGCATCTTTCATTGATCGGTCCTGTTGCCGGCGGGCCAGCCGAGTTCGGGGTGAATCGCGCGGGCCAGGTCCTCGGCCAGCAGGATAAAGCGCGGCCCGGGCCTGACCGCGTAGTCCGAGACAAGAACGTGGATATTGCCCTCGGCCACGGAGTCCAACCCCGGCAGCTCTCGCCAGGTTTTTTTATAGTAACTGCTGTCTTTTGCGCTCCGGCCAAGACCGGGGATGATCTCGATGATAACCTGCGGGGCGAGTTGATGCAATCCCTCGGCGCTGACCGCCGGGAACGCGATCGTGCGGCCACGGTAGCTGTTGGCCCCGCCCGCCAGCTCCACCAGATCGTTGTAGTAGCCGTCGGCCCCGGCGATATAGGTGTCCGACAGATCACCGGCGGCCAGGTTGCGGCCCAGCACCACCAGCACTTTAGGCCGCGGACTCCCGGCCAGCCTTGCGCGCAGGCTGTCGATCCGGGCGTTCAACCCCTCCAGCACGGAACGAGCCTCCCGGCAGCGGCCGGCAGCGGCTCCGATAGCGGTAATAGATGCGAGGATTCCGTCCAGATTGCGATGCTCGACCTTGAGCACGCTCAGGCCCAGCTCGCGAAGCATCCTGCCGGCCGGGGACTCCTGCTCGGCCAGGATTACGATCAGGTCAGGACGAAGGGCCAGAATCGACTCGTAGCTGGGGTCGAGAAAACCGCCGACCTTGGGTTTGTCGGCGGCGGCGGGAGGGAAATCGCAGTAACGTGTCACTCCGGCCACCTGCCCGCCCGCCCCCACAGCGAACAGGACCTCGGTAATACTGGGCGCCATCGAGATAATCCGCGAGGGGCGTGCTCCATTTACAGGCGGCGCCACGGCTGCGTTGTCCTTACTTACGCTGCCCGTGCGCACCGCGATCAGCGCCGCAAGCGATACCAACGCGGCCAGTGCGACAATCAGCCCCCGGCTGTTTTTCAATTTTGATCTCCGGCTTTGGAGGGGCACCTGAAAAAAAACTCCTGGGCGCCCTCAAATAAAATATTTTGGTTGGGCAAGTTGTCAAGGGCAAGGCAAGCCGTTTTTTACCGTTTCTGCTATTCGTTTTAGCTCAAGCGGTTAGATTACTCCCGCTTGCTTTGGGTCAGCATAACGGGCAACGGCCCCTTACAACTCCAATCTCCATACTTTCGTTATTTTTCGGGCACGCTGCATAGCGGTATCTCGTCAGTTGCCGCCGCTCTACCTGCCACGGGAGCGTCTGGCTTTGCGCGGAGGAAAGGAGAGAGTGAAAGTGCTGCCCCAGCCCGGCTTGGTCTTGACCGCGATCTTACCGCCCATGGCCTCGATAAACGACCTGGAGAGCGAAAGGCCCACACCCATGCCCTCATTGACATGGCTGCCCTTGGTCTTGGTGGAGAAAAACGGCTCGAAAATATTGGGCAGCACGTCATCGGGGATACCCGTGCCGGTATCGGTAATCCAGAGATCGATACCCGTGCCGGTCTTAGTGCAGCCGATAGTGAGCCTGCCGCCCAGAGGCATGGCCTGCAAGGCGTTGAGAATGATATTATACATCACCTGGGTAATCTGGTTGACACTGAGTTTGAGCATCGGTCCCGGGGCGGTGATTTCGTTGCTGACCTCGATTTTACGGCGCTGGATCTGGCTCTGCAACATTTTGAGCACGTTCTCGGCCACCTCGCCCAGGTTTACCGGATGGAGCTCGCTGGCCGAGGGCCGGTAGAGGTTGTAGAGCTGGGCCACGATCCCGGCCACCCTGTCGATCTCGTGATCCATCAGCTCCACGAACATGTAGTCTTCGTTGTCTCTGGGAAAAGCGTTCTTGATGATATGCAGGCTATTTTTGATCGCTCCCAGGGGATTGTTGATCTCGTGGGCCACACCCGCGGCCAGCCGCCCGGCTGCCGCCATTTTCTCCGAGTTGATCAACTGCCTGCGCAACTCGTGATTGAGGATAAAGTCGCTCAGCGAATTGCCCGCGTAAGTGACCAGGTCCTGCTCGAACGGCAGAAACTCTATCTCCGTGCCGGCGGCGCTGACCCTGAGAAAACCCCTGTTGGCACCCGCCACCACCAGCGGCTGCTCCAGACAGTTGTCCGTACTTCCGCGCCTGTGTACCGTGGCCCATTCGCGCCCGTCCAGATTGATCGTCACGCTTTTATGTTCCGGGGCATGGAGGGCATCGAGAATAATCCGGGCGCAGCCGAAAAGAGTTTCCTCGATGGCGTTGTCCCTGTCGAACTCCTGGCGGATATTGTAGAGGCATGTCAGCTCGCGCAGGCGCTGCTGCACCCGTTGTTCGCTCTCGCGCAGGGCGGCCACGTTCTGCGCCACGCGTTCTTCCAGGCTGTCGCGCTCACGGCGCAGTTGCCGCTGGATTTCCTTGAGCTCGGTGATATCGTGGGCAATCACCTGGGCCGCGGGGATATCCTGCTCGTAGGCGAACGGCTGAATACTGACACGGAACCAGGAGTCGCGGCAAGCCAGCTTTGCATGATAGGTAACCCGTACCTCCCGGCCGGTTTCTATCGCGCGGCGGATATGCATCAGGTGACGGGTCGCCTGGCGGGGTTCCAGTAGCTCTTCCAGCGTTTTGCCGCTTACCTCGTCCGGACTGTGGCCCAGGTAAGCGGCGGCCAGGTTGTTGCAGAGCAGCACCCGGCCCTGTTCGCTGACCAGGTAGATAGTCACGCCGGCGTTGTCGATCAGCAGGCGATAGCGCTCGCCGCTTTCCCTGAGCGCCCTGCCGGTCTTGATCTGTTCGCTGACATCGGTAATCACCGCCACGCTGCCCTTGAACTGCCCCTGCTCGTCGACAATGGGACGGGGTGCGATCTCGACCGGCTTCCGGGACCTGTCGGCACAGATCATATCCACCCGGTAGCGGCGCTGACCTTTCAGTTTGCCATGCTTGCGCTTCTCGTACTGAGCGCTCAATACCTTCCTGTATTCATCGGCAATCAGATCCGTGAAGTCCCGCGAATAGAGTTCCTCACCGGAATAGCCACACAGCCTGCATAGAGCATTGTTGGCGAAAATAATTTTGCCGTTCGTATCCGCGATACCCATGCCCTCGCTCATCGTATCGACAACCGCTCGGTAGAGTTCCTCGCTCCTGGCCAGCCGTGTGGTCGTCTCCCGGCGGGTTTCAATCTCTCTTTCCAGCATCTTGTTGGCGCTGGAAAGCTGCCTGGTTCTGTCCTCCACCAGTTCCTGCAGGTGCTGCTTGTACCTGTCCAACTCCGCCTCGCCGCGCTTGCGGTCCGTTATATCCCTTAGTAAACCCACAATGCCGGTTACACAGCCCTTGTCGTCTTTCTGCACCGCCCCTAAATCCTCAACCCATAAAGTATTCCCCTCTGAGTTGACAATGCGGAACCACGAGGGAAACTCCTCTCCCGTTTCGATACTCCGACTGAATTCCTCGAGCATGCGCTGCCGGTCGTCAGGATGGATAAACTCTATAAAGTTACGGCCCTGCACTTCTGCGGGTTTAAAACCGTAGAACGCAGCCTGGTCACTGATGTAAAGCAGTATTCCGCTGGAGTCCATCGAGTAAATAATATCCCGGCTGGTGCGTACCAGTTGACGGTAAAGCTCCACTACGGCACTGGCGGTGGCGTTCCGCCCGGGTTTTCCGGGCGAAACACCGGATTCTTTTTTTGTTTTCTTTTTTGTCATCGGGATATTCCGGGCAAAACGGCCTCACCTGTCACAAGAGCGCCTGAAAAAGAACTCTCAACGCCCTGAAATGAAATACTTTTCCTGGTTGGCTCGGTTGGCCGCCCAAGGGCAAGGCAAGGGCGTCCGGTGTTAACAATCCTGCTTTTTATGATCTGCAAAATAGTTACATTGCCCGGCGCCAAATTTCGGCCGGCATAACGAAGAGCGGCCCCTGCCAACCCTGATGCCCATACTTTCGTTATTTTTCGGGCACGCTTTTAGCCCGCATTATTCATAAAAATATCGCCTTATTTCTATAACTTTTGGCAGTGAAGCATGTTAATACAGCATTACTTTGACCGCAGAAGACGAGAAATAATTTTTGCCAAAGAAAAACAGGCCGGCGATATTTTTACCTTCGGCTCGCCTGCTTTGTCGGCAATAGCTGCGTCATCAGCCGATTGCGGTATTGAGCAGTACAGCGGCACGACTGCTTCCTTGCTTCTGCCAACAAATCAGGCTTCGTGAATAATCCGGGTTGGCACCGGCTTTCCCTTGAAGCAGACGGCTCCATAAGGAAAACCCGGCTGGAGTTGTTTACTCCGCGCCGGGCTATCTCAGGATAGCTTTCCGTTGACACTCCACCGGTAAACGCAAAGCTCATGTTTTACGCGCTTTACGGCCCCTGCCCCTGCGCGGGCTGGGGTTGTGGTGCAGATTGCGGATCATATCCATCAGCGTGCTTATATCCACCGGTTTGGCCAGGCACTCGTTGGCGCCGCTCTCACGAGCGCGCTGAAACATCATCTCGTCCGGGTAGCCGGTGACGACAATTATCTTGACCTGCTCGCCATTTTCGCGATTCTTGAAATCCCGGCAGACACGGAACCCGTCGATTCCCGGCATCACCAGATCGAGCACCAGCACATCCGGTTCAAATTCCCCTATCAGGCGGCCCGCCTCGTAACCGTCGCCCGCCTCTTTTACGTTGAACGCGGCTTCTTTCTGCAGTGCGCCCACCAGAGAACGACGGAACGACTCCTCGTCATCGACCACCAGCACCTTGATCGGTGATAGTTTGTCAGTCATGGGCAGGGGAAACCCTCGCTCCTTGAGAAATTCGATTACGTCCTGACGGCGGAAACGTTTATGACCACCCGGCGTAGTGGCAAACTTGATCTGCTTGCGAAAACACCACGACCTGACAGTATCGGGCGACACGCCGCACAATTCGGCCAGCTCCCTCGGAGTGAGTAAGTCTCTCATCGTCAGCACCTCTGGCTAAGGATATGGGGGCAGTGCATTCCGTTATAACACGATAACCGTTGCCCGTCAAGATGTATTTTGCGTTTCAATGCGCGGATATCATACGCCGCGGTCATTCTGACGGGCAGAGACATCACAACGGTTTTCCGCTATTATACCCGGAACTGTTAGATTTTTCAAATCTTTTTATCAAAAAAAACCGGTAAACCGCTACCGGCACCTGTCCACCCCTCTCTCAACGGGACGATCCGGAGAAATAGTCCGCCCACGAACGCGCCTGGCTGTGAGCCAGGATCTGGCCCTGGGCGCGAAGTTGCTCCTGAAGCACCGGCACGGGACATTCATCGGCCTGGCAGTTGAGCTCAAGGCACAGAGCGGCCGCAACCCCGGCGGCCTGGCCGAGAATCATCCAGACAGGCTCCATCCGAATGGTGCCGTAGCCCACATGGGTCGCCGAGACGCAGACCGGCACAAGCATGTTACGGGACCAGGTGGGCAACATCACCCGGTAGGGAATCTGGTAGGGGCGGGCGGGCAGGATGAAAAAGCCCTCGCGCCAGCGGTACCCCGGCCGCACCGGGCCGGTGGCGTGGGAGTCCAGATTATAGCTGCCCATCCCGACAGACTCGGCCTTGAGCGTGTCGGTCGTGGCGTCATGCTGGGTGAATGTCACCTCTCCCAGCAGGCGGCGGGCCTCGCGCACGTAAATCTGGAACGGCCAGTTACCGTTGTCCGTAAACTCGTCGGCCGCAAGGGCGTAGCGCCCGAACTGCCGTCTCAAATCCTCGGGAACCCCCGGATCGGTGCGCAGGAATTTGAAGAGGCCCAGGATATGCTCACGGTGCGCCTTCTCGATCTCCCGGCGCTGCTCGGGCGTACCCTGCGGATAGCCCTGGGAGCCGCCGACCAGGTCGGTTGAGAGCCAGCAGTGGCCGTAGTTGTTGAGGTCGAACTTGCGGTTGGGCAGGGGATCGATATTCAGGAAATCGGCGGGCGAGAGCTCAGCGCCGTGGCGGGGCGAGTGCCGCCGCTCTTTGATAAACTCGTAGAGGATTTTGTAGTCGTCGGGGTTATAGTGCTCCGGCTCTGGCCAGGGTGCGGAGTTTTCCGCGCTGTCGGTCAGGCAGAGGCGGTAGTTGTAGGCCTGGACAAGGCTGTCGGCCTCGTGGGTGCTGCCCGGCAGGGGAAGGCGGCTCCGGTAGTCCTGGTAAATGTGGCCGGCCATCGATTCGCCGTAGTCCTCGCGGCTTTCGCGGCCCACACTGAACGGACTGCCCGCCTCGGCGAACAGGTCGCCGGTGTAGGAGGCGTCGATAAAAAAACGGCCCCCCACCACACGCTGTTCACCGCTGACGTTGTGCTCCAGCGCTACCGCGCTGATCCGGTTGAGCCTGGCGTCAAGCCCGCTCAAACGCCAGGAGCGAAGCACTTCCACTCCGGCCTCGGCCAGCAGCTTCTCGAACACCGCTTCGGCCACATGGGGCTCGAACTTCAATCCCAGACGGCACTGCTCGTACTGGCGGGATTTTTCGCCGTAAGTCTCACGGTAAAAGGCGGCGATCCCGGCAAACACCTCGGCGCTGATCCCACCGATAAAGTCCGGGTCGCCGGCGTCGGTATTACTCAGCCCGGAGGCCATCATCCCACCCACATGCGCGCCCTGCGCTATCAGGCAGACACGCTGCTTCATCCTTGCGGCGGCCACGGCCGAGGCTATCCCGCCGGGTGTGGCCCCGTAGACGACGATGTCGTACTCCCGGGGGCCGGTACCGCGGAGGGAGCATGATGTAACCGCGGCCAGCGCGGTAATTATGATGGCGAACAGGAATCGCAATTAAAGCCTCCGTTTTTTGCGATGAAGCGAAAACATTCGCGGGTCCGACCCCGGCAAATCATGTTAGTGTCGTGTCCTGGGAATAAGTTCACTTTCCTGCTACGATCTTTACTGGACGGGCGTTTCATGATCAATACTAAAATAGTTATCCGCTGTTTCGGCGGCACACATTTAATTCAACGAACTTCCAGGACACGACACTGGTTACAGTGTGACCCTTTAACCACCTGAGACCTTTGAAAAAATGGACGACTGAATTGTGATGAGGAAATTTTTCATACCACTCATTTTTGTGTAACAACAGAAAATTCGAGCCCGTTAATCATAACTAATTGATGGAAGTAGAGATACGCTCCTCGATAAGAAGTTTTGGCAAAAGAGTGGGGGAGCGACCATTCTTTCAATCCTTTGATTAAATCAAAGGTCTCCACCTCTAAACCACTATCCTGGCCCTGAGCAACCTGTACGCCAGCGGCCAGAGCACCGCCCCCCACACCAGGCAGGCAGCCGCGTTGAGCAGCAGTCCGGCGTGAAAGCTACCGAGAGTGCAGGCGCGCATCAGACTGACCACGTGGGTTACGGGAAACAGAAAACAGAACGCCCGCATCAGGCCGGGCAACTGTTCCAGGGGAAACACCGCACCGCTGAAATAGAACTGTGGAGCGAGCACGCCGGTAAGGAAAAAATTGTAATTACTGATCTCGCGCACCTTGCTGGTTACCACCATCCCCATCAGGGCGTAAATGGCCGCGGCGACAAACCCGATAACAGGCACCAGCAGAACCCACCACGACTGGATCAGGCCGAACGGCGCAACAATCAGCAGCACGATCAGGCTGAACACCGCCCCCTTTGTGGAGACCCAGAGCACCTCCCCTAACATCATCTCGCGAAAACTAACCGGGCTGGCCAAGATCGCGTCGTAGATATGCTCGTACTCCATCCGCATATACGTGCCGTAGCAGGTCTCGTAGCTGGCGGAGAACATCGGGGAAACCGCCATCATGCCCGGCGCCAGAAAAGTGGCGTAGCTCATGCCGTCCACGGCGCCCATGTAGTAGGCCAGGCCCACTCCCAGACCGAGCAGAAAAAGCAGAGGCTCCAGCACGGGGGGCAGGATGTTTGCCAGTAAATACTTAAAATAGACCCTGCGGAAGCGCTTCCAGACAGCCAGCACCCGCACCAGGCTGCCCGTGGCCGGAGAGTAATGCAGCTCAGCCATCTTCCAACCTCCTGCCGGTCAGCTTGAGAAACACGTCCTCCAGGTTCGCCGGGCGAAGTACGCCCATCACCACATTCTTCCGGTACGGCACGGCGGCGAACGCGTCCTCGCGGTCGGCGTTGAAAAACACCCGGTCGCCGTGGTTTTCGTGTTCCAGCGGGCAGAGCGGCCAGCCTTCGTTCAGGTCCCTGGTATCGGTCTCGAGCACCAGGCGCTTCATGTGGCGCGCTATCAACTCCCGCGGCGCGCCCTCGTGAAGAATCCGTCCCTTGTCCATGATCACCAGCCGGTCGCAGAGCCGCTCGGCCTCGTCCATGTAGTGGGTGGTCAGCACCACTGTTACCCCGCCGGACATCAGTTTGCGCAGCACGGCCTAGATTTGATGGCGCGCCTGGGGGTCGAGTCCGGTGGACGGCTCATCGAGAATCACCAGCCGGGGATTGTGGACCAGCGCCCTGAGAATCGTCAGCCTGCGCTGCATCCCGCCGGAAAGCTCACGAATCCGCGAGCCGCCGCGGCCCCCCAGCTCCATAAACTCCAGCAACTCATCTAACCGCCCGCCCAGCCTGCGGAAGTCGATCCCGTAGTAGCCGGCGTAGACCTCCAGGTTCTCGCGAACTGTCAGTTCCTGGTCCAGGTTGTCCTGCTGCTGGACAACTCCCAGCAACTGGCGTACCTGGCTGCCCTGCCGGGCCGGATCCATGCCGAACACGCTCAGTTCACCGCCATCGCGGGGAGAGAAATCGTAGAGCATCCTCATCGTGCTGGTCTTGCCCGCGCCGTTGGGGCCCAGGATACCGAAACACTCGCCCCGGCGGACATCGAAATCTATCCCATCAACCGCCCTCACGTCTCTGAAACTCTTGCTCAGGCCACGGGCGACAACTACTTCCCGCTTATCGCTCATGCTCTTTTCCTCACTCTCTCTCTCCACCACTTTCGACTAGAAGTAACTATGTTGCTTAGTGAGGAATAAAAAAGAGAGCCTCACTCTTGGTCAGGGGAACAGGGGTAGTTATTCTAAATCTATCTCTCATAACCCTTAACCAACAGGAGGCTCCTGTGAAAAAGTATAATCAAATTAT
>JAJRTS010000031.1 GCA_024278175.1 Gemmatimonadales bacterium | reverse complement strand
CCTTGAGCGAAGATGTTTGGCATTCGTTTGGCGATAAGGACGAAGAAGCTGTTCAATTTTATTACCAACCTGCCAAATGGCCCAAACCTTACCGCTACATCGTGGTCAGAAAGCCGAAAGGACAGGATTTATTTGTCCCCGTTTGGGAGGGTTAAAACCCCCACCTTTCAGGTGGCAGCTTTAGCATGAGATGGCTAAATTGTAGTTATGAGCACCTATCAACATGGTTCGCACACGTCATTTTCGATACATCTTCATCTGGTTTGGATAACCAAGTATCGGAAAAAGGTATTGGACGGAGCGGTATCCGTCCGTGTTCGGGATATACTCCGTAGTATATGCCAACGAGAGAATGTGGATATCATCAGGGGCCATGTATCGACTGACCACATCCATCTTTTTGTCTCGATACCTCCGCAGGTAACGATTAGCCGTTTGGTACAGAAGCTAAAAGGGAAGACATCGTACAAATTGCTTCAAGAATTTCCGCATCTAAGGAAGATATACTGGGGTCGTCATTTTTGGGCACGAGGCTATTTTTGTTGTAGTAGCGGCAATGTAACGGACGAAGTAATCAAGGAGTATCTAGAGAGTCAGGATCATCATAGCGACGATAGTTTTAAAATTGATGGTGAGGGCGAAGATTAATCGGCGTAGCCGATCCCACCAGCTTTAGCTGTTACATGAAGCCACCGGCTTTAGCCGGTGGAGTATTCACTTAAATAATCTCATTTAAATAATCTCATCTTTAACTTGAACTCTGTCGAAATCGAGATCAAATAACTTTTGCCCCTCTTATCGCTGGATTAGGGTTAATTACTGAATTGTGTACAATGGGAGGGGCATCCCCCTCCAAAGATTTCAACGCCCTTAAATGAGATATTTTGCCTGGTTTGCTTTCCCAGGGGCATGCAAATCAGCCGCCGGCTGACCTTTGAGAAGTTAAATTTCCATGCTGACCGTTTTAACACGCTTTTTCAGGTAAACATCAAAAACCGTCTGCAAAGAGAGGCGCATATGCTGTTTGGGCTTACGGCCGCGGATTTGGTAGTCATTGCACTGTACGTCGTGGTGATGATTGGTATCGGGTACTGGTCGATGAAGCGGATCAAGAGTCAGGAAGATTTTTTTATGGGAGGCCGTGGGTTCGGCAAGGTGTTGCAGATTTTTGCCATGTTCGGCTCAGGCACCTCCACCGACAGCCCGATCGGCACGGCGCGCAACACGTTTGTCGGCGGGCTGTCCGGTATCTGGACCGTGCTCAATTATCTGTTCTGCACACCGTTTTACTGGTTTATCGGCCTCTGGTACAGACGTTATCGGATGATCACCATGGGCGATTTTTTCGAGGAGCGCTACCAGAGCCGCTCGATGGCCGGGATGTACGCCATTTTCGGCCTGTTCTTCTTTATCGTCTGGCTTTCGGTCGGTTTCTCCGCAGCCTCCAAAACGATCCTGGCCCTCACCCCCAAGCCCGCCCAGGAACTGACAGTCAGCGAACAGCAGGAATTCAAGCAGTTCGAACACCTTCAGCAATTGGCGGGCACGGATTATCTGCTGCTTTCCGCGCCGGAAAAGCAGGAGCTCAACAACTTGCGAGAGCTTAATCCCCGCGGCAATTTCAGCTATGTCAACGGTACGCTGGTTATCGTTTTTATCGGTCTGATCGTCCTGTTCTACAGTTGGGCCGGAGGGCTTACGGCAGCCTATCTGACCGATTTTATCCAGGGTATATTGATTATCCTGCTCTCGTTTATCCTGATCCCGTTCGGTCTCTACCAGCTCAGCGCCCGTTTCGGCGGCTCCGGTATGATGGACGGGTTCAGCATCATGCATCAAAAAATCCCCGAGGAATTTTTCGACATTCTCGGCTCGCCTTCCGCCAGCGACTTTACCTGGTACTATCTGCTGGCCGTTACGATGATCAATCTGGTGGGGATCGTGGTGCAGCCGCATATGATCGTGGTTGGCGGCGGTTCGGCCAAGGACGAGCTCAGCGCCCGCACCGGTATCCTGGTGGGCAATTTCATCAAGCGCTTCCTCACTATCCTCTGGACGCTCACCGGCCTGATCGCCCTGGCCCTTTACGCCCGCGAAATATCCGATCCCGACCTGGTCTGGGGCCACGCCACTCTGGATCTGCTGCGTCCGGTGGGTCTGGGTCTGGTGGGCCTGATGATCGTGGCGCTGATGGCGGCGTTGATGTCCAGCGCGAGCTGCTACATCCTGGTGGCCAGCAGCCTGCTGGTGCGCAACCTCTATCGATGGGTGGTGCCCGAGCGCGGCGAGAAGCACTATGTGTTGGTGGCGCGTATTTTCAGCGCCGTGGCGATCATGGGCGGCGTGTTCTTCTCGATCTACTACAACGATGTGTTCGACCAGCTCAAGGTGGCCTGGGAACTACCGGTGATTTTCGCGGCCACGGTGTGGGTGGCCATGTTCTGGCGGCGGGCCAGCACGGCGGCCGCCTGGATCACGGTGGGCACCAGCGCGCTGCTGTTCTTTATCATTCCGATCCTGCTGCCGATGGTTAATCCGGGCCTGAGGACCAGCGAAAAGTTCCTGGCAACCACCGAGACCAGGGAAGTGGTGCGCAGCTATGAGGCCAAGGAATTCGATGTCTGGAAGCGGGAGGAGGAGATTGCCGCCTGGAAGAAACTGGCTGCACGGGGGATAGCCACTACCGCCGCGCCCACGCCGTTGGCTGTCGGCGATGAGATGGAGATCACGACCAAGCCGCCGGCCAAGTCGATCTACTGGACAAAGGGTGTGGCCGTGGACGGGGACGGCACACGCTACGGGCGGGGCTTTTTCAATATCGAGATGGCGCTGCTGGACAAGCTGGGTCTGGACCTGATGGCGATGCCCAACCCGATGATCGAAACGCTGCGCCTGCCGTTCAAGATCATCCTGCCGATCCTGCTGATGGTGCTGCTGAGCCTGTTCACCTCGCCGGTGGACAAGCGGGTCCTCGACAAGTTTTACGTGCGGATGAAAACCCCCGTGCGCCCGGACCCCGAGCAGGACAAGCAGGAGGTGGAACTCAGCTACCGGAACCCGGACAGGTTTGAGTCGACCAAGGTATTTCCCGGCACGAATTTCGAGTTTACCCGGTGGGACAAGGTCGATACTGTCGGCTTTTCGCTGGGCGTACTCGGCACGATCGTTGTGATCGCACTGACCCTGATCGTGGCCCGTATCGGGGCCTGAGTAACGTAGACAAGCTTGAGACTGCCATAAACGCCCCGTATCCATTCAGGATGCGGGGCGTTTATGGGTGCCCGGGGCCGGGGGAGGAAAAATATTCCCTTCCGGTTTGGCGCGCCCGGCGGGGCTGAATATCTAACCTTCTGCCGGTTAAATAGTTGGCCGGGAGATGGTGCTGGCATGGATGATGCTTTGTGCTAACGGCAACCAGCTTCAACCAACACTCTGGCAAGGAGGCCGACTATGTTTTCCGGCAAGGGATTCTGGAAATTCAGCAAAATGGTCACCGGGGCGGGATTTCTGTTCTCGGTGGAAATGCTGGTACTGCTCTATATCTTTTTCTGATTTTCCGCAATGTGAAGTACCGGTTGCTGCGAGTTGTATTAAAAGAAAGAATTTTGCAGTGCGTCGCTCTTGATGCGGCCTGTTTTCCCAACCGGGAACAGGCCGTTTCCACATTGGGGATATTTGCTGCAGGTTTTACTAAAAGGTTGATCCTATCAGACAAAACAGGTAGCTTGAAAGTCTCTGACTTTTAAGCTATTTCTTGATGCTTCACATTGACGGGCATTGTAAGAGAAGAAGGAGAAGATGGGGCTGCAAAAGAAAGACTTTCCGGAACTGAAGGTATTCAGCAAGTTGTTTGGCGCTCAGGCGGAGGTTGTTGTCCGCTCTCCGGCCAGAGTCAACATAATCGGCGAGCACACGGATTACAACGGCGGCTTCGTTTTCCCGGCCTCGATCAACCGTAGCATCCGGATCGCGGCCGCCCGGCGCGAGGACCGGATCTGCCGCGTTTACTCCACCAGCTTCGACACCACGGTGGAATTTCCGCTCGATGAACTGAAAAAGACCCGCGAGTGGACCGACTACGTCAAGGGTACGCTCAAAGAACTGATTGCCCGTGAGTGGCCTGTCGGCGGGTTCGACGTCGTAATCGGCGGAGACTTGCCGGTCGCCAGCGGACTGAGTAGTTCGGCGGCGCTGGAACTGGGGGTCAGCGCCTGCTGCCAGGTCCTGTTCGACTTCGAGATCGAGCCCTGGGAGGACATCAAGTTGGCGCGGCGGGCAGAGAACCACTTTGTGGGCGTTAACTGCGGGATCATGGATCAATTCTCGATCCGGATGGGCCGCAAGGGCCACGGCCTGTTTCTCGATTGCCGCAGCCTGGAATACGAGGCCGTGCCGATCCCCGAGGACGAACTGGTGTTCGTGATCGTGGACAGCAGGGTGGAACGGGGCCTGGGCAATACCGAATATCATACCAGGCAGAAGCAATGCGAGCGCGGCCGCCTTTTTTTCGGCTCAATCAACAAGTCGCTCAAGAGCCTGCGTGATGTCAGCGAGGACCTGCTGATAGTCAACCGCGAGAAACTGGACCCGGTGGTCTACCGCCGTTGCCGCCACGTGATCACGGAAAACAAGAGGGTGGAGAAAGCGGTGGAGGCGCTCAAAAAGCCGGACATGAAGTTGTTCGGCGAGATGATGAACCTCAGCCACGAAAGCTGCAAGAGCGACTACGAGGTCAGTTGCCGGGAGCTGGATATCCTGGTTGAGTTGGCGCGCAAGGTGCCCGGAGTGTTGGGAGCCAGGATGACAGGGGCCGGTTTCGGCGGCTGCACGATCAACCTGGTCAGCCGCAACCGAATCGATGAATTCCAGGAAAAAGTGGGCAGGCTCTATCAGAGCAGCACGGGCCTGGAGCCCGGTTTTATTATCACCGGGGCCGAGGACGGAGTGGCAACGCGGAAGTTTTGATCGAAAAAAACTCGGAGTAAATTGTTGGTAAAAACCTGATTGAAGATAAATAGTAAAGGGGCGACGGCTGCAACCGTCGCCCCTTTGTTTATGCGCGGACCCGCCAGGGTGGAGCGCCTATTTGCCGCCCAGGATACTCAATACCTCCAGCAGGTCGAAAATATTCACGCTCCCGTTACCATCCGCATCGGCGCCGGGGGTAGCGATTGATTTGCCGCTCAGAATGCTCAACACCTCCAGCAGATCGAAAATGTCCACCTTGCCGTCATCGTTTGCATCTCCGGCCGTAACACCCTCGACGCCATCGAGCAGGATCGAGAACTGGTATGCCGACTGTGGCGCGTTGGCCGGATCGGTAACCGTGTACTCCTCGTCGCTGGTCTCGATGTAGTAGTAGACCGTGTTGCCTTCCTTCTGGCCCGGGATATCGGCGGTGAAACCGTTGATTACCAAGGTGTCCGGCTGCATCTCGACATAGCTGAAGTTTGTATTATCGGTCGAGTAATACAGCCTGGCGGTGCGGATCAGCACGTTGTCCACGATCGTGGTGATGACATTGTACGGCCCGGACTCGTCAGTAGTACTGACAATCTTGGAAGTGAAACTGATCACCGGCTTGACAAGGTCGAGGATCACGCCCAGGGTGAAATTCGTGTAGAGCGACAGGTCCGCCGTGGCCTTGGCTGTGTTGGCCGCCGTGTCGAGAACAGTGGCGATCTGCACGAAATTGCCGCTGGCGTCGAGGCCGAAGATCGAGATCGCCGATTCCTGGAACTCGGGAATATCGGTCGCCGGGATGTCGCGGTCCTCGTAGGTCAGCGTCAGCTCGAACTGCAACGAGGAAAGGCTGCCCAGCAGGGTGCTGGAAAGGTCCAGCCCCCATCCGCGGCGCACACCGTAGAAATCGCCCCCGGTTGAGCCGCTGGCACTGAGGAACGGCATCACTTTCACCTTGTCCTTGCTGGCGGCCAGCTCGGGGTATCTGTCGCCGCGGTCCACGGTTTCGCCGGCCGCCGCCAGCAGCGTCGAGCCGTCGCCCGCGGTGAGCGTGCCCGAGGTTTCGCTGCCGGTGACTTGTCCGCTGATCGGGTCCGAACCGTTGTTGCTCATCGTGAAGTCGAGCCCCGTACCCGGGAAGTCGTAATTAAACGGGTCGCCGCCGGCTGGAACCAACGGCACGTCGACATTCTCGCGGCGGATGATCTTGAACTCGATTCTCATCGTGTCTACGCCGCCCCGGCTGTCGGCGGCGGTTACCTTGAACACGGCCGAGGGGATCTGGACGTTGGCGTCCAGCAGCGCCGTGTTGAACACGAATATGCTGTTGTTGCGGATTTCAGCCGAGTTGATATACGGCGTGCCGGAGGAGTCGATTCCGATAGTGACCTCATCGCCGTCCGGGTCGAGCGATGAGATCTCGAAACTGATCACTTCGCCCTCGACCACCTCCTGGTCGTCGATTCTGAACAGCTCGGGATTTCTGTTCCTGTCCTGGACGATAACCGTTGCTCCGGCCTGGGCTTTCTGGTTCCCGTCGCTGGCGTTGAACGTCAACTGGTATTCCCCGGCCTGCTCGAAACCGGGCGTCCAGTCGAATTTCCCGCTCTCCGGATCGAGAACCGCCCCCGCGGGCAGGTTGGAGCTCAGCACAGGCAAACGGTTGCCCGATGCATCCCGGACGACAGCAGTGAACTGCAACTGGTCGTTCTCGAAAATAGTCCATTTGGCTGGGACAGTGATAGTGGGCGGGCGCGGTACGTCCACAACCGTGATCGTTACCCGCTCCTCGACGGTCAGTTCACCATCGCTGGCAACGAACTTAAGGCTGTAGCTTCCGGCCTGAGAGAACGAGGGCTCGAAAGTGAACGTGTTGGCCTCGTTGTCGAAACTGGCGTTGACCGGTACCGGGGTGGCAAATACCGAGACAGCCGTTCCCTCGGGGTCGCTGGCCGAGACCGACAGTACCAGGGTATCTCCCTCGGCTACCGTCACATCGCCGATCTGGCCCAGCGACGGCGGGAGGTTCTGCGTGCCGACACTGATTATCACCGCGCCCCTGTCGCTGGCCTGGGCCTGGTCGGTGACAGTGAAACCGACCTCAAAGCTGCCTTCCGCGGCCGGGGTCCAGTTGAACGTCGGAGGATCGGCGCTCGCGTCGAACGTTGCCCCCGATGGCAGGTTGTCCGCGGTGAACGCGAGCACATCGCCCGGATCGGCGTCGGTGGCCGGTACCGTGAACGCAACAGCTTCGCCCGCGGATACACTGATATTATTCAGCCCGCCCAGCCTGGGCGCGCGGTTGTTGTCACTAACCTCAATCGTGTTGGAAACCGGGTACACCGTGCCACTGCTGGTAGTAACGCTGAAAGTAAGGTTATACGTACCGGCCTGGCTGAAATCAGGCAGGAAGCGGAACGATCCGGTCACCGGATCGAAACTGGAGTTGAGAGGCAGGCCCACCGGCGGGTCGAGCACAGCCGGACGGCCATCCTGGTACCTGCCGACCACCTGGAAGCGCAGCAACTCTCCCTCGCTGATAATGTAGTTCTGCAACGGCTCCAGCACTGGTATCAGCTCAACCGGGTTGACGGTTATCACCACATCCTTGTCCGTGCGGAAGCTGCCGTCGCTGGCGCTGATGGTCACCACGAACTCGCCCTGCTGATCGAAAGCGGGATACCATTGCAGCGAATCGCCATCGGTTGACCAGGCTGCTCCCCTGGGCAGGTTGCGCGCCAGGAACCTGACCGCCCCGCCCGTGCCGGACTGGCCGCTGGCGGTGAAACCGGCCGACTGTCCCTGGTTTACCGTCAGGCTGTCGGGAACCACCAGCGTTGGCGGGATCGCCGTCTGGCCGACAAAAATCGAAACCGCCATCATTCCCATGGCGCCCTGGCCGTCCATGACCACGAAACCGGCCTTGAACGGGCCTGTCTGCTCTGTGGTGGGCGTCCAGTTGAATTGCCCGCCGGCCGGGTCGAACGAGGCGCCGGCCGGGAGGGCGTCCACTCCGCTTACCTGCGCCACCGCGTAAGTCAATACGTCGCCCGCATCCGGATCGCGCGCTGTCACGGTGAAGCTCACGGGGGAGCCGGCATCCACCTTGATCGGCTCAATCTGGACGAACCGTGGTGGCCTGTTGGCTGCAACAACCCGGAAGGTGTAGCTCATGCTGGCTTGTCCGCCGTCCCCGTCCGTAACCGTGACAGTGACCGTGTAAGTTCCGGCGCTGCCGAACGGCGGCTCGAAACTTATCTGGTTCGCCGCTGTTCTGGACCAGGCGGGAAGGTCCGCGTAGCTGAACGTAATATCTCCGCCATCGGGGTCGCGTGCCGGGATAGTGAACGAGTACGTTTTACCCTCGAGGATCCTGATCGTATCGTCGAACGCCTGCAACTCCGGCAGGCGGTTGAGGCGGGTCACCTGTATTTTCAGCACGCGGCTGGTCTTGCCACCCTTGCCGTCGTCCGCGGCGAACGTGACCAGCATCTCGGTCCGCCCGACCGCGACCTGTGGGATGGTGAGGGTGTACGTGCCCGTGCCATCGCCGTTGTCACTGAACGAGGAGCCGGCCACGGACACACCGCGCACCGTAAGCGTAACCGGGTCGCCGTCAGGATCGCTGGCGGTTACCGGCACCGTAATCGACTGGCCCTCGGTGGCTTGAACAGGCTGGAACTCGGCGATCTCCGGCGGTTTGTTCTGCGTGGTCACCTCGGCCTTGAACCGGCTCTGGCCCAGCTCGTAGACCCCGTTCAGGGTACCGTCACGTTCTGTCAGGCCCAGAAACAGGGGCCAGACCTTGACCCGCCCGCTGATAACAGTGCTGATATATCCGGTCCATTCTCCACTCACCCCGTCAGTATCTCCGCTGAGGCGTCTGGCGAGCAGGCGAAGTGAATCCGCGCCGGCCATGGCCCTGAGAGCCAGAGCGTTGCCATCGCTGGAAAGCCGGCCGAGGAAGCTGACTGTTTCGCTGGAGATCGAGTCCAGTGCGCCGCCATCGATTCCTAAGCCGACTTCGCTCGTGGATGCATTCCAGGTAAAATCGAGCAGCGGAGGAAGGGTGATCGAGATATCGCTCTCGCCCGGCAGGGGCAGGACCTCGATCCGGGTTGCGACAACAGTCAGGTTTTCCTGGATAATGCCGGTTACATTAACATCGCGCGCCAGCAGCGAGTCGACAGGCAGGTCCAACCGGTTGCCGTTCATATCGACAATCAACGTGCCGTCGTAGACGATTACCGGTTT
>JAJRTS010000030.1 GCA_024278175.1 Gemmatimonadales bacterium | reverse complement strand
GAAGTATTCGAAAGTATGGGCGCCTGGTTGTCAAGGGCCGTTTCCCGCTATTCAAGCCCAAAACGATGCGTGCGACGCAACTTACTTGGTATAGTACAAGTAGCAAAATTGACAAAAGAAACGGCTTGCCTTGCCCTTGACAACTTGCCCAAGCGAAATTTTTCATTCCAGGGCGTTGAATGTCTTTATTTCAACGCCCCTTTAGAATGCGGAAAGCTACTGACGACGCTCCGTGTTGGCTTTAATTTAGCAGGAGTAACGCATTGAAAATAAAAAAGAAAGATGTGCTCACTTATCATAGCGCTGGAAGGCCCGGCAAAATCCAGGTAGTATCGACCAAGCCCTGCTCCACTCAGCGTGATCTGTCACTGGCCTACACCCCCGGAGTGGCCGAACCGTGCAGGGAGATCGCCCGCCGGAGCGATGACTCTTTTGCCTACACCAGCAGGGGCAACCTGGTGGCGGTTATCTCCAACGGCAGCGCGGTGCTGGGGCTGGGCAATATCGGCGCTACGGCGTCCAAGCCCGTGATGGAGGGCAAGGCCGTGCTGTTCAAGCGTTTTGCGGATATCGATGTGTTCGATCTGGAAATCGATACCAGCGACCCAGAGGAAATTGTCAGGCTGGTCAAGATGCTCGAGCCCACGTTCGGCGGGATCAACCTGGAGGACATCAAGGCGCCCGATTGTTTTTACGTGGAGGGGAAGCTCAAGGAAATCTGCGATATCCCGGTTTTCCACGACGACCAGCACGGTACGGCGATTATCGCCGGGGCGGCGCTGCTCAACGCCCTTGAACTGGTGAAAAAGAAACTCCATGCGGTGAAGATTGTCGTCTGCGGAGCGGGAGCCGCCGGGATGGCCTGCGCCGGAATGCTGATCCTGCTGGGGGCCTCGCGCAAAAAAATTCTGATGACCGACAGCCGCGGCGTGATCTACAAGGGCCGTAAGCAGGGGATGAATGAGTACAAGGAACGTTTTGCCGTCAAGACGGACAAGCGCACCCTGGCCGATGCCCTTGTGGGGGCGGACGTTTTTATCGGTGTTTCGGGCAAGGACCTGGTGGACGAGGCGATGGCGGGCTCGATGGCCGCCCGGCCGATCATTTTCGCCCTGGCCAACCCCGACCCGGAGATTACCTACGACAAGGCCCGCCAGGCCCGCCCGGATGCGGTGATCGCCACCGGCCGCAGCGATTATCCCAACCAGGTCAACAACGTGCTCGGTTTCCCCTATATCTTCCGCGGCGCGCTGGACGTGCGCGCCAGGGCGATCAACGACGAGATGAAACTGGCGGCGGTCCGCGCCCTGGCGGCTCTGGCGCGCGAGGACGTGCCCGACCGTGTGCGCCGCGCCTACGGTGTGGAGCAGATGGCGTTCGGCCCGGACTATATCATCCCCAAGCCGTTCGATCCCCGCGTGCTGCTCAGGGTGGCCCCGGCCGTGGCGGGCGCTGCGATTAAATCCGGTGTGGCCAGGATAAAACCGGACCTTCAGCTCTACGTGCGTAAGCTGGAAGCCACGCTTGACCGCTCGCGCCAGTTAGTGCGCAACATCATGGTGATGGCCCAGCAGGACCTCCGGCGGATAGTGCTGCCCGAGGCCGATCAGGATAAAATCCTGCGTGCGGCCCAGATTGTACTGGACGAGAAGCTGGCGCTGCCGATCCTGCTGGGCGACCCCGGCGAGATCAGGCGCCGCGCCCGCGAGATGGACCTCTCGCTGCGGGGGGCCAGAATAGTCAATCCGGCCACGGACCGCCGTCGCAAAAGATACCTCGATCACCTGGTCAAACTTCGCTGGCGCCACGGTGTCACTCCGTTCGAGGCCGAGGCCAAAATTCGCAACCGTAACTATTTCAGCGCGCTGATGGTGGACCTCGGCGATGCCGACGGCTACGTGGCGGGCCTGACCCAGCACTACCCCGATACGGTCCGGCCCGCGCTGGAAGTGATCCGCATGAAGAAGGGGGTAAGCCGGGTCTCGGGGCTCTATATCATGCTCACCGAGCGTGAGGCCTACTTTTTCGCCGACACCACCGTCAATATCGCCCCCAGTGCCGAAGAGCTGGCGGAGATCGCTGTCTGCGCCGCGGATACGGCCAGCCGCTACGGGTTCGAGCCGCGGGTGGCGATGCTCAGTTTCTCCAATTTCGGCAGCAACAAGCACCCGCGGGCCACCAAGGTGGCCAGCGCCACCCGGATCGCCCGGCGGATGCGCCCGGAATACATGTTCGAGGGCGAGATGCAGGCCGATACCGCGCTGGACATGCAAAAAATGGCCGAGGGCTTTCCGCTCAGCAGCCTTAAAGAGGCGCCCAACGTGCTGATTTTCCCCGACCTTCAGAGCGGAAATATCACCTACAAGGTCCTGCATCATATCGGCCGCGCGGAAACTATCGGGCCGGTGCTGATGGGGATGCGCAAGCCGGTGCACGTGCTTCAGCGCGGCGACGACGTGGAAGACATTGTCCGCATGGTCGCGATCTGCGCCGTGGATGCACAGGAGGCGGGCGATTGAACACCGCTCTCCCTGAACAGAAGGCAGGCCGGCAAGTGGAGGCGGTGATTGTCAACTGGAACACGGGCGATTATTTGCGCCGTTGCCTCGATACCCTGTTTTCCGCTCACCGGGCGCTGGAGCTGCGTGCGACAGTGGTGGACAACGCCAGCAGTGACACTTCGGCGGCCGCGGGCGCAGGCGGGGACAACCTCCGGCTGCTTGTCAACGATGAAAACAGGGGGTTCGCCGCCGCTGTCAACCAGGGCCTGGCGGCGTTGAGAGCGGATACGGCTTTTGTACTCGTGCTCAACCCCGATATGGAGTTCAGCGCGGATGTTATCACGCCGTTGCTGGCCTTTTTCGGCGAAAATCCCGCTGCGGGCGTACTCACGGCCCGCCTTACCAACCCGGACGGACACTTTCAGCCCACTTGCCGGCGGCGGGAGCCCACGCCGTGGAGCATGCTCTCGCGCCTGAGCGGATTAGCGAATCTTTTTCCGCACAGCGACTTTTTTGCCGGTTACACCTACGGTGGAACTTCTACCGAAGGTCCTCATCGTGTTGAGGCGGTCAGCGGCAGTTTCATGCTCATTCGGCGGGAAGTGTTGGGCGATGTGGAACCGTTTAACGAGCGCTATTTCATGTACGCCGAGGACCTCGAGTTCTGCCGACGTGTGCGTCAGGCGGGATGGGAAATATGGTACGTTCCGGTAGAGGGCGCGGTGCATCACGGGGGGGTGAGCAGTTCCCGCAGGGCGGTCAGGTCATTGTGGCACAAGCATTGCACAGCGTGCAGGTATCTCAACTCCACCCGCCGCGGTCGCTACCCGGCCGTTTTGCGCTGGCTGCTGTGCGCGGCGGTGATGGCGCTGTTTCCGCCCCGGGCGTTGTGGGTATGGCTGACCGGACGGCCTTAAGTGAGCAAAGCCAAAGTCCCCCGGATGCCGTGCCGATATAACCAATGTACGCTCGCCTGATGGCTTTGTGCTTTTAACCGCCTGTCTATACAGGGTTTGACCATGAAATTACAGTGCCTGTTCGTAGTAGCTTCGTTAGCCTGCCTGCTGTCGTTCGCCTCGCAAAGTGCGCTTGCCCAGCAGCCTCCCGCGCCGCAACCGGCCGATACGACCCAGGCCGCGGATACGACTCAGACCGCTCCGCTGCCCGCCCCGGAGCAGCAGCCGGCGCAGGAGCAGGAAGACCAGTCGTCCCGGCAATTTCTGCTGCCTCCGGCCGATGGCCTGGTTACCGCGCACGGCTACAACCTTAAAGTGACAGTGCGCATGGCGCCTGTTTACGACGACTCGACACTGGTCAGCAATATCTCCGGTTACATTCCCCGCGGCAGCGTGGTCGGTGTGCTGGACGTGCTGGATAACTGGTACAGGATCGAGTACGGGGAGGAGGGCGACCGCAAAACCGGCTGGCTGATTTCCTATGGTGTGGAGCGGACCCACGAGATGGAGCACATTGTCACCAGCCGCGACGACCAGAACCGCTGGGAAGGGCTGAGGGTGGTTGTAAAGGCGGGCGAGACTCCGGTCCGTTCGTTCCCATCCTCGGCCGGCGAGGTGCTGGTCAAGGCCTATCGCAACGAAATCTTCAATGTCTCCGGCGCCAGCGAGAATTACTACATGGTCCAGTTGAGCAACGCTGTCAACGGCTGGGTCTGGCGTGGAGACGTGGAAGTTTACGAGGAGCCCAAGTATACAAAAGAACAGGTTCAGCAGATGTACGACACCGTCCGCAAGCACAAGCAGCGGATCGACGACCTCCAGTCGCTGATCTACGATCTTGAGCAGCGCGGCGCCAGGGTAGACAGCAATATCGAGCTGCTGGCCATCCTCGATGAAAGGATGAAGGCGGAGCAGGCCCGGATGGCCGCAATGGTCGACCGCAAGCCCTTTTTTCAATTTGATTCGCTCAAGCATCGCCTCAGCCTTCAGGCCGGTTTTCTGCGCCAGGGCTTTGCCGCCGATCTCGGCCTGGACGTAACCATGCTCACCGGCTTTGGCCTTCGCTACCGCCCCTCGGAAAAACTGGCGTTCGAGTTCGGACGGTTCGGCGGGAACCCCGCCATGCTGACTCCGGGCGATAGTTCCGGCGGCCTGCCCACCGGGCTCAACGGCCTGGACAGCCTGAGCGTTTCGGCCAAATTCTGGCAAATCGGCGCGCGCTGGATGATTGGCGCTCTGGGCGGTGTGCCGCTGCTGGGCGGGATGAATAACTACCTTTACGGCGGCCTGGGATTCCTGACCCTCACGCCGCGCACCGCGAGTTACACCGGCAGCCAGAGCCTCTGGGGGCCTGTGCTGGGCTGGGGATTCACCAGGGAGATGTTCGGCAGCCTGTCGATCGACATGGGCCTGCGTGTGTTCCTGTCCCAGACAGAGGTTACCGATGTGCGCTTCTCCGGGGCGCAACTGCTGCAAACCAAAAGCGTCTTCCTGAACAACGTCGGCTTAAACCTGGGGGCCAGTTGGCGTTTCTGACAAAATATTTTGCCGCTGCGTGCATTGTGCTCGTGCTGGCGGCCATTGCCGGTTGCGGCGGCGGCAACCTGACCACGGCCGCAACCGACATTATCGGCACCCAGCGCCGGGCCAACCTGACCCGTGACAAGCTGACCGGCCTCTGGGATGGCGAGGTGGTTTCCACCGATGGGATCGGCCGCCAGACGATTGTGCTGAAGTTCGCCCAGGGCGATGGTTTCGACCTGGACGGCAGTATCCTGATCGGCAGCGAGATCCGCATCGGCAGCGCCGTGGTCCGCGACACGTTCGCCCTGGTCAACGGGGTTTTCAAGGAGGGTGACATCCGGTTCAACCTGGCACCCGATTCGACTGCACCGGTGATAGTTTCCGAGGGCGAGCCGGTGCTGTTCCTCGGCCTGCTCAGCGAAAACGACTTCATGAGCGGAGAACTTAAAGCCGGCGGCCGGACCCTGGGTTTCTGGCAGGCGGTAATCGGCGACACCACCGCACTCTCCGGTGGCAGCGGATAAGCCGCCGTTCCCTGATATTTTTCCCCGCTGTTAGCTGGACACTCCGCTACAGCCGTTTTGGGCATCGCCCTTCGTTTCCCGCCAATATCCAGATCTTCACATTACAGTCCATCCCCCTGATTGACACCCCTGCTCTTTTTACATATAATCAACTGTCTTTTTACGCCTTATTTCGCCCTTTTTTGCCTTTTTTGCCCAGTGGGCAACCACGCCGGCCGATATGGCGGCCTACCGGTGTTTTTTACCGTGCCAATCCGACTCAATCTCAAGCGGCTCGGGGTGGCGGTGCTGACCAGCGCCGTGCTGCTCGTCTTTGCGCAGCCCCAGCCCCTGGACGCCCTGCGCCGCAACCCGGAGAGCAGGGGAGATGGAAGCACCGGCAGCGCCCCGCTGCTGGAGACTCCCGCCGATACGCTGGAGCCCAACGACAGCCCGGCCTCTGCCGCGATGATGGTCTGGGGTGCGGGTGCTGCGCCCGGCGAGGCGCTTTCAGGGGTTGCCACCATTACCGGCGGTCTCGATCTGGATTTCTACGCTGTCCGGCTTGTGCTGGGCGATTCGCTGCTGGCCACTGTAACGATACCGCCGGGCGCGGCCGATCCTCTTGATCCGTCGATCACTATCATGGACTCCACCGGCACGGTGCTGGCCAATGACCTGTTTTTGCCCGGCCAGGCGTCGGTAGCGGCCTCCTACACGGGTAAATACCTGCTGGCCGTATCCGACCGTTCCCTGCTCGTCGGCTCTCCGTTTACGGGCGAGCCCCGTGAGTACCAGCTTCGCCTGAGCCGCCTGCTGCGCCGGGGAGACGTGGACGGCAGCGGGGCGCTGGACTACCGCGATGCGTTCGTGGTGTTCATGCTCGCCAGTGGTCTGCTTGACCCCGCCGGCGTGGAGCCGCGTGTGCTAGCGGCTGCGGACGTGGACGGCGACGGGGCCGTGGTGGGGGACATGGACGATTTTAATCTGCTGCTGCGGCGCGTGGAGTTTATCCCCCTGCGCGACTGGGGCTCAGGCGGTAAGCGCAAGAGCGGTGGGGGCGCTACCCTGTTGGCCCTGGCCGCTGGCTCCCAGTGGACCATGGAAGATTTGCTGGACGTCTTGCCGGGCAAAAAAAACGGTTCGGCGCTGGCGCTGTGGCAGCGGCTGGCGGGCGCTGCGTCGCAATTATCTGCCGCGCCTGCTGCCGCGCTGGGGCCGGCCAGCCCCAACCCGTTCAACCCCGCCACCACGATTTCTTTTACCGTGCAAAACGATATGGAAGTCTCTCTGATTGTCCATGACGTGCGCGGGCGGCTGGTGCGCACCCTGGCGGCCGGACGCTACCGGGCCGGAAATCACAGGGTCTACTGGGACGGGGCCGACAACCGGGGCCGCCCGCTGGCCAGCGGGGTCTATTTCTCCAGGCTGGTTGCCGATGGCGTAGCCATCAGCCGCAAACTGGTACTGCTCAAATGAAATTTTTTACCGCTACAGTTTTTTTACTGCTGGCCCTGGCCTTTGCTGGAACCTCCCGGGCTGACCAGCGGCGAGCCTGGCTGAATCTGGCCGACCAGGTCAACTCCGCCGGGTCGATAGTCCACGCTAAAATAATCTCCGGGCAGAGCCGGTTCGAGCACGGGCGGATTTACAGCTATTACCGCCTGGGGGTGATCGAAAACCTTAAAGGCGCGGCGTCCGGGGATATCGAGATCAGGGTGCCGGGCGGTGTGGTGGGCGTGGTGGTCTACGTGGTCCCCGGCGCGCCGGAGTTCGTCGCCAGGCAGGAGGGTGTGCTGTTTCTTCGCTCAGAGGATGCCGGCGCGTGGGAGCTGGACGGGATAAGCAGCGGCGTGTACACGGTGGCCCGGGAGCAGGGCGGGCCGGGTTTCGTGTCCACCGGCTCGCTCCAGGCCGGGCCGGTGCTGGCCGCAGATGGCTATCTGGCGAAGTTGCCAGCCAGGATGCCGCTGGCGGATTTCAAGATTCTGATCGGGCGGATTTCCGGCCGGAAAAGCTCACCGGAAACAAGCCACTATAAAACAACCGGGCAGGTAAAGCGGAAAAGCGGAAAAATCAAGGAGACGATCAGCGCCCCGAAGCTGGCCGCGGGCAATGTCCAGGCCGGGTTCAGCCGGATTCTGCAGCGGCCGGTGGATATTTTCTGGGACCTGGACCGCGATTACGGACCGGTGGCGGGTGGAAAAATCCGTTGGTGGTTCAACCCGGACTCTATCGATGGGAAAAGCACCTATGGCGCTACATCAAGCGATGTGCTTGAGGCGGTGCGCTGGAGTTTCGCGCAGTGGAACGAGGTGCCCACCGCGCGGATCGAATACGAGTACGCGGGCAGCCGCACGGATATAGCCGACCACAAGCTTGACCTGGTGAACATGATCACGTTCGCCGACAGCGAGTACGTCCACGGTATCCAGCGCGACGCTATCGCCAGCGCCCGGCCGTTTGCCCTGGTGCGGCGTACATACGTGGGGCCCGACGGGCTGGATTTCGACCTGGACGGCAAAATCGACTTCCCGGATTTTCCCCAGGGCGTCTGGGAGGCGGGAACGATTATCGACTGCGATATCCGCTGGGACGCGGGCGGGCCGGGGGCCGATCTCGATTTTGCCACCGACGGCAGCCCCAACGCTCTGAGCGTGCAGGGCGTGTTCAACCACGAGCTGGGCCATTTCGCGGGGCTGGTCCACAGCCCCATCCGCGATCTGGCGCGCCTGCAGAGCAGTGCCAACGTTACGCCGACCATGTTCTCGATTGCGATCCCCAACCCGCCCGGCGGCGGCGAGAGTATCATGTACTCGCTGGAGTTCGACGACCGGCTGAGCCTCTCGATGCTCTATCCGGCCGAAAACTTCACGGCCAACTTCGGCGCTATCTCCGGCAGCGTGGAGAGCGGTATCGACGGCAAACCGGTGCGGGGTAACTTTATCGCCGTGCTCAACGCGCCCGCCGGGGAGCCGTACCGCAATCTTAACGACGCCTACAACCGGGCCTCCACAGCCAGCGGCGTTTTCACCGACCAGCAGGGAGCTTTCCGGATCGCGGGGTTGCCGCCGGGAGACTACGTGCTGGGCCTTCAGCCGATGGACGACGACCCGCCGGGAACCAACAAAAACGCCTTCAACACGCTGGTCCAGCGTTTCGGCGATGTCGATTTCGTCTGGGACGAGTTTTACAACGGCGGCGGCGAGAGTGCGGATGAAGCAGACCCTTGGGCCGCCGAAGCTGTGGGCGTGAGCGCCGGGGGGACCACCGCCGGGATCAGGATCATCAGCAATTTCTACCCGGCGGGGCGCAAGAGTCTGCGGCGCTTGTTCGGTGAGCGCGACTTTTTCCTGGCCGCCAACCAGCTCGCCAACCCGTTCAGCCCCGTCTCCAGCTCTAAGCATCTGGTGGCCCGCAGGCTGCCCCGGATTTTCGAGCCGCCGTATTCGATAGTCTCCGCCGTGGCCGATTTCGCCTCGAACACGGCCCCGCCCGAGGGTACGCAGGTGGTTTGGCCCGAGATAATCCTGGCCCTTTCCGACCCGGCCAACGCGGCCCGGCCGTGGCTGGAAAATCCGCTGGCGGTTGTCCGTAATTTCGCGGGCGACGGCACCTTGCTTTCCTCGGATCCCCTGCCGTTCGACTATCCTGTGGAGGTGGACGGCGAGGGCGCGCTGTGGCTGGTGGTGCGCAGCCCGGACGGCAAGTTCAACGCGTTTCACAATATCGACGTGCTGGGGGCGGGCCAAGGCGAACTTCAGCTGGACGAGTCCTTTATCTCCCACGACGGCGGGGCTACCTTTAGCAGCGTGATGGGCTATGGCATCAGCTGGCGCATGGGCGTGGTGCTCAGCGGCCAGAACGAACGCGTCCCTCTGGCCGAGCCGGTCCTGGTGCAGAGCGACCGCATGGCCGCCGACAGGCGGATCAGGCTGCATTTCAACAAGATCAGGACCCTCGGCGGCGAGCTTGTCGGGCAGTCGGCCAGGATCAGCCTGCGCCATACCTACAACGCTCCGGAACGCCCCGCGGGCTCCGTGCTGCGGCAGGTTGTCCGCGAGGGCGAGGGCCGCTATTCGTTCACGCTGATTCGAACCACCGCCGGCGGTGACAGCACGGCCTGGCGAGTGAGCGGGTTCGGCCTCAACGCGCGCGGCGACAGCCTGACCGGGAGCGTGAGCGCGCTTACCCCGGGCAGCAGCGGCGGCTCATCACTGGGCGGCACTCTGATGGTCGGGCGGGTCAGCGGGTTCGCCAGCCCCTCGCTCGACGGCCTCTACCGGGGGCGGTTCGAGAACTCCGCGACGATTCTGCTCGATCTGGTACAGGTGGACAGCTTGCTGGCCGGAGTAATCACCTGGCCTGCGCAGAGCCGGCCCACGCCTGACGGTGCAACCCTGTTCAGCGGCGCACCGGGAGATACGACGGTTATGCTCGGTATCCCGCCGGTCAATCCCTCGGGGTTCGAGTTGACCGCCACGGATTCAGCAGGGCGGAGCAGTAATCCACGGGTGCTGGGCCTGGGCTACGACCCCTTTGAGCCCAACCAGCGGCTCAAGGACGCAACGCCGGTGTTCCCGGCCTACGGTCTGCCCCACACGCTCAACTCGCGCAGCGCGATCCGGGGAACCATCTTCGCCACCGGAGACGAGGACGATATCGACTGGTTCAGCTTTGTTGTCCACGCGGGCGACAGCGTGGTGATCGACGTGGACGCGGTCAGCTCGCGGCCGTTCGATCCGCCGAGCAGCCTGGACGCCTATCTCGAGCTTTTCGACAGCACGGGGGCGCGTTTTAGCGGGGCCGACGGCCGCGAGGTGGTCAACGACGACGCAAACGGGTTGGACCCCTTTTACACGTTTGTCAGCCCACGCAGTGCAACGGCCTATCTGAAGCTGTTAGATGCCAACGTGGCCTACGGCGACCGTGGCAAGCGTACGGGAGCCAACGCGTTCTACGAACTGAGGATCACGGTTCACCCGCGTCGCGGCGATGTAGTGCGCGACAGGGTGGTGCGGATCGACGACGTGCTGGCGGCCCTTGAGATAGCAGCCGGACGCGCGCGGTTCGACATCCAGGCGATCACCGCCGCCGACATCAACGGCGACCGCCGGGTGGACAACCGGGACGTGGGCGAAATCTACCGCCGGGCGATGACCGATCCATACGGCACGGGCGCAGTGGCCATGCTGGCCGGCGCGCAGAGCTGGCCCCCGTTCGAGGAATTCCTCCGGGAGCTGGAGCAGGGCGACGCCGCCACGGCGCTCTCGGGTGCGGGCCTTCCCCGTGCGTTCGAGTTGCGGCAGAACTACCCCAACCCGTTCAACCCTTCCACCATGATCGCCTACTCGGTGCCACGGGGTGGCCGCAAAGTAAACTTGGAAATATTCGATATCCGCGGGCGGCTGGTGCGCACTCTGGCATCGGGAGTCCACGAGCAGGGCAGCTACCGGGTACTGTGGGGGGGCACGGACGAGTCCGGCCGGGCCGTGGCCAGCGGGGTCTATTTCAGCAGGCTGCGCGCGGACGGGTTTACGGCGGTGCGCAAGATGGTGCTGGTGAAGTGAGCGAGACCTTTGATTTAGAACTTATCCGTAAATAACGCCAGTTTTTCTGAAAGCGATAATAGCTGCGGCCATGTGCAGCAATGCCACATAGGTTTCGGTGAGTTTCTCGTATCTTACCAGGAGCTTCCTGAAGCGGTTAAACCATGAGTG
>JAJRTS010000029.1 GCA_024278175.1 Gemmatimonadales bacterium | reverse complement strand
TGTTTTTCATGCTCAACGTGCCGATCTGCGGCGCGATGATCTGGCTGATCGGCCGTCCGCTGTGGCGGCTGGGCAAGCAAAACAACTACATCACGCCATCAGACCTGATCGCCGACTACTACGACAGCGACGCGCTGCGCGTGCTGCTGGCCCTGCTGGGCATTGTCTACATTATCCCCTATGCCGTGTTGCAGTTCAAGGCCGGGGGCTACCTGTTCGAGGTAATCACCGGAAGCAGCCACGTACAGGGCGGCTGGTTCGTGCTGGCCGACGGCCGGATCTCGTTTGGCTCACTGAGCCTGAGCACCCACGTGTTCGGCGCGCTGCTGCTGGCGTCGATCACGATGATCTACACGATCCTGGGCGGGATGCGGGCCGTGTGCTGGACCGATGTGTTCCAGGGCGGACTGCTGGTGATCGGGATGCTGGTGGGCGGCGCTATCGTGCTCTGGAAGCTCGGCGGAATTACCGGTTTGTTCGAGCAGGCCGCGGCGTTGAGCGTCAACGGCACGCAGCCCGGAGAGTTTATCACCATTCCCGGCCCGGCTGGCATGTTCCCGATCTCGATGATTTTCTCGTTCGTGCTGGTGGCCAGTTTCGGCACGATGGTCTCGCCGAGCCAGTGGATGCGCTACTACAGCGCCAAAAACCCGGCGGCCCTGCGGCGCAGCATGATCATTTTCGCGGTGGTGCTGAGCGCCTGCTACTTTTTCGGCACGGCGTTTATCGGCCTGGGCGGCAAGGTGCTGTTCCCGGTGCTTGAGCAGCCGGACACGGTTTACCTGAGGATAATCGAAAGCTACCTTCCCCTGGCCCTGGCCTCTTTCTTCGTGACCACGATCATGGCCGCGGCCATGAGCACGGCCAACGGGAACCTGCATGCCATGAGCGCGCTGGTGACCAAGGACATCTACAGCCGCTTTATCCGCAGGGGCGCGGGCCAGCGCGAGATGGTGTGGGTGGGCCGCTCGGTTATCACCGTGGCCAGTATCATCTCGCTGTGGATCGCGCTGCTGCCGGATATCGGCATGATCGTGCAGATCGGGATGCTGTCGATGGCCGTGTCGATGCAGATGTTTCCCTCGCTGGTGGGACCGCTGTGGTGGAAAGGCCAGACTCGTGCGGCCACGGTGTGGGGTATCGCGCTGGGGATGATCGTGCTGCTGGTCACTTTCCAGCCCGCGTGGTTCGGGATCGACTCGTTCGGCCGCAGCCCGCTGGGCGTGCACTACGGGTTCTGGGGTTTCGCGGTCAACCTGGCCGTGATCCGGGTTGTCAGCATCTTTACCCGGCCGGTGCCGGAGCGGACTATCGCCCGCTTCCACGAGCAGTAGCCTAGGGTACTGCTCGTTCGGGCGCACACATGGGTGTGCCCCTACATGCCGGGACGTTTCGTAGCCAGGGTTCCCTTGCCTCTGCCTTGCTGAAGGAGCGGGTGACAATTCCCCCTTATCAAAGGGGGTGTCCGCCGCGTAGGCGGGCGGGGGATGTAGTCCTTTTAGAAACCGACATGCTTAAGGGGCGGGCAGATGAGCGAAACCAGCCATGAAAACAGGCAGGGTTTGCAGGTTTTGCTGCTGGTCGATTTCCTGCCCGACAGCTCGCATCCCGACCCCTGGCTGAAGAACAAGAATATTTTTGTTTATCGCCAGGTGCTCAAGGTATCCGAGCGCAACCCGATGGACTGTCCGGTGCTGATACCCCGTCTGCCGGGACTTGTACAGGCGTTCTACATGCTGAGGGGCTTAACTGTAAAATTCCCTAAACCCCGCAACGAACAGGACGGCGGGATTTGTTACCGTACGGTCCGTTATAATCACCTGCCAAAGAGATATATCCGCTCCAAAACCGCCGCCTTGCTCAACTGGGCCAGCGTCCACGGTAAAAAATTCGACTTAATACACTGCCACACGCTGTACGACCTCGGCGTTTGTGCTCTCGAGTTAAAAAAACAGCTAAAAATCCCGCTGGTTGTCACCGCCTATGGTACGGATATCAACTGGCTGTTCGAGGACGATTTTTCTCGTCGCGCCAGTCCTGAAATAGACCGGGCCACGAGAAAAATACTGGCCGGGGCCGATGCCGCGATTGGCGTGAGCCGCGATCTGTGCGGCAAGTTAGAGCAGCTTGGAGTTACCCCCGCTAAAATAAACTGGGTGCCCAACGGGGTTGACCGCGAGCTGTTCGCCCCCGGGGACAAAACCTCCGAACGGGAACGCCTGGGCTGGGAACGCGACGATAAAATTATTTTGTACGTGGGCAATATCTTGGAAACCAAGGGTCTGGGTGAGCTGGTGGAGGCGGTTTTCTTACTGGATAAGAAAGGGGCTGCTAATAACCTGCGAGTTAAGATCGCGGGCCCCGACGGCGGTTACAAGAATGAAATGGTTGGGAAGATCACGCTAAAAAACCTCGGCGGCAAATTCGACTTTCTGGGGCGAGTGGACCACGATAAGATTGCCGGGCTGATGCGGGCCGCCGACATTTTCTGCCTGCCCAGCTGGCGCGAGGGCTGGCCCAACGTGGTGATAGAAGCGCTGGCCTGTGGCACGCCGGTGGTGGCCACCACGGTGGGTGGGATCGGCGAGATTATTACCGACCCTGAGCAGGGCCTGCTTGTGCCGCCGCGGGAACCGGCAAAATTAGCCGAGGCGCTGGAAGCCGCCCTGGAGCGGGACTGGAGCGTGGATAAAATTACCGCCGCGGCGGAGCCATATTTTTATGATGGGATTGCGGAAAGGATTGAGGGGGTGTACCGGGGAGTTTTGCGAAATACTAATATTTGAAATGCAGGAGAAAAAGAACTAAATTTAGTCAAAATGTTAGTTGAAATAAAATGAGCTAAAGGAAGAAAAAATGGAAAGTAGAAGAAAAAGAGTTGCAGATAAGAGAAATTACCGCGTTACTGATGTTAAGCAAGCGAAAGAAATTGCTTTTGAATTCTTGAAAAATGTTGAACTAGAAAACGCTGTGGGCTTTGGACTCCCAGAAGTTGATGATAGATACCACATTTGGAGAGTACCTATAGTAGACAAACAAAAAGAAAAAGCAGGGGAAATAGTAATTGATGCATATAGTAGTCTCATTCTAAAAAAGAAAACGACAACTAAAGATTTACTTGAAGCAAGATTGCTTGGGAGAAACAATAAAAGTAAAAAGAAAATTAATAATAACAATTCAACTCCAAAAGTATCCTGCTTACGTAATACAATTGGGTTGGGAGATAGCGAAGATTTACTCAGGGAAACACCAAACGAGTCGATAGACTTAATTTTTACTTCACCTCCATATTTCAATGCAAGACCAGAATACTCTGATTATATTAATTATGAAGACTACCTTTTGAAAATTCGTAAGATAATACATCAGTGTTACAGAGTATTGAACGAGGGGAGATTTTTTGTAATTAATATTTCTCCAGTGTTACTCAGAAGAGCCAGCAGAAGTGAATCATCAAGGAGGATTGCAGTTCCCTTTGACTTCCATAGTATATTTATTGATGAAGGCTTTGAATTTATTGACGATATTATTTGGGTTAAGCCAGAAGGAGCAGGATGGGCAACGGGAAGAGGTAGAAGATTTTCTGCGGATAGGAATCCTTTACAGTACAAACCCGTACCAGTCACAGAATATGTTTTGGTTTATAGAAAAAAAACGGACAAATTAATTGATTGGCACATAAGAAAACATCCCGATCAAAAAATTGTAAAAAAGTCAAAAATTGAGGACGGCTATGAAGTTACAAATGTGTGGAAAATACATCCGGCAAATAATAAAAATCACCCTGCGGTTTTCCCTCTCGATTTAGCAAAAAAAGTAATTAAATATTACTCTTTTCTAAATGATGTAATATTGGATCCGTTTTGCGGCATTGGTACGGTAGGTGAAGCTGCTGCAAAATTAGAGCGTAGATTTGTCTTATTTGATATTAATCCCAAATATATAAAAATAATAAAAAGTAAAATTAAAAATTGGCTACAAAAAGATGTACATGATATCAATTGGATTAATAGTTCTCCGCCAGTCATTGAAGAACAATTTTTTAATTTATAGGGGAAGGTTTCCGAATGTCTGGTGACTTACAATCTAAAATACCCCTTATAGGGCTCTCTCTTGTACAGTATAGTGGTCAAGAAGTAGTAGAGAAGTTAGGTGAAAGCATAATTAAGGATGTAGTAATTTCTATCCTTTGCGGTGAAAATGTGCGCTCTTTAACAGAAGGTTTAACAAGAAGAAGGTTGGCACTGTCCAATGCAGCCATGCTAAAAATGTTTTTAGACGCTAATAAAAATATAGAAAATTTTATTCCTCAACTACCACAGCTTGTTCATAAAGAATTAAGAGAAAAATTACCTATTGAAGTAAATAAATTTCTTGGCTGGCTTGTGGGAATTACTGGGAAATCAGCACAAAATGTACTTAGAGGTGAAGAGAAAGAGGTCAAAAAGTATATCCAAGAATTTGAGAAAGCCATTGATGAATCAATCGTAACGTGCAAAAAAGAATTGGGAGATTTAGAAGCTATATTGAGTCTTGGCGAGTTAGAATCTACAGTAAGCTGGCCCTTTTTTCAGTACTTATTTTCAGCTATTGGTGCTCAGACCCTTTCAATAAGAGGATCTGAAAAATCTCTTTATGGAAAATTATTTGAGCGCTTAATTTTGGGTTCATTGCTTTCTTTGCTTGGATTTACTTATATAAGTCCTGACGACAATGAGAAAACATCAGGTGTATTTTGGTTATCTTCACGGGGAAGTAAAAGAGAAAGTGATGCAACTTTATTACTCCGTCCTGGTGTGGGTATTAGGTTCGATATAGGTTTTATTGGCCCAGGTAATACAGAAATTTCTTTAGATAAGGTTTCCAGGTTTGAGCGTGAAATGGAGCGCGGGAGTCAACGTCATTTTATGTCGACAATTGTAATCGTTGACCGGATTGGTGATAGAAGTAGTATTGTCGAGATGGCGAAAAGAATAAATGGATCAATTGTCCAGATGAGTATGGCTTATTGGGTAAAAGAAATTTGCCAGCTTCTCTCAAAAAAGTTCGATTACAAACATCAAATTCTTTCCATTCACAATCCTGAATTAAAGTCTTATATAAACGAGAAAATGCAAACGGTCAATTTGAGCAATTTTTTGCAATCACCTTAATGCTTATAAATATAGTATCTCCCCCCCTCAATACCCCCCAAACTCCCGCACCGCTTCCACCAGCGCCAGCACGTTCTCCCAGGGCACTTCGGGTTCGATAACGTGGCTGGGTCCCACCAGCAGCCCACCGCCGTCGCCCACTGTCTCGATCCGGGTTTTCACCTCTTCCCGCACGTCCTCCGGGGTGCCGAACGGCAGCGTATGCTGGATCCCAATCGTGCCCCAGAAAGAGAGCCTGTCGCCGTAGGCTTGCTTGTACTCGGCCGGGTCCACGCACTCTGGCTGGACGGGGTTGAGGATATCCACGCCGATCTCGATCAGGTCCTCGATCACCTCGGTGGCCTTGCCGTCGGTGTGGTAGAACACGAGGCCGTCGGGCTGGAAGTGCTTAGCCGCCTCGATAATGGTTTTCATCCGGGGTTTTAGAGTGGCCCGCCAGAGATCGGGCGGCAGCAGCATCGAGTGCTGGTTGGCGATATCGTCGCCCAGCCAGAGGATGTCGTAGCGACCATGCTTGGCGTAGGTCTCAAGCTGCCAGAGCCTGCAGTCCACCCAGCGGTCGAACACGGCGTTGCAGAGCTCGACCTCTGTGAGCAGCATGATCAGGAACTCCTCGATCCCGTACAGTGGCCAGCTCACCTCGAAAATGGTCTCTCCGCCCATGGCCAGGGCGCTGGCCCGCCCGCGACTGTCGATATCAGCAATAACTTTCGCGGCCTGGCGGTAAAGGTCCTCGTCGCGGTAGTCGGGCATGGGGAACTTTTGCACATCCACCACAGTGTGCTGATGCTCCAATAGAGGGGGGATCATCTTGGTAAAATGGACCCCCTCGGCGTGCTCGTGCAGCACCCCGTAGCGGTCGAAATGGTATTCCTTGTCGACAGGCAGGCGACCGCTGTAGTAAGCTCCGGCGTAGTCGAAATTTTTTACCGGTTCGAGCAGCTCGTAATATTCAACATCGGTGCCAAAATAATCGAAATGGTTCCTGCTGCCGCTCATGCGCTCGAACGTGGCCTGGGCCTCGCCGACAAAGCCGTAGCTCAGGTCGAACGGGACGCGGTCGGGAACTTGCCGCCGCAGGGCCAGGTTTACGCGCTCTTTGGAGTCCATGGCTGATCCGGGATCGAATGTGAGATTTGATGGCTTCGTAAAAAGTCCATCTACCACGTTGCTTTAGATTATCTCGTCAGGGGCAGCGCAGGCGCAAGTACGCTTCATTCATCGTGCATCCATGCGCCTCGTATATGAAGCTTTTTACTTTGCCATCGGCCAAGGCGGACTTTTTACGCATCAGATTAATTCCACTGACACGAAGCCGAACGATCCGGCCGGGGAGCAAACCGGGGGCGGGTTCGTGATGGTCCCGCCCCCTGCGCTAATTGGCAGCTTGCTTTGCTAGCGTGCGACCCGGGCGCCGCCGCCTTTCATCACTTTTTCCACCTCGCCCAGAGTGGCCATCGTGGTGTCACCCGGGGTGGTCATGGCCAGCGCTCCGTGGGCCGCGCCGTAGTTGACAGCCTCTGCCGGGGTCTTGCCGGCCAGGAAGCCGTAGATCAGGCCGCTGGCGAAAGAGTCGCCGCCACCGACCCGGTCGTAGATCTCCAGGTCGGGCCGCGCAACAGCCTCGTGAAACTCGCCGCCGGTCCAGAGGATCGCGCCCCAGTCGTTGGTGGAGGCGGTTTTGGCGTTACGCAGAGTGGTGGCCACGCCTTTGAAGTTGGGGAAATCCCTGACCACCTCGGAGATCATCGCCTTGAATCCCTGCGGGTCCAGCTTGGATAGTCCCTGGTCCACTCCCGGAACCTCGTAGCCGAACGCGGCGGTGAAATCCTCCTCGTTGCCGATCATCACATCCACCAGCGGGGCTATTTTACGGTTGACCCGCTTGGCTTTCTCGGTGCCGCCGGCGTTCTTCCACAGGCTGGGCCGGAAATTGAGATCGAAACTGGTGAACGTGCCGTACTTTTTGGCGCATTCCAGGGCCTCGATAATCACATCGCTGGTGGTCTCGCTCAGCGCGGCGTAAATCCCGCCGGTGTGGAACCAGCGCACGCCGTCGGAGCCGAACAACTTCTCCCAGTCGATATCGCCGGCCTTAAGCTGGCTGGCGGCGCTCGTGGCGCGGTCGCTGCAACCCAGGGCCGCGCGCACGCCGTAGCCACGCTCGGTAAAATTCAGTCCTACGCGCACATCACGGCCGATCCCGTCGAACGGCATCCACTCAACATAGCCCATGTCCACTCCGCCCTGCAGGATCAGGTCCTCGAGCAGGTGGCCGACCTCGTTGTCGGCGATAGCAGTGACCACGGCGGCGCGCTGGCCGAAGCAGCGGCGAAGGCCCCGGGCCACGTTATACTCTCCGCCGCCTTCCCAGACCCGGAAATTACGGGTGGTGCGGATCCGGATATCGCCGGGATCGAGGCGAAGCATGATTTCGCCCAGGGACACGATGTCGTACTTGCAGCTAGCTGCACTTTTCGGAGTGATATTGCTCACGGTTCCTCCCGTCATCAAAGGCTCTGAATGATCTTAAAAATAATAGGCTTGAAATCGAGTGGGGATATAGCCTGCCGGAAGAGGCCCATGCCTGGCCGGGTTTTCCGGGGCTTAATAATATAAATATAAGCGATTTATGGCAAGGGAAAGGCGCATCTGGAAGGGGAAAACCGAGTCGACCGGCAAACGACACGACAGACATTCATCCAGTTCAGTCATGTTTTTCAATCCCGGCCAGTATTTGCAGATACTTGTCGGCAGCCACCTCATGATCGAACATGGTTTCGGCCCGCCCGCGCCCGGCCCGGCCCATCGCGCGGCACTGCTCCCTGTCGGCCAGCAGACGCTCCAGGCATTTTTGCCAGTCCCCTGTATCGGCAGCAAATAACCCTGTTTTTCCGTCAACAACCAGCTCCAGATTGGCGCCCACCGGGCTGGAGACAGTGGCCACACCCGCGGCCATGTACTGGATCAGCTTGTATCCGCCCTTGCCCCGCTCCCACTGGGTGTCGCGTAGCGGCATCAGCCCGATATCGAGCAGCGGCAGCTCCCGCCGCTCGGCTTCCGGCGACCAGTCGACAAAGCGCACGCGAGCCGCCAGAGCGCCGGTGTCGAACGGCGGACAACCGATAAACACGAACCGGACGTCCTCGTTGCACCCGGCGAAACCGGCCAGCTCCGGCCAGATACTCTCGAGGTAATGGGAGGTCGAGAGCGAACCGATCCAGCCGACAGTAAAAAACCGGCCGGCCGGCTTCTCGACCGGCCGCAAACGTGCGCAGTCCACGGGTGTGTAGACCACATTGACAACAGCCCTCTCCGCCCCACAGCTTGCAGCTCGCCCGGCCGCCACGTTGCTTACCGCCACTACCCTGGCAGCGCTGGCGACCTGCCTGCGAAACAATCGTTCGCAACGGCGGCTGTAGCAGTAAACAGCATCGTCGAAGTCGTAGACAACCCGCCTGTTCAGCAGTTGCAGAATCACCTGCAGCGGAGCGGGCAGCAGAACACGCTGAATCCAGACAACATCGCCCAGCACCGCGCCCGCCAGCAAACGCAACAGCGCATAGATGTGGTAAAACTTTTCCAGCAGGTTTCTGACAGCGCCGATCCGTTGTCCGCGCATCACCATGCGGCAGTAACTGTCGGATGTATAGCTGACGATGGTCGCCTGGGGCTCATCACCCCGGCCCGCCATCAGATCGAACAACTCATAGACCCTGATGCGGCTGGCGGGGGTAACCCTGGTGCCCTCTGACAATACGAACAGCTTCACGGCGTCCCCTGCATAAGAACCTGACCACTTACCGGCTAATCCCTGCGAAAACCCACGGCGCTGACATTGTAGGTGAATATATCTTCCGGAGGATGGCAACTCAAGCGGAACAAAACCCTGTGCAGAGTGGACTCCAGCCACAGCCTGATTTTGCCTTTCAAATGTGGAACCCGCACCGGCAGGCTGCGGCAGCCGGTCATTCTACCGGCCTCCATCAGCTGCAGCAGCGACAAGCCGGTGAAACTGCGGCGGTGAGTCAGGTCGTTATAGCGCATATAAGCGCCGGTAAGATGGGCGGCGTTAGGTACGCGGCATACCAGAAAGCCGCCGGGCCTGAGCGCCTTGCGGGCCGCCTGGATCCAGTGCAGGCAGGAGTCCTCGTCCTCCAGGTGCTCCAGGACGTCGAAACAGAAGATCGCATCGAAATGATCTCTGTACCCGCGGGTGAATTCCAGACCGTCCGCGCAGTACACTTCCGCGGAACTGACGTTGGAGCGGACCGACTCAATCTGCGAAGAGGAAATATCCACGCCCATAACCGAGAGCTTTTTACACTCTGACAGCCAATAGAGCAGAAACCCGGCCCCGCAGCCCATGTCCAGCACTTTCGACCCGGCGCTCAGGCCGTCGAGCAAATGGCCGTAAGTAAGCTCGAGTTCGCCCAGGATGATATTAGACATCCCGCGCGGGTCCATGTTAAGGTTCACCCGCGAGTGATGGCTGTCGTACCGCTTGAAAAGCAGTCTGCGCAGTTCGCTCACTTGTCAGTTCCTTTCAGCCGCTTGCGGCCTGTCCACACAAGCACCGTCAGCCCCGGCGCGAATAAAACTATCGAACAGCCCGGCGACTATCCTGTGTCCGGCCTCGTTCCAATGCTTATTCACGGGGAAATAGAGTTCGGTTCCCCTGGCGGCCTCTTTTTTCAGCCCCGGGGTCAGATCTAAACAGGCCAGATTCAACCTTTGGCAGATTTGTTTTATCTTCTGCTGGGGAAGATTCAGATTGAAATCACCGGGGTCAAGGTCACGATAACTCAGCAGCCGGCGCCAGTACTTGTCGTGGTAGACCTGCACAATCGACGGTGCAATCGCCAGCGCGAACCGTCCGCCCCAGGAGCGCACCAGCGAGTCCGTTGCGCTTAACAACGGCTCCAGCAACCGGTAAGCCCTGTTCATATCCTCCGGCTGCTCCGTGCGGCAAAGCCTGAGTTCCTGCGGCTGGCTGTAAAGACCGTACCTGGTATCCAGCCTGTCGGTAATCAGTTTGAGCAGATAAAGCGAACCCGGCCCTCTCCCCTCGCGCTCCCGGTCAGAATCGAAAGCGGCAATCAACGGCGCTTCGGGCCAGATCAGAGCACCATCGGGGCTTAGGGCCAGGTGTGGCCTGGTGAATCCCCGCACCCATTCGACCGCCCCCGACAGGTCGTCGAGATCGTTTCTGAGATAGAGCAGCATAACGACCAGGTCGGGCTTGAAAGCGGCTATCTTATCACGCAGTAACAGGTATTCCTGAGCCGGCCCGTAGCCGTTGACCCCAAAATTCATCACCTCCGCGCCCGTAAGGAGGCTGTCCTCCAGTAACTTGGTGAACAGGCATCGGCGGTCCACTTCCAGGCCGGAAACAAACGAGTCTCCCACTACGGCTATCCTGGTCACTCCCGCTTGTTTATTGCGGGAGTATTGCCTGTCCCTCATCCCATCGGCGTTGATTCTAATCCGTCTACCGCGATTTTTTTCCAGATTGACGACAGCCTCCGCACCGGGTACAAACTCCCAGCCGTAAACCTGATGGAACCGGAACAGCGTATCGTGGTCTGAATCGGCGTATTGCGGCATGAACAGGCGAAGGGCCAGCTCGGTACACAGTAATACCGCCCCCATGGCCCACACCAGCAGATTGAGTTTTTTCACGAATGGTTTATCGTGAAGCAGGAATGTAGCGGCTCCGAACGTTGCAAAACCGGCGGCCGCGGTCCAGAGAACGGTAAGATAAAATCCGCTGCTGATTGTGTTATCGTTGGTTAATAATTTGACGGCTACCGGTGGAACCAACAATACCGCCAACGAAATATAGAGCAAACTCAAGAGGCGCAAGATTCTCTCCCTGGCGCATCGCCTTTTGCGGTAAAACCGACGCTGGCCGAGAATTTGTCGATGACATTACTCGTTAACAAATGATGGCGGAATTCGCAACCGCTAACCGGTATGCCCAATATCAAGATTAACGCTATACAACCGTTCTCGGAAGCGTTAATCAGTGATCCGCCCCGGCTATCATCCGAAAGCCGTGCTTGAGCGGCGGCAGCAGGCAGTCGAGATATTCCGCCACGGCCGTGGGCGAACCGGGCAGGTTGACAATCAGCGTGCGCCCCCGGAGTCCGGCGGCTCCCCTGCTGAGCATCGACCTGACAGTGCGCAACTGGCCGTGGGCGCGCGTGGCCTCCTCGATTCCCGGTGCGGTGCGTTCCAACAGGCCGCGCGTCACCTCCGGCGTATTGTCCCTGGGGCCAAACCCGGTACCGCCGGTGGTCAGCACCAGGTCCAGTTTGCGCGTATCGGCGTACTCCAGCAGGGCTTGCTCTATTTCAGCCTTGTCGTCGGAGACAACCCGGTAGTCCTGAAGCCGAAAACCCTCGCGCTCGAGCCGCTCGGTAATCAGCTTACCCGATACGTCCTCGCGATGGCCCGCGGCCGAGCGGTCGCTCACTGTCAGCACGGCCACCGCGGGCATCCCTTCCAGCGGCGGGTCGTAGTCGGATTTGCCTCCTCGCTTGGCCACCAGCCGCACCGGGCCGAGTTCCAGCGAATCATCCACCATCTTGGCCATATCGTAAATCGTCAGCGCGGCCACCGACGCCGCAGAGAGCGCCTCCATCTCCACACCGGTGCGAGCAATCGCCTTGACCCGCACCCGGCACTCGATTTCCTGATCGAGAACCTCGAACTCCACGCCCACAAAATCCACCGCCACCGGATGGCAGTAGGGGATCAGCCGCGAGGTCTCCTTGGCGGCCTGGACAGCGGCCACTTTCGCTACGGGCAACGGGTCGCCCTTGGGCAGCGTTCCCTCGCGGATCAGCGCCACGGTACTCTTCGACAGCCGCAGAGAAGAGACCGCTTCGGCCGTTCTCAGGGTCTCGAACTTGCGTGAAATATCCCTCATCCTCACTCCCGATTATAGATTATTACACCATTGAGCCGGAGTTATTGTACCGCGACATACAACCCGGGGCCCGTGAAGTGCAGTCCGATTTCCTTAACTTTCTCCCCGCTTGCCGCCTCCCAGGCCCCGGCATACAGCTTAAGCTGGGGCGCGTAGTGTTCCACCAGCTCCTCCAGGCGGCCGCCGCCTGCGCTGTCGGTCTTATAGTCCACCAGCACCCAGCCGTAGTCCTCAAGGAACGCCAGGTCCACCGAACCCCGCAGCAGCGTCTTGCGTCCGTCCAGCTCGCGGACAAACCCGAACGGCACCTCGGCCAGTACCTTCCGCGCCCGCCCGGCCCGCGCCCAGATCTCGCTGGCCAGCACCGAGGCCACCGTATCCACAACGGCGGGGATGCCGAAAGCTCCACACTGCTGCGGGTCCAGGATTCGCCCGGCTAACAGTAACAAATCCGCGCCGGGGTCGCGGGCGCCCGCCTCCAGCAGGGCATGCACCGCGCTGCCCCATTCCGTGCCGTGCTCACCGGTTGCGCCGGGCACGGCCAGGTGGCCGCTGAGCGCCACCTGCTTGGCCTGCCCCACGGCATATCGCTGCTCACAAACCGCCCGCCAGACCGTGGCCAGCTCCAGAGGGCTGCGCATTGCGGCCACGCCGCCCTCCGCCGGGGCGCTCCGGCTCCACTGCTCTTCCAGCGGACCGAAATCCAAAGCCGGGGCGTTTTCCAGCGCCGCATGAAAATCCTTCCAGGGATTTTTATTCCGATAACTCTCCCGCATCGAGACCACCAACCGGTTGCGGGCGCGGGTGGCGGCCACGTAGAGCAGACGCACCCGCTCCGCTTCCAGGAACTTTACTTCCTCCTCCTCCAGCCGGCTCCAGTGCGGATGGCAGGCCAGCAGGCCGCCCCTGCCGAACCGGTCCGTACGCGTCACGGCCAGATAGCCCGTACTCCGGCCCTGAGCGCGGTCCACATGAACTTTCACCGGATGCTTGCCCCCACTTCCGGTCGGATCGGCCAGAAACACAATGTCGGCCTCAAGGCCTTTGGCCTTGTGCACGTTCATCACCCGTACCGGCGGCGTGGTCCCCGGCCTGGCTTCCATGCTGTCCGCCTCCAGCTCTCCCTCGGCCAGCCGCCTGAGCACTTCCAGCGCCTCCGGCAGCGAGTGGCGGGCCCCGGAGCGGGCGCGCACCAACTCCAGCGCGCGGGCCAGCCCGCCCGCGCGCTGGTTGCCTCCACTGCCGACCGCCGCCTGGGCGAACAGCCCCATGTCCGCGGCGATTCGCTCCAGCGCGGGCACAGGCCCCAGTTTTTCCAGCCAGAGCGCATAGCGCCTCAGGCGGCCGAACACATCGTTGTATCGTTCCGCCACTTCGCTGCCCAGAGTATCCGGCAAGGCGCGATCGTAGTTAAACTCACCATTGCCGCGAATAAGCTCGTGGAGCAGCGGGTCGCTGAAACCGAACGCCTCGCTGCGCAGCAGAGCCACCAACGCCAGCGGGTCCTCGGAGTTTGCGGCGGTCCGGGCGGCCAGATAAAGCAGGCGTATCTGGGGCAGCGTGCCCAGCGAGTTGCTGCCCGTAACCTGATTGGGGATCCCCAGGGCGTCGAGCGCGGCGCTGTAGCGGCCCAGGTTCTTGCGCCCACAGGTGAGCACCAGCACGTCCGGGGTCTGGTCGGCCGGGGAGTTTGCCAGCAGGTCGCGGACCGCCGCGGCGATCATGCGGGGTTCACTGCGAAAAACAGCCGCGTTGTTGGCCGAGCCGGCCTTGTCCAGCCACAGGCATTCCACGCTTCCGCCCCCGCCGGGGCGCGCGGCTTCGAGCGCCACATACTCCGGCGAGTAACCCTCGCCGCCGAACATACCCTCGAACCGGCCGTTGATCCACTCCACAACTTCCGGGCGCGTCCGGAAATTCGACCACAGGCGCACAACCCGACCTCCGCCGCCCACTATCATTGCGCGCACGTTCTCGTAGGTGATAATGTCCGCCCGGCGGAAACGGTAGATCGACTGCTTGGGGTCTCCCACCACGAACAGGGAACCGGGCCGGGGACGGCAGCGGGTCCAGTCATCGCAGTCCACGCTCTCGGCGCTGAGCAGCATCATAATTTCCGCCTGCACCGGGTCCGTGTCCTGGAACTCATCGACCAGCAGATGAGTATACCGCCGCGCAAAATAAGCCCGGGCCGGGGCGCTGTTTTTCAGCAGGTCGCGGGCCGCGATCAGCAGATCGGAAAAATTGAGCCGTCCCGCCTCGATCCTGATCCCGCGGTAATGGTCCGCCCCACGCCGCAGCACGTCCAGGCACAGGGCGTAGCGCGCCGCGCGCCAGCGCGCCAGCAGCGGTTCCACCTCTTGCCGGCAGAAATCCTCCCACTCATCCCGCTGCTCCCTGGCGAATTTTTTCCGCTCCGGCGAAGCGCCCCAGATTTTCTGGATCACTTTTTTTGGCTTGCAGACTTCCAGGATTCCGGCCAACTCGGCGTTGGAGCTTTTATCGGCCTGGGCGTACATTCTGGCCAGTTGACGCAGCAGCGGGATCAGCTCGTCATTGCCCGGATCATCGGGAAGGTCCCGCAGGAGCTGTCCAATCCGCTCGATCCGGGGCGCCAGCAACGCGTCGAGCTCGGCGGCGGCGGGCGGCTTGATATCCTCCGGCAGCGCCCAGAGGTCCACATCGGGATAGTCGCAGAAGCGGGCGTAGGCGTCCTCCAACTCCGATATTTCGATCCCCATCCGCTCCAGTTCCACCAGCACGGGGTCATCTCCGGCGCTCAGGGTCGCCACGAACTCCAGCCAGACATCCATCCGCCACTGCTCGTTTTCCTCGTCCTCCAGCTCGCTGAAATCCGGATCGATTCCGGCCTCCACGGGACGCTCGCGCAGCAACCTGGCGCAAAACGAGTGGATGGTGCCGATAAAACCCAGGCCCTGCCGCTCCAGCGCCTGTGTCAGCCGCGCTGTGCGCTTTTCGCTCTGCTCGCCTCGCTCCAGCCGCCGCTCAAGTTCCTCGCGGAAGCGGGTCCTGAGTTCCCCGGCGGCCTTGCGGGTAAACGTAACCGCCGCGACCCGCTCCGGCTCGCAGAAGCCCCCGGCCACCAGTTCCACCATCCTGCCGACCATACTGGTGGTTTTGCCCGTACCGGCGGCGGCCTCCACCAGCAGGTTGGTCTCCAGGGCGGTCAGGATCAACCGGCGGCCATCGGCATCGCGGAGCTGCGGCTTTTGCTCAGTCATATTCCCGAACCTTGATTACGTTGCGCAGCATGGTATTGGCCGGATTGTTCCTTTTGTTCACTCCCTGTTCGGCCTGGGTATCCACATCGCCGCAGACAACCCTGAACCGGCAGTAACGGCAATCTTTGTCGGCCTTGTCGGTGGCGATAAACGCGCCCCGGCTGATCAGCGCGCACAACTCGCCGATCAAGTCGCTGCCCGCGGCCAGGTCATCGCTCAACCATTCCACCTGCTCGCCGCGCTCCGCTCCCGCGGGAAAAAAGTAGCGAAAGCGCACGGCTTCGGCCCCCGGATCGATCCTGTCCAGCCGGGCCTGCACCAGCGCCAGGTACAGCGCGTGCTGCACCCTGCGTCCGCCGTCGAACGGCTTGCTCCGCACGTAGCGGCCCGCCTTGCCTGACTTGTAGTCGGTAATCACGTAGCTCCCGTCCTCCCGGCTGTCGATCCTGTCGATCTTGCCGCGGACCCTGACCGCACCAGCGCCCAGCGGCAGACTCAGCGGCTGCTCACAACCGATCCCCGCACGCGGGGCATCGGCTTTCATCCCGATAGAGGCCTCCAGCCAGCGCGGAGTGTGGGTCCGGCAAAACTGTGCTTCCTGGGCCAGGAACACCCGGACAGCCCGCAACAGCCAGCGCCTGCGGGCGCCAAACGCCGCCTCGCCCGGCACGGGATACAGCGCCCGGTATTTTTCCAGCAGTTTTTCCGCGATTCCCCCGGCCAGTTCTAGCTGCTCCGGTGTATTTTCAGGCAGCTTATCCTCGCGCAGCAGGACCTCCAGCAGGCGCTGGAGCAGTTCATGGAGTAACTGGCCAGCGGCGGCGGCATCCAGCCATTGTGATGGCGGGGGTGGCTCCTCCGGCTCCTGCAGTCCGAGCACATAATGATAGAAATAACGACGCGGGCAGGCACCGGCAGCTTGCAGACGGCTGGCCGAAAGAACCGCAGCCCCCGGGGCGAACGGGTCGAGCACGTTCGTGGCATCCGGGGCCCCGGCAAGATAACCGTCGTACTCCCCGAACTCGTCCGAGTCGCGCAGACGGGCGGCCAACTGGCCACGCTCCAGGTGGGGATATTGCCGGGCCAGTAGCGGCGCGGCCTCCTCCGGCGGCAGGGACAGCATCGAGGCCAGCCACCGGCCGGACTCCCGGCAGGCCAGGGCCACGGACGCAGGCGCGAACGAGCACGGCGAAGGGAACGAGTCCGGAAACCGCCGTCGATTGAGCTGCTCTCCGCCGGCGAGACCGCGGTAAACAGGCAGCAGCAGCGGACTGGGGGACAACTCGCTGCCGTCTGCGGGGTTCACGGAGGCGAAAGAAAGGATTACCCGTCCGCGCACACGGGCCAGCAGCAGGCCGAACTCGCGCTCATCGCGCTGCTGTCTGTCGCCGGAGAGCGCCAGCTCATCGTTCAGCCTGGCCCGCTCGTTATCGAGCAGCAGCGGGTCCTGCCCTCCCCGCCGGGGCCAGCGCCCGTCCTCAAGACCGACTATTATCGTCAGCGGCCGTCCCGAATGTCCACCCTCGGCCAGCGGCGACACGTGGAGCTTGCCCGGCTGGGGCGACATCCCCATCACCGGCACGCTCCCGGCCAGATCGGAGAGGTAATCGGCGGCGGAGAAACCACTGCTGCCGTGGAGTTGTGTCCAGTTCTGCAAATCCCTCACCAGGTCCAGCAGGGCGCGACGGGCGAAAGAGTCGAGTTCGTTGGGATAGGCGGCAAAATCTTCCAGCATACGGCGCGCGCCCTCGATCAGGGCGGCGTCATCGCAGCCGGGGTCCGGGGTGATTTCCAGCAGGCTCTCCATCCGCTCGCGCAGCACTCTGGCGGCAGCCAGTTTGCGTTGGCCGCCCCCGATCTTCTCCCCGTCCTCGTCGCGCTCGTCCGCTCCGGCCCTGCGCGCCAGCGATTCAACTTTTTCCCGCAATGCCCACCGCCAGCGCTCACGTCCCTTACCCACCGGCAGTTCCGCCAGCAGAGACAGCAGAGCCGGGTGCTTTACATCCGCCTCCTCCGGCAGAGCCAGCAGCCCCTGGCCGATCATCGCCACGGCGCCCGCCCGGTCGAGCCCGGCCTCTAACCAGCGCAGCCAGGCGGCCAGCGCGCGGCCGGGGCGGGTAAAGCGCGAGGGTACCCCTTCCGCGAACGTAACCGGCAGCTCTGGGCCACCCGGCAGCTCCCCGGGCAGGGCGGCCTGGAGCAACTCGTAGATCAGCGGCAGGTAGGTTTCCCGGCTGGTGTGGACCAGCTCCACCTGCTCCAGCGGCCGGCAGTCCTCGATTATCCGGCGCAGCGCGTGAGTGATCTCGTTGACCTCGCCCACGGCCCGCACGATTTCGGCTCCCCGGTCCGTGGGCGAGGGGTTGGCGAACCGGCAATCCCTGCCATTCTCGCGCTGCCAGCCGTAGCCCTCCTCCGGCTGATCGACAGGCAGGCGATGGACGCGGCCCGCCGGGAACGAGTCCAGCAGTTCGCGCTCCAGCCGGGAGACTTCCAGGGCTGCGGGGAGAATAACCAACGGGCTGTCGCTGTTGCCCGCTCCCTCTGCCGCCGCCGTTGCCAGCCTGAGCAACGTGGCGTAGTCCGCCAGCTTCTGTTGCCGCAGGAAATCGGTGTAGCCCCTCAGCACGCGGGCCAGTTCGTCCGCCTTAAGCTGATGTTCAAACGCACGTCCAATAAGGTTTTGCGGGGACAATCCCGCCAGGCGGAGTTCCTCGACAAGGCGGGCCAGACGCTGGATGAGCGCGGGGGTGGGGCGCAGGGAAAGCAGGTAGCCGCCGGACTCTTTACGCAGGGAGCGGAACAGCTTTCCGGCCAGAAACAGTGAGCCGCGTGAGTAGAGCACGGCCGAACCCGTGCGCTCAAGCTCCGGGAGCGCCAGCGAGGTGGCGGCCGAGCGCAGGGTATGGACGTGAAGGTTCAGCACCGGCTGGCCGCCGGCGGCCAGCGTGTCGATCCACTGGTAGCCGACCCGCCGGTTGGGAGCGATCAGCCATTTCTCCGTAACCGGACACGAGTGGCAGAGCCGGGCGAGTGCGCTGCTGAAAGTATTCATCGGCCAGTAGTGTCCGGGGCCGGCGCAAAGCTCAACCGGCCTGATGGAGTGTGATTGCTTCGCACGCAGGTTCAGTCGCCACGGATACTGAGCACCCAGTCGTCCCGGCCGGGCGCGGTCACTCCGGCGCTACGGCCGCCCGTGATAGTAAATGGTTCGCCGTAGCCGCCGTCGCGGGGGTTGAACCAGCGGGCAAGGAGTTCTCCCTCTACAGCGGACAGGTCAAGGACGACCCGTCCGCCGGCGGGCGCGTAGACCATGTACTGACGGCCCGGTTCGGCCAGGCAGTAGGCTTCCGCTCCCGCGGCCACCAGCTCGTTGTGCGGCTCCATCTTCCAGTACTCGTAGCCGGTCATGTGCTCCCAGGCAATCGCCAGTTGCTCGTCGCCCACGCAGTCGGCGCCCAGCATGTCGTGGGCGAAAAGATTGCGATCCAGCGACTTGACCGGCACCCAGTTGCGGCCGATCGAGCCGAAGGTGTGGTCGTCGTTCTCGTAACGCCAGTCAGCCCAGACAGTGTGCGCCCCGGCGGCGTAAAAGCCCCAGATAATGCTCAGCGGTTTTTCGGCCCTGGGCTGGCCCTCCCAGAGTCCCTCGGTGGTTATCACGGGAAAACCGCCGCCAGCGGGCGGAGAACCCCAGGCTTCAAGGGCCAGCGCGTTGTTGAGCGAGGCTTTCCGCCAGTCGGGATTACTGTAGTTACCCGCCGCGGTCTGCACGGTGTTGAGCTTGCGGCTGTCCGGGATAGCCAGTTCGCTCAGCCAGCGGCGGTTCCCGTTGTGCCGCTGCTCGCAGTCCTGGGCGGTGATCATCCTGCCAAACGGGACCATCGAGGCGAATTTTTTACCATAGGCAAGGAATTCTTCCTTATCAGCCACTGCGTAGTCGAATACCTCCGTGTTGCCCAGCGACCAGTAGGCCACGTTCCAGAACGCGGCCTGGCGGGCCAGCATGTAACGCATGAACGGGAGGTTTAACTCGCTGTCGAACCGGTCGCGCAGAGCGGGCTTGAAAGCGAGCTCAGCGGGCGGGTACTTGCCATTTTTCTGGCCGCCGTACTTGCCGCTGGGCCCTTGGAAAGAACCGAGATAGATTCCATCCGCTCCGGCCAGGCGGATCATATCGTCCCACTGCCGCCACATCTCCAGATTGTAACGCTCGTAGTTGACTTCCTTGTACGTAGCGGCGTCGATACGGATCAGCTTTTCAGCCGGTTGTGTAGCCCAAGCTGTCCTGTTGCCCCAGCCGTCACCCCAGACAGTCGCGTTGAAATTGGGCACAACCAGCGTGTTGTAACCCCGTTGCTTGCACCACTCTATCGCCTCGCGCCAGTCGAGAGGCGTAATGTTGCAGTCGGCGAACACGGCCAGCGGCAAAAAGTTAGCGCCACGGGAGTCTGTCAGCCAGCGGGGGTTGTGCGGGTTCTGCTTCCACGGCCCGGGCAGCGCACCCTGCTCCACGCACTCGAAACTGCCCACGGCTCCGAGCGCGCCATCGCTGAAACTGAGCGAATAGAACCACGTGCCGAGTTCATCTGGCATGAACCGTTGCCTCCAGAGGGTGCCCCCGTCGTAGAAGCCCCAGAACTTCACCATCCGGCCCGAGGGCGAAGTGAACTGTGCTTCGAGCATCACGCTGGAAAACGGGTTTTTGTAATGTTTGTCGTTGGTCACCGAGGTTTCGAACAGGCCGTAGAGCGGCACTCGGAGTGCGCCGCCGGAGGGCATCTCAAGGCGGGACGCTCCACCTCCGCAGGAAAGCAGGGCGATGGCTGGGAGTAATATGGCAACAAGTGCTAATTTACGAAACATAGCGGGTATTTCCTCCGGCTCAGGGCAGGCTTCGCGAATACTCAGGATTAATCTGCAGGAAGTAAATTAAGGCAGGTGGGGGGTAAAAATCAATCCCCGGACTGGCTTTCTTCCGGCGCATACTCCAGAATATCGCCGGGCTGGCAGTCCAGCTCGCGGCAGATCGCCTCCAGGGTGGAGAAACGCACGGCCCGGGCCTTGCCGGTTTTGAGCACCGAGAGGTTGGCGATTGTGACCCCCACGCGCCCGGCAAGCTCGGTGAGGCTCATTTTCCTGCGCACCAGCATCAGGTCGAGATTGATTAATATAGGCATTGTACGCGGTTATCCTCTTTTACACTGTCAGGTCATTGTCTGTCTGCAGGCGCACGCCCATGTCGAAAACCTGGGCCAGGACAAGAATAAGCAGGCCGAGAAAAATCGTATCCGCTGAATCAACTCCTAATCTTATCGACAAATCAAGGAAATCACCTTTGTGACTACTGTACAATTGGATCCATTTTGCCAACACGTTAAGCGGTCCGTAGATTAGCGTACACAACCCGATCAGCCTCAACCTGCGGACATTGTCAAACGTAAAAGGCCGTCCGCCATAGGCCGAACGAACCAGCCCGCGCAGCTGATAAGATATCAGAGCCAGCAAAATTGGTTTAGCCATAAAACCCACCATAATGTGCTTGCTTTCTGAAGGGCTAAATGCAGCCATCACCCCAGCAACAACATAACCAACTAGTAGCGCAATTGAGCCGTACCAAAACCATCTAGTCGCTACCCATGCGATACGCGCATACAACGGTTTCTGCACTTCCTTCGCCTCAGTCACCTGATTACTCCTTAGTTAACGGTGGAAAAGAACGCTTTCGCTTGCCTGCATATTGAATATATGCATATTCTTTATCGTTTATCAATAATTTTTCTACCTTTATCGATAGGATTGTTTTTTCGCTTGCCCACCCTGGCGCTATGCAGCAAATTTCTCAATGCATCAGAACGTAAGAGAGCTCCGCTTGCAAACACTCTTTTTGCGAATTAATTACACCCTCGGTTTGGCTTACCGGTTCAGGAGACAGTTCACCCATGAAAGAAAAAGTGGTTATTATCGGCGCGGGCAGCGCGATGTTCACTATCGGGCTGGTGGCCGACCTGCTCTCGGCCGGGATGGACGCGGAACTGGCGCTGGTGGATATCGACCCGGAGGCGCTGGCCGTGGCGGAGAATATCGCGGGCAAGATGGTGGCCTCCCACGGCGCGGGCGTGAGCGTAACCGCCTCCACGGACCGAACGCAGGCGCTGCCCGGCGCCACGGCGGTAATCTGCACGGTGGGCGTGGGCGGGCGGCGGGCCTGGGAGCAGGACGTGTTCGTCCCGCGCAGGCATGGCATCTTTCAGCCCGTGGGCGACACTGCCGGTCCGGGCGGCACCAGCCGCGCGCTGCGGATGATCCCGGTGATGGTGGCGATTGCCCGGGACGTGCTGGAGCTTTGCCCGCGGGCGCTGTTTGTCAACTACTCCAACCCGATGACGGCAATCTGCACGGCTGTCCGCAGGGCCACCGGGGCCAACGTGGTCGGCCTCTGCCACGGGGTGAGCGAGGTGGCGAAATACCTTGCCGCCCAACTGGGAGTACGGCACAACGAGTTGGACTGGCAGGCCGTGGGACTGAACCATCTGACCTGGTTCACCAAAGTTGAAACCGGCGGCCGGGACATGAGCGGCCGCCTGGCGGAGATTGCACGGGACAAGCTTGAATGCCAATGGGTGCGGGGCAACCTGGCCGAGAACTTTCTGGACAACCGGCAGTGGCGGCGCCCGCCCGGCGAGCCGGAGGAGCTGAACCCGCTTAGCTGGCGGCTGATGCTCTCTTTCGGCGCGTTCCCCGCCGCGATGGACCGTCACGTGACAGAGTTTTTCGGCCTGCAGTACCTGAGAGAGGGAGCCTACTACGGCCGCACCCTGGGCGTTGACAGCTACAGTTTCGAGCGCACGATAGCCGCCGGGGACCGCGAGTACGAGATCATGCGCGAACAGGCCCACAGCGGCAAGGCTCTGGACGAGGATTTCTTCCGCCACAGCGACGGCGAGCACGAGCAGGTGATTGAGATTCTCGGCAATATCCGCGGCAACCGCGGCGGGGTCTTTTCGGCCAACCTTCCCAACCGCGGCCAAGTGGATAATATTGCCGAGGACGCGGTGCTGGAATCCCCGGCAACAGCGTCCGCCGAGGGCATGCGGCCGATCCGTCCCGCGCAACTCTCCGGCGCTCAGGCGGCGGTGATCCGCAACCGGCTGGAGGTGGTGAACCTGACGGTTGAGGCCGCGCTGGAGGGCAGCAGGGCAAAATTCGTGCAGGCGCTGGTGCTTGACGGAGCCGTTCAGAGCTGCGCCGGCGCGGAAGTACTGGCCGATGAGCTGCTGGAGGCCCAGCAGGAATTTTTACCGTGGGCCGTGGTACGGGGGAAACGTTTGAGCGCTATCCATTTGCCATAAAATGATTTATCATCGGATGTAGGTCTCACATATCAAACAGGGAAACGTCACCCACATCAGCCTTGCCCGTGGCGGGATATTATTGTAACCTGTTTAAAACACACTTCTTAACAGGGAACCGAACCGGGGAGTCTGCTCCATATGCAGCCGATCACAGTCGCTTCAGTCCAGTTCGAGCACGCCGCCGGGGACAAGCAGGCCAACCTGGATAAAATCCGCCGGTTCACCGCCGGGGCCGCAAAGCATGGGGCTGATCTGGTGGTGTTCCCCGAATGCTGCATCAGCGGCTACTACTTCCTGCGCCACCTCTCCAGGGAACAACTGACCGCACTGGCCGAGCCTGTCCCCGCTGGACCGTCGGTGCAGGAATTAATAAAGCTGGCAAAAAAACACAATCTGATGGTCGGTGCGGGGCTGGTGGAACTGGCCGGCGACGGTCGGCTGTACAACACCTGGGCGCTGGTCCTGCCCGATGGCCGGGTGGAGCGCCATCGCAAACTGCACTGCTTTGTCAGCGAGCACATGGACAGCGGCGATTCTTTTACCGTGTTCGACACCCCGATGGGCTGGCGCATGGGCGTGCTGATCTGCTACGACAACAACATTATCGAAAACGCGCGGGCCACGGCCCTGCTGGGCGCACAGGTTATCCTGGCCCCCCATCAGACCGGCGGCGTGCGCTCGCCCGACCCGCACACCATGGGCCTGATAGATAGAAAACTCTGGGAGCGCCGCCAGTCCGACCCCGCTGCAATCGAAGCCGAATTCAAGGGCGACAAGGGTCGGGGCTGGCTGCTGCGCTGGCTGCCCTCGCGCGCCCACGATAACGGCGTGTTCTACGTGTTCTCCAACGGCGTGGGCGCGGACGACGACGAGATCCGCACGGGCAACGCGATGGTTCTCGACACTTACGGCCGCGTGCTGGCCGAAACGTGGAAAGCGGGCGATGAGATGGTTGTGGCCGAACTGGACCCGGTGCTGCTGGAGCGCAACACCGGCAACCGCTGGATACAGACCCGGCGCCCGGAGCTTTACGGCAGTCTGGCCCAAAAAACCGGCAGGGAACGTTCTACCCGAGAGGTACGTTTTGACGGAGAAGGCGCCTGAGTTTTTTTGCAGTGAAACACCGCAGGAAACAGGGTATCTGGACAGGCTCCCGGACCCGGACAAACTGTAAGGCCGGCCTCACTCACGGAGGCTGCCAATGACGTACAAGGACAAACCAGCGCCCGGCAGGGGTTTTCTGCTGTTCCTTAACGTTGTTGTGGCCAGTTCATTTCTGCTGATACTGCAACGGGTTATCGCTGTTGGCTTAAATGATCCCCAGACAATAACAGGAGCTATCCTGGGAGTTATAATATTTGCCCTGGTTTACTGGATAGCACTGAATAGCATCTACCGGACCAGTTACATGATCAACGCAGATACGCTTGAACTCCGTTGCGGTTTAACCTATAAAAAATCAGGCTAAACCAAATTCTGGAAGTAAAACGCGCTCGTAGTTGGAAAGAGTTGACCTCTCCCGTTTTCCGCCGCCAGCGGTTCTGCAACCGATTTACGGACCTTGTCCGGCTGGAATTGAAAGGTGACACTGCTCTGCTCAGCCCCGGCGACCCGGAGCGTTTTATCGAGCGGCTCCGCAGCCTGATGCCCGATTCAGCACCCGAAGAACCATCCGGCACAGGAGAGAGCCGGTGAGATTCAGCGACAAAACAGGACTCACCCGGTTAACATACACTGCCCCCCCACTCTGCCCGCGAGGTCCATCATGACCAGCCTGTCCCGGCTTTTGGTGCTGATACTCCCGCTCTGCCTGGCCCTTTCCTGCGGGTTCGACTCACTGCCGGTTGAGCTTGGCGTGGGCCGCAACGGGGTGGCCGAACTGGCGCTGCACTACTCGGCTCCGCTTAGCAATCCCTTTGCCGATATCGAGGCCACCGCCACGTTCAGCCATCCCGGCTCGGGCCGCCGCTCCCATGTGGACGGGTTCTACGACGGCGACTCCACCTGGCGTTTCCGTTTCTCTCCGGATGCCGAGGGTCTCTGGACAGCCGAGCTGCGCCTGAAGCGCGATTGCCGGACAGTGGCCTACAACCGGGTGGGAATCCGGTGCGATGGCGAGGACCCGTTGCGCTCCCGCGGGTTTCTTCAGGTCAACCAGGATAACCCGTACAGGCTGGCTTTCGAGGACGGCAGCCCGTTCTACGCCGTGGGCATCCAGCCCTGCGGCGCGGCCGGGGCCGGCCTGGACGGGCCGCTGCGGGCAGAGGGACCCTGGCGCACCCTGCCGATGGACCGGTACCTGGACGAGATGCAGGGAGCGGCCAACCTGTTCCGGATCCAGTTGGGCACGGGCACGCGCAAGGGCTGCGCCCGCGAGATCATGACTGACTCGCTGGGCCTCTACCGCTACAATCTCGAGGCCTGCACTCTGCTGGACGAAACATACCGTCTGCTGGGCCAGCGCGGGTTCGCCACGATCCTGATCCCGTTCCAGGACATGAGCCTCTGGGCGGAGGACTCCACCGTATTCGGCACCAACAGGACCATGGAGGGCTGGAAAGACCGCTCCAACCGGGAGTCGATGGCCGCGATAAAACACTACCTGCGCTACATTATTGCCCGTTACGCCGTTTATACGGATATCTGGGAGTTTTTCAACGAGGACGTTTACACACCCGACGAGTGGCTGGAAGAGGTTGCCGGTTTCGTGCGTGAGCGCGATCCTTACGCTCACCTGATGACCACCAACTATGAACGCCCCTACGCCGGGTGGTGCGATCTGGTTACGCCACACCTTTACGTCCGGGTCCCGGCCAACGAAACGGGTTTTATTCTGGGACGCCAGTTCGCCCGCCTTAAAAGCTGGGGCAAACCCGTCCTGTTTACCGAGTTCGGCAACAAGGGCACGCTTTCCAACCGCGACCCGGACAAGTGGCGTGTGGCTGTCTGGATCTCTTTCATGCACGAGAGCGCAGTAACGTTCTGGAGCATGGGCGGAATAGTCACGCTGCCCCGCACGGACGCCGGCAACGCGAATGCGTACCTGGGCCGGGAGGCACGGAGCTACTTCCGTAACTTCCATACCTTCACTAAAGACCTTCCCGCGGACATGAGACCCGCGATGAGCGGCTACAACCAGGGCGATGGCGTGGCGCGTTACGCTCTGTCAAACGGCAACACCAGCGTACTGTACCTTCACCATTACGCTACCTACGACAGCGCCACCCGTAGCGGCATTTACCTCTGGAGCTGGCCCGGCACGTTCGAGGTGCGCTGGTACGACCCATCCTCCGGCGAATGGGTCCATACCGAAACAATCCAGAGCAGGGGTAACGCCCTGGTGTTCGAATCGCGGGAATTTACCGAGGACCTGGCTGCGTTAATTACCAGAATTGATTGATGGTCACTTAAACCCCGGAGCGTGCATGAGAAAAACTCTCTCGAAAATCCATATCTGGCTGGGGCTGCTCTGTGCTCCCTACATGATTATCTTCGGCTTCAGCAGCCTGCACTTCAGCCACGATTTCAGCTTTATCGACGCCGGCGAATACACGGTAAGCTGGGAGCGGCAACTCGACGCCGTTGCCGATACGACCGACGACGGTGCGCTGGCAGAGCGCGTACGCCTGGCGCTCGATCTCGATGGCTGGATTCCGTGGTGGCTCTATAAGCGTGGCGATGACAACAGCTTCCGGTTCCAGGTCGACCGCCCGGCCAAACGGTACAAGGTTCGAGTCAACCCCGCACGCACCCACGCCAGCGTGGAGGAAGCGCGCCAGGGACCGCTTGTGGTTCTCAACAGCCTGCACGCGCTGGGATCTGTGCCCGGCAAACCGTTTACGAAGTTCTGGAGCTATTATACCTATATCTCCGTGCTGTTCGTGCTCTTCGCCGGCGGCAGCGGTGTTTATTTCTGGAGCAGAAGCAGGAATGAGACTCTTATCGGGTGGCTATTGCTGGCCGGAGTTAGCGGCGGCAGCTTGCTGCTGATGATTTTCGCCTGGATACGGGGGTGATGGAGATGAAAAAACTGATGCAGAAAATCCACCTCTACACCGGCCTCGGCCTGCTCACGTTCGTCCTGATGTATTTTTTCACCGGTCTCGTATTGATCAAACACGACTGGTTTCCGGACAAGGACCCGGACAAAAACACCAGGGTGGAACAGGTGCGCATTCCCGCCGCGCTGGACGTGGACGAAACCGGCGCATGGATCGCGGACCGTTTCAGCCTGGGCGGCCAGCCCCAACCGCCGCAAAAACTCGATGACGGCCGGGTGCGCTACCGTTTTTTCCGTCCCGGCGCCAACCTGACAGCCGTGCTGAACGCGGACAAGCGCAGCGTTCAGATTGAAACGGCCAAATTGGATTTCCGCCGCACGATGATTGGCTACCACCGGATTCACGGCTACCGCGGCAATATTGTCTGGCTGCTCTGGGGGCTGATGTACGATCTGGCCAGCGCCGGGTGCATCCTGTTCGCTGTCAGCGGAGTCTGGATCTGGGCCACCGCCCGCGAGCGTGACAGGGTGAGTTGGGCGATGCTGGCGACGGGGGTGGGATTTACGCTGGCGATGGTTCTGTATCTGATGTTGACGAAATAATTCAGGAAGCGGGCCGGTACTTGTCCGGTACCGGCCCGCTTTGATCAAAGTAAATTTTAATTGTACCACAGCTAACGTTTGTGGCACTCGTCACATTCCTGTGGCCCTACGTCCATCCCCATGTGGCAATTCAGGCAGTTTTTGTGCAGGGCTACCTTGCTTTCCACCAATTCCACCTGGATAATTTCTTTTTGATGGCAGTGACTGCAGCTTTCGACATGGTGGCATTCTATACACTCAAGCCCATATCCATCCGTATGCTCCCGGTGATTGAACACGACCTGGGTACCTTCGTTATACTGGGTCTGAAATACGTGCAGTTCAGGCGGTTGCTTGCTCTTGGCCTCAAGATCGTAGCCCAGGCTCATGTTGGCCCGTATAATCACTATATTTACTACCGTAAGCAACACCATCGCTACTACGAGCAGTTTCATCTTCATCGCCGGATACCTCCTTGCTTCAGAACCTGGTTGACTATTCGACTTTTTCGGAAATCGCTTCCTGCCCTGATTCAGGGAAAATCGGCAGGTATTTTACACAAAGAATAAATACTGTCACACCGCCGGTGACCAAAAACAGCGACAGGGCAAATTCTCGCCATGACGGGAAGTAGCTGAATCCGCCGCTGCGGGCCATGCCCACGATCCCGACGTTGAGTCTGTTGAGCACCACCGCTCCCATCGTGGAGGCGGCCGATATAGCCAGCACACCGGCTTTCATCCTGTTACGGAAAAGAAACACCAGTAGCAGCGGCAGCAGGAACAGGGACAGTTCGGAGACCAGAAACCAACTTTCGATCGAACCGTCGAAAATATTCAACAGTCCCACCTTGAAGTTCAGGTCCTGTAGGCGCACGATCAGATACAGCATCAGCGCCACCACCATGAACTGCCCCAGATCCGCTATCACCCGCGTTTCCAGGCTCTTCCTGAACAACCAGCCGCTGACGAAACTCTCCAGGATGACCATTGCGAACCCCACGCTGACCGCGCTGAGGAAAAAGTGTATCGGCAGCAGATTAGTGTACCAGAACGGGTGCAGCTTTCCCGGGACAATCAGGAACACGGTGCCCAGGCTGCTCTGGTGCAGTGTGGAGAGCAGGATCCCGGCAATCACCAGCGGCAGAGTGAACGCCCGCATTACTCGCAGGGCCTTGTCCTGTCCCAGTTTCTCCAGCACGATCGGGCTGAATTCCAGAGCCAGCACGGTGGAATACAACATCACGCACCACGCCACCTCGAACATCACCGAGTGGGGGTTCCACATGATCATCGCATGCCAAATGTTCCACGGCTTGCCCAGGTCGTAAAGCAGACCCACGCTGACCAGGATGTAGCCCAGAAACGCGCTGAGTACCGTGGGTCGCAGCACGCTCTTGTAGCGCTCGAAATTGAGCAGGTGAACAATACCGGTCAGGACGAAACCGCCGGCCGCCAGCGCCACGCCGCAGAGCACGTCGAAACCGACCCACAACCCCCAAGGCTGCCGGTCGGTCAGGTTGGTGACCGCGCCCAGCCCGAAATAAAAACGCTGGAAGGTAAGCACGAGCCCCAGCAGGAAAATAACCATCCCGACCGGCATCCACAGGCGGGGCCTGTCGAAACTCAAACCGCCGCTCGCGCTACTCATCGCCGACCTCCTTTTCCTTGTCGCCCGCCAGTTCGTTTTCCTTCAAGTCTCCCGTCTCAATCTGAATCCTGCGATTGATAATCCAGCTCAGGCCTCCCAGCAACACGCCACCGGTCAGCACGATACTGGGGATTTTGCTCAGCACCTGCCATGTCAACTGGGGCATCGGACCCTGGGGCAGGTCCATCCGGTAACCAAGTTGCTCGAACGGTACGCCGGAGAGCAGCAGCACCGAAGTCCCGCCAGCATCGTTCTCGCCGTAGACATATGGTACGTACCGGTCCGGATGGCGCCTGATCCTTGACCAGGCTATATCCAGCAGGTGATGACGCCTGCCCAGCCGCGTAGCGCCCATCGGGCAGACCCACGAGCAGGCGGTCTCTTTGCCGCCATTGACCTCGTGGATGCAGAAAACACACTTCTTGATCACCGGGATCGCTTTACTCCACTGATAGCGCGGTACGCCGAACGGACAGGCCATCATGCAATAGCGACAGCCCATGCACTTGTCCGCATTGTAGAGCACCCGCCCTTGCTCGGTCTTGGTAAACGCACCAACAGGACAGACCGAGGCGCAGGTGGGATCCTGGCAGTGCATGCACAACTTGCGGTAGTACTGCTCTTCGTACCTGAGCACCACCGTGTAATTACGGTCCGAAAGGTGCTCCGGATCGGGGTTGGGCGGCAGGCTGTTAAATTGCTGGCATGCCTTGACGCACTCTCCGCACCCGATGCATTCGGTAAAGTCAATCAGCATTCCGAGCGTTTCCATTAACCACCTTCCTTCAATCGATACTTGTAATGGTATCCACAATCCTTACAGGACTTCCTCCCGGCCTGAGTTTCCGACCGGGACTGCATATTCCCGCCGAGGGCAGGATTTTTTCAAACTGGTTGCGCTCCCCCGAACTTTCACGGTCGCCGCCCGTGCCACGCGTCAGGCGGCAGGCAAAAAATCCGGGTAACTCTTTTAGCAGCATGTTGAAGAATAACGGAAGCACGTGCAGTGGGGCTGCCAAGGACCGTTTCCCGTTGTCCTTTACAAAAGCAGGCGGGAAAGATGTAACTGTTTGGGATAACATAAATAGCGAGATCAGTAAAAGAAACAGCTTGCCTTGCCCCCGGGCGGCCAACCAAGCAAAACATTTCATCCGGGGCGTTGCCAACGCCCCTTAAGAAAGGCAGAAGTATGCTGTTTACAAGTAACTTGAGTGAAAAATCTTGCCCACTGAAATAGTTTGACTATTTTATATCATTTTAAACATAATACGCCCAGCCAGCTTCTGGCAACTGGTTCGGCATTAATGCCTGCAGATGTTCGTGAACCGTAACACGGACAATATATTATGCGCGTTTTCACTTCGTTAATCCAATTTTAATTCCGCTGCTTCGGAGCGTTGAAAACAGTTTTCCGCTAAAAACTCCGCAGTACAGAATGAGACTGGTGTTTCAATTATGAAGTATTATATTTACCTACCGTTTTGCAGTTCGTGGCACCCTAATACAGCCAGGGATCATAATCACTCGCGGAATTACTGTCATTCCTTCCCATCTTTTGCGCAAGGGGAGAGAACCGGCTTTTCCGCCAAGGGGCATGTTACGTTCCCACTTTGAAAAAAGGGGGGGGCGAGGGAGATTCCCCGCATCGATTCTCCCGGCTGGAATCTTGACTGATTCATCCGGGCAGGCAGCAAACTGGGAGACTCATGATGAGAGCATTCAACACAATACTGGTCGCCGCCGCAATCATGGCGTTTGCCGCCACGGGGCTGGCCCAGGAAGAGAACGTCTGCCTGACCTGTCACGGCGAGCAAGGGCTGACCACCACCAACGCAAAAGGCGAGGAAGTATCCATCTACGTGGACCACAAGCAGTACTCCGGCTCGATCCACGGAGAATTAGGCTGCACGGACTGCCACACGGACCTGGTGGACACCGAGGAAACTGGCGCCCACGACGTGCCCGTTGAACCGGTGGACTGCTCGCTCTGCCACGCGGATGAGAGCGAGGTGTACGCGACCAGTATCCACGGACAGCTATTGGGCATGGGCGATACCGACGTGCCGAACTGCGCATCCTGCCACGGCAAGCACAATATCCTGCCCGCCACGGACCCCAACAGCACGGTCAACAAGTTCAACCTGATGTACACCTGCGCCAAGTGCCACCAGAACAAGAAAATGCAGGACAAACGCCAGATGGGCGATCCCGACGCCCTGCCCCGTTTCTACGAAAGTGTGCATGCCAAGGGCCTGCTTCGTGACGGCCTGATTGTGGCTCCGAGTTGCAACGACTGCCACGGTTCCCACGACATCCAGCAAAGCTCCAACCCGGCCTCGCCCGTGAACCGGCGCAATGTCTACAAAACCTGCGGTGTGTGCCACACGAAGGTGGAGGGAACATATCGCAGCAGCATCCACGGCCAACTGGTGGCCGAAGGCGACCAACGGGGGCCGGTCTGCACGGACTGCCACGAGAGCCACCGGATTATCTCGCCCGAGGGAACCACCTACAAGCAGTACTCCGACGAGCGCTGCGGCCACTGCCACGAACAGCAACTGGAGCGCTACCGGGAAACATTCCACGGCAAGGCGATGGCCCTGGGCGCCACCAAAGTGGCCGCCTGCTACGACTGCCACGGCTACCACGACATAACGCGCACCGAGGACCCGTCATCGCCGATCAACCCCGCCAACAAGGTGAAAACCTGCGCTAAATGCCACGAGGGGGCCAACAAGGGGTTCGCCAGCTATATCACCCACGCCAACCACATGGACCGCAAGAATTATCCGCAGCTCTTCTATGCATTCTGGTGCATGACGATCCTGCTGGTGAGCGTGTTCCTCTTTTTCGGCCTGCATACCCTGCTCTGGCTGGTGCGCTCGGTGGCCCTGTTCCTTCGCGACAGCAAGTCGTTCCGCCAGGCTAAAACCAATGTGCTCAGGGACGAACTGGCCTACACCCGCTTTACCCCGATTCAGCGGATGCTGCACGTACTGCTGATCATCAGTTTTATTACCCTGGCGGTTACCGGCCTGCCGCTGAAATTCTTCTACGCACACTGGGCGGGCACGCTGATGGGTGTCCTGGGCGGCGTGGAGATCGCCAACTACCTTCACCGCACCGCCGCGGTGATCCTGGTGGCGGTGTTCGCGGTCCACGTGATCAACCTGCTGCGCAAGTTCATTCCGCAGCTCAAGACGATCAAGGATCCGCAAACAGGCAGGTTCACGTTCAAAGCCCTGCTGGGCTATATGTTCCGCCCCGATTCGCTGATCCCCCACTGGCGCGATGTGCGCGATTTCTGGAACCACCAGTTGTGGTTCTTCGGAAAGGGAGAAAAACCGCGTTTCGAGCGCTGGACTTACTGGGAAAAATTCGACTACTTCGCCGTGTTCTGGGGCGTGGTGATTATCGGCGGGTCGGGACTGATCATGTGGTTCCCGATATTTTTCACCACGTTCCTGCCGGGCTGGGTGATAAACGTGGCGCTGATTATCCACAGCGACGAGGCCCTGCTGGCGGCCGGATTCATCTTCACTTTCCACTTCTTCAACGTCCATTTCAGAATCGAGAAGTTCCCGATGGACACGGTGGTCTTCAGTGGTAAAATGAGCAAGGCCGAGTTGATTGAGGAGCGCGGCAAGTGGTACGACCGCCTCTCCGACAGCGGCCAGCTGGAAACAATTCGCAGCGGGGATGAGTGGGACAGTTGGCGGCCGATCGCCAAGACGTTCGGCTTCCTGGCTTTCGGCACGGGTATCCTGCTGGCGTTGGGCATTTTCGGTGCGATGGCCGTGCGGTTGATCATAAACTGAGCTTTTCCCGGCCCCGGCGATAATTAAAATCGGCAATTTATCGTAGCCCCGCCCCCCCCCTTTTAAGAAAAGGCGGCCCGGGCAGTTCGCTCACCTCCACTGTGCAGAGTGTGTTTCGATGAACGCCAAAATAAAAAAAAGACTCACAATCGCCGCTCTGGCATTCGCCGGGATGATTGTCCTCATTTTCGCCTCCATGGAGTGGACGTCCCGCTCCGAGTTCTGCAACACCTGCCACTACATGGAACCGTTCTACCGCGCCTGGCAGCATAGCTCCCACAAGGATGTCGACTGCGTCACCTGCCACTACGAGCCGGGGTTAGCTTCCAAGATCCGCGGCAAGCTCGCGGGGCTCGAGCAGCTCTTCAAGTACGCCACCCGCAGCTACCTTCGCAGCAAACCCTGGGCGGAAATCCCCGATGCCAGTTGCCTTCGCTCCGGCTGCCACGAACAGCGTCTGCTCAAAGGTAAAACCGAGTTCAAGGAAGGGATAATTTTCGATCATACTCCCCACCTGAACCAGTTGCGCCGCGGCAAGAAACTGCGCTGCACCAGTTGCCACAGCCAGGTAGTGCAGGGCGAGCATATCACGGTAACGGCCAGCACCTGCTTTCTCTGCCATTTCAAGGGCCTGGGCGCCGAGGCCTCGCCCAGTTGCACCCAGTGTCACGATGCCCCGGTGGCCACCGCCGAAACCCCGGTCAGCTACGACCATACCGTAATCGTCGAGCGCGGCGTCGAGTGCCAGAAATGCCACGGGAAGATGGTGGTAGGCGATGGCGCCGTGCCCCTGGACAACTGTGAGGACTGCCATTTTGAACGTGATTATCTGGCGCAGTACGACGATACCGAGACAATGCACAACATCCACATCACCGACCACAAGATAGAATGCCAACGCTGCCACCTTCAGGTTCAGCACAAAAGCGTCTCACGCAGCCAGGACATTGAGCCCGACTGCAACAGTTGCCACCTGGACTCCCACCAGGTGCAGATGATGCTCTTCCGTGGCGAGGGCGGCCGGGGCGTGCCCGACCACCCCAGCCCGATGTTCTCCGGCGGCCTCAACTGCCAGGGCTGTCATATCTTCCACCAGAGCTCACCGGGGTTCGAGGCCGGAGGCGAGAGCGTGGTGGCCCGCAGGGAATCCTGTGAGCCATGCCACGGACCGGGTTACAGCGACCTGGTGGAGGCCTGGAAGGACTCGACAGAGACACGCCTGAAGATAATCGAAAGCTCGCTGGAGAGCGTGGAGAGCGAGCTACGCGGGATCGACACCACATCGGCCGCGGGCCGCCAGGCCCGGCAGGCGTTAAACGACGCCAGGTATAACTACAATCTTGTCCGATACGGCAAGAGCGTGCATAATATCACCTACGCGGACCGCCTGCTCCAGCAGACCCGTCACAGCCTGACCAGAGCGCTGGACATGGCCGGCTCGCGCTACCGCCTGCCTCCCTACCCCTGGAGCAGCCAGGTCGTGCCCGGCGAGTGCGCCAGTTGCCACGAAGACATCGACCGGCACAAGATCGAAACTTCGGATGGGCTGGAATTCGACCACGGAGCGCATCTTAAAATCGACAGCCTCTCCTGCCGCAACTGTCACTCCAATATGCGCCGCCACGGAGAACTGGTGATGCCGCGCGAGAATTGCCTGAGCTGCCATCACGAGCAACAGGCGCTTGAGCAGGGAGCCACCTGCGAAAGCTGCCATCAAGCACAGGTGGACGTGCTCAGCGGGAGGGCTCTGGATGCGGCGATGCCGGATGTGATGTTCGAGGCGGAGTTGGAGTGCAGCCAGTGCCACCTGGACGACAACGATAAAATAGTGCTCCCGGAGGCCGCTGTTTGCGTAACCTGCCACGACGAGGGCTACGCGGAAATACTGACCGAGTGGACAGAGGAAACCTCCGCTCTGCTGGCCCGGCTGGAGAGCCTGATAACCTCGGCCGAGAGCCTGGAGCTAACCGCCGAGCAACGCGGCAACCTTGAAAAAGCCCGGCGAATCAGGCAGGTGTTCGTTGCCGATGGGAGCCGGGGGGCGCATAATTACATGCTGGCCGTGCAGTATCTGGAGGAGGCCGAGGGCCTGCTGAAGAAGCTTCTCCCCAATAGCTGACTGTGCGAAGATGCGCCTTTTAATGGTACCGAGACCTTTGAAAAATCGGCTGACTGAATTGGGATGAGGAAGTTTTTCAGTTCACTCATTTTTGCGGATCAAAGGAAAATTCAGGCCTCTTAGCCGTAACTGCATATTCTTATTAAAGATAGCCCCCTTGATAAAAAGTTTTGGAAAAAGGGTGGGGGAGTGTGAGGGGGAGAGAAAAGAACCTTTTTTAAAAGGTTTTGTCTCTCCCCCTCACAATTTTTCGAATATGCCCGGCAACCGCCACTGACAGCAAACAAGGTAATTGATTCGATTTTAGCGGCTGTTGAAAGGTTTTTTCACCGGCCTTTGAACTTACCTCTGATTTTTTTCTTGACTTCCGCAAGTAATTATAATAATACAAAGAAGTTCGCTCTAAGCTTCTTGTTAAAAAATCAAGTTCTCTTGTCGCTTCAATCGGTTTGAAAGGAGTCTTTCACCATGACCAAAGCGGACATTATCGAACTTATTGCCGAGAAAACCGGGTTCACCATCAAAGACATCAAGGTCGTGGTCGAAGGTTTTATCGATGAAGTGAAGGAAGCGCTGACCGAAGACAAGCATATTGAAATCCGCGGGTTCGGAACGTTCAAGGTCAAAAAACACAAGGCGCGCAAGGCGCGCAACCCCAGGACCAACCAGGAAGTAATGGTACCGGAGCGCAGGAAAGCTTTCTTCAAGGTCTCCAAGGAAATGAACAAGAGCCTGAACTGACTCCGGTATTTTTCTCCGCAGCCGCCCCGGTGGCTGCTCTTTAGCTTACCGCGCAGTTGCCCCCGAGATTGTAATGTGTAGGTATGGGTAATCGGGTACCCCGCAGTTACCCAGGAGATTGCCTCAGATAAAAAGGACTCGCCCATTTAAGGACGAGCCCTTTTCTCTTGCCATTTATCTTGCATCCGGTAAAAACTACCCCATCAGCGCCGATAACCCGCCCATCATCAGTGAGAGCATGAAAATACCACCCAGGTAAACCAGCCAGCCGATAACGCAGACCAGCACCGCCCGGCCCGTGTTGTCGTAGTCCAGCGCCTGGCGCACCGCTATCACCCAGGCGATCAGCAGCCAGACACTCACCACCAGCCGGACCGGCCTGCCCAGCGGCGGAATAACCGACAACACGTAAAGCAGCCCCGGCGCATTGGCAAACCCGAGTGTACGCAGCAACTCCCCCGGGTTAGAGCGGGTCTGCGGCTGGGGCAGCAGCCTGGTGCCGACCACGAAAATAATCAGCGCGGCTATCACCCAGCCGCCCAGAGCGACCAGCACCCCGGCCACCATCCCCGGGCCACCCCGGCCGCTCATCCCTACTGCGCCGGCCAGCGCCGCCAGCACAACCACGCTCACCGCCTGACGCGTGGCGTCGCGGTCAGCCTCCACTTCCTCGTAAAGCTCCTTGTCCAACTTGATCGCACGCACCAGGCGCTTACAAAAAGAGGCCACGATTGCTTCCGCCGTTAAAGTCGGATAGTAACCTGACAAAAATTGCTGACCTTATGTGGTGACAATTTTTCAGCGAACCGGTTGGCGCTATCCTCAGCCCAGCACGCCCCTGAGCGTGTCCACCAGGCCCAGCACACCGGTGTAGGTTGTCACCAGAGCGAAAATGAGCGTGGCGATCAGACCCGCGTTGAGCCAGAAGCCGGCCCGGTCCTCGCCCATCACCGCCTTGTTGTTGATCAGGATCAGGATCGGGACCGTGATCACCGGCAGCAAAATAGCCTGGAACGCCTGGCTGGCGACCATGATCCACACCGGCCGCCCGCCGAAAATCGGCACTGTCAGGCAGATCAACAGCCCCAGACCGCCCAGTACGCGATACAGCGGGCTGCGGATATTACGCGGCGTGCCGCGGTAATCGCTGATCAGCCACGGGGCCACCAGCACGATCGGGAACAGGGTGCTGATTCCCGCACCCACTATTCCCAGCACGAAAATCGTGATCGCGAACCGTCCGGCCAGCGGCTCCAGGGTCTGCACCATGTCCACCGCCGCCTCCACGGGCTTGCCGATCTTATAAAGCGTTCCGGCCGCGCAGGCCATCACCGACACCGAGAGCAGCAGCATCATCACGCTGGAGACCGCCGCGTCGATATTGCCCTGCCGCAGGTCCTTTTTGCTCCAGCCCTTCTCGGCCACCACGATACTGCGCATGATAAACACCATCGCGCTACACGTGGTCCCGGCTATTCCGGCCACGATCAGGAACGCATCCGGATCATCGGGAATTCCCGGCACCAGCCCGGCCAGCAGTTCCGCCGGCTGGGGCACCACCAGGAACATGGTCAGCAGGAAGCTGGTGCCCATCACCATCACCAGCACTGTCAGAAATTTCTCGAACACCTGGTAACGGCCGTTCCAGAGCAGCGCGAAACAGCCGATTATGATGATTATCGCGCTGGTCAACCGGCTCATGCCCTCGCCGCCAAACGCGTAGCTGGTCCACTCGCGGACCAGGTCGGTGACAATCCCGGTTACTCCCGCCAGGGCGGTCAGCTCGCCGATACACAGCGCCACGATACAATAAAGCGCCAGCGGCTTGCCCAGCACTATCTTCTCGCGGAACGCCCTCATCGCCGTCTGGCCGGTAACTGTCGTGTACCTGCCGTAGGCCACCAGCATCACGAACGTGAACAGGCAGGAGAGCACCACCGCCCAGAACAATGTCATCCCGTAGCGGCTGCCTGCGCTGGCCATGGTGGTGATACTGCCGGTGCCGATATTGTAACCGATCAGAAACAGCCCCGGTCCCACTGCCGTCAGTGCGATGCCGATCTTTTTCCAGAAACCTGTGCGTTGGGTGTTCACGATAAAAAAACCTCCTGTTGGGCGGGATGATTCCGGGCGACGTCAACGTTGGGCAAAAGTAGGGCCTTGCGAGCAGCCTTGTCAATTAAATCAGACCGGGAAGATGTGTTGTTATCTATTTGACAGTGCGCCACGCCGGGTTATTTTGATAAGACTGTCTTTAACGAACACTCAAACCGGACATCGCAAAAATTGCGCTACGTGGCCGACCTCCATATCCACTCGCACTACTCGATCGCCACCAGCAAGCACGCTGACCCCGAGCACCTGTTCGCCGCCGCCGTCGCCAAGGGAATCACCCTGCTGGGTACCGGCGACCTGACTCATCCCGGCTGGCGCGCGGAGCTGGCGGAAAAGCTGACGCCCGATGACGACACCGGCCTGCTGCGCCTCCGTCCCGACCTGGAGCGGCAATTGCGCAAAACCCTGCCCGGAGCTTGCGCCGCTGCAACCGTGCGCTTCGTGCTCAGCGGCGAGATCAGCTCGATCTACAAAAAAGACGGCCGCGTGCGCAAGGTACACAACGTGGTCCTGCTGCCCTCGCTGGCTGCCGCCGAGCGCCTGAGCGCGAAGCTTGAGGAGGTGGGCAATATCCGCTCCGACGGCCGCCCGATCCTGGGGCTGGACTGCCGCGAGCTGCTGGCGATGACCCTCGAGAGCAACCCGGAGGCCTGCTTTATCCCGGCCCATATCTGGACGCCCCATTTCAGCGTGTTCGGCTCGCGCAGCGGGTTCGACACCCTGGAACACTGCTATGGCGACCTGACAGGGCAGATCTGCGCCGTGGAAACCGGCCTCAGCTCCGACCCGGCGATGAACTGGCGGGTCAGCGCGCTGGATAACTTCACCCTGGTGAGCAACTCCGACGCCCACAGCCCGGAAAAACTGGCCCGCGAGGCCAACCTGATCGAGGGCGAATTTTCTTATCAAGGCCTGATCGGCGCGCTGAAAGGCAGTCCGGGGAATCAATTTCTGGGAACCGTGGAGTTCTACCCGGAGGAAGGCAAGTACCATTACGACGGGCACCGCGTCTGCAACGTGCGGCTCTCCCCGGAGCAGGCCGCCCCGCACAAGGGCCGCTGCCCGGTCTGCGGCGGCAGGCTCACCGAGGGCGTTCTGGCCCGGGTGGAGCGACTGGCGGACCGTCCCGACGGGGCACGGCCCGGCAGCGCCAAAGACTTCCAGCGGCTGATTCCGCTGAGCGAGGTTATCGCCGAAAGCCTGGGCGCGGGACCGGCAACTAAAAAAGTGCGTGCCCAGCGCGACAGCCTGCTGCGCAACGTGGGCAGCGAACTGCACATCCTGCGCACCGCAGCGCTGGAGCAGGTGGTGCGCACGGGGGGAGAACTGATAGCCGAGGCCGTGCGGCGCAACCGTGAGGGCGAGGTCAAAATAGAGCCCGGCTATGATGGCCAGTACGGAACGGTAAAAATTTTCGAGGCGGGGGAGCGGCAAACCTCCAGCGGCCAGATGTTCTTCTTTGACTCAAATGAATTTGAAAAAACAAAGCCTGAAGCGGTAAAAATCCCGCTGAGAACCCATGAACCCCTGCCCATACCTGACCCGAAACCCGGCATCGCTCCCAGCCCTGCCACTAAAATCCCCGCCACAATAAAAATTTCCGGGATAGCGCTCAACGAGGATCAGGCCGCCGCCGCTTCATCCGGCCACACTCCGCTGGCGGTGATTGCCGGGCCGGGCACGGGCAAAACCCGCTGTCTGAGCGCGCGGGCCGCCTGGCTGGTGAACGAACGGGGCGTGGAACCCTCTAACGTGCTGGCGCTGACGTTCACCAACCGGGCCGCCGCGGAAATGCGCCGGCGGATAACCGGGCTTCCCGGCGGCGAAACCCCGGCGAAAATCCCGGTGCGGGCGATGACCCTGCACCGCTTCTGTCTCGATTTCATTACCCGCGCCACGGGTAGGGCCGTCAGCGTGGCCGACGAGACCGACCGCGCCGTGCTGCTGCTGCGCGCCGGCGGAGGGAACGAAACCGCCGGCCGCCTGCGGGAGATTAGCGAAGCGATCAGCCGGGCCAGGGCCAGAGGCCAGAGCGCCGATGATTATTCCGGGAGCGAGGATATCCGCCGGGCCTGGACCGCATATCGCAACCTTTGCCGCCGCCTGGGAGTGCTGGACTACGACGACCTGATAGCCGAGGCGACGGCATTGCTTAAAAGCGATAACACCCTGCGGGCAAACACGGTAAAAAACCTGGAGCACCTGCTGGTCGACGAGTTCCAGGACCTGAATCCCGCCCAGTACGGCCTGCTGCGCCTGCTGCTGCCCGGCAGCGGAGCCGGGCTGTTCGTTATCGGCGACCCCAACCAGTCGATCTACGCCTTCCGCGGCGCGGACAGCGGTATTTTCGGCAGCCTCGGCGCGGACTACCCCGGTCTTCACCTGCTGCGGCTGGAGCGGGGCTATCGTGTCCCCGCCGGGATTGCCGACGCCGCCGAGGCGGTGATCGCGCCGGTAAGCGGTGAGCAGAGCGCCCCGCCGGTCCCGGTGGGAGCAGCGTTCGAGCCGGTACGGATGATTCGCGCGGTGAGCGAAACCTCCGAGGCCCTGGCTATCGTGCGCGAGATCGGCAGCCTGGCCGGCGGCACCGGGATGCTGGAGGCCCACGGCCAGCGGCGCTCAGTCGCGTCCGATAGCGCGCAGGAGTTGTTCAGTTTCGCGGAAATGGCCGTGATCGCCCGTACAGCCGCCCTGCTGGGCACCCTGGAAGCGGCGCTGGTAACCGAGGGGATCCCCTGCCGCCTTCGCGGGGGACGGAGTTTTCTGACACATCCGCTGGCACGCGGCTGCGCAGGCTGGCTGCGGCTGCTGATCAACCCCGGCGACACCCTGCGGGCACTGGAAGCGATGGGCCTGGCGGGGCTGGACGTGGAAGGCGGGTTTCTGCTGGAGCTCAGGGACCGGGCTATCGAAACTGGACGGCCACTGCTGGAGCTGCTCAAACACAGGATCAGCCGCGAGGTGCCGCTCTCGGACGCCGCCCGCCCGGCAGCCGGGTTCCTGGCCGCCCACGATACTTTCCGCCGCCGCACCGCCGACAGTGCGCCCGTGGAGATACTGGACGAGATAATAAAGACTTTCGTGCCGACGGACAAACGCGGCATCATCGAACTCGGCCACCTTCGCTCCGCCGCCGAGGCCCATCCAACCGTGGCCGCGTTCGCGGGGCGCCTCACCCTGGCCCGTCAGGCGGATATCGAGCGCCGTTCGGGCAGCGGCAGCCCCGAGGCTGTCACCCTGATGACCATGCACGCGGCCAAGGGGCTTGAATTTCCGGTGGTGTTCGTGGCGGCGGCCGAGCGGGAGCTGGTTCCGTTCACCCTTCGCCCGGGCGACCCGGACGAGGAGCGCCGCCTGCTGTACGTGGCCATGACCCGCGCAGCGGGCCGCCTCTACCTTACCAGCGCATCAAGCAGAACACTCTGGGGACGGCGGCTGAGCGGCGAGTGGTCTCCGCTGCTGACGGCTATCCCGACCGGCTGCCGGGTGGAGTACTCTCCCAGGCTGCCACGCACCGCCGGCGATAAGCAACTCGACCTGCTCTAGCCCTGGCTTCTCCGTTGTTCAGAGGGACCAAAAAAACATTCAACGACCATCTGAAAACACGCTGAAAAAAACGAAGGGAACAGGGTTGTCAAGGGCCGTTCCCCGCTAGCCCGGCAGAAACCTGGCTGGAGCAATGTAACTGCCTGTCTTGTCTTTGACAACCAGCCCAAGCAAAATATTTCATTCAGGGGCGTTGAAAGTTTTATTTTAACGGCCCTCTAAACAAATTCATTACTGTTTTTGCTGTCAACGACATGCAAATCACCTCTCGGGCCGATCATTGACAGCCAGCTTCCAAATGGCGACCGTTTTTTCAACATTCTTTCAGATAACGGTGAATTTTGGCTTGTGTTTGTTGTGGGGCTGTACTATTTTGGCTTTTTAGAGTCTGTTTATTTGGGGGGTTTTCGCCGAATCGGCCTGTCCACGACGGGCGGATGGAACTCGCACCAGCAGCGACAAGGAGGCATGGATGCTGATCCTGACCCGGAAACAGGGCGAGTCTGTAGCGATAGGCGACGATATCCAGGTAACCGTTGTCGAGATCCAGGGCAAACAGATCAAGCTGGGAGTGCAGGCCCCGCGTGAAGTGTCGGTGCATCGCCAGGAAATCTACGAAAAGATTCAGCAGGAAAATATCCGCGCCTCGCAGGTCGATGATTTCGATTTGTCCGACCTCAAAAAAGCGGCGGGCGGCCAAAGCGAGGATGAAGAAAAAAAACGGGACTAGCCCAGACACTCCCGCCAGCCAATATAAATATAATTAAATACAGTGTAACCATCGGCCACTGCGGGCCGTTTTCCGGCAAACAGACTACTTCCGCGGACCACTCGCTTCGGCCCGTGGGTTGCCATCTCGGTAATTCAGTCTCCTGAAGAGGGAGCAGTTATGGACGACTCCCTGGAGCGAGACCAGCTCAACCTGTGGCAGCAGCTGAACCGTCTCTACGGCGACGAGGAGGCGGACAGGCAGTCCCGGCGGAGGGAAGATCGGGATGGGCCGGAGGAAACTCCCGAATCCGGATCGGATGAACCGGCTGCCGGGGAAAAAGTCGAGGGTAGTCTGAGTTTTCCGGTGGTTGAAAAGCACGAAAACGGGGGGAGCCTGGGTTCGGCGGCGCTCGAGGAAGTGGACATGCCGGAGTCCCCGCTCCCGGACGCGCAGGGCCCTCGGAGCGCGGTAAACGAGGTCTGCGCCGATTGCCGCTATCACTGCCCCCAGCCGGCCGGACAGTTCATTATCGACCGTTGCAGGCTTGCCACGCAAAGCAAGCCGCACCACGGGAACCAGACTCCGAACCAGGTGGCCGCCAGCCAGGGCGCGATGGGGATCGAGAAAATCAATGAAACCTGCCGCCGTTGCTCTCGAAGCTGCAAACAGCGAACCACCAAGCTCAACAGGATGCTTTGTCTGGGATTTCTTCCGCTCCACGAGTGAGTGCAGCCTTGAAGTGATTCTACCGTATCAACTACCGGCACGATGATGCTATTTACCGGAGGCGGACGGTGATTATCAAATGCTCGAATTGTGGAGCCCGCTACCGGATCGGTGACGATCTGGTGGCGGGCGGACCCAAGCGTTTCAAGTGCAAAAGTTGCGGCACGGTGCTGCTGGTAAACCCCCCGGCGGCGGCCAAAGCTCCCACCCGGGAAGAACCGCCCGGGACTATGTCGCCCACCACCGCGGAAACTCCGCAACCTGTGCCAGAACAGGAACAACCCGTCGCGCAGGAGCCGGGGCCGTCCGCCGGACAGAACGAAAGCACGGAAAGGCCGCCTTCCTCTGTTACAGCAGAGGAGCAGGACCACGCCGCGCAAGAAACCGGCCAGATGGACGAAAATCAACAATCCGATGGTGCACAGGCGGAAGGCGGCGCGCTTACACCCGAGGAGGTCTCCGCACAGCAGCAGCAAAATCTCAAGGAAAAGCTGGAAGATCGCCGCCGGCAGATGGAGGACGAGATCAGCGGACGGCTGAACAAGGCCGCGCTGGAAACTCTCGACTTCGACGTGCTCAGTGAGCTGGCCCACCAGATCCAGGATATTCAGCATAACCCCGATTTCACCATGGAGAAGGATGCCAAGCTGTTCAGTTGCATCAAGTGCAAAGCCACGTTCTGCCTCTACCCGGACGACTCACGGCTGTGCGCCAACTGCACCGACGAGGCCAGCCTGGTTCGGGCCGATGATATCCTCAAACAGTTTGGCATGTTCGGCTGATACTCCCGCCTCCGCCGGGAAGGAACCCTTCTTTGGGAGCGGGGTTAGTAGTTATACTGTAAATCCTGCTTCTCAGACCTGTATCGAACACGAGAGGTGATGGCGAATTGAGCGGCAACGAGAAAAAAAAGAAGACCGGCAAAAGCGCCGCCAGCAGGAAAACCGGGAACAGCAAGACAGGTAAGCTCGGCCGGATGGCGCTCAAGGGCGCCCGGTTCGACGAGGACTCGATCTCGCTCTACCTCAAGGAGATCAGCAATTATCCCCTGCTGACCCCGGACCAGGAAGTCTCGCTGGCCAAGGCGTTCAAAGCCGGGGAACAGAGCGCTATCGAGCGCATGGTGCTCTGCAACCTTCGCTTCGTGGTCAGTATCGCCAAAAAATACCAGAACCTGGGCGTTTCGCTCTCGGACCTGATCAACGAGGGCAATATCGGCCTGATCCGCGCCGCCCGCAAATTCGACGAGACCAAGGGCGTACGCTTCATCACCTACGCCGTCTGGTGGATCAGGCAGGCGATTATTCAGTACCTGAGCGAGCAGAGCCGGATCGTGCGGATCCCGCTCAACAAGGCCAGCGCCATGTTCAAGATGGAGAAAATGCTCAACACCCTGGCCCAGGAACTCGGACGCGCGCCCACCACCCAGGAGATCATGCAGGGGATCGACATGTCGGCCGATGACATCAACGAGATGCTTCCCCTCTACCATCCGCAGTACTCGCTGGATTCCAGTTCCAACCCCCAGGACGACATCATCCTGCTCAACTCGATCCCCGACGAGAAGACTCCCGGCCCGATGGACGGTGTGTTCAAAAAAGACCTGAACGAAGCGATCGAGGCCATGCTCAGCACGATCAAGGAACGCGAGGCCCGCATCCTGCGCTTCTATTTCGGGCTGGACAACACCGAACCGATGACCCTGGAGGAAATCGGCGAGATTTTCGGCGTTACCCGCGAGCGCGTGCGCCAGATCAAGGAGAAAGCGATCAAGCAGCTCAAGCTGGCCAACCGCGACAAGCTGCTGGAAACCTATTTTTCCTGATCCTTGCCACGCTCGGGTGGTCAAAACTTGACAAACAGCACAATTCCGTGGTATAATCATCGCGGATGTTTTCAAACAGCGCCGAATCACCCTTGATGCGGCGCTCTTCCCCGGCTCCCCGCCAACCAGAGTGAACTGTCAGCGAAATTCAGCTATAATCTACTTTAGCTCTCAGCATGTTTCTTAGTAATGAATCAATGGATTATCCGTAAATCGAGATTGATACACATTTCTCGAAAAATCCAGAAACGGACACGCTTGACAATAATCACCGCGCCGTGGTACAATTGCCACGCACCGAAGTCTAACCTATAGAATGCTAAGGGACTAACGATGGTTTTCGGGTTTGGAAAGCGTGGAATGTCCTCCGTGGTGGGCCTCGATCTGGGCAGCCACTCGATCAAAGTGGTTGAAATGGACCATTCCGGCAAATCGCCCCTGCTGGTCAATTACGGGATCACCGAACTGGTGCCGGGCGCCGTGGTAGGCGGCCAGGTCCAGGATCGCCAGGCTGTGCTGGAAGCGATCAGTATGTTGTTCGACACCTGCCAGATCGCGGGCAGACAGGTCAATATCGCCCTCAACGGCGCTGACGTGATTGTCAAGACGATCAGGACCGACAGGATGAACGACGAGGAGCTGGCCAAGGCGATCACCTGGGAGGCCGAGCAGCAGGTCCCGTTTCCGCTGAATGAAATCAGCATGGACTACCAGGTGCTCGACCCCGAGGGCGACGACGCCCAGATGAATATCCTGCTGGTGGCCGCCAAGCGCGATCTGATCGACGAGCGCATGAGCCTGCTCGAGGAAGCCGGGATCGATGTGCTGCTGCTGGACGTGGACACGTTCTGCCTGCTCAACGCCCTCGAAGCCAATTTTACCCCCCAGCCCGACAACTGCCACTGTATCGTCCATTTCGGCAACGAAAGCACCCACCTCGGCCTGGTACGCAACGGCTTGCCGATCCTGACCCGCAACCTGCCGGTGGGTGGACGCAAGCTGGTCGATATTATCCAAAGCCAGTTGGGAGTGGACGAGGACCAGGCCTACATGGCCCTCTATGGCACCGGTGGCGAGGAGCCGCTGAGTGCCGCCGGTTCCGGCCTGCCCGCACCCGCAACCAGCGCCCCGGATTCCACAGTGGACATCTCCCCGTGTGTCGACGCTATTATCGATGACATAGCGATCGGGGTTAACCGCGCCGCGGCCTTCCTGGAAAGTACAGAGGAAAGCGGCACGATCACCAACGTATACCTCAGTGGCGGCTGCGCCAACATCCCCGGGCTCGATACGAAGTTCGCCGGCAAGGTGGGAATTCCCACTTCGGTCGCCAACCCGCTGAGCAAGATATCTTATAAGAACGAGCTGTTCCAGGCCGAGCCCGCCGAAAAAGTCGCCGCCACGCTGATGCTGGCTATCGGCCTCGGGCTTCGCCTGCCTGAATGAGTTGATCGCCGGGGGGGCAACCGCCGGCGCGGGGAGCATGTGGTGCGATGATCAAGATTAACCTGCTGCCGCCGGAGAAGCGTAAAAAAGCCCGCCGCGCCGCGCCGGCGGCCAAGCCCGGCAAAGCTGCAAAAACCGGACGCTCACTGTCGCTGCCGACGAGGAAATACGACCTGGTGGTTGCCCTGCCCGTGACCGTGGCCGCGCTGACAGTGCTGTTTGTCGCCGGCTCGTTCTTCTGGCTCGGCCACCGCGCGAGCAGCATTAAAGAGCGCCGCGACTCTCTGCGCGTGGAACTGAACACGCTCAACCGGGTGATCCTGCGCATGGACGAGCTCAGGGAGCATACCGCAGATGTAGTCAACCGGATGGAAATAATTGTCAGTGTGGACCGCAATCGTTTCCTCTGGCCCAGGACGCTCGATGAAATCAGTTCCGCCCTGCCGCGCTACACCTGGCTCAATACGATCAGCGAGCTCAGCCCGTTCCCCGAGCTGGTGCTGCGCGTGGAGGGCCACACGATGAGCAATATCCTGCTCAGTGAGCTGCTCGATAACCTGGAGCGCAGCGCAACGTTTGCCGACGTACGGTTGATCAGCTCTACAGAGCGGCTGCTGGGCGGCTACGATACCAAGTATTTCGTAATCGAATGTGCATCGGCTTTTAACCAGCCGCCGGATACGACCGCCCGGGTGGCCCAGTCCCGATAAGCCGGGCGAACGCGGCGGCGGCGGTTTTAACCAAACACCGATGAGGTCAAGATGAGAGGCAGAATCGGCAGAGTAACGCTGGTGCTGGCGGCCGTGCTGCTCCCCCTGCTGGCCGGTTCGTGCGACAACGAGCGCAACGTTAATGCCGGTAACCTGGTCACCGTAACGGGCTACGTCTACCAGTCGTCCGAGGTCCGCGTGGGTGTGGCCGACGTGACCGTGGTGATCGAAAAAAGCGAGGAGAGCAGCAGCGCCACTATCATCCCGGACATTATCGTCCACACCGACCAGAACGGCCGCTACGAGGCCCGGTTTACCCTGGGTTACACAACCGGCGGCAGCGCTGTCACTGGCGGTAGCTCGGGCCAGAGCGGCACACAGCAGCCTGCCGGCGGCGGCGACCCGTTCACCCCCGTACCTCAGGTCCTCGAGGAAAGTATGCGGATTCTGATGGTCAGTCCGGAAAGCAAGTTTTTCGACCTCGGCAGCGGCTTCACGTTCCAGAGCGGCAAACGCTACGATATCTGGCCCGTGTTCCTGACTGACTTCGGCCAGCTGGCAGCTAAATAGCGGAGAAGGTTTGTGATGGCGCTCAATACCGGTGATCCCAAAGTGCAGAAAGCCCTGCTGGTGATGTTGGTGCTGGCCGGCGGCTGCTACGGATACTGGATGTACATCCTGGGGCCCAAGAACGAGGCCGTGGCCAGGGCGGAGCAGGAACTGGCCACAGTCAGCAGCAGCGTCGAGAACGCACGCGCCCTGGTGGCCGCTTCCGACACGGCGGCCCTGCGCCTGGAGCTTGAGCAGCGCCAGCGCCAGTTGGAGTTGGCCAGACAGTTGCTGCCGGAAAAAGAAAATCTGCCCGTGCTTCTGCGCAACGTCACCCGCACCGGCGAGCTCAACAACCTCGATTTCGCCCTGTTCGAGCCCCAGGCGCCGATCCAGCACCCGCTCTACCAGGAACGCCCGTTCAAGGTGACAGTTCGCGGCGGCTACCATCAGACCGCCCGCTTCCTGAGTGACGTGGCCGGCCTGGACATGATTATCAAGCCCACCGGCCTGAGCATGGTGCGCGACACCCGGGATAACATTCCCGGCGGCGGGACCCTGACCGCGGAAATGACACTGACAACCTACCTGCTGATCCCCGCACCGGCCCAGAGCACCGGTGAGCAGAAAGGACAGTGAGGATGGTCTCCCGGCCGGCGACTCTGGCGATGATAACTTTACTGCTCCCTGCTCTCGCCCTGGCGCAGCAGGCGCAAGCGGACAAAACCACCGCCGCGCGGGCCGACTCCGGCCTGGCCGCGGTGGACAGCGCGATGGTGCTTGAGAGCGGAAGCGCCGGGGAGAGCTACCTGGCCGGCCGCGAACGGTTCAGCTATCCCCGCACGGGGCGTTCCGATCCGTTCAACCTGCCCCTGGGGCAGGCGGGCGGGGAAATCCTGGGTCCCTCGCTCTCGGACCTGTTGCTGACCGGCGTGCTCTACACCCCGGACGGGCCGCGAATCGCCATTCTGGGACTGACCACCGGGGAAAGCTTCCTGCTCCACGAGGGCGATAGAATAGGCGGGGCCGAACTGGTGCTGATCGAAAAGAAATACGTGATGTTCAGCATCTCCGAATTCGGCCGCGTCCGTGATTACACAATAGAATTGAAACCTCTTGCGGAGGGAAACGATGGCAAATCTCCTGCAAATGCCTGAAACGGTGGCCGGCGAGGGGAGAGCGAAAGCGAGGCGGAGAACGCCCGGGAGGGATCTCCTGAGGACTATTAAACTCTGCCTGCTGGCGGCCGTGCTTACGGTCGCGCTGCCTCCGGCCCCTGCCGCCGCGCAAATGCCCGGCCTGCAAAGCGCCGCGCGCAATATCAGCGTGGACTTCCACGACGCGGACATCCGTAGCGTCCTGCTGGCGTTCAGCGAGTTCAGCGGCGTGAGTATCGTGGCCAGCAAGAACGTGACCGGCCGCGTCACCGCCAGGATCGCCGACCAGCCCTGGGACCGGGCCCTGTACTCCGTACTCGAGAACAACGGCCTGGCCGTGCGCGAGAACCACGGGATCCTCAACGTGGACACGATTGAAAGCATCCGGGCCAACGAGGAGCTTGAAAACCTGATGAGCCGGATATTCAGGCTCAATTTCCAGAAAGCCGAAGAGATCGCCCCCACCGTCGCGGCGTTGCTCTCGGATCGCGGCAAGCTGCAGGCCGACCCCGGAAGCAACAGCCTGCTGGTGATCGACATCCCCGACCGCATCGATAAGGTAGGCGAGGTGCTCGCTGAGCTGGACCACGAGACCCGCCAGGTTGAAATCAGCGTCAAGCTGACATTCGTCAACAAAAGCTCCCTGCGCGAGATGGGTATCGACTGGCGCACGACCAACCAGAACAACCCGCTTACCGATACCCGTTTCGGCGTGGATGTGGCCAGCGCGACCAACGTGCTCAGCCCCCATACCGAACTGGCCGTGGGCACCGTGCGCAAGGGGGTCAATATCACCGCCGTGCTGCGGATGCTCGAGGACCAGAAAAAAGCCCGCACCGTGGCCAACCCGGTAATCACCACCCTTAACAACCTGCCCGCCAAAGTGCTGGTGGGTCAGCGTACGCCCCTGCGCGTGGTCGATTACGGCTCCCTGGGCGGAGCCAGTACTGGCGCGAGGGCCACCATTCAGATGGTCGAGACCGGAGTAAAGCTGGAGGTCACCCCCCAGATCACCCAAAACAACAAGGTGCTGGTCCAGTTACTGGCCGAAAACTCGGATGCCGACAACGGCCCCGACGGTGTCTTCTTCCGCACCCAGGAGGCCAGCACACGGCTGCTCCTCGATGACGGGGCCACGGGGGTTATCGCCGGGCTGACAGTGGTCAACAACAGCAAAATCTCTATCGGCGTTCCGGGCCTGCGCAGCATCCCGCTGCTGGGCAGGCTGTTCAGCTACCAGAAGGAGCTTACCAAGGAAGAAGAGCTGGTGATCATCATCACCACCAGGATTATCCCTTCCGGTGAGCAGAGCGGCGGCCTGATGCTGGATGAACCAGACTGGGACGGAGGTGAAAAATGAGAGCCATCCGTCAGAGCAGGCCGGTTGTACTGCTGGCCGCGCTGCTGCTGACCGGGCTGCTCTCGGTCACCTGCAACGACAACGAGAACATCCCCACCGGCAGCCTGGCCCGGCCGGACAAGATCAGGATGATTTCCGGCAACAACCAGTACGGCAGCCCGCAGACCAGACTCGCGCAGCCGTTCACCGTCCAGGTGCTCGACAGCGACGACAACCCGGTGCCGAGCCATAAAGTGACATTCGAGGTAACGAGTCCCGGCGGCACCATTTCCGGGGTGAACGAGCGCAGCATCGAAGTGATAACAGGCGCAACCGGTTACACCAGCGCCTATCTGGTGCTCGGCAACGACAGCGCCTACGCGGTTACCGCCACCGCCGCGGGGGCCACGGGCAGCCGCCTTTCCGGCTCGCCGGTGATGTTTACCGCCTTTCTGGTCTCCGGATCGGACACCTCCGGCGCAGGTGCCCCGCCGCCATCGACCGGCGGCTATACCCTGACCGGTTTCAGCCTGGGCGCGGACACCGTGGGCAGCGTGGGGCGGATGTTCCCGATCCCGTTCGCCGTACAGATACTCGACTCGCTGGGTCAGGGAGTCAGCGCGCTTGACGTGTTTTTCAGCTCGCCGGTAGGCGGCGGCGTGTTCGATATCGCCGAGAAACCGACCAACCAGTTCGGCGTGGCCTCCAACGCCTGCCGTCTGGGTTTAGACCCCGGACCGGTGGAAGTCCAGGCAACCGCCATCCTGCCCAACGGCAAAGTCGGTATCGCCAAATGGCGCCTTGTGTCCCGGCGCGATCCGGACGTACGGCAGAACGCCTGGGATATCCGGATAGTTACCTCCCAGGACAGCCTGGTCGGCACGGCGGGCGAGCTTTACCCCGTACCCCTGGTGGTGGCTGTTACCGACACGTTCGGCAAGGGTTCGCCCGGGCAGATCGTGACTTTCCTGGTCGAGGAAAACAACGGCTTCATGGGCTCCGGACTCTCCAGCGGCACCGGCACCACCAATAGCGAAGGGCTGGCGATGACCAATTTCACCCTGGGCACCAGGGCGGGACTGAACCGCCTCCGGGCCACCGTGATCAGGATGGACGGCCAGCCGGTGAGCACGTTCTTCGATGTCTGGGGCGCGGCCCCCGCTAACCCGATCATGGCAGACACGATCGAGATAGTCAGCGGCGGCAGCCAGATCGGCGAGGTCAATACCCTGCTGCCCGAGCCGCTGGTGATCAGAGTGCTCGATACTACCGGCGAGGCGATGGCAGGAGTGGACGTCAAGTTCACCGTAACCGGCGGCAGCCCCTTTATCGGCGCCCAGGAAGAGCGCGACCCCGCTGTCACCAACTCGATCATCATCACCACCGACACCCGCGGCCAGGCCGGGATCAGCATGAGGATGGGCCCCGGACCCGACCTGGATATGACCGTGGTGGCCGAAGTGACCCGCGAGGACGGGGCCTCTGTGAGAACGACCCTCTCGGCCCGGGCCCTGCCCAACCCGGACACGGCCAACCGGCTGGTAATCATGTACGGCAACAACCAGGGCTACGACGGCGAGTACGCCGTGGGCAGCCAGTTGCCGCTGCCGCTGGTGGTCCGCGTGCTCGATTCCACCCGCACCGGTGTGGACGGAGACACGCTTGGCGCACCGATATCCAACTTCCCGGTGTTGTTCCAGTCGTTCAGCCCCAGCGGTGACGGCCAGGTGAGCAGCCAGGCCTCTCCGGGTCCGGGCGGTACGGGCCGCCTGGAAGCGCTGACGGATGCCGACGGGCTGGCGGCGATCCGCCTGTCCCTGGGTTCGCGCACCGGCGGCCCCGACGACCTGGCCGTGCTGCGTGACAACAACACGGTGATCGCGGTGGCCGTGTTCGCCGATGGCAGCCAGGACACGGTGGCCTTCCGCGCCACGGCAGTGCCCAGCGCCCCGTCCACTATCGCCGCCAGCGGCCTCACCGACCGGACGGCCACGGCCGGAGCTTCCCTGAGCGCTCTGGGCGTGAATGTTGTCGACGCCAGCGGCAACCAGGTTGCCGGCGCGGGGGTCAGCTTCGCTATCAGCGCGATTCCCCCCGGCGGCTCGGCCACCCTGGCCGCGCCCACCGCCGTGGTGACCAGTTCCTACGGCAACGCCAGCGTGGATGTCAGCCAGGTGAGTACCAAAGTGGGCGAGATGAAAGTGGCGGCCTCCTCCGGGACGCTCAGCGGCTCACCGGTCACGTTCACGATAACTGTCAGCGCCGGACCCGCCGCGCAGATGGTCAGGGGCGGCGGGAACACCCAGACCAGCAAGGCCGGAACGGCATACACTCTGCCGCTCAGCGTGCTGGTATCCGACCAGTACCTGAACCCGGTTCCGGGCGCACTGGTGACGTTCGCGGTCACGGGGGGCGACGCCGCGCTGGAGACTGAATCCACGTTCACGGATGCCGATGGCCTGGCCTCGACAAACTGTACGCCCAACGACGAGACCGCCAACGGCGGCGTGGTCACCGTCACCGCCACCACCACCATCGGCGGAGCAGCCGCCAGCGTCACGTTCACCCTGGCAGTTACCGCGCCATAAAGCACGGAAAGCAGCGCGGCTACAACTAGAAAAGGGCGGCGAACCGGATGGTTCGCCGCCCTTTTCATTATAGAGAAACCTTTGATTTAATCGAAAAAATGAAAGAATAGCCACTCCCCCACTCTTTTTCCAAAACTTTTTATCAGGAGGCCTCACCGGTGTTATAGTGTTTCTCGAAAGTTTTGTCTTTTTGCAAAGGGAAAGAAAATCCTGAGAATGGTACGGAAAAACTTCCGTCGTTCGTAGAATATCGTAGGGGCGAACCTCGTGTTCGCCCGTCAAAGCTGTGCGCCTGCTGTATCCTTTGCGGGCGAGGCATGCCTCGCCCATACAACTATTATTGCATATAACCACGCAGGCGAGACATACCTTGCCCCCGCATCACATCAAACAAAGAAACGCCCCTTCCGCTATTGGCGGGAGGGGCGCCTCACCGGTGTCAATTATCCCGCGGCCGCGGCTTACTGCGACTCACTCTCCTGCGCCTTTTCGATCAGCAACTCCTCCTGCGGCTTGTTTACCTGATCCATCCTGAACTCGGCCACGGTAAAAAGCTGGTCGTTGCCCTCGCGGCGGCAGTAGTGCAGGTTCTGCTCCTCGGGAGCCTCGGCGCCCACGGCCACTTTGTAGCTGGTGCCGTCGAACAGCTCCGCCTCGATAGTCAGCACGGGCTGCTCCAGGCCGGTATTTGCCACGGTGGTGTCGATCAGGCCGCTGGCGCGGAAACTGCCCAGCGCCGTAATCAGCCGGAACACGGCAGTCGAATCGACCTGCATGCTATCGGGCACGGCCGGGCTGACCATCTCCCAGGTGTTCTCCGCGTTGAGCCGCATACTTAACTCATGGTCCGGCGTGGTGGTGGTGAAGCTTTTAAGCTGCGCCGGATGGAACTTGATAATGTCGTGCTCGCGCCACTGCTCGGAGTCGGTACTCAGCAGACCGCCGAAAAATCCCTGGACCTTGAAAACCCTGTCGCTGCCGGAGCGGCGGATATAAGAGTGAAACTGCTTCTCGTTGATCCTGCCCTGGGCGATAGCGGTCTGCTGCGATTCGAAACCGCCCAGCTTGCCGACAATCAGCCCCTCAATCACCGTGCCGCCGGGGCCGTACAGGCTCACGTGGGTTCCACCGGCGTCGTCGACCATGAACTCCTGCTGTTTGCCGGGGTTATGGCTGACCACATCGGTTGAACTGATGCCGTTGAGGTTAGCCAGCGCCGAGGCCACCGCCTCGTCTTCGGCCGGCTTGAGACCGTACCGGGTGGCGACCATCCAGCCGCTGGCTCCGTGCTCCACGCTGACCGTATCGGCTCCGCGGACAATTTCGATCCGGCTGATCCCGCTGGTATCCACATTGACCACGAGCGCCTTGTCCGCGTCCGGGCGGGCGGGATCGCGGCGGAAAGCTTTAACCGCCACCCAGACGGCCAGCAGGACGAGCAATACGATCAATGGTTTGGCGAACTTGTTCATCTTGACCCTGAAAGGTTGAGTTTAGCAGGCTCGGGGCCGTGCCGCGCCGCCCCGGAAGGAGGGGCGGTACGGTAGTCGTAACTTACAGCACCCGCGAGCGGATAGCCTTGTCGCGGCGGCGGAGGTAGAACCGCATGGCGCCGAAAATAATGACGAAAATCGGGATACCGATAATATTGACGACCCGCAAGAAGTTTTTCGCTTCCGGGCTGATCGTCTTGAGCGGCCTGTCCGTGGTGGGCCGTGAGCGGATCGAGATCAGCCTGTCGCCGATGGTCATATAGTCCACCGCGTTGAGCATGAATTCGATATTTCCCTGGTAGAGGTACTTGCTCTCCAGGAACGTCGAGCTGCCCACGACAATAATCTCGGCGTCGTCGGTGCTGTACTTGAGCAGGCTGTCACCATCGGCCACCAGGTCCGGCCGCGCCTGGAAATGGCTCTGGAAGCTACCCGTGGCCAACATCGCCAGCGCCTTGGCGTTCTTGAATCCCGACACCTGGAACTGCGGCGGCACCAGCACTTCGCCTTCATCGCTGCTGGAGGCCAGCACGGTGTACTCGGAGCTGCTGTCGCGGGCAGTGCGCTCCATGGCGTCGCACCACGGCAGGGTCATCTGATCCAGACGCCTCACCAGCGGGTGCTCGCCGAACTGCCCGCTGACCACGCGGGGGAAAAACGGATTGGGCTGGTTGAACGAGAAGAGTCCCTGTTGCACCCTCTCGGGCGAATGGCTTTTGTTATCGCGCACGATGCCGCCCATCAGACGGATACCGTAGCTCTGAAGCTGGCCGCCCAACCCGTGGTTGACCAGCATCGGCTGGCGGTTGGGGCCGATTATCAGGTTATCGAGCAGGAACATCACCTTGCCGCCGCGCATCAGGAACTGGTCGATTGCGAACCTGGCCCGCTCCGAGAGCGAGTCGGTGGGACCGGCCACGATCAGCGCCTTCAGGTTATCCGGCACGCGGGCGTTATCGGCGGAGAGGTCCACGGGCTGGATGTCGTGGATTTTGCGGATCTCGTTGGCCACCGTGGCGTAGTCGCCCTGCAGGTCGTGCCTGGTCTGGCTGGACATGAACCCGACTCCCGCCGGTTCATGAGTGACCCGGTAAATGCGGCTGGTCAGCTCGTACTCCAGGTCCTCGGTATTCTGCACCACGGGGACCGGCTCCACTTTCTCGCCGTAACTGACCGTCATCGCCAGGTAGCCGTTGATCTGCTGGCGCTCATCCTTCTCGATAATGGTCATCGTCACCGGCCTCACGCCCAGTTGGGCCAGTTTCTGCTTGAGGTCCTCGTCGTCGGCCGGATCGATCCGCTCATAGTGGATATTACCGCCGGAGTAGATGCTGTACTCCTCCAGCATGTCGTCGATCTCACTGGAAAGGCGGCTGAGCTGGACGGGCAGTTTTTCGCTGAAATACGCCTTTACCATCACCACGTCGTCCAACTCGCCCAGGATCTCCCGGGTCACCGGGCTGATCGAGTAAAGCTTGTTATCGGTCAGGTCCAGCCGGCCGAAAAAATTCCTGCCCAGCAGGTTCGCCACCAGCACGATAGCCACGATAATAGCCACGTAGGCGGCGTTCGACACTCTTTTGGTAGTTTTGCTGCGCTCCATGGTTTGCAACCCTTGCGTCCGTTTTGGATAATCGGTTATCAGACCCAGGACCTGTTTTCGACGGTGTTGACGTTCAGGTAGAGAAAAACGCCGATCACCGACAGGTAATAAATGATATCGCGGCTATCGACCACGCCGCGGCCCATGCTCTCAAAATGGGTGCCGAGGCCGATGTAGTCGAACACCGGCACGAAAATGTCCGGCACCAGCATCAGGAAAAACCACTCGCCCAGGATCAGCATCAGCGTGCAGATGGCGATCGAGATGATGAAAGCGACAATCTGGTTTTCGCTAAGTGAGCTGGCGAACAGACCGATAGCCATGTAACTGGCTCCCAGCAGCAGGCTGCCCAGGTACCCGCAGATAATCACGCCCCAGTCGGGGCTTCCCAGATAACCGAGCAGCACGGGTATGTTGAACGTGAGCAGTATCATCACAGCCAACAACCCCATGCTGGCCATAAACTTACCCAACACCACCTCCACCTCGCGCACCGGAGTGGTGAGCAGAATTTCCAGCGTGCCCATCTTACGCTCCTCGGCCCACTGCCTCATGCTGATCGAGGGCACGAAGAAAAGCAGTACGAAGGGCATTAACCCGAAGAAAGGCCGCATGTCCGCCTGGCCCACCACGAAGAACGTCCAGAGGTAAAGGAAATTTACCAGCAGGAGGTAAGCCGTGATAAAAATATAGGCTATCGGCGAATCGAAGTAGGCGCGGAACTCCTTGCGGGTGATTGTCCACACGTTTTTCATTTTAGTCCGTAAACCTGGCTTGAGTTAACGTTGCGACTCGTAAAGGAATAATCTATCCGGCCGTTGTCAGCCTGGCGAACACTTCCTCCAGGCTCATCTTCTCGGTCCTCAGCTCACGAAGGCTCCAGCCTTTGTCCACCACCAGGCGGAATAACCGCTCACCGATCGCACTCTCGCCGCTTTTGATCTCCAGCGCGATCCAGGCCCGGCCATCGACAGATTCCTCGCCCACCTTGTTGAACTCGCTGACAAAGGGCGCCTCGCGCATGGCCTCGTACAACGCGTCCTGATCAGCCTGGACGGACACTGTTACCACATCGCCGCCCTGGGCGCTGTTGATCAACTCATCGGTTGTGCCGCTGGCCACCAGCTTTGCATCGTTGATAATCAGCACGCGGTTACAGGTGGCGCTGACCTCGGGCAGAATGTGGGTGGAGAGGATAATTGTTTTCTCGCGGCCGATATCGCGGATCAGCCGCCTGATTTCCACGATCTGGTTGGGATCGAGCCCGCTGGTGGGCTCATCGAGAATCAGGATATCCGGGTCGTGCACCATCGCCTGGGCCAGACCCACGCGCTGGCGGAAACCCTTGCTCAGCTCACCGATATCCTTGTACAGCACGCTGGCCAGGCCGGTAACTTCCACCATCTCGCTAATCCTGCCGCGTCGCTCCGGGGACGGCACCTGGCGCAACTCGGCGATATAGGTCAGGTAGTCGACCACGTTCATTTCCGGGTAGAGCGGACAGCTCTCGGGCAGATAGCCGATACAGTTGCGGACTTCGTGGGGGTGGTCGTACACGTTGTGTCCGGCCACTTCCACGTTGCCCCCGGAGGGTTCCAGGTAGCAGGTGATCATCCGCATCGTGGTGGTCTTGCCCGCGGCGTTTGGCCCGAGAAATCCCACCACCTCGCCCTTTTGCACTTCGAAGCTGACCCGGTCCACCGCCAGGGTGGCTCCGTAGTATTTCGTCAGGTCATCAACTTTGATCATGGCAGTGACTAAGGTTCCGGGTTTGAGGTTTACCGGCGCCGCGCAATCGCTCGTCAAATACGGCCCGGGAGAACATTAAGTCAGAATTCAGGAATGACAAACTAATATTGATGCTTCCAACAAATCAATCTTTCAGCGAACGGCCCCGGCGATCAAGGCTCCACCAGACGATAGACCTTGAAATTATCGTAAAAAGCCACCTGCTGCTGGGTGTGACGAATACCCACGTATCCGCCGCGGAAAATCTCGCCGGTACCCTGGCAGGGATAGTCGTGAAGCCAGGAGTCGCCCTCGATGCAAAGCTTGCCGTCGTCCACCACATCGTGCACCACCTGGCCGTCCACCAGCACCCGGATGTGGCCATCGCGGCAATAGACCCGGACTTTGTGCCGGTCCAGGTCCGCGGCCCGCACCGGGTCCGGGCTGCTCGAGAGCATGTGGAACCCGTATGACTTGCGCAGGTTGCTCACCCCGGAGCTGAAACGGTGGAACGAAACGTGGTAGCCGTTGATCGGTCCCTTAACGTAGTCGTCGTAGCGGCCGTTGCGCCCGATGCTCAGCAGGTCCGCCCCGCCGCGGCCGTGGGCATTGAACCAGAACATGCTCAAGCCGTAGTCGGTGGCGCTCTGGTAGTCGAACTCGATCAGCACGGGGCCGCTAAAGCGCTGCCGCCACCAGATGTTACCTTTTTTTATCCCGGTCCTTTCGGTGGCCTCCAGCCGCAGGCGGCCGTCCTGAACACGCGCGTCCACGTCGCCCTCGGCCATCCAGTCGCGCAGGTCGCCGCTGAAATCCTCGGAGGCCAGCAGTTCGCCGCGCCGCCAGTTTTTTTGCTGTTGCTCAGCTTGTGCTTCGCCATCCAACGACAGCAACCCCAAAGCGGCAACCATAATAAAAACAAACGCTTTCATTTGCAACCTTCCGGCGGTCGATATTTTCAACTCAGTCAAGCCGCTCGAATCCCAGTTCCGGGCCGATAGCGCCCATGGCGGCGATCACGAAATCGACATGAGCGCTGAAGTCCTCGCCCAGCTCCTCGGCTCCCCGGCGAAGTTCCTCGCGGCTCACGGCCGCGGCGAATCTTTTATCCTTCATTTTTTTCTTAACGCTTTTGGCCTTAAGGTCGTCAAGAGACCTCGATGGCCGCACGAGCGCCACGGCAGTGATAAATCCGCTCAGTTCATCGACAGCGTAGAGCGCTTTTTCCAGCCTGGACTCACGGGGCACTCCCGTGGTATCGGAGTGGCTGAGCACGGCGCGCACCGCCGGTTCCGGCCAACCCCGCTCGCGAAGGATCCGCGCACCCACCTGCGGGTGCTCGTCCGGGCCGGGGTGCTGCTCGTAGTCGAAATCGTGGATCAGGCCCACCGCGCCCCAGAACTGCTCGTCCTCGCCGTACTTGAGCGCGTAGGCGCGCAACGCCGCCTCCACCGCCAGGCAATGACGGATCAGGTTCCGCCCCTTCGTATACTCGATGAGCAGCGCGTATGCCTGCTGGCGCTCCGTAACCACCTCCATGCTACCTGGGTTTGTATCGCCTGGCTGAGATTGGAATAAAGCAAACAGCGTGCCCGCTGTTATCGATAATCAAAGTATTGAAAATACAAGGAGTAAGATGGTCAGGCAAGGGGAGAGAGGAAAAATCACGCCTCATTTGAGGCAAGGGAGGTCTCTTTTGCGCCGGCGGCAAGCGTAACGTCCGGTTCGATAAACTCCTGCCGCCGGCTGTCCCAGATTCCGCCGGCTGTTTCGTTGGAGCGGACCGGGTCGGTGAGGAGACGGCGGGGACCGAACTTTTTGTGGAACAGCTCGCTGTTTTTGTTGCCGGTTTTTTTCCAGTCGTAGTCGTAGTGGTTGTGACCGTGGATAATGTGGTGGCTCACACCCACCAGGTCGCTGGTGGTGACAGTGATCCAGCCGTGCTGGCGAAGCTTGTAGCCCAGGTAGACATCCTCCGAGCCGTAGGAGGCGAACTCGCCGGCATCGATCCCGCCGATCTCCTCCAGGGCGCTGCGCCGCACCATCAGGCAGTAACCGCTGCACCATGCCACGGGCACGGCCATTCCCGGCACGTGGACACACTGGATCAGGCTGTCGTCGTTGTCACTGGTATAGGTGTTGAGGAACGCCCCGGTGGAACCCACGTTGGGATGGGCTTTCATCGCGTTGACCATCACCCGCAGGAAATTCTCGCGCTCGATCTCCGTGTCGTTGTCCAGAAACAGCACGTATTCGCCATCGGCCGCTTCCAGCCCCTTCTGCCTGCCGCCGGGAATCCCGTGATTTTTATCCAGCAGCACCGGCACGAGCCGGCTGTCGCGGGCGGCAATTTCGGTGAGCATCTCCGGGGTGGAGTCGCTGCTGCCGTTATCGACCGCCACCACCTGCATGTCGGGGTAGTCGGTGCGGCCCAGCAGGCTGTCGAGGCAGCGGCGGGTGTAATCCTGCTTGTTCCAGCACAGCAGCACCACCGAGACCCGGTCCTTGCGGCCGGCGGGCGCGACGCTCTTGATCTCACCCAGGTCCCCGTTGCGCAATGATTCCAGGCCGGGAGCGATCACCCGGGCCAGGGTTTTGAACCGTCCGTAGATTTCCTCGATGGACAACTCGCCCACGCTGCGGCCCAGCAGGGCGGAGGGAAGGTTGAGATAGAGGCTGTCGGGGTCCCAGATGTTGAACCCGCCGGTGATCGCGTTGATCGCCCGGATCCCGTCGAGCGGCAGCCCGGCGATCAGGAAGAAATAGATATTCCACCAGGCGTACGGTTTCTGGTCAATCGTGACCAGCACCTTGTTGTCCAGCACTTTCATCGACTCTCGCGTGGGGGCCGGGGCCAGCGTGCGGGCCAGCTCATCCAGAGCGGACCTGTCCGAGCCGAGAAAGAGGCGGAAGCGGCCGGAGGTGAGCAGGGGACGCCAGTTGTGGACATAGAGGGACTTGCAGAGCAGGTCGGGCCGGGTTTCCACGGCGATCAGGAACTGGTCGTCCGTCAGGCGGTCGAAAATATCGAACAACTGGTAGCCAAGTCCCACGCCAAGCAGTACCACTACCCTTTTTTCGCCGAATTCCACCTGGCGGAACGACTCCTTGATCAGGATGCTGTGGCCCTTCTCATCCTTCACCAGGTAGGCATAGCGCCCGTCATCGCAGCGATATAAACCATCGAGCACGTTGCTGACGATCTTTTGGTTCAACTGACGATGTATGGCCGGGTAACTGCTCCTGAGCGACTTGAGGTTGGAGATCAATGTGGAAATGTCCGCGGACATGGTACTCCCACTAAAGGTGTGTAGAAAAAAGGCAGTCCCGGGGACTTAACTTCTCAAGGGTCAGCCAAAGGCCGGATGATAGCTGAAAAAAATAAAATATTTCAGGGCCGTTGATTTTTTCAACGGCCCGCTAAAATCCTGATAAATAAAAACGCGCGCGCCCTCATCTGTGCGGGATTAAAACGGCCACGCAATTGATGGACGGCGAATAACGATGGAACGACTGTCCCCTGCTCTTTAATATCGGTCAAACTACGGGATTGATTTAGGGTTTATTCATCACGTCGCAGGCAACAGACACAACTCTTTTTTCCTGACAATAAGAGTTCTGTTTTCAAACTTTCAACATCCTGAAATTGGTAGTTAGACAAATATTCGGGCGTAGGTTCCGTTATTCTGGAAGTTATCCGATTTTACTAGCTTTAACCACCGGATAAGAGGTTAACGGAATACACACAACTTATCCACAGAGTAGCACTTTAATAGGATTTCCCGCAGTTAAAACCTGTTTGATAATTTGACACGGAAGCGCCCAATTCATTCTCTATAAACACGTTAGCGCAAGACGCCCATTCGCCGGCATTTATCCATTCCCGCCACCGCCCGCCTGTGGATATACTGTGGACAACCGCGCTTCCAGTTGCCTTCTAACAGGTTTGCCCGGGTTGCGAAAAGTAGTGAAAAGCCTGAAGGAACGCTCCCAAAAACTCTCGCCGCCCGCTGAGGTCGTTATCATTCTCAATCTGCGTGCGCAAAAGGAGGTGGGATAATCCGAACCGGATGAGCAGCGTGTTGAAATATACGAAAAATGGAGATAACGGTTGTCAAGGGCCGTTCCCCGCCGTTGCCGGCCGAAAGTCGGAGGGAGCAATCTAACTGCTTGGTATAACACAACTGGCAGCGTTATAAAAAGGAACTGCTTGTTTTACCCTTGTCAACTTGCCAGAGCGGAATTTTTCATTCCAAGGCGTTGAACGCTTTATTTCAACGCCCCTCGAGGGAGGGCCGTGCCACCGCCCTCCCTCGCTGCCGGCGTTTCTACGAGAGCGTCCAGGGGGCGCGGTACTGGCGGCGGAGCATGGCGTTAGCCTCGCTGTCGCCGACAAAGCGCTCCTTGTCCGGGTCGTATTGCAGGGTACGGCCCAGGCGCATAGCCACATTGGCCAGGTGGGGTGTGGCCGAGGCCAGGTGGCCGTCCTCGATATCCGAGACGAAGCGCTTGCGGGTTTTGATACACTCAAGATAAGCTTTAACGTGGGTCTGGTGCTGCTTACTGCCTCTGCTGGTGGCCGGGACCATTCGCGGCCGGGTTTCCTTGCCTATCGTTTCCAGCTCCGGCTCCAGCGAGTATCCGCTCCGGTCGACAAACAGGCTGGCCTCCGAGCCGTGGAAAATAATCCCGTAACCCCGGTTGTCGGCGCTGTGGCGCGAGCATTTACGGTTCTCATAGGTGCAGATAAACTTGCCGAAATCCCAGATCGCGGTCATCGTATCCGGGGTATCGCGGTTATCGAGCAGGCCGTACTTGCCACCCCAGGCCGTCACATGTTTCGGCCCCCTCACATCCATCGCCCAGAGCACGATATCCAGCAGGTGGGTGCCCCAGTCGGTCATCATGCCGCCGGCATAGTCCCAGAACCAGCGGAAACTGCTCCAGCGCCCGTCGTCGACAACCCCGAACTTGTTCCAGTTGAACGGCACTTTTGGCGCGGGTCCAAGCCACATGTCCCAGTCCAGGTCAGCGGGGGACGCGCAGTCGGCCGGGTAACCGATACCCTCCGGGTACTCATTCTCATAGTTCCAGGTGGAGACCTTGGTGATCTTGCCCAATTGTCCGCCGCGGACAATTTCCACCGCGCGCTGGAAATGCTCCCCGCTTCGCTGCTGGGTGCCCACGCCCACGATACGGCCTGTCTCGCGGGCTACCTCGGTCATGATCCGCCCTTCCTCCACCACCACGCTGACCGGTTTTTCCACGTAGACGTCCTTGCCGGCCCGGCAGGCCATCACGGTGTTGACCGGGTGCCAGTGATCGGGGGTGGCCGCGACAACGACATCTATCTCCTTCATATCCAGCAGCCGGCGGAAGTCCTTGAACTCCCTGGGCGCGGGTTTTTCGGCTTCCTTGAGATCGTCGAGCGCAAGTTGGAGGTTGGGCCTGTAGACATCGCAGAGGGCGGCGATCCTCACACCATCCTCCCGGGCGAACGCACGCATGTTGGAGCGGCCCATCCTGCCGGTGCCGATCACACCCACGTTGATCGCGTCGTTGGCCCCGGCGGCTCCGGAGTGGCCGACAGCAATCGACGGGGCCACGCCCGCGGCAGCCAGCGCCAGCGCCGCCGAGGAGAAAACCTTACGTCTCGATATTTTTTTGCCGTTTTCCTGTTGGCTCATTGCTGATACCTTTCAGTAAGTTCGGTAGCCGGAAGAACGCTTACCTGTCTCCGCCCACGGCCCAGATCATCCCGCGCAGGGTTGTGCGCTGGAAACCCTCGGAGCTCATGCTGTTCACATCGTGGCCCAGTGCGGTGTGGAACACGCGGCCCCGGCCGTATGTTTTGGTCATGATCAGCGGGTAGCGGGCCTGCTTGTCGCGGCTGAACCCCTCGGCCAGTACGTGGAAGTCAGAGTACTTCGTCAAATCGCGGTAGAGCTCGTCTGCTACCGGGAAATCCTCCATCCCCTCGGTGATAAAGTGCTTCTTGTCGACAATCTCCACCGTGTAAGGCCCGTAGTGGTCGTGGTCCGCCCTGTTGCCCTCACCGGTCCGCCGCCAGAGGAGGCCCACCATCTCCTCGAACTCGTCCCAGCCGGGGAAGCAGTTGTTCGCCGAGTGGATGATCCCGATCCCTTTCCCGCCGCGGACAAGTTTTACCAGGGCCTGTTCCACGCTCGCGGGCCAGCGGTCATCGGTATTGAGCACCAGCACGATCCCGTCATAACGCTCCATACCCGGCGTGGTCAGCACCCAGGGGTCCTCGCTGATCACCACCTCGAACCCGCCTGCCTGCAAAATCCGCCGCACTTTCTCGCTGTTGGCGTTCCAGTCGTGGTAGCGGTCCACGCCGGTGATGATCAGCAGCCTGCCCGCCGTGGTTTTTTTCTCCTGTTGGGCGGCGGCCAGAACGCCGAGGGCCAGAAAGACCGGCAGAACAGCGGCCAGCAATGATTTCAAGCGTAATGCAGTGCTCATGGCTCCGTTCCCTCCGGTTAGTTAAGAATCAGTCGCTGAAAGCCTCGTCGAATACGCGGTCGCTGGGGGGGAAATCGACACCGCGAACGAACTCGCAGGCCTCGGCGGCCCCGTGCTCGCGGTCCATCAGCGCGTCTTCCCACTCCACGCTGAGCGGCCCGTCGTAGCCGATCATGTTCAGCTCGCGGATGATGCCCTCGAAATCCACCGAGCCGCGGCCGAGGCTGCGGAAGTTCCAGCCGCGGCCGGGCTGATCGAAATTGAGATAGCTGCCCAGAATCCCCGTGCGGCCGTCGAGCGTGACAATCGCGTCTTTCATGTGCACGTGGTAAATCCTGTCCGGGAACTCCTGGATGAACTTGACCGGGTCCACACCCTGCCATTCCAGGTGGCTGGGATCGAAATTAAAACCGAACTCGGGGCGGTTATCGAGTGCGTCGAGCGCCATGCGTGCGGTCAGCAGGTCGAACGCGATCTCGGTGGGGTGCACTTCGAGGGCGAACCTGATCCCCTCGGCCTTGTAAACATCCAGAATCGGGTTCCAGATTTCGGCGAAACGGGCGAACCCGTCGTCAATCATCTTTTTCGACACCGGCGGGAAAGAGTAGATCAGGTGCCAGATCGGGCTGCCGGTGAACCCGCAGACCACCTCGACACCGAGTTTTTTGGCCACTTTGGCGGCCTTGACCTGCTGCTCGATAGCCCAGGCGCGCTTGGCCTCGGGGTTTCCCTTGCACTCCGGCGGCGCGAACCCGTCGCTCCGCTCGTCGTCATTGGGGTCCAGGGTAAGCTGGCCGGAGAGATGGTTGCTGATCGCCCAGACATTGAGGTCGTATTTATTCAGCAGTCTGCGCTTGTCGGCACAGTAGTTGTCGTCCTCGAGGGCTTTGTCCAGCTCCATGTGGTCGCCCCAGCAGGCCAGTTCCAGCCCGTCGTAGCCGAACGACCTGGCCTTTTCGCACATGGTTTCGATATCGAGATCGGCCCACTGGCCGGTGAACAGGGTTACTGGTCTGGGCATGCTGGCTTCCTCCTTTATTATCCCGCCATTTATAAATGTGTTGGGAAAACGTTCAACGGCCATTTATATCAGCATTTAAAAAACGGGCTCCACTTGCACTCGCCGCCGGCGTTTTCGATAACGGATTCGATAAACGCCATCCCGCGCACACCGTCCATCACGTCCGGATAGTCCGGCGCTGGCGGTTGTTCCCTGCCGCTTTCGGCCCTGCGGATCGCGCTGGCCGCGCCGAGATAGATATTGCCGAACGCCTCGATAAAGGCTTCAGGGTGCCCGGGGGGAACGCGGCACGCGGTGCGGGCCTGCTCACAGAGATAGTCCTGGCCGCGGCTGTAGATTTTCACCGGCTCGCCGGGTGTTTTGACCGTGAGGTGGTTGGGGTGCTCTTGGTCCCAGTGCAGGCTGCACTTGTCGCCGTAGACCCGGATTTTAAGGTGATTTTCCTCGCCGGCGGCCACCTGGCTGATCATCAGGACGCCGTGGGCGCCGTTGTTGTACTTCATCATCACCGTCACGTCATCATCGAGCTGACGGCCGGGCAGGCAGACACGCACGTCGGCGCAGAGCTCCACCACTTCCAGACCGGTGATATAATGCACCAGGTTGGCGCAGTGGGTACCGATATCGCCCAGCGAGCCGGCGGGGCCACTCTGCCTGGGATCGGTGCGCCAGACAGCCTGGGCCACGCCCTCGAGCTCCACACGGGTAAGCAGCCAGTCCTGGGGATACTCCACAACGATCTTCATCACCTCGCCAAGCTGACCGGCGGCTACCATGTGCCTGGCCTGCTTAACCATCGGATAGCCGGTATAGGTGTGGGTCAGGCAGAATATTTTGCCGGTTTCCTCCACGATCTCCCTGAGCTGCTGAGCTTCGTCCAGACTGATCGTCATCGGCTTCTCGCAGACCACGTGGAAACCGGCCTCAAGGAAAGTTTTGGCCACGGGGAAATGGACGTGGTTGGGGGTGACAATACTGACAAAATCGATCGCCCCACCTGCCTCGCCCAGCGCCGCCTCCGCCCGGGCCATTTCCTTGAACGAGCCGTAGGAGCGCGAGGGATCGAGGTAGAGAACGTCCACGCCATAGCGCCTGCCCTTTTCCGGGTCGACATCGTACGCACCGGCCACCAGCTCGATCTGGCCGTCCATGAGCGCCGCCCGCCGATGGACCGCACCGATAAACGCGCCCTCGCCCCCGCCGACCATACCCATCCTCAGCTTGCGGCCGTTGATATCCCTGTCAGACATATTTTACCTCACAATGTAATTATTTTGAGAGACTTAGCCGGAGAGCATTTCGGTAGTATTAATCCAACATAGAGAGGGGCCGAACTTTTGTCAACGCCATTTCCGCACCCCGGCGGACGGGCGTGAAAAGGCAGAGAGTGAAAAAACAAACTCAAGCTCTTGACATCCAGACGGGTTAGCCTTATTTTTTCTGACCTGATTTCGGTCGTGAGTACAAAAAAGGCCGAATCATGCAACGAATACCGATCCCCAGTAGCTCAGTCGGTAGAGCAGGTGGCTGTTAACCACCGTGTCCCTGGTTCGAGTCCGGGCTGGGGAGCCAATATAAAGGCCGTATTTCCTTGAAGACAAAGGGAATGCGGCCTTTTTTTATTTTTAGCTATATCGGATGAAATCGGATGAAATCGGGTATTAAATGATAGCAGTAGTCGGATATAACTAGGATGGGATTGTGGGGGGGAGGCAAGCTAAATTGAGTCCTCTTCTGTCTCATGATATCACCCGAAGCAGTTGAGGTTTCGCCCAAAGTCGACCAAAACGAACCTTAAGGTAGTTAGAAGAAATCCAAGCGCTTCTGCTGGCGAAAAATTAGCTGAAGGAGAATGAGAAAAAGTGGGGCATACCAACTGATAATCGGCCTCACGATGATTCAGGTAAATTGCCGAGATTTTTGGCAGCTTGGTTCTGTCGTAATGATTAGGTCTGCGTGGTGGATCCAGTTTTATTGCCGCAACTTCTTTAAGTTACAAGGGGTTGTGGCATTTTTTCGTTTGTTCTCAATCAAAGAAATATTCCCCATAAGTCATATTTAGCTGCACACCTCATAGATATTTGAGAAAACATTGAATCGTACGCATGATGACGCAACAAACATTAATGCTCCGTTTACTTTCAATTGGGGGTGGAGATGAGGCTCAATGGGAATTCTTTGAAATTCAGAGTGAGAGCGAGATCACCGCCCGAACCGAAAGCAC
>JAJRTS010000028.1 GCA_024278175.1 Gemmatimonadales bacterium | reverse complement strand
TGACATAATCCGCGCATCGAACGGAACAATGGCCGGTTACCGGCTGCCGGGTGCCGGGTGTCAAATAATTAGAGGTTATTTGAAAACCTCTTAGTAATTTGCTGAAGGCAATCGAGTTAGTAGAATCGATATTGGTCGATACCCCGTGAAGCTCAGAGCTTGTTTTTTTGTGGTGGGGCGGGGTCAGTCCCGGGCCGCATGTCTGAGCCACAGCAAGGGTAGCGTGTAGTTGTCCCGGATCCCACCGGAGTGCCGGAAGAAACATTGTCCGGGGTGCGATTCGCTTCCAGCGGGCCAAGCACACGGGAGTGGAGTTTTGCCGATGGCACACCGCCCGGATTTAAAAAACCACAAGTTTGTGCGAGTTCGGCCCGGAAAAGGCTTTTGCTCTACTTTTGGCCTCAAAAGTAGAAGTACTCTCTCGTTCTTTTGCATAACTTGGGTTTTGAAATAACCTCTAGTGTCTCAAGCAGCCCGGCGGTCCAATTCCCCGCCACGGGAGAAACGATGCGGCCCATGATGGCAATAGTGCGCTATGGCGGAGTTTTGCTGATTTTTTGCGCATTATCCTGCTGGAATCTGTTTGCCGATGATCAAAGCCCCGGCGGGGCCGATTCCGTCAATCTGTTGCTTGAGCCGTCTAAAAGCCTGCTGGGCCGGATCGAAACCGGTGGCGAGCCGCGCTACTCCCTGTTGCTTGAGCGTGGCGAACTCTACCTGGCGCTGGGAGAGGTCGGCCGGGCGAGGGCGGACTTTTCCGCCACGTACTGGGATGATGACCCGGAAGCCAGCTCAGGGCGCATATCGGCCTGGGCGATTGCTGCCGCGGGATGAAGTTCAGGAATTTTGACGCTGTTCGGGAATACCGCGGCTGGCCCTGCGCGATGATTCGACAAGTTGCGAGGCCCGCGAACTGGCGAAACTGATCTGTATCGATCCCGGCTACCTGGACACCTACCGCATCTGGCGCGACAGCATCCTGGATAAAACTCCGGGCGAGCTGCGCCGGGTCCATCCGCGCCTGATCGAGCAGATGGCCTCTCACCCGCAAAGCCGCGACTGGTGGCTGGATATCGCCACTGACCGCTACCGTCTGGGTGAGTATCGTTCCGCGCTTGAAGCCCTGAGCGAGCATCGGCGGTCCTGCCCCGGCACCCGAGTGACAGAGCGTCATCTGCTCCGCGGGCGCTGCCTGCTGGCGCTGGGTGATACGGCGGCTTTCGAGCGGGAATACGGCGCCGCGTTGGAGGCTGCCGTGGGAGCGGATGATTTCGCGGTGCTGTTGCGCGACACGGAAACCATTTTCAGCGCGGCGGAAAACAAAGCGGCGCGGAAACTGGAACGGCCCGAAGAGTGGCGCTCATTCTTCCACGCCTTCTGGAAGAGGAAAGACCCGGACCCGGTTGCGCCCAGATAACAACGGGCAGAGATCCTACCTGCAGGCGGTCACGGTCAGCCAGGCGGGCGGGGACACTGGTAAAAAGAAATCACTGCTCAGCCGGTTTTTCAGTTGGGGTGATGAATCCTCGACCAGCATGACCATCAATTTCGCCAGGCAAGCCCCCGGCGAAGGCCCGGCCTCCGGTAACGTGGATATCGACACCTCGCTGCTGGTCCCCGGTGGCTACCGGGTGCTGGCGACAGTCAGGGACCGTCACAGCGGGCAGGTCCGGACAGTGGCCCGCGAGTTCGAGTTGGTGGAATAGCCGGGGCCTTCTTTGACGTCGCCAGCCCGGCCGACCGGCCGGGTATCGATATCCGCCCCATGAATCACCTGGCCGGGCAATGCCGCCCCCGGTGAACAATCCATTGGTTCAACTTTTTCTTCCTATTTTTCCCAACGCTCACGGGCTTCGAGCATTTTTTCTTTCACCACCTGATAACTCAGCTTGGGCCGCCGGAACTGATCGACCACGCCCTTGTTGTTCATCGTGCGGGGCCGGGTGCGCCACCAGCCGTCGGTGATCCGGATGTCGCAGAACTGCCAGATCGCCACGCCGCTGACCGCCGGGTGATTGAGATAAACTTCCAGGCTGGCCCCCAGCAGGTCGGCCTGGTACTCCTCAGACCACTTGGGACGCGCCGGGTCGCGGTAACCGTAGAGCGCGCCCGCGCCGAACTCGCTGATGATTGTCGGTTTGCCCGCCGCCCCGGATTCCGGGGTCTGCTGCCAGGCCAGCAACGCATCGAGAAACGGCCCGATCCCCTCCAGGTCGCCGCCGTACCAGCCGGTATAAAGGTTCCATGAGACAATATCGGCGTATTTGAGGCTGATATCGTTCTGGCGGCGGTTAGAGGCGAACGTGACCGGCCTGTGGGGGTCGAGTTTCTTAATCAGGCCCAGCACGTAGGCGTAGACCTCGCTGCCCTCGGGCGATTCCGAGTGGCATTCGTTGAGACTGCCCCACATGATAATCGACGGGTGGTTGAAGTGCCACCCGACCATCTCGGTGGTGGAGCCGGTTATCTGCTCCATGAATTTCGGTTGATCGAACTCGATAGCTCGCGCGTGGGATTCCTCCCATACGTAAATGCCCAACTCGTTGCACAGATCGAGGAAGCGCATGTCGTTGGGATAGTGGCTGGTGCGCACGAAATTGGAGCCCATGTCGCGCAGCAGTACCAGGTCCGTGTACATCGCCCCCACGGGAATGGCGCAGCCGAACGCGGGGTGCGACTCGTGGCGGCAGAACCCGCGCAGCCTGACAGACTCGCCGTTGACCAGGATTTTACCGCCGCTCACTTTAACCTCGCGGAATCCCACCCGGTCAATCAGGTCGTCGCTGGGGTTGCCGTCGCTGCCGCTCAACTCTGCGCTGAGAAAATAGAGCCGGGGGTTGTTTACACTCCATGGTATTACTCCGGGACACTCCATCCGGCCCACCACAACGCTGCTCTGACCCGGCTCTACGCTGACCTCGCCCAGCTCTAACCTCGCGCCGCTCTCCAGGCTGACAGCGATACTGCCGCTCCGGCGGGTGGGGCCGCTGTTGGCCAGGGTTACTTTGATCTCCAGCGTCCAGTCGCCGCCGCTTTGCCTCTCGGGCACGGCATGGATGCGAGTGATATGGAGGTAGGGGACCTGCTGCAACTCCACGGGCCGGGTGATTCCACCCCAGGTGTAGTAGTCGTTCTCGGTATGCAGGGCCGAGTGGTCGCCGAACGAGTTGTCCACCACCACTTTGAGCCTGTGCGTGCCGGGCTGAAGGTCGGCGGCCACCACCGCCCAGGGAGTGTAGGCGTCGTAGTGATGGCCGTACTTTTTACCGTCGATAAAGACGTCGCCCGTGTGCGAAACCCCGCCGAACAGCAGCCGGACCGCCTTGCCGGGCACAGCTTCTATTTCGGTCTCGTAAACCGCCTTGCCCCGGTAGTTTTCCAGCCCCGGCACTTTTTCCCACACGGCCGGTACCTGGAGCCGTCCGCCGGTAATTTTTGCCGTGTGGGCTGCAAGAGACGAATCGGCCTCCGGTAAGGAGAAATCCCAGAGGCCGTCCAGCGACGAGGTGGCGCGTACCTTGTGGGTGTCGAACGTGCGCAGCGCGGAGGCCAGCGTTGATTGAATCAGGGCAAGCGAAAGGAGCAGAATACAGAGCAGTGATTTCCTGAGCATCGTAACGGGTTCCCGTCAGTTGAATTTCAGTTCGGCCAGGTACACCTGGCGCGTGTCGTCGTGGGTGGAGTCGAACACGAGAGTGCGTCCGCTCTTGTCGAACGCGGGGTGAAGGTCGCAGCGCCAGGGTCCGCGGTAAAGAGCGGAATGGTCGTCGAACGTACCGAGCCGCAGCAGGGCGTCGTCGCTCATGCGCATCAGTATCAGACTGCGGCTGCCGCGCAGCGGGTAGGTGTCGGTCACCATCCAGCGGCCATCGTCGCTGAACCGTCCGTGGCCGTCGTTGGTGAGCATGCCCCGGCCCAGCACCCGGTAGTCGCGTTCGCTCAGGCTGTCGGTGTCGTTAAACAGCAGGTGTGTCAGCGGACGCTCTCCCCGGTAGAAACAGGTGACCATCAGCCGCCCGGCGCTCAGCCAGTCGAAATGCGATCCGCCCCAGTCGTAGCCCAGTACGCAGCGCAGGCTGTCGCCATCGAGTCCCACGGTGTAGGAGGCCGTGTACCAGCCGCCGCCCTCCTTTGCCCACCGTCCCAGGAAGAATACCCTGCTGTCGTCGCGGTTAATCAGGGTGTGGTTGAACCAGAACGGCCGGCTGTCCGGGCGGCCCGGGGGAGGGTTGAGCGCGAACACCTCATCCAGCGAGACGATGAGCCGGGCAGCGCCGGTTTCCAGATCGACCCAATAGATCCCGTCGTCAGCCGGGTGAGCCTCGTCCAGGCGCGCCGCCTGACCCGGCCCGGCGTAACCGTAGCCCGGCCTCGTCCGGTGCAGCCGGGCGAAATTGATGCTCACCGCGGCGCGGCCATCGTGGGTCACCGCGCTCACCGGGGTGTCGATTACCCGTTGCACCCGGCCGGTGAAGGCGTTGATTATCACCGCCGCGAACTTCCCGTTGCGGTAATCGTTGAAAATAACCATCGAGTCCGGAGCGCTGCCCAGCCACTGCTGCATGGCCCCCTGCTGGAAATTCCAGGCGCGGGTCCTGGCTATTTCGCGCACGTCACCGCTCCGGATGTCGATTACGCACAGCGAGGCGCTATCGCCCACCTCGGGGTCCCTGTCCGCGATATCGGTGCGCAGGCAGAGCAGGTAGCGTCCGCTCTGGTCAAAGGAGCGGATGTGGTAGTAGGCGCTGGCGAAATGGTGGAGCGGCCCCGAGGTCAGTTGCCTGATTTTGGCCACGGGAAGAGTTTTCACCGGCGGCTGAGTGGATCGTCCGCAGTTAACGCCGCACAGGGCGGCAAGCAGGAGGATTGACAGGGTGAGGGTTTTCATGGTGTGGCCCGGGAGTATATAATAGATTCAGCCAACAACAGAGGCGATTCATGCATCGGGCAACGTTAGCAAAAATAAGTTCGGATGACAAGGGAAACGATTTTTGGCAGGAATAAGTGCCTGGTTGCCGTTGAAAATACGCTGGCGGCGATGGAAGCCGTGGATAGATTCGGTTAAAACAATTGCAAAGAGTAGATGAGTTGTTATTTTCCATGAGCCGTAACCCGAAAACCGGGGGCCCGTCCAAAAGCGCGGCGGAACTCCCGAACAGAGCCTGCGTATGCGCGTGCCCGGCATCTGGAGGCCGGTTGAACCGGAAGTGTTGAAGTGCTACTTGCCAACCGTTTTATGGAATGAGTATCGGTTACGGGTTTGCTTAAGGGGCAGCAGCGATGAGACCGCATAACACATTTACGCTCGTGCTGGTAGCTTCCGGTGTCGGGGCGATACTGGGGCTGACCGGGGTGGTAAGCCTGCCTGCCGCGCTCTCCGGTATCCCCTGGGGCATCCTGATCATCTTTGTTTCCCTCGATATTTTCACCAAGCTGATCGTGCGCACCGGCATCATGGAACTGCTGGCGGTTCGTCTGCTGAAGCTTTCACGCGGACGGCGGTTGCCGGTACTCTGGACGTTCGGACTGCTGTTGTTCGTAATTTCGAGTGTGCTCAATAACCTGACCGCGGTGATCGTGATCCTGCCGGTCGTGTTTCTGCTGATGCGCGCGATGAAGCTCGATCATACCTACGTGGCCGGCCTGTTCGCGCTGATGCTGGCGGCGTCCAACCTGGGTGGGGCGGCCACACCGATCGGAGATTTTCCGGCCATTCTGATCATGGGTTCGCAGATCACCACGTTCAACTCCTACCTCGTCAACGCCTGGCCGCTGTTCACTGTAACGATGATCGCGCTGATAGTGTTCCACATTCTGAGCTATCGGATCAGAACCAGGTGGCGCAGGGGGGCCGGGGGCGGTGTGCGCCGCAAGCGGGAAGTGATCCGGTTAATGGAGCAGTACGGCCAGCAGGAGCAGGACTGGCCCCTGTTCGCCTGCCTGGCGGTGATTTTTGGGTTGATGTTTGTTGCCTGGATGGTTTTCCCAGCCTGGGCCATGCCGCCATCGATGCCCGCGATCACGGGTCTGGCCGCCGGCGTGGTTGTGACCTATTACCTGCGAGGTGTCACTGTCTACGGCGCCTACAACCTGACACCGGTGTTCGCTATCGGAGCGTTTCTGTATATTGCCTCGCTGGCGGCGGAATCAGGTTTGCTGGAGCAAATAACTGTCGGCCTTCAGCGCTGGGCCGCTTCACCGGAAATCCTGCTGCTGGCCTTGATGACGCTGACCGCCGTGCTGACCGGCATCTTTTCGGCGGGTCCCACCGCCGCGGCAATGCTGCCGGTGGTGCAGAGCGTAACCGCTCCGGGCAGCGCCCTGGCCGGATGCCACGACCAGGTGGCTGTGGCTTTCGCCGCCAGTATCTGCGCCGGTTCGAGCCTGTTTGTCTGGTCAGCCACGGCGGGGTTTGTGCTGATGGATAAATTCAAGTCCGCAGGTCTGCTCGGCCCTGACGGCGAGCCGCTTGTCTGGGGAATGGGCCAGTACTTCAAATACGGGCTCGCTCATTTCGTCATTCAACTCACCCTGGGAATCATCTGGGCGCTGGTGTTTGTCCCGTTTGGCTGATCAACTCCCGCGGCTCAGCCCGATTATTGTGAATCCATTATTTTACAGTAGCCAGTTTCTAGTTGACTGAGAGATTGTAAGCCTTTATAGTAGAAATATATACGTTTTGTGATTGTGCCCCTGCCCGGTCCGGTGGCTGGCTAATATCTTACCGGTGGTCAACAATTTACCGGATAATTATTGTCCGTTTCAACTCGGTTTTCTGCCTGCCTTCATTTTCTTTTCAAGCGTTTCAGGCGGATGTTTTTTAGAAAGTCAACTTAAGTTCGTCGCCTGTCGCCCCACTGGCGGAAAACCGGTTTGTTTGCGTTATCCAAAGTGAATTTTTTCGTCCAGGGAACCGATGAAAGTTAAGTTTTCGATTCGTGGGTCGCGGTTTGCCGCCCTTGCTTTGCCGATCTTGCTATGGCTGACAAGCGCCCTGCCTGCCGGGGCCGCAGTGCGCCAGATAAACTGGAGGTTTTTCACCCCCGTTGATGGGCTGGCCGAGGCGTGGTCGAGTTATATCACACTGGGCCCGGGCGGCAAGGTGTGGGTTTCCCACGGCGGGATCAAGGATCATAGCTGGCTGGACGGCTGGCCCGGCGAGGGCGGCCGGTTCGGTAACACGATAACCAGCCCCGGCATAGACCTGAAAATCTACGAAAGTAAATCGGGCCAGTTGTGGTCGCAGCACTCTTCCGGGATCCAACTGTTTCAGCATGGCCGCTGGGTTAAATTCTTTCTCGATGACATTGAGAACCCTTACCTTCCTGACGATATCGTGAGAAAGCTGACCCCCTTCGTTCCGGGAGGGAAAAACGAGGCCTACTACCTGCTGCCCGACCGTCTTGTGCGGTTCGACGCCACCCGGGAATTCAGGGAAACGGTTATCGATTCTCTCAATGGCGGGATTGGTGGTTTTATCGACATGATTCCCTCGCGAGATGGTGGGATCTGGATTACCGGTTCCAAAGGCGTGGCCAGGTACTACGGTAAAGACCAGCCGGCAGGGCTGCACTGGCAGAGTTTCGATCTGGGCCGGCTGGGGCTGACTGATTTCAGCCGGCCGATAGAAGGCGCGGGCGGTGAGGTGCTTGTGCTGGGACTCATCAGCGGCGGCGACTCCGACAGACAGGCAGTCCGCTACAGGAATGGCCGCTGGAGTATTGTTCCGCAATGCTCCGGAGAGCTCAAAGCGGCCTGGGCCGGGCTGGATGACAGCTACTGGATCTGGAAAGAAAACAACCAGCTTGTCAAGGTAAAAGATGGCAGAGAATCCAGACCCGATAAAAGAGGAATGCTGGCGGCGGAAATAAGAGACGTTGCCGTGGACGACGATGGAGTGTTCTGGCTGTCGACTTCCCACGGACTGGCGCGTTACACGCCCAACCTCTGGAAACCCTTTGAGCAGTTCAGCCATAACGGCTGGGTCCACTCTATCCTGGAGGACTCCTCCGGCGGGATGTGGTTTGCCTGCAAAGACAGGATCGGCAGGTTCTCCGGCGGCGTCTGGAAAGAATATCCGATGCCGGATGGACTCTCCTGCCAGCCGTTCGCCACTCAGTCGCTTTGCGCGTTGCCAGATGGCCGGCTGGCAATCGGGATAATGCCTTATCAGAATTACCTGCTCACTTTCGATCCGGCGGCCGAGCGTTTTATCAGGCAGGCCTACCGCAACCCGCAGCAGCCATCTCTGGAGGGTCACACCAATATCGGCACGGTAGCGCCCTACGGCGATGGCAGGATTCTGTTGGAGACTCGTCTCGATCAGGAGCCCTCGGGTTTCAAGCTCGAGTTGTTCGACGGGGAAAATTTCGAGGTGCTGCTCGACCAGTCGCAAAACCTGACTTTCGGAAATCCCCGTTACCTGCTCAAAGCCAGCGATGGTGAACTGTGGATCGCCGGCCAGTTTGACAAGGGTGCGCGGCTGAACGGGCAGGGCGAGTTCCGGCTGCTGGAAGTCGATCCCCGGTTCCGGGGCAACGGTTTTTTCGCCATCTGCGAAGTGGAGCCGGGCAAGATCTGGATCGGCGGCAGGGAGCAGATTATGCAGTACCACGAGGGGAAATGGTCGAGCATCAGGACGGGTATGGCCAGTGTGCGTTCGATATACAAGGCCGGCGACGGTTCGGTGTGGGTTGCCTCGGGAACGGGGGTCCATCGTTACCGTGACGGGATGTGGGTTACCAACACCCGCAAGGACGGGTTATCCAACGAAGGCGTTTTCTCTATCTTCCAGGACAGCAAGGGTACGGTCTGGGCCGGAACGATTGACGGGATCAGTCTCTACTCGCCCTCGGCCGATATCGACCCGCCGCAAACACTGATTTTCGAATCCCGGAACCTGCGGGAAACACCGCCCGGAGGTGAGGTTCGGCTGGTGTACTCCGGACTCGACAAATGGAACCATACTACCGCCGGACGCCTGCTTTTCTCCTACCGTCTGGACGGGGGAGGGTGGTCGGTGTTCAAGCCGGGAAACATGGCTGTTTTCAGCAACCTGCCCTACGGAGAGCATTCTTTCGAGGTCCGGGCGATGGATGTCAATTTCAATATCGACCCCGATCCCGCCCGTTTCGGGTTTACCGTACTGCTGCCCTGGTACAGGGAGGCGGGCTTCCAGTGGATCATGAGTGTCGGTACAACCATCATCCTGTTCCTGATCGGCCTGGCGCTCTACAGGCATATTCTGCTCGAGAGGCTGGTGGTAGCCAGGACCAAAGACCTGCAAACAGCCAATGTCCGGCTCCAGAAGAACCTCAAGGAGCTGATCGTTACCCAGGAGAGCCTGGAAGATGAGCAGCGGAAACTGGAAACCGCGCTGGTCCACGAAAGCCTGCTGGCCAGGATCGCCTCGATGCTCAACTCCACGGTTAATCTTCCCCGCGCTCTGCAGGAGGTGGCGGATACTATTGCCGACAGGCTTAACCTGGCCAAGGTGTGCCTGACCAACCTGGAGGAAGCCCCGTTCAGGTTTTTCGACAGTATTGAGTCGCAAAAAGGCGAAAACTCCGGTATCGACAGGGGCGTATGCACAATCTGCCGGCCCGGTCATGACGAAATCAGGCGGCGCCTGGAAAGTGACGGTTTCTACTGTGTTGCCGAGGCGGCGATGACCGGCCCGGAAATTGTCGAATCGTTGCGGGGGAAGGCTGTCGAGGCTTTCAGTATCCTGCCGGTTTCCGGACCGGCCGGTATCAGGGGGATCGCCTGTTTCTGCCGCAGGGAAAAATACGAATGGCCGCCCGAGGAGCTGGCGCTGCTTGGCACGGCGGTAAATATGATTGCCAGCGCATGGGAACTTCACGGCGAGTTTCAGGCGCGCCTTCAGGCCGAAAAGAAGCAGTACGAAGCGCTGCAAATCGCCGACAAGGCGTCTCGGATGGCCTCGATCGGTGTAATCGCCGCCGGGATCACTCACGAGATCAACCAGCCGCTCAACGATATCAAGGTGACCGCCGACAGCGTGATGATGTGGGACCGGAACAATAAGGGAATCCTGCCCGGGGAATTCAGTTCGTGGCTCAAGTCCATCTCAGGAAGCGTCAACAGGATCACCGGGATTATCAAGCACATGCGGACTTACTGGGTAACTCCCGGACGGTCCGGCGCCGAACGGGTTGAGGTGGCGGATTCGGTGCGAAAGGCTATCTCGCTGGTGGGCAACCAGCTCGATGCTCACGGCGTGAAGCTTACCGTGAAGCAGAGCGCGGACAAACTGTCCGTTGTGGGCAGCAAGATCAACCTGGAGCAGATCGTGCTCAACCTGGTGGTCAACGCCATGCACGCGCTCGACGTGAAGGGCGGTTCACGCAAGAAGATCACTGTCTCTGTAGGCAGGCAGGATGGTCAGGCCTTTATCAGGGTAGCTGACAACGGACCGGGCCTGGGCGGCGAGGAAATGGACAAGCTGTTCGATCCGTTCTACACTACGAAAAAAACACTGGACGGCATGGGGCTCGGCCTGGCGATAGTGAAACGATTCGCCGAGGGGTTCGGCGGCCGGGTCAGGGTGGAAAATAATCCCGGAGGCGGGGCCTGTTTCATTGTTAATCTTCCACTGGGCGATAAATCCGGCTGATACGAGGGGTAAAGATGCGAATACTGTTTGTCGATGATGAAGCCCATGGCCGCGAGGTGATCGCCAGCTTCATGGAAAGTCAACTGGGCCATCAGGTAACCCAATGCGATTCCGGCGACAAGGCGCTGGAGCTGTTCAAAAAAGAACCGTTCCCGTTTGTTATCAGCGACCTGATCATGCCGGGTATCAGCGGAATAGAACTGCTCCGGGAGTTGAAAAAACTGCCCGGGGCGCGTACCACCGACGTTGTGTTGATAACCGCTTACGGGGACATGGACACGGCCATCACCGCCCTGCGGGAGGGAGCCTACGACTACCTGAACAAGCCGGTGGACCTCGAGGAACTCAGTGCGGCGCTGGGCAGGATTGTCGAACACCAGTTGCTGATCAAGGAAAACTACGAGCTGACCTGCCATTTCGAGGAAAAGCTGGCCGAGGCCACCGAGGAAACCAAGTCCCAACTGCAGAGCCTTCGCGATGCGTTCGCCGAGGTGAGCGGTATCGGCCAGGTCGGCGTCTTTTCCAGCGAGATGAAAAAAGTGATGGAGCTGGCCGCGCGCCTGGCCGAGGACAGGGACATGCCCGTGCTGATCGAAGGAGAAACAGGCACGGGTAAGGAAGTGATCGCCAGAATGATCCACTTCCACAACCAGGAGATCACTTCCCCGTTTGTGCCAATCAACTGCTCGGCCATTACCGCCAACCTGTTCGAAAGCGAACTGTTCGGTTACGAGGGCGGGGCGTTCAGCGGGGCCAGAAGCTCGGGGCAGATGGGTAAGTTCGCCCTGGCCGGCGATGGCACGATCTTCCTCGATGAGATCGGCGACATGCCCCTGGAACTTCAACCCAAGCTGCTGCGAGTGCTGCAGGACAGGGAGTATTTCCGGGTCGGAGGGCTGAAAAAGAAAATGCTCAAGGCGAGAGTTATCTGTGCATCGAACAAGAACCTCGAGGAGATGGTCGACCGGGGAGCATTCCGCCGCGACCTGTATTACCGGCTCAACACCGGCCGGATTTTCATTCCCGCTCTCACCGAGCGCAGAGAGGATATCGAGCCGCTGGCAAAGATGTTCCTCCTGCGCTACGCCGACAAAATGCGCAGGCCGGTCAGGTCGATCAGCCCCGAGGCCATGCAGATTCTGCTCGATTATCCCTGGCCGGGTAATATCCGCGAGTTGCAGAACAGTATCGAGCGGGTCGTACTGATCAACGAGGCTCCGGAAGTCGAACCTCAGCACCTGGAATTCCTGCTCAAGCAACCGTCAGGCCATGCTGCTGTCAGCCATGACCCTGACATCAACAACGACGGGGTAGTGATCAGCCTTCCGGACGAGGGCGTCACTCTCGATCAGGCCCAGGCCAGGATCGTGGCAAAAGTGGTGGCAAAGTTCGCAGGCAACAAAACCCGTGCGGCCTCGTATCTGGGTATTACCCGCAGTACGCTCAGAAGCAAGCTTCTGGTCAAGGGCTGAGTCTTTCATCCGTGCGAAGTCCAGCCGGTCAATTTATCGCCGATCAAAAAATGACCACTGGCAAAATAATACCCGACGATTATTCGATCAGGCAGTGCCTGATTCTCTATCTGTCTGCAATTGTGATGGTTGGCTGTTCCTGATCAGCTGGCACCATTTTTGTTATATACCTAATTGATGACGATGGCAGCCTCGCGCTGATTCGCCGGTTCCCGCCATCGCTGCCGCCTCACCTGTCAGGCCGCTTCCGGTATCCACTAAAGGGGAGAAAATGGTGTCATGAGAATTATGCCGACCACCGCCGTGCTGTTCTGCCTTACCCTGCTGCCCGCATTGGCGGAGCAGTCCGTCGACGGGGAATTGAAAGAATTTTCTATCGTTGTTGAGCAAGCCGGCGCCAGTTTCGAGATTGAGGTGGGTGGCACGGCCCAGCCGGAGAATGTCGAGATCACTGTCGAAAATATCGGCGAGGTCGAGGTGGCAAACCCCCGCATCACGGTTGACGGCCGCTACGACTGGTACACGCTGGAATCGATAGTGGCCGGGATAACCGCCGGCTGCGTGAGCGAAAAAGAGAAGGCGATGGCGATATTTGATTTTGTCGAAAAGGAAACCTACTGGTGGAGTTACCCCAAGGACGTCACCGCCATGAGCCCGGTCCGCCATTTCAACAGCTACGGCTATCACATCTGCTCGATGGCGGCCAGCCAGTTTGTGGCGCTCTGCCGGGCCGCCGATGTGCAGGCCCGGGTCTATGAGATCTGGCATCACACCGTGGCCGAGGCTTTCTGGGACGGGGCCTGGCATCACATGGACGCCGATATCGGGATCTGGTATCTCAGGGACGACAACCTGGGCATCGCCTCGATCGCCGAGCTGGAGGACCACCCTGAATGGGTGTCCCGCGCCTACAAGCCATATCGCTGGTACTTCTCGCCCGCCGGGCACGACCGCAAGCGGATCTACACCCCGGACGCCTGGCCCGCCGGCGAGGGGCTTGGCGTACTCTACGCTACCGCCGAGGACAACTACGTGGAGACCTACTACGATAAATGGATGTACGAACGGCACACCATGGAGATCACTCTTCGCCCCGAGGAGAAACTCGTCCGCTGGTGGAAACCAGTCCTGCGCAAGTACTACGACCAGGCGAGCTCCCACGAGCCGCCGAGTTACGCCAACGGCCAGTTGACTTTCGAGCCGGATTTCAGCAAACGAACCTACGAGGGCATGATCGAGCGGGAAAACGCCAAGTTCAGTTGCGAGGACGGCATCCGCCCGGCGGTCCACGTTGACAGGCTCCAGGACCCCAGGTACGACCGTTTCTCCAGCTTGATCATCCCCATGGCCAGCCCCTACGTGATTGTCGGCGGCTATATCGACACACGCTACTACAAGGGTGGCACCACGGCGCTGGACCAGGTCTCCCTTTCCGCTGATCTCGATTCCGAGTTTCACACCCGCACCGGGCTTTGGAATTATTATTCCTGGGCCTATGGGATGGGCGATAGCCGGGCCGTGCTGGATGATAAGCTGCTGCGCGACGGTCCCCGGGCCACCTATGCGTTCAAAGCCGAGTATCATTTCTCGGCCAACAAGGAACACGCCGATATCCCTGCCGGGTATCCGCTGGTCTATGGCGGCCAGTCGGGAGTGGACAAGGTCAGGATCGTGGCCGACCTGCAGGTCAACCCGCGCAGTCTGCCCGCGCTTTCGCTGGGCAAAAACAAGGTCGAATACAGGGCTGATACCGCGGGCAAGGTTCGTCTGAGCTGGAAATGGCGCGAGACAAACGATCAGCACGCGCCCTCGGCTCCGGCCAAAGGCTCGGTGAAAAACGGCCCGGCGCCGGTGTTTAAATGGAGCGCGTCCACGGACGCCGACGGTGACAGGATAGTCTGCTACCGCTTCCAGCTTTCCACCCGCGAGGACTGCGCCTGGCCGCTGGCTTCTACGTTCGACCGCGATGTGCGCGAGGGAACCTCGTTCACCGCGCCGGAGGGCTGGCTCAACAGCGGCGTTACTTACTACTGGCGGGTCAGGGCCGAGGACGCAACCGGCCGCAGCAGCGCCTGGAGCGATATTTTCAGTTTCAGGAAGCGCTGACTCACCGCCAAAGAGCGGCGGCGAGGCAAAGTTGTCGCCGCCGCCGCACAATGCGTTTTGCCGGGATCTACGAGAAATCATATTTCGTTCGCCGCTTAATTGTATGCCATCGGAGAGGCCGCGCCCGCACGGTCATCGTCGCACTCAACCGGTGAATGCCACCTTTTTTGACCCGCCCCTTCCGCAGCCACGGGGCAAAGTCTGTTCACGACTAACGAAATGGGATGGTTTATGCTGAAAGATACAGTTGTTACGGCGTTGCTCTCGGTTGCTCTGCTGCTCCCGGCATCAGAGGCCCTCGGGAAGCGGTACAGCCAGGTGGCCGCGGTGGGCGACTACGCCTACGAGATCGAGGTCGGCGGGACGCGGGACCCGGTCAACGAGACGATCATTATCGAGAACCTGGGCCGCAAGCCGCTGGTCAATCCGCGGATCACGGTGGACGGCCGCTATGACTGGTTCGACATCCCGGCCATGGCCGCCGAGATCACCCGCGGCTGCGTCACCGACGAGGAAAAGGCGCTGGCCATTTTCGGGTTCATCCGCACGAATATCCAGCACCTCAGTCCTCCCGGCGACCGTGAGAACCACAACCCGGTAATCTCGATGAACGTTTACGGTTACGGCAACTGCTCCTTCCACGCCACCGCGTTTGTTTCCATGTGCGAGGCCGTGGGGGTCGGGGCGCGGGTGTGGGAGGTCTGGCACCACACTGTCAGCGAGGCGTTCTACAACAACGCCTGGCACATGCTCGACAGCGATATCGGTCTGAGCTACCTGATGGACGACAACCGCACTATCGCCTCTGTCGAGCAGCTCTGGGCCGACCAGAAAGTGACCGAAGGGTTGGAGGAAAAGGCCAACCTCTCGGCCTGGAGCGGGCGCAACAAGGCGATCTACCTGCTCTACGACGACGTTGAGGGCGGCAACGCCTACGTATCCCAGGACGGGATCAGGCAACGTGGTTTCCGCTATTTCCACGACGGCTATTTCTGCTACGTACAGCACGACTACAACGATTGGACCCACCTGCCGCGCACGATGGCGCTCACTCTGCGCCCGGACGAGAAAATTATCCGCAACTGGAAGGGTGGCGATAAATACTACAACCACAAGGCGAAAAAAGCCCGGTTCGAACGCACTGGCGGTAAGGAGGTCCTGCCGATCCGCTACGGCGACGGCCGGATTGTCTGGACCCCGGACCTTCGCTCCGAGGATTTCCCGCTCTACCTGAACCGGAATTTTCCGCCCGCCTACGAGGTCGACGACGGCCAGTCTCCGCCGGTGCACGTCAAGTTCAGGCAGAACGATGACTACGATGTGCTGACCCGCACCCGGTGGAAGGTCCATTCGCCCTATACAATTATCGGCGGACGGCTCAAGGCCAGGGTTTATCGCGGCGGCGCGAACAAGTGGGACAGGCTGCGGGCATTGGTTTACAGCCCAACCGGTCCGATCAGCAAAAATATCTGGAGCGCGCCCGAGGGCGAGACCGGAGTCATTGACCTCGAGGTCGATCTCGATGAGACCCTCTATCCCACGGGCGAGCGGGGACGTCACGACTATATCCTGGAGTTCCTCTTTAGCGCCGACCGCGGCAACGATCCGCCCACCCAGACCGGTATCGAGTCCGTGGAGCTTGTCACCGACATCCAGGTCGCTCCCAATTCCCTGCCCGCGCTCTCGCGGGGTCGCAACATCATCCGTTACCGCGATGAGACCCCCGGAGAGCACAAGGTGCGGATCACCCACATCTGGCGCGAGCGCAGCGACAACAACCCGCCCTCGGCCCCCGGCGGCGCGCTCTACCCGCCCGCTGGCGGCAAGAGCAGGGACCTGGCCCCGCTTTTCCGCTGGCGCAAGGCCAGAGACCGGGACAAGGGCGACAAGATAGCCAATCACTGGATCTCGATCAGTTTCGACCCGCAGTGCCGCTGGCCGGTGGCCACGGCGATGATGAAAGTCACCGATTCAGGCAAGGCCCGGTGGAAACTGCCCGCGGGCTGGCTCAACCGCGACACCACCTATTACTGGAAAGTGAAGGCCCGGGACAGCCGGGGCGCCTGGGGCCGGTGGAGTGCTGTCTATAGTTTCAGTACGCCCGAATAGACAGATATTGCGAATATGTTACGCACTATCAGCGAGGATCACAGGAGAAAATGATGTTCACAATTTTTTTTACCGGTTTTTTTACCGGTTTGCCGCGAGGGATATTTTTGGCGTTTGCTGTTGCGATACTGGCGCTGGTTTTTCCTGCTGTGGGATGGGCTGAAAACGCCACCACTCCCGGTGCAATCAGCACCCCGTACCCCACGCTCACCTGTCTGGCGGTTGAGTGGCTGATCGATGGCGATGACGACCAGGACGGCAGGGTGGAAGTCTCCTACCGCACGGTGGGAGAGAGCCAGTGGAAGCAGGCGATGCCGCTGGTGCGCGTGCCCGCGGGCAGCACCGGCACGCGGACGCGCCCCACCTACTACTGGATGAACAAGCACTCCGGCAGCATTTTCGACCTGCGCCCGGACACGGTGTACGAAATCCGCCTCTCGCTTTCCGATCCCGATGGCGGCAAGGCGGTGGAAACCGTAACGGCCCGCACCCGGCCGGTGCCCGGAGCGGCGGTCGATGCGCGGGTGATCGAGGTCAATCCCCGCACTCTGCGCCGGGCCGCCATGCGCGCCGAGCCGGGCGACGTCCTGCTGCTCAGTCCCGGCTACTACGATAAATTCGAGATGCCTGTCGACGGCGAACCGGGCCGTCCGATAGTGCTGCGCGCAGACAACGCCCACCCGGTGATCGGCAGCACGTTCGACGAGGTCTCGCTGGAGCACCGCAAGCACGTGATCCTCGACGGGGTGACTGTCTACGGCCCGGTGCGCCTGCGCTGGGCCGAGGACGTGGCCGTGCGCTACTGCAAAATCTACTCCAAGTTCGGCATTATCGCCCAGGCACAGCCCGGGGCTAAAAATTGCTATATCGCCGACAACACGGTGAGCTACGTGATGCCCTGGGTGGCCGAGAGCAACGGCTCCGGCAGCATCTGGGGCGGAGCGGCCAACGTGGGCGAGGGGATTGAGCTCACCGGTCCCGGTAACGTGATCGCCTTCAACCGCGTCTCCGGCTACCGCGACTGCATCTCCACGATGGAAGACCTCTGGGTTTACGATCAGATCTGTATCGACATCTACAACAACGACATCTCCGTGGGCCCCGACGACGGGATCGAGGCGGATTTCAGCATGGGCAACATCCGGATCATGCGCAACCGGATCACCAACTGCGGGATGGGCCTCAGCTCCCAGCCCGGCCTGGGTGGACCGACCTACTTTATCCGTAACGTGATGTACAACCTGTCAATGGCCCCGTTCAAGCTGGAAAGGCTCAGCTACGGCAACATCTTCCTGCACAACACGGTGGTCAAGGCCGGGAACGGACTGTTCGCACATCATGGCCAGGGCGAGTATTTCCGCACGCTCTGGCGCAACAATCTCTGTATCGGTGGATCGGGGGGCGGCAAGAACGGCCGCTATTCCAGCGGCGACGGCCTGGCGGTGAGCCTGGCCGGTTTTAACGAAACATGCAAATTGGAATATAACGCGGTCGGCGCCTTCGGGACTGCGTTCGGCGGCCTGATCGGAGACCGGCGTTTCGAGAGCGTGGAGCAGCTCAACAAGCTTACCGGCGGCCAGGGCAACGTCAAGGTGGACATGGGAGTGTTCGCCGCCGGGGTGGATTTCCCCGATCCAACCTTCCCGGCGCGTGAGCCGGTTGACCTGCGCATTGCCGGAGGGTCGCCGGCGGAGGACGCGGCCATGCTGCTGCCCAATGTCAATGACGATTTTACGGGCGCGGGGCCTGATATCGGAGCCTATGAAATCGGCAAGCCCGTGCCTCACTACGGCCCGCGGCCCAGGGGAGAAGACGAGAGCACGGCCCGTTGAAATGAACTGTGACTTAAATGGAAACATCAAGCTGTTGGTTGATCGCACACGGTTACAATGAGGAGTACCACGGATGAAAACGTTCTATCTCGGTAAGCATGCAGTGCTGCGCGGCTCGGTTCTGGCGGGGCTGCTCTCGGCGATATTGCTCTCGGTTTCTCTGGCCACGCCATCGCTTGCGGCCGGGAAGACTTTCATGTTCAAGGTGCGTGCCTGCCGGGATATTGAAACGTTCCGTACCTACGCCGGGCTGGCCGCGAGGATGAAGAAGTACGGCAATGTGCAAATCTCAATCAGCGGGCTTGCCGACAAAGCGTGGTTCCAGATTCCGGAGGGCGGCAGCCCCTGGCATGAGTACGCCTGCTACGTCAGTGCGCCGTGGATGTATTACCCTCCCCCCCAGATCGCGCCCCACATCCCGGCCGACTGGGTGGCGGCCAACCGTAAGTTGTTGCAGTCAAAACGAGAAGTTATCAATGAGTTGGGTCTGGAAGCGATTTTTGCCGCCAAGAACACCGAGATGCTGCCGGAATCTTTTTTCGTGGAATATCCGCACCTTCGCGGCCCGCGGGTGGACCATCCCCGCCGCACAAAAAAGGAAGCTTTCACCTGGTGCACCGATCTCGAGGAAACCAGGGAGATGATCAAGTGGAGCATGGCCGAGTTGCTGCGCGGCGCCCCGGAGATCAAGGTGTTCTCCTCCGGGACCAACGACGCCGGTTCCGGGCTGTGCTGGGCCGCGGCGCAGTACCCCGGCCCCAACGGCCCCCGTCACTGCAAGCACCGCAACGCCGGGCAGCGCAGCCGCGACCTGATCCTGACGGTTCAGGAGGGGGCGCGCCGGGGCGGCGGCGAGATCGATTTCCGCTGGAGCAACGTCAATTTCTGGCAGAACGAGTCGGAGGTGGTGGAGCTGATGCTGCCGGAAAACTCCTATCTCAGCAGGCGCGACCCGGCAATGATTGGTGTGGGCACCATGATCAACCCGGCGTATCCGTTCATGGGCCTGATCGACCCGCTGGCTGTTATCGGCAGCATGGAGCGCTACCACCGTCCCGGCACAGGCATCCTGAGTATCGGTACCTCGGCCATGTACTCCAGGCACGAGGACTCGCCGGAAACCGTGGCCAAACTGCTGGACCTGGTGGAAATCTGCATCGCCGAGCCGACCACCAACCTCTCCCAGCGCCTGGACCTGCTCAAGAAAGTGGCGGCCGGCTGGGGCGGAGAGCAAAACGCCGAGCAGGTTTTCTCGGCCCTTTTCGACCTGCACCAGGCGTTCACCACGAAAAACCTGATTACTCCCGGGTATGGCGGCTACAGCAATTTTTACTGCGGCGTGTCGATGAGGCACCTGACCCGTCCGCTGGTGATCAAGCCCGAGCTGCTCACGCCGGAGGAAGAAGCCTATTTTCTGCCCTACGTATTCAATCCCAGCGAGAACGAAGCCCGGATGGACTATATCGATTTTCACGGCGGGCAGATGCGCGGCACGGCTCTCTGGAATTCCAGCGGCCTGAATCGGGTGCTGAGCCTCGCCGGCGGGGCGGCGCGTAAGCTGGAAAACCTCCAGGGAGCGCCGGAGGGCGAATGGCTTAATAACCTCGCGCTTTCTCTGAAGATGTGGGCCAGCGAGGTCCGCTCGATCCATAATTTCTATCACGCCCAGCTTATCCGCAACGCCAACGCGGATAAACTTGCGGGCGAGAAACGCGTAATGCCCAAAACCGCTACCTGGGATGGCGAAAAGGGCTACCTGGAGTGGAACGAGATCATGCGCGACGAGTTCGACAACACCAACGAGCTGATAGAGCTGCTGGAAGGTGGTGGGCTGGAACTGGTGGCCCGCGCCGCCGACCCGCGTTATGAGGATACTTTCCTGCTCGGCCCGGACCTGATCGGCCAGTTACGCAAAAAGGCGGCCATCATGCGCGAGCACTGGCTCGATATCGAGCCATATATTGCGTCGCCACACAAGTAGTGAACTGCTATTATTAACTAAACTGTTTATCGAGATTACTATTCGTTCATGGTGAAAAAGTACTTTAAGCACGGGTTGCAGCGAGGAGGTCTGGTTGAAATATATATCGCCGTACGATTACCTGGTGATTGTGGCGTATCTGGTGGCGCTGATCTGGATCGGTAAGTATTTCTCCCATTTTAACAAGGACATGGAAGATTTTTTCAGGGGCGGCAGCAAGCTGTCCTGGTGGATCGGCGGGATCAGTGCGTTCATGGCCGGGTTCAGCGCCTGGATGTTTACCGGCGGCGCCGGGGTTGTCTACGAGACCGGGCCGGTGGGTATCCTGGCCCTCTGTACCGGGTTGATGGGTACTTTCGTCGGCTATCTGGTGTTTGCCAAGCGCTGGCGGCGGGCCAGGGTGACCTCGCTCTTCGAGTATGTCTCGAGCCGGTTCAACATGGCCTCGCAGCAGATGATGTCGTGGTTCTTCCTGCCGATGAACCTGTTCTACTGCAGCACCGTGCTGCTGGCAACCAGTATCTTTTTTACCGCGGCCACCGGTCTGGAGGGAATCAACCTTCAGCAACTCGGCCTGCCCTGGGACGTCTATCTGGGGGCCGTGCAGATCACGATCCTGGTCGCCGGCGGGGTGATCCTGACCTACTGCTATTTCGGCGGTCTGATCGCGGTGGCCACCTGCGACGTGCTCTCCTTTCTGATCATCATCCCGCTGGCCGTGCTGATTGTACCGCTGATCCTGATCAAGCTCGGCGGCACCGTGCCCCTGGACCAGATTTTCACCACCCCCCCCGATTTCGTCATTCCCGAGGGCAAGGGGATTATCAGCGAGCCGATCACGATCGCGTTCGTGATGATGTGGCTGGTGAGCAATATCCACAGCTACAACACAAACCCGATAGTGCAGCGTTATTTCAGCGTTCCCGATGAGAAGCAGGCGCGTAAGGTGGCCCTGCTCTGCACCGTGCTGTTCCTGTTCGGGATCTCGGTCTGGGCGCTGCCCCCGCTGGCCGTGCGCCATCTCTACCCCGACCTCTCGGTGGTTTGGACCACGCTCAAGGCCCCGGCCGAGGGCGCGTACGTGAGCGCCTGCCTGTCCGTGCTGCCCCACGGGCTGATCGGGGTGATGTTCGCGGCCATTTTCGCCGCCAGCATGAGCTCGATCGACTCCACGCTCAATTTTATCTCGGGCATTTTCGCCAACGACATCTACGCCAAGGTGATCAGGCCCGGCGCCGGCGATAAGCATATGCTCATGGTCAGCCGCCTGTCCACCCTGGGGCTGGGAGTGATCGCAATCGGCCTGGCCCTGGCGATGAGTTCGCGGGGCGGGGCATTCAGCTTCATGATCGTGATGGACCGGATTTTCGTCACCCCGATAGTGGTCCCGCTGCTGATGGGCCTGTTTTTCCCGCGCAAGGGCAGCCGGGCGGCGATGATCACGTTTCTGGGAGCGCTGTCGTTCAATATTTTTGCGTTCACGCTTCTCGATCTGTCCTACTCCGTGTTCATGCTATCGAGCTTCCTGCTGGCCTATGCCATCTATTTCGCCAGCGCGTTTCTCGTTTCCGATACGCCTGAAAAGATGCGCGAAATCCGCGACTTCTTCCGCAAGCTGGAAACCCCGGTGGAAGCGAAGCTGGAGCTGAAGGATACGGCGCTCGACAAGCTGCCGATGCTCTCTTTTATCGGCAGGATGGCGTGCATGACCGGCCTGTCGATCAGCTTGCTGACCTTTATCCCGCAACCGCTGGGCGAACGCGGCAAAGTGCTGCTGGGCGGGGTGACGGTTTTGGTGATCGGCGTGATAATGCTGTACTTGAACTGGACCGCCAGGCAACGTGCGCTGGCCCTGAAAGCACAGACCGCGGGTGAGCGGGCTGGCGAGTAAATGTTTTCACGATCGGTTTGACGGTGTACCCGAAAATACATGCTTATAGAAAGGCGGAAACCGATGTTACAGTATAATCGCTTCAGCCCCAGGCAGTTGCGGCTTGCGCTGTTGCTTACGCTCTGCTGCGCGGGGATGCTGCCGGCCGAGTTCCGCCAGGGCGGCCACCATCAGTTGCCAGATGGCGTGGTGGCGGTGGATGGCCCGGGCTGCTACGACCGGTCCGGGGTGACCTACATGCTTACCGGCGATGTGTCCAGCCCGGCCAGCGGAATTTTTCTGGGATGTGATGTGACCCTGGACCTCAACGGTTATACGCTCAGCTATGCCGACGGCGGCTACGGTCACGTGCCCAACTACGGGTTCGAGAACGGCCTTGAGGGCTGGGACGTCTCCCGTGCGCCGGGCGCTAAAATCGAGTCCACCCGCGAGGTGCACGTTTTTATCGGCGAGAAAATCATGCGCCTGGCCGCAGGCGATGAGATAGTCTCCGGCTGGGTTTATCTGCCCGAGGCGGAGCGTTCCTATTTTGCCATGTGCGGCGTGTTGACCTGGAAGATGGAGGTCAGCGTGTTTGTCGAAGACGAGCAGGGCAACAGCGTGCGGGTTGTCACCGACTACGGTGACACCACCCTGGTAAGCTGCCCTGTGGAGCGGCGCAAGCCCCGGCTGGGCGGCGGGTTTGTCACCGCCCACCTTCAGGGCCTGCCAGCCGGAAAGTACCGTGTGCGGGTGCGGGCGGACACCGATTGCCTGGTGGACCAGATCGACATCCGCCCGGCGCTCGATGTGGGCGTGGGGATCGTGGGCAGTATCCTGCCGCAGGTGCACAACGACCATCTCTACCAGGGCGAGCACGCGGCCTTCCGTGACTACGCCGCCGCCGATTCACCCACCCGGCCCGCGGCTGGAATACCTGTCGTCCGTGGTGGCGGCACGGTCACTATCCGCAACGGCACTATCCGCAGCGGCGCGCGGGGAGTATTCTCCTGGGGCGTACAGTCCACGGCCGACAGCGTTAAGGTAATTCTGGACAACGTGCGGGTTATCTCCAGCGGAATTAACACCAACGCTGTGGATATTCCATCCGGAACGATCACCGACTGCCGCTTTGATATCGACACCCCGTTTATCATCAATCGTCATAAGAGTGAACACGCCGTGATGCTGCGCGGCCTGCAGCCCTCGGAAGTGTCCTACTCCGAGTTTTTCGGCGGCCAGGGCAACCTGACATTCTTCGGCCCCAAAAGTTCGATCCATCACAACCTGTTTGTCAACAGGCAGACTATCACCAATCACTATTGCGTGATGGCGCGCGGCGACGGCTCATGGGTGTTCGCCAACCGCTTCGAGCCGGAGATCGGCTCCGGGCTCGAAATTTTCCGGCACAAGAATATCGACGTGTTCGACAACGAGTTCCATATCGAGGCCGCTCCGCCCTCCTGCGAGTACGGCCACGAAGAGTACAGCACCACCGCTATCCGGATCGCCGACTACAACGCAAAGCCCGGCGACCCGGGGGGGTGCTGGGGCAACCGGATTTACAACAACCGGATGTATATCACCGGCAGGGATTATCCGGAGTACCCCGACTATATCCCGATGGCCTGGGCGGTTTTCTATAGTTGCAGCGGTGGCGATAACTACTTTTTCGGCAACGAGATAGTGGTCAACCATCGTGACCCCGGCTCCAAGGCCGAGGCCTCGGCTTTTTATATCGGCGGGGGCAGTATCGGCGGCTACTTCGAGGGTAACCGGGTCACTTCCAACGTACCCGCGGCCTGGATCGGTACTCCGTACGGGGGGGCAAAGGGCGCCGTGCTGGCCGGGAACGAGTTTATCAGGGCCGACAACGCGCCGGCCGATTACGAGCCTTTCAGGTTGGGCTTCACGCCTTTGAATACAGCTGTAGCCAGCGATATCGAGTTCCGCTCCAATATTTTTACCGGTTCCGGTTTCGGGACCGTTGCTACGGAGCAGCAGCATAGCTACAATGTGTACAGTACCTTGATCGTGAAGGTGTCGGGTACTGGCGGCGAGCCGTTGGCCGGGCGCGAGGTGACGGTTACCGCCCGCAACGGCGAAGAGGTATTCAGTGCTATTACATGCGTTAAAGGCCGGGTGAGCGTGGAGTTGCTCTCGTTCTCGTTCGCCGATGGCAAACGGGGCCGCACGGCCCGCTACACCGTGCGCGCTGGCGGCCGCAAGGAAAAGATCACTCTGGAGGCCAACAGCACGGTCAAACTGGTGTTGTCAAAATAAACCCATACCCAACCGCCGTGGGCGGAGCGCATTTATAGCCGGAAGGAGCAGGGATGTCTTTTAAACTGAAGTATATACTAATGTTAGTGCTGCCGTTGCTGGTGTCTGGTGCCCGGCCGCTGGCGGCGCAGGAGTTCGACGCCGAGACTGTTTCGCTCGACACGCTTCTGATGAACGCCTACCTGGCCGGTGAGGCCGAGATTCTTCGCACCGAGGCCGCCGCCAGGATCGACACACCAGAAAAACTGGAGCACGAGCGGGAGGCGCTTCACCGCGAGTTCATGTTCATGCTGGGCCTGGACCCGTTGCCTCCGCGCGGGGACTTGCAGCTTACCCTCGTGCGGACTGTCAAGCGCAAGGGCTACGAGATCGACGTGCTCCACTACCAGAGCCTGCCGGGATTCTACGTTACCGCCAATCTCTACCGTCCCACAACCGGCACGGGTCCGTTCCCGGCGGTGGTCTGGGGGCCGGGGCACTCATCGGACGAGTACGGGGCCAAGGCCCTGCGCCAGAACTACGCCATTCCCTGGGTGCGTAACGGTTACATCACCCTGGTGATCGATCCGATCCAGGTGGCCGAAGTGTTCGGGGGGCATGGCGGCACGAACAGATGGGGCAGGTGGGACTGGTACAGCCGGGGCTACACGCCGATGGGGATCGAGGTCTGGAACGCCATGCGCGGACTCGATTACCTGCTGAGCCGCCCGGACGTGGACGGCGAGCGGATCACGATCAACGGGGTTTCCGGCGGCGGACACCTGAGCTGGATGGCCGGTACCGCCGACCCGCGCTTTACCGTTGTGCAACCGGTGGCGGGCACGGCCGACGTGCTGGAGCACGTGACCCGCAACCTTCAGCGCCATCACTGCGACTGCGCCTACTTTATCAACATCTTTCGCCATGACTGGCCCACCCTGGCCGCGCTCATTTCGCCCAGGCCGCTGCTACTGCACAACTCCACCGAGGATCTCTATTACCCGGTCGCCGGTTTTACGCGGGTTTTCGAGCGAGCCAGAGAAATATACGCTCAGCAGGGTCTGGCGGAGAAAGTGGGCATATTCACCGTCCCCGGCCCCCACGCCTACACCCAGGCCCAGCGCGAGAAGGCTGTCCAGTGGAGCGACCGCTGGCTCAAGGGGATCGAGAGCGAAGTCCACGAGCAACCGTTCAAGAAAGTGCCCCCGCAGGAGCTGGGCGCGCTGGGCGGGATGTTCGCCAGGCACCCGCCAAATATCAACGACCGCATCCAGGAGTTATTGATCCCCACGGCGCGGCTGCGGGAGTTCGACAACCCGATCGAATGGCGACTGGAGCGGGCGAGGATACTCGGGAACCTGCGCAGTATGGTTTTCAGGAACCTGCCCGCCAGCCACAGCGCCAGAGTGGTTGTCAAGGGCACTCACGGCGCAGTGGCGCTGGAAACCGAACCCGGTTTACAGGTGGGGGTGATTTCCTATGTCCCGAAAAGCGAGACGGGCAAAATTGGTGCGGTGCTCTACGTGGCCAGCGAGGGCGAAACCGAGGCGGAGGGAATATGGAATTTCATGAGAGCCTATCCGTTCCCCGGTTACGCCGCGTCGCGCCACATGGTCTATCCGCGCGGTACGGGCAGGGAAAGCTGGAACTCGAATCTCAAGAAAAAATACAACCGGCTGGCGATGGTGCTGGGGCGCTCGCTGGGCGAGATGCGCATTCAGGACATCCTCTGTTCGGTTGACTATGTCTGCTCGCTGCCCTCTTTCGACGGTAAGCAGCTTACACTGGTGGGCCGCGGCGACGCCGGGATCCTGGCCGCCTACGCGGCCCTGCTCGACCCGCGTGTTACGCGGGTGATTATCGCCGATCCGCCGGTGAGTCACCGTGACGGCCCGGTGCTGCTGGACGTGCTGCGTTACACGGATATCCCGCAGGCGCTGGCGCTGCTGGCCCCCAAAGTCGAACTGGTTTTCCTGAGCCGCCCGGACGGGGCGTTTGATTATACCAGGAACGTCTACAAGCTGCTGGGCGCGGAGCAGAAATTTCGCGTGATGCAGACAGTGGCCCAGGCACTGAACGTACCGGCCGGGTGGTGATCGGCCAGCTGAGCTTGGATATATACAAACGGCCCGCCCTCACCCTGAGGACGGGCCGTTTTACAGGTAGAGTGGTTCGCGAAACAATTGTCCGCTCGATTGTCTTTCGATGGGCCGTTCGTTCTCGTAGGGGCGAGGCATGCCTCGCCCACAAAGGATACAGCAGGCGCACAGCTTTGACGGGCGAACACGAGGGAAAGCCCCTCACAATTCTTTGAGTAAATCAAAGGTCTCAGGTAGTACAAAAAACCCTAGACCTTGAGGAAGATTTTTTTCCTGAAGAGGAAATACAGCAACAGCCAACTGAACCCCAGGTAGCCGATACTGTTCACCACCGGGCCGAACGAGCCCAGGTGGCCGATAAAGCCGCGGGTGAAAATATCCGAGATGATCCCGAAATCGAACTGCGACTGGAGCACGTAGATCGTGATCGGGTTAAGCCCGATTACCACGAAAAACAAGGCCCACCGGCTGTAGCCCCTGACGTCGATAATCCAGTAAAACGCGGCCAGCAGCAGCAGACTCCAGCCTCCGGTGCAAAGTACGTAGCTGCTGGTCCAGAGCAGCTTGTTGATCGGGAACGCCAGGTTCCAGACCAGCGAGAGAACCAGCGAAGTCACCCCGGCGGCCATCAGGCCGAAAGCTTTTGCCTTGCCGCCGCGTTCGGTTCTCAGCCAGTGGCCGGAGAGCACGCCCATCAGGGTTGTGGCTACGGCCGGGATTGTGGTCAGGATTCCCTCGTTGTCGCCGAACTTGTAGCAGCAGAACGAGCCGGGCAGCAGCAGCCGGTCGAGATAACCGGCCAGGTTGCCCTCGGGGGTCAGCACACCCGCGCCGAACCCCGGCACGGGCACCAGTGCCATCACAGCCCAGTAGGCCAGCAGGATCGCGCCGGTCCAGACGGCCTGGGCGCGGGGGCCGCTGTTCATCACGATCAGGGCGGCCAGCAGGTAGCAGAACGCGATCCTGTGCAGCACGCCGGTATAACGAAAGTGCTCGAAATTGAAATCGAGCAGGTTGTTATAGATGAAGCCCAGAAAGAGCAGGGTGAGGAAGCGCTTGAAGATATGAACGTACAGTTGCCCGCGGTCATCGCCCCGCTGGAGCCTGCGGCTGATGGCGAACGGCATGCTGGCGCCGGCAATGAACAGGAAGAGTGGGAAAATCAGGTCGTAGAAGGTGAAACCGTTCCAATGGGTGTGTTCTAACTGGGTGGCCAGCGGCGAGAGCCAGGGAATGTTTGCGAACTCGATAATCGCCCTGAACACTCCTGCCCCGCCGATAATCCAGAACATGTCGAATCCCCGCAGCGCATCAATCGACACTACCCGGCCCTGGGGAACCTGCTTCAGTTTGTCTGCCACTTACCATTCTCCGTGTGGTGGTTTTGATTGTCAAATTAAAAATGAGTAGCCAACCGGATAATTGCCAGTTAATTTTTCAAGGGTTGCCTTTCGTTGTTAAACGGCATGCCCCGGGATATCTCAGAGCAAAAAACCGGCAGACTCTTGAATAAAAACCGCTTCTGGATTACTCTATCTCTGGCCGGGAATTTAACCCTGCACGCCGCAGCCGGGTCCGCCTGGCAACTAGTGTGGATAACAACTGAATCGGCCCTGGTCAATGACAGTCCGTAATGTCGCCTGACGGCGGAAAGGGAAACTGCATGGAGCATCTCAATCTGGACCTCGTGATTTTCCTGGGCTATCTGGCCCTGGTGTTCACAATCGGAATCTTTGTCTCGCGCAAGAACAAGGAATCCGACGACTATTTCCTCGCCGGGCGCAACCTGACCTGGTGGGTGATCGGCGGCTCGCTGATCGCGGCCAACATCTCCACCCATCATTTTGTGGGCATGAGCGGCCAGGGGTACACGATCGGCCTGGCAATAGCCAGCTACGAGTGGCTGGCGGCGATAGCGCTGATTATCTACGGCAAGTTTTTCCTGCCCTATTACCTGAAAACAAAAATCACAACCATGCCGGAGTTCCTGGAAACCAGGTTCGATTACAAGGTGCGGATGATATTCGCGGTAATCAGCATGGTGGGTTATATCTTTATCGAGTTGGCCGTGGTGCTTTACACCGGTTCGCTGGCGATGGAGTCCATATTCGGGCTGCCGCTGGCCTGGGGTCTGGTGATCCTGTGCGTGGTGGCCGGCGGCTACACTATCTACGGTGGCCTCAAGTCGGTGGCCTACACGGATATCGTTCAGGTAACCGTGCTGATTATCGGCGGGATCGCGGTGACCGTGATCGGCCTGATCAAGGTGGGCGCGGTCTCGCCGGAATACAGCGGCACGGTGCTCGGCGGGCTCAAGGCGCTGATGGACGAGAGCCCGGAGAAGTTCCACATGGTCAGGAGCTGGAACGATCCCGAACTGCCCTGGGTCGGCGTGTTTTTCGGCGGGATGTGGCTGGCCAACATTTTCTACTGGGGTTGCAACCAGTTTATCACCCAGCGTACCCTGGCGGCCAAGAGTGTCTGGCACGGGCAGATGGGGGTGGTGTTCGCCGGCTACCTGAAGTTGCTGGTGCCGGTGCTGGTGGTCCTGCCCGGGATTATCGCATTCCGTCTTTATGAGCCGGGAGTGGGACTCCTGAGCCATGAGTTTGCCTTGAGCAAGGCGGACCTGGCGTTTCCGACCCTGGTCAAGAACCTGCTGCCTCCCGGCATTTCCGGCCTGGTGATGGCCGGGCTGATGGGCGCGGTGATGTCTACTATCGCCTCGCTGCTGACCTCGAGCTCGTCGATTTTCACGTTCGACATTTACAAACGTCACTTGAGGCCCGACGCCGACAGCAAGCAGCTTGTGCGCGTGGGACAGATCACCACGTTTGCCGTGCTGGTGGTGTCCACCGTGTTCGGCTATTACCTTCGTGACCTGACCGCTATTTTTACCTACATCCAGAAGTTCTGGTCCATTGCCTGGCCGTCGGTGACAGCGGTGTTCCTCACGGGATTTTTCTACAGGAAAGCCACCGCGAAGGGTTGCGTGATTACGATGATTACCGGGCCCGCCTGGGCGATCCTGTTCACAATAGCCGAGGCGATGGAGTGGGTGCCGCGGTTCGCGTTCCTCAACCGCGCAGGGCTGGACTTCCTGTTCTGCTGCCTGATTATTTACCTGTTCCGTAATAAATCCGGCCGGATACCGGCCAGCGCCGTTGTGGACCGCAGCTTTTCAACGGAAGCCCTGGCCGAGGTTGAAAACGTGCCCTGGTTCCTGCGGTTCAAATTTTGGAGCATACTGCTGATCGCCATCGTGGCCGCGCTCTACATCCGGTTTTTCTAGAGGGGCGTTGAAATAAAACTCTCAGCGCCCTGGGATGAAAAATTTTGCTCGATTGGTTGTCAAGGGTAAAACAAGCCGTTCCTTTTGCAAATACTGCTATTTGTGTCATACCAAGCAGTCACATTGCTCCCCCGACTTTCAACCGGCAACAGCGGGGAATGGCCCTTGACGACCATGCGCCCGTACTTTCGAATATTTCAACACGCAGACGAACAGATCCCGGTGAGCTGAAATGCCAAGAAGCCGGCAGGACTGTGTTCTTTCAGTCCGGCCGGCTGCTTGTATGAAGGACTTTTCATGGCTTCCCACTACGGTTTGTCTCAAACGGGTTGGTACCGGAGAGGCGTTGAAATAAACTCCCAACGCCTTTAAAAAAATGTTGCCGCGTCCACCGGCCGTCAGCACGATTCCACTTGCCCGGGCTGCTGGTTGACCTTTATTAAAGAGCAGCGAGAGTGACGGTAGAGGTGAAACACCGGCCAAACATGCCAACCCCCACGTTAAGAAAAAAATCAAGTTGAGCCAACCCGGGTTACACTTTTGCCGGTGCTTACCTTGGCCGCAAGTGGACATTTTTTAACCGGTCAATAATTCATCATCGATAAATATTTTTCCACAAAAGTGCGCCGCGTAATTTTGTGCAATTTCCTAAAGTGCATACCAGCAACGACTTGTGTCTGGACGAGTTTTAGGTACTATATTTGTAGACACGAGATAGTATAAATCGCGCTGGTAGCCAGGTGGAAGTACGGCAAGGAGTTCCTCCGGCAGTGGTTTTGGGACTGCCAGCCTGCACGATGTTTCCCAAAAAGAGGTTGTGAGTTGCGGATGGCCGGAGTGAAATTTTCCTGTCTGGAGACCGGTTTGCAACTCTCCACCCACGGGCCGCCCACCCTGTCGCCGGGCAAAAATATCGCGCGCTACCGCGACAGTTCCGGCGGGCGGAGCAAAGTGAGACTAACCCGCATTTGGCGCGAAACAGACTACAACCGGCCCCCGCAACCCGTGGCCGCCGCGCTCTTCTTTGCGGGCGATTGCCAGGCTGTGGTCGCGCTGAGCCGGACTGTTGCGCAGGGCGGCAAAAAAAACGCGGCAAAAAATTCGAGACAAGCGTACTGAACCACAACTGATCATGTTTTCCTGAGAAAGGTGAGAGTAAAGTGGTCAAAACACTGCGGCTGTTTTTCACCCTGAGTATCGTTTCCGTATTCGCTCTCTGCGCGAGCAAGGCCTGGAGCGCCAATTTCGAGCGCCAGTGGGTGCATGTCTCGGAAACCTCGGCGGTTATTTACTGGCAACTGGCCGAGATCAGTATGTCGGCATTCAGTTTTGTGGAATACGGGACCGGCAGGGAACTGGGGCAGCGTACCAGGCAGGCCTCAAAGCCGCGCTGGGCCCAGTATCACTGCCTCACCGGTCTGAGTACGGGCAAGAAATATTATTATCGCATGGTCAATCTGGACCCGGAAACCGGGCAGCGCACCGAGAGTGGTCTTTTGTCTCTCACCCCGCACAAAACGCCCGGGGCGGTTTATCTGCCAAGCGATGCCGCCGGACCGCCCTACATCCTGGACAAGCCCGGTACGCACTATGTGCTGACAGAGGACATAACCGCCGCGGGTACCGCTTTCGAGATCAGGGCCGACAGCATTACGCTCGATCTCGACGGCCACGAGGTAGTGTTCGGCAACGATACGGCCGAGCAGGTGTACGGGGTCAGGTTCGGCTACGGCGAGGGCTGCAAGCTGGTCAACGGCCGCATTGTGCAGGGCGCAAGGTCGAACCTCTACAGCGCGGCGGTGGCCAGCCTGGACCGTCCACAGGCCACCGAGGTCTGCGCCATCAGCACCGACGTGCACCTCAAGTGTGCCTACCCGTTCAACTTTACTCATGCCTCTAAGGTGCAGATCCATCATAACAACATCTACAGCCGTGTAACCGAGCTTGAAAGCCGCCATTACCCCGGCAACATGCTGATGCGCTTCTACGTCTACAGCGGGGACGTGAATATCCACGACAACATTCTTACCGAGGGCTGCCACTGGGGGATCATGGTCCGCGAGAAGAACCGCCGGGTTATGCGTAACGTGCAGGTGCACCACAACGACATCCAGCATCACCAGCAGTATGTCAACGGCTACGCCCTGGCTCCCGGTTCCGGCGCGGACGTCCATCACAACAAGGTTACATCCACCGGCCGCGCCGTGCACATCACCGGCGAGGGCACCATGTTTCACGATAACTATATCGACATCCGCGGCCACATGCACCTCAGTGACTATCCCGCCAGAACACGCCCCTTCCGTCATCGCCTGATAGAGCTTCACGGGGTTAAGTTCGAGGGCCGCAACACCAGGAACAGCAAGGTATACAATAATTTCGTCAGGATTACCCAGCCTCTGCCCACGGACTCCGACGGCATGGGCAGCCCGCTGAACAAGGTGGACAACGGCGTCTATGTTCGCGCCGAGGCCGACCGGCTTACCGTCGACAGACTGGTGGACAACGATGCCGGCTGGGAGATTGACCGCTGGCGTTTCTACTGGGTCAAGTTCTCTGCCGAATATCCGCCTGTAAAAATCACCGGCAACGACTCCACCTCCCTGTTCGCCGATTTCCCCGCCGGCGTGCAGCCGGGCCAGTACACTATCTACATGAAATGGCAGTACGTGCCGCCCACGCCGCTCAACGTGGCCTGCTACGACCCCAACGGGATGAACGAGGTCTACAACAACCACTTTGTCGGAATTACTTACTACAAGAATACCCGTCACGGAGATTACGGCGACAGTGGCCAGTGGGCCACGGGACTTATGTTTATCCACATGAACGAAGGCCCGGCGGAACCAGGCAAGTATTCGGTTTACATCCACGACAACCAGTTCGAGAGCAACGACCTGTTCATCAACAGCGATATGGCCGTCGACATGGACGTGCGCATGGAAAACAACACGTTCAAGTTGCTGGCTGAGCCTCTGCAAACCGAGCGGGAAAACAGGATTCGAGCGGTGGGCGCTACGTTCGAGAGCAAGGTCCGGCAGGCGGGGAATACTTTCGACGGGTCAAACTGAGATCAGCTTTCGTGGCGGCAAAAGCGGTGGCAGGTGCTTAAATAACATGCGTTCCATGTGCTGCAAGCGCCTGGTACGTTTTATTTGAGCGGCAATGGGTTTATGTGGAAGCGGCGGTTGAAAAGTGCTGCACCTGGTTAATGGATATCCGGCTACACAGCAGAAGCCAATCATTTCTGTTTTTGATCAGTTGATGAAGTTCGGTAAGCCGCCGGGGCGTGATATGATTTGTTGCAATTGAGCTGTTCATTCACTTTTATCGCTCAAATGTGTAAACAACGCACTGAATTCTAACAGATTAGATATCCGTTTCGCCTAAAAGACTGTATCGATGCTGCAAAAGGTTACTCTGAACAAAAGTAAAAGCTTCTCCAGAGATTATTCAACGAGAATAGGTTCATAGGATATGTCCGACTGCTCCGAAGATTAGAGACAAGTTAATCTATCAAGTCCAGCCAACCTTCGTGAACTACAACCCCTGTGTTACCCATCGGGCTGTTTCCGGCAATACCGAATGCTTCCACTTCAGTTGGTCTGCGGAACGTGTAGGCCCATTCCTTTTCTCCTTCACGAGTCGTGCAATCTCTGAAGAATCTGCCATTTTCTTTGATCGCAAGAAAAGGCTCCGGGCCGAACAGTTCCACATCGGAGGTGATTATCAACCGCTGACCTTTGAGTTCCCAACTGAATTGCGGGGCTTTATCGTCTTTGCCCAAATATTTTTTGATGGCATCCAGAGCTGTGCAGAAACGCCAGTCAACATCAGGATAATTTGCCTCAACCCGTTTGATAACATCGTAGGCATGTTTTACCTCGTTTTCCATGTCGCGATAATCGTGGTTGTAATAGACCAGCAGGCTTTGCCCCTCGGTCCGGGCCTGCTGGAACGCCTGTTCCACATCGTCATCGGTCAGTGTTTTTTCCCACGTTTTGATATCGAGACAGCGGATCACATAGCGCTTCATGTCACCGGGGCGACGGTAATCATACCAGTCAGGATGATAATAGCCCCAATTGGTCGGAGAGTGGCGCCAGTCGCGAAAATGACCAACATACATACTGTCGGGTTCATCGCTGGCCGATCGGCAGGAATAATCAAACGGTATAAACATCTCCAGCCAGTGAGAAAGATCATTGCGTTCGATATGAGCGCCAGCGCGAAAAACTGACGGGAACCATTCGCGCTCAATAACTCTTCTGGCCAGAATCTCTTCGTGAATGCTGTTGGTCCCCCAGTTGGTGCTCCACTCCAACGCATCGCCGCTGGCTGTAACGTGGTGGTAGTGCCAGTAAACCTCGTCCGGTCCAGGGTTATCGGCAAGAAACAGGTCATGATAATGGTCCCAGATCGCATGTATTCCCACGTCGTGAAATCGTTGATTGGTAGTAAAACCATAATGGTCATAGATCAGCCAGCTATACGTATAATCCCCGCCTTGTTTATCACAATACTTCTGCCTGAACTCCGGCGAAGTAGTGTTCAGGATGGACCGATCAATTTCTTCCCACGAGGTGAGGTAGTGAAGATTTTCCGGGGAGTATTTTCTCATCAAATGTTGCATTTTTTCAGGGGATAAATCCAGATCCAACTCTCCCCGCTGAAATTTGCGCAAGTTATCAGCGCTGGGTTCTACCGGCAGCCAGATCCCGTCTCCAAGGTATATTCTTTCCCAAGTCGCCTCGATCGTTTCACGCATGGGCCCTTGCGCATCAACATTGTGCACTATATAAACAATTGGCTTCTTTGGCATTGTCATGTGTTCCCTGGCTGAATAAGCAGCAGTTAACTTCCCTGCACTATTTGCAACTCTCTCGATACCGGGTCACTGGGGTATGCCTCTACTCCTTCGCGGGATTCCAACCAGTGCTTGAATCTGCCATGTACTATCGGGTCTGAAATAAAATTATGAATTTCTCGCCACTGTGACTTATCAGGCATAATACCGGAAGGCTCGTAGCCGTATTCCGCCAACACTGGAAAAGCAATCAGTTCAATGAACACCACTTCAGCGGCACTGAGGTTGTGTTGCCAGCGTTGCGTATCATTTGATATTCCATTCCCACTTGCACCAAAAGCAGTGTTGCTCTGCCAGCGATCGCCTGCTTTATCCACAAATTGCTCCGCATCTGTCATTTGCTTCAGGAATTCGATATCAAGGAAACTACAAATCTTTTGCGCTTCCGCGGCAGGATCGGTTACGAGATCTTCCAGTTTGACAAGAAGTATTCTATCGCTGCCAAAACTATCAACGTATTCCCGCAGGCTTGTCATTGCATGCAAGCAGTTGAAAGGAGCGTCAAGATAAGAATAGCCTGATTCCACAGTCATTTTTTTATAGGATGCAGTTACATCACGCGGATCTCGATCGATATGAACCACTTTGCCCTTGGGGAACATGCTCAGAAAATGAGGAATACTGCTCCATACAAGATTGGTTTTTTCGCCCCAATGGGTGGCAGTTGGTTTTTGTTTGTCTCTCAGGTCCGACATAATAGTGTGGTAAACAAGTGCGTGTGTTACGCTTTGCCCGTGAAGGCTGTCAATGATTTTATGGGTGTCCAGTTTCATCGACCAGCGTTTGCCCAGTCTGAGTCCGGTCTCCCTGACCAGGGCTTCGTATTTTCCTGGTTGCTTGATCGGGTTAAAACGATCAAGACAAAATCTTAGATATTTAACCGAATCGTATGTGATGAAATACTTGGGATGGTTATTGAGAATTCTTGATAATAATGTTGTCCCTGAGCGGTATACTCCTGAAAGCAGAACCGGTTCGATACCGTCAAATGTTCCCAAACTAGTTATTTGCACGTTTGTCTCAGACATTCTTCTTTCCTGAAGTTTAACTGCCGGACCTTTGGGCTAAGAACTCGCAAATTGCCATATCGAGTTCGGTGTCAATATCAGCAGAGCGTTCCCGTGGCATGAGGTATCCGATAGTCGATTGGCTTTTGAATTTTCTTTGCTCAATAAACCACTCGGTTTTTGCAATACAAACGGCTCCATTGAGTACGTAGGTAGGTGGAAGATCTTGCCGTTGAATCGATGTGTTTAACGATTGCTTTAAAATGGGATGCAGCCTGTTGTTATCACCCAGACGATACATCCAGTAGGGCGGCTTATCGGTTTCCGTAAGAGTGACACAGGAGTCGGCTTTTGAATCTATGCAAAAGCCAATGCAGCCATCAATATCTTCCGGTGCCCGCAGGGGTACTGCTGGCTGAAGCATCACTACGTAATCGTAGCCGGGGAGCCTTTCGACAGCATCTAAAACCGCCAGATAGGCAGGGATATCATCACCGGCCAGTTCTTTCGGCCTGACAAACGGCGCTTCCAGTCCCCAGCAGCGCGCAACCTCAATGATCTCGGCGTCTTCAGATGAAAGCACCAGGCGGTCGATATAGTTGGCTTCTTTCGCCGCTTCAATCGTCCAGGCAATCAGCGGTTTGCCGCCCACAATCCGCAGATTTTTTCGTGGAATACCTTTTGATCCGCCGCGTGCGGGAATTACGGCCAGGATTTTTTTGTTTTTGTACACAGTGCCGGTTATGCTCCAGTTCTATTTGCGGAGGATGAAGCAAAGATACGGCGCTTTGTCCAGAGTATAAGTCTGCTTCAGATTGAGCAGGGGCCTGAGCAGCTTGAAAAAGATATCCACCCATTCGGCTTTGATCGCGTTTCTTTCTTCAGCCGGGATTGCATCGGCCATCCTGACCAGCAGGTGAGCCACTGGCCGAAGACCAACGTTCCAAATATCGATCAAAAGTTTATTCGGGTAGACATTTCGGACATCTTCGATTTCAAACCCGGCGCTCTTAAAGATTTCATTCCAGTTGTCCAAAGTCATGGTGCCGGGCATCGTTTCCCGCCTTTGACGGTTCAAGATGCCAACCGCCTCGGCGGAAAGGACAGGCTCCAATTGATCCAGAGTTTCCAGTAAATATGGTGTCTTGACTTCCATAATCGCTCTGCCGCCACTTTGCATTGTGCGGTAAACGTCTTTCATCAGCGGACCGACGTTTTTTACCCAGTATATTGAATTGCTGTACACTGTTTTGAAGTGCTCATCAGGTAACGGCAGCGGTACTTTGTTGTTGTCGTGCAATACCAGGTTGTCGTACAATTTCAGGCTGGCGGCCTTGTCCAGCAGCCCCTGTTTCCAGTCTGTTCCATAGTCAATAGTAACCGCTGGATTCTGGATGATCGATGGCGCATAACCTGGCTGATAATGGTCGAATATGTCCACGAACTTGTCGTGGCTGAACTCACTTGCTTTAGTTGCGGAGAAAATATCGAAATCCATGCCGAAACTGCCGCCCAGGTGGATAAACAGAAATAAACCATCCGCGCAACTGATATCCAGCGAGGGTCCCTCGAATTCGATATCCTCGAAAGCGCGGCTCTTGAATGCGCACATCATTCCGTTTTCGGGGCGGAGCCAGAACAGTTTTAAAAATTCATAGAGTTTGGCTTCGAACTGGTTTTCCATGGATTAAACCCTCTCAAATTGTTTAAAATACAAAAATGTGCCGTTTAGCTAATTTAGATTCCCGTCAGAGACGGCAAGTTATTATTCGACAAAGTATTCCGGATATTCTTTGTTGGCTTTTTCCAGGTCAGTCTCCCGGCCTACATCGAGCCAGTACTCACGAATAGGGAACACGTTGACCTGCTGTTTACGCCGCAAAAGTTCTTCGAGCAGTTCGTTCATATCCAGCCGCTGATTTGGCGCAATCAAATCCAGCGCCGAGGGCTCCAGCAGGTAAATCCCGGCGTTGACAAAAAAATGCTGCTTCGGTTTTTCCTCGATCGAGACCAGTCTGTGTTTATCCAGTTTGGCCACGCCGAACGGCACCTGCATCACGTACTCGCGGACACACATCGAGGCAGCGGCTCCGTGTTCCCGATGGTAATCGAACAGGAGCGAGTAATTGACGTTTGTCAGCAGGTCGCTGTTCATCACCAGCAGCGGCGCGGTGGGTTTTTCCGGCAGCAGGCCCAGAGCGCCGGCAGTGCCCAGTTTTTCTTCCTCTTGAATGTATTCGATCCGGACGTTCCACTTTTTCCCATCACCAAAATAGTCCCTGATCATTTCTTTTTTATAATGTAGCGCGATAAAAAATTTTCTTAGACCGTACTTCCGCAGTTCCTTGATAATTATTTCCAGCAGGGGTGATTGGCCAACTTCCAGCAACGGTTTTGGGCAATTATCCGTATGCGGCCTGAGTCGAGAGCCGTAGCCGCCTGCCATCAGCACCACCCAGTTATCCCGCCCACCGTTTTGGATCAACTCGTCGATCACTTCCAGGCCCTGGACTCTCATATCCTCGTCCACCAGCGGAATCTGATGCAATTTGGTTGCTTTCATCGACGCAAGCACGGTTTCCCGGCTGTCATTCACTGAGCAAGCTCGCGGAGCTCTGTTCATGATCCGCTCCACCGGCGCTTCAACCGACACACCGGCCAGAATTCCTCGCCGGATGTCGCCGTCGGTAACAGAGCCAAGCAGTTTGCGTTGCTCGTCCACAACCAGCACAATCTGTAACTTGCTGGAATCAAGCACCTGCATGACTTCCAGAACTGGTGTTGAGGGTTGGACCAACACTTGTTTCCACCCGGTCATTATTAAATATCTCCCTGTCCGATTACTCCGGCGGGCACGCCGGCCACGGTAACTCCAGCCGGGACGTCATTAATAACGGTTGCCCCGGCGGCGACAGTGCTACCCGCACCGATTTTAACCTGCTGGATAACGTTTGCGCCTGTACCTATATGAGCGCAATCATCGACACTTACAAAACCACTCAGAGTCGCTCCCGGAGCGAGATGAACATGACAACCCAGTATGCAGTCATGGTCCAGCGCTGCCCCGGTATTTATAATTGTATCATCGCCCACCTTGCATCCCGGTTGGATGAGCGCACCGGCCATAATCTGTACACCCTCGCCTAGAGAGCATTCCACGCTGACTACCGCCGAGGGGTGAATCACGTTTATGAATCGAAACCCCTTGGCTTTGAAATGCTCAAAAACCGATTTTCGCAATTTATCGGCGCGGATTCCACCGATCCCGTTGACCAACAGTACCATATCCGGCGCCAGGCCCGAGAGCTCGCTGTCACCACCGAGCACTGGTACGCCCAGAACATGGTCATAGCCAAGTTGCCGGGAATCGTTGTCGGTAAGCCCCGTCACATTGAGAGACATCAGCCGCAGGGTATCGATCAGAACTTTGGCGTGGCCTCCGGCACCGATCACGATCAATTCAGGGGGAGCATTACTCATAGCAATTCATCCGGTTCGTAGTTTTTATCCGCTTTTCTACCGAGCCAGTTCCAGTATTCCAGGGGAGAAATTCCGCTGCCGGGTCGTTTGACAGTAAGATTTTCCGGGGTAAATTTTTCCCCACGCGCGATCCGGCAAGCCGCAACCAGGCTTTTTCTAATTACCGTTCTGTTGTTCAGCTCTCCATTACCGGCAACTTTCGTACCCGATCCCATGGCGGCTTCCACGCCTCTTACCTGATCGACCAACTGTTTCAGTTCTTCCGGTTCCAGCGAAGCTTTGTGGTCCGGCCCCGGCATGGAGTTATCCAGGGTGAAATGCTTCTCGATCACACAGGCTCCAAGCGCCGCGGCGGCAACCGACACGGCTGTGCCGCGGGAGTGGTCCGACAGGCCGACAGGCAAGCCGAAAGTCTTTTGCAGTGTAGCGATTGCCCTCAGATTGATCTGCTCGCAAGGAGCTGGATAAATCGAAGTACAGTGCAGTAATATCACCTTTTCCAGTAATGCGTTTTTTCCTTCAACCGATTTATATGCCTCGCTGAAACGATTCATATCAGGCTGGCCGGTGCCCCCGGCATAACCGAACGCCAGAACGCCGAGAGCTGTTTCAACCTCGGCCAGATCGCTCATCCCGGTTGAAAGGATTACCGGTTTGCCCGTGCCTGCGATCCCCAGCAACAGGGGTGCGTTGGTAATTTCCCCGGAAGAGATTTTAATCCGGGGCAGGTCAAGTTCGCGAGCCAGAAACGATGCGCTTTCCAGGTCGAAAGGCGTTGACATGAACTCGATTTTGTGAGTGCGGCAGCACTGCCGGATCCTGTAGTGGGACTCACGGCTCAGTTCCAGGCGCTTCAACATCTCAAGTTGGTTGTCTGCAATAACCTTGTTGGCTTTTTGATATTCGGCCAGGTTCGCAGCAGCAGACGCCAGGGAGGAAGCATTGAATGTCTGGAATTTAACAACGTCCGCCCCGCCCCCGGCCGCAACCTCCACCAGCCGCAGAGCCGTTTCCAGTGAACCGTTATGGTTTACGCCGGCCTCGGCGATAATTATTATCCGCTTCTGAGTCATCGCCGCTCTCGGATCAGCATAAAAGCCTCGGCTGCCTTGTAACCGGCCGTGGAACCCCGGAATTCGTTTAAGGACCGGATCGCTTTATCACTGCGCGGAAAGGGAAATTCCCCTGTTTCAGATCGGTATATACTAAATATTTCCAGTTTTCTGTCCAGGTATTTTCCGATATCGATAAAAACATTGGGCGTAAAAGAGGTGGCGGCGGGGGTAAACGCCATTTCCGTTTCCGAAATGGTCTCATATGCCAGCAGAGACTTGATCGAAGCAATCCTGAACCATTTGGACGCCGCGCAGACTGCGTTGAAAACCACCCGATGGTCCGAGTGGGAATCGTTGCCGAACACGGTAAATACCAACTCCGGCTCCAGGTGCTGGAAAACCGATTTCATTTTAGCAACAACGTTCGCCAGCGGAACAACGTCCAGGGCCGAAGCGGGAAAGGCGAGACGATGAGTGCCTGAAAAGCCAAAAGCTTCTTCCACAGCGGTTATTTCTTTATCTCTCTCGTCGATTTGCCCGGTTGTATAACCGGTCTCCGGTGTCATGGACGTGGCGATAATCCAGTGGACTTCGTCCCCATTGTCAATGTGCTTTAGTATCGAGCCGCCGCATCCTAACGTTTCGTCATCGGGGTGAGCCGCCACTACCGCTACTTTCATAGATAGTCTCCCGGTTCAGGAAGTTGGTCCAGATCGTGCTCAAGTATTCTCAGCGCACCCTCACCGCATTTTACCGTCAAGGTTCCATCTGCTGCCTCTAAGACCTTACCGGGTTCAATATTGGAAAAAGCGTGCCGGAACTCCGCCAGCTCGCTCTTCCAGATCTTGACGTGTTTATCTTCCCATGTAAACTCCGCTCCCGGATATGGGCGAGTGAGCGCCCGGACCAGGTTGTTGATACACGATGCTGACATCCGCCAGTCAATGATTCCGTCACGTTCCGACCTTTTACGCCAGTAATTCGCCAACTCGTGCTGTTGAACCGTGCGCTGGAAGCTTCCATCCATGAGTTGGGGAACAAATTTCTCTACTTGTTTCAGCGCTGTTTCAGTCAGCCTGTCGTAAAGCGAGCGGGCGTCATCCTCCGGCTCAATAGCGAGGAACTTCTGGTTGAGGATGTCGCCGCTGTCAGCGCCCTCGTCCATGAAGAAAAACGTGGAAGCCGTTCTTTCGAGTCCAAGAGCCAGCGCCCAGATTATCGGATGCCGGCCACGATTATAAGGCAGTGCCGCCGGGTGGTAACCTATCGCGCCGAGCCGCGGTATTCGCAGAATTTCCTGCTTGAGCAGGTAGGACCACCCGAAACAGAAAATTACATCGGGACGAAGTCCCTCAATCCATTGCGCCATTTCTACCTGCTGGTTCCCACTGGGAATAAAGCATGGAATACCCGCCTGAGCGGCCAATGGCTCCAGGCTTACAAAATCAGCGTTAATTTTAGACTCCCTGCGGGTCACGATACCGCACACTTCAGCCCCGGTATGCCCGATGATGTGCTCCAGGGCCCTGAAGCTGAATTCGACACACCCGATGAATGCAACTCTCATTTCAGCTCGCCACCGTGTGAAATCGTTTCATGAGGATTCCATCCAGGTCCGCGGTTTTCAGCTTATTTTTTATCTTTAAGCTACTATCTCCCTGACCGTAAGGAGATCTGGTTTTTGCCAGCTTTTTACGAAAATTTTCCGACATCGCTTGCCGGACAGCATTTTCGATACTGCCGGAATCCTCGGCGCAGTCAATAACCGAATCAGCCCTGAGGCGTCCCCGCTGCCGGTCCCCCAGATTGATAGTCGGTATTTTGAACGATGGAGCTTCAATAATTCCGCTCGATGAATTGCCCAGTACAAGAGTCGCATGTTTCAGTGCCGACAGGTATAGCTTCTGACCCAGATTGACCACATATCTGCTTCTCTCGCGGTTATCGGCAACGAAAGCCTTGATCAGCTCCGCGATCGGCCTGCTGCGTGTGTCCGCATTCACGCCCGTGAAAATAATTTTTGCTTCCTGAAATTTGTCCAAAGCGGAGAATACTTGTCCCATGGCCTGTGCCGGATCATCCTCGCTCAGGGTTACAGGGTGATAAGTAACCAGAAAAACAGGAGGCGAGAGATCAAGTGAAAGTTTTTCTTCCAGTGCCTTCCGGGTGGGCAGGGACAGGCGCTTGAGGTTGTCCAGCCCCGGTGCCCCAAGATTGAATACTCTTTCCGGGCTTTCGCCCAACTGGATCACTCGTTCGCGATAGGCCTTTGCGGTGACGAAATGAAGATGGGACATTTTTGTGACCGAATGTCTGATGGCCTCGTCGATCAGGCCTTCCGTGCTTTCGCCTCCATGGATATGCGCCACCGGAACCCTGGCCACCAGAGCAGCCGTGGCCGCGGCCAATATCTCGTATCTGTCGCCCAGCAAGACCAGTACGTCCGGGCGAAGGTTTTCAAGAGCCTGGCCGATGCCGCTTACCGCCCTGGCGAGGCTTCTGCTGATCCCGACAGGAGTGTCGTCGCCAAGCTGGATATCAACTTTCTCGTCAATCGCAAATCCGTCCCGCTCAATTATCCGGTAAGTCAGGTCGAACTCCGGGGCAAGGTGCGCGCCGGTTGCAATAAGCTGCAACCGGAGCTGCGGATCATTGTCTATTTCCCAAATCAGCCAGTACAATAATCCGTAATCCGCCCTGGAGCCGGTGACTACACAGATTTTGCGTTTTTCGCTCATAAGCTCGCACTGCTGGGCAAATTGATAATTCTTTCCGACATGCTCACCGTTACGTCCAGCTCCATCGACTGGCAGTCCCGGTACATCGGCAACCGGTGCAGGGGCGTCCACGCGGGCCGGCACATGTAACCGCTGTCGCCGGCCGCCTCGACCAGTTCCCCAAGCAGGACAGAGTCAGGTGTATCGAGCAAGGCGGCGTTCAGCCAGTAGTTTGAGTCGGAACCCTCTGGCGGAGTAAATATATTGATTCCCTCCAGGCTTTTGAAACCCTGTGCGTACCTGGCTGCCAGGCGTTTTTTGGCCTCGAGAAAGCCAGCCAGCCTCTCCAGTTGCGCCAGGCCTAACGCGGCGTTGATATTCGGCATGCGATAGTTGAAACCGACCCGGTCGTGCGCCATCTCCCAGCGGTGTGGTATTTTCGCGGTTGTGCTCAGGTGCCTCGCCTCGCTGGCCAGCTTTTCATCCGAGGTCACTAGCGCGCCGCCGCCGCCGGTGGTGACGATCTTGTTGCCGTTGAAGCTGAGGATGCCGAGCTGTCCAAGTGTCCCGCAGTGCCTGCCCCGGTAAGACGATCCAAGCGCCTCGGCCGTATCCTCCACAACCGGTATCGAGTAACTGCCGGCCACTTCCAGCAGGCCGTCCATTTCCACCGGAGAGCCGAAAGTGTGCATCGGTACAACCGCCGCCAGCCTTGCGCCGGTGTTTTTGTTGATACAACCGCCCTGATCCGTATCGCTGATTTCGGTCAGATAATCCGCCAGCTTGTTGTGGTCCAGGCCCAGGGTTTGTTCATCGATATCGCAGAAATGGGGAGTGGCGCCACAATAGACCACGGCATTGGCGGTGGCGACAAAACTCATCGAAGGTATCAGTACCTCGTCGCCGCCGCGGACACCGGCGAGAAGCAGCGCCAGATGCAGTGCGGCGGTGCCGTTTACCGTCGCCACCACATGCGGGGAGCCGGTAAGGGAAGAGAGCTCCTGCTCGAACCGGTCAACGAAAGCGCCCACCGATGATACATAGCCGCTATCGATACATTGAAGCAGGTATTCTTTCTCCAGTTGGCCCAGCACCGGCTCATGCAGCGCTTTCAGCCGATCCGCCGGGCCGAGCACAGCGCCCAGGGCCGCTGTGAAATCATTCGGGTTCATCCGCAGGTCAGATATTGTACTCACCGCTTTTATATAGTTTCAGATTCTGATCACGGGAAAACCAGTCAACAGTGCGCTGCAATCCCCCACGCTCTGCTAATTTCCGTCTCAAGGGATTTGATTGGTAGCCGCTTATCAATAAATCTAAGACATTCGTTGCCACTTGTCGGTTATCAAGTGTTTTTAAATCTCTGGTGATAAGGGTCAGGAATAAAACCATTACCAACCCAATATTGAATCTCCTCTATCCCATCGGATAGCTTCTTGCTGATTTGGAAACCGAGTTTTTTGCTGATCTTATCGAAATTGACTCGATAGTCCCTCGGGTCTTCTTTTTTATCCACATATTTTATTTTACCCTTACCTACCTGTTCCACAATCCGGTCTACCAACATCTGTTTAGTATAATTTTCATCTGTATCCCCAACATTAAAGATCTCAAATGCAGTACTGCCATTACTGCTTTGAAGCACAGCCATCATAGCGTTAGCAAGATCGTTAACGTGGCAATATGGTCTCCAGAACTGCTTGCCGAAAATTATCACTTCCTTATCCAGTACAATGTCTCGAGTGAACTCATTCACTGTCAAGTCGAATCTATTTCTTGGGGAAATCCCGTAACATGTTGCAAAGCGCAGACATGTCGGCACACAACTGTTAGTTGAAGGCTGACCTAAGAGATAGTTTTCTACGTCTACTTTTGTCTTTGCATATATGGAAACGGGATTCAGGGGCGATGATTCATTCATATACTCGTCAGGATTCTGGGATTTTCCATAATTGGAGCATGTAGAAGCAAATATGAAGCGTGCGACTCCTTTTTTGAGAGCTTCGTTATAAAGATGTTTGGTGGCGTTAAGGTTTACGCTTTTTGCCAATTCCGGTTGGGCGGCACAAGCGGGGTCGCCGACCACTGACGCCAGATGTATAACAGCCCAGACATCATCAAGAGCCTCATCAACCATATCAGAGTCTCTGATATCACCGATTTTCAGTTCAAAGGATGGATGTTCCAATAAGCTAAGTATCGGCTCGATTCCATAGTTCAGACAGTCGAAGCCTTTCACATAATATGAAGTTTCAAACAGGAGTTTTCGAACTAAGTTTGATCCGATATAACCCGCACATCCTGTTACTAGTACCTTTTTCATAACGCCCACCAAAAGTCAGTTGTTGAAGTGGCTAATAGTTGTCTGTTCATCATTCAAACATTTATCTTGAAAACAGGCAATACCGATGCGAGCAGAGATCGAGGATTGTAGACATATAATTCTATCCCTTTTTGATTAAAGAGATCTTTCCATTTCCCCAGACAACTTATTGTTCTTTCCGAGGTCTGGTGTGGGTTATTGTAACTCTTGTAGCGGTTTATATCCGTATCACGGGTCTCATCCTCTGATAGCCAAAAATATCTTCTGTCATACAAGTCAACACCAGCCAATACGATTTTTTCCCAGTTCATGATAGCGGCAAAATTGACGCAGTCAATTAGGGAACTGGGACCATGCACCAGGCCTTCATCAAAACTGGAAGAAGGTGGCTGATAAATGTTTCTGGAAGTTGTATTATATCGGAATATTCTGGAATTTTTCTTGAGTAATTTTTGTCCTAACAATCTGTTACCGTTCAGTCCCTTTTGGATTATGAAGACAGTTCTGTCATAGCGCGGATTATTATTAATGTGATCTGCATAATATTCATTATCCCTTCTGGCGATCTTTTTGCTCAGATCATTACGAGAGCCTTCTTTGATTAAATGGTAATCGACGTTTACAAAATTCTGATGAAAAAAATAGTTGAAACCCATAGTATTATGAGTTTTAATATATTCCCATTCATAGGTGGATATGTCGTTCAGAGAATACCCGGAGCCAAAAATGAATATGATATCACTTTTACGCGTGTCGCGAAGCCGCTCTTCTGTGAGTTGATCATAATAATCACTTGCCAGCCGTGTCATTACAGAGTATTGGCAATTTAGCATGTGATATTTTAATCTCTTGTTTTTTCGCGAGAGTCTCATGCGAAAAGTCCCAAAATCCATTGCTAGTATCCTTTTCTCATATCGGCAACCTTTCTATTTTAGCATCACTTTCAGATCGTGTTTTTATTTTTAGCTGTCTTAGGTAATCAAAGTTTAGAGTGTCTTTGTTTTCAAAAAGCGACCAATATTTTTTTGCTATCTGTTCATAGTCGGGTCGAGTAACAAATCTGTTAATCCAGTTTTTAACTCTCTTTTTCGTCCTGGTATGAAAATATTGGAAAGCGAACTTTCTAATCGCTAATAAGTCGTACTCTTTTAAACCAGGGGGCACGTAAACAACACCGTATGTTGTGTAATTGTCAAAATCTTTGGTGATAATGCCGCCGTCTTTTTCGGCCAGATATCTTACTTGAGTTTTTGGATAGGGAACCATAATCTGAAAACCCGGGGAGTCAATATCCAGCTCGTCAGGATATAATATCGTTTCCCATACTGTTTCAATTGTATCTTGAGGGAATCCAATAATGAATCCGGCATAAACAAGTAGACCTGCTTCTTTCAGGAATTGGACTGCATTGGAAATTTTATTTTTACTAATGTTTTTATTGAATCTTAGTATCGATTCGTTGCCTGATTAAATTCCAAGGCTAACGGCTTTTGCTCCCGCCTCTACCATCAATGCAAAAAGCTTCTTATCTTTTACTAAATCTCCCCTTGTTTGGAAAGACCACTCGATATTAATATTATCCTTCTTGATTATATTGCAGAACTCAATGACTCTATTGGGGTTCAGATTAAATACTTCGTCTCTGAACTTAAAACTTCTGATACCATATTGTTCGATTAGCCACTTAATCTCTTTAATCAGATCATCAACATCCCGATAAATAACCTTACGATCAGATAGTAAGCCATTGCTGCAGTAAGTACAATTATAAGGGCAACCTCTACTTCCCAATATACCTATGCCATTGCTTGCAGAGCCGTAAATAACTGGTTCCAAATGTTTTGAGGGAGTGACACCACTCCAATCCGGTGAGGGCATCTTATCAAGTCTAAATGTATGGTCTGTATCATTAACTCGAAGATCAGGTCCTTCAACGAAAGCTATATTTTTCAAGGAGTGAGCGGTTTCTTTTTGGGGAAAGCTTCTGATAATTTGTTCCATCGTTTTTTCTCCAGCACCCCGAACCACAATGTCACAAGCCGAGCTGATATCTTCCGGGCACAAGGTTGCATGAGTGCCGCCTGCAATTATCCATGCATTTGGCAAAACTGTCTTTGCCATCTGCATGCATTCCAGAGCGCTGCTAAGCATATTAGAAAAAGGGATCGAAACTCCAACAATATCAGGTTCATATTCTGTCAATAACGACTGCAGGTCATCATAATTATAATTGTTTGCCGGGCAGTCGATTATGTTTATGTCCCAAGAAGACCTTAAAGACTTAAGATATCCGGACAAATATGCCAGAGAAAACATAAGACTTTCCACCTTATGAGGTGGATAAACCAATGCTATCTTTCTTTTGATTTGTCTGATTTCTTTATTCACGATAAAAACCCAGTTAAAGTTCCAGCCAGAAAAGATTATTATTCTTGTGAGGTTTTATTGTAATATCAGGGCTATGCCCGAAGACAATCGAATTTGAGGGAATATCCTGATTCAGTATTCGCGTTCCTGTTGAAAGCAGGACGTTGTCACCTATGTTACATTTCCCAAATATTGAACTCCCTGGATACATTGTAACGCCCTTGCCAAGAACCGGCCAGCGGTAGCTTCCATCTTCGGCTGGGCTATGGCCTATGGTAACTCCTTGGTAAAAACGGAATCCATCCCCTATTTGAGCATGGGAATTTAAAACGCTACCAGTTGGGTGTACAGGAAATAGGTATTTTCCTACTTGAGTAGTGTAAAATAGATCGGTTCCGGTGCGAATTCTTTGGGAATAATAAACAGCCTCGCAAAGTTCCCTGTCTATCTTGTTCCTTATCATGCTGTTAGCAAATCTAAAGCATAAGATGAGATAATGAGGCAGGAAGGCCAGGTTTATATAGCCTCTTCCATCTGTGCGATAATAGTCACCCTTGACATTGTAATTGCTGAATTCGCTTTTTATTATTTCAAATTGCGTGCAGAATAGCTCTTTTGTTTTTTTATCTTTAAAAGCACCTGTAAGTTTATATGGATAATCACTTTGTATCAAAGCGCTAAAAATATTATAAGATGCTTGTGGATTCACGAATTCATTTTTGACTACCATTCGCCCACCATCGTTTTTGTTCAATCAGGTTGTGGAAAACACTATTAAGAAATGTAGAATTTTACTTCGCCTCCTCCCCCAAACTCTGTCGTTGGATTTGTTATCATAATTTCGTTACCGCATTCAAAGAGAACGACGATATCCTTGCGAATGGAAATTTGTATCCACGTAGGAACCTGGAGCATGGTACGAGTAGGGGGATCGCTGTCAACGCAGCCAGATGGAACACGACATCCACGCCCTCACTCGCCTGCCTGACCGAGTGATAATCCCTGACATCTCCGGCGACAACTTCTTCCATCGCCTCCACGACATCCGCTTCTGTGCTATCCAGCCAGCCCCTGGAGTTGAAGGAATTGTACAACACAAACGCGCGGACCTCAGCGCCCCGGCGCACCATATCATCGGCAAGGTGGCTGCCGATAAAGCCATCCGCCCCGGTAACAAGCACTTTTTTCCCTTGCAGATTCATCAAGCCCTTTTGATGCTCCCAGTATATTATTCATAATCCGGGATAAAATAATACGAATTATCTTTCCATGCTGCAATATACAACGAACGAACCGGTAAGTAAATGCAATAGGATTAAGGTGTTTAGCCATTCGCGTCAAGCTGCGCAACTACAGCCGGCGGGGCAGACTGCGGTTCGGATTCTAAGATTCCCATCGTCCCGATGATAAAGTATCCGTTCCCATGGTGAGGGGCAATTATTTTCAGGGTCTTTGACCTTGGGAAATGCAAGCGCCGGTTGCCCAAAACAGTGTCCACAACATTTGGCAAGGGCTACCTGGGGGGTGTGCTCCGGGGAAAACCAGCGCAGTGACAGGACGAGTTCATTTATCGTCCCCCTTGGTCGCAATATTTTTTGTGCAAAGCGACAAACATTTTTTCGTTTTCCAGAAAACTGTCGACGACCACCGGGTCGAACTTGGTCTGCCGCAACCCGATGATCATCTCTTTTACCTTTTCGTGAGGATATGCGAACGGGCGGTAAACGCGCTTACACGTAAGGGCGTCATAGAAATCGGCCAGGGCGAGAATCCTTGCGCACAGGGGGATGTTTTCTTTTTCCAGCCCCTGAGGATAGCCTGACCCGTCATAATTCTCGTGATGGCTGCGGGCAAGTTCAACCCCGACACTGAGAAATGTCTGCCCCTTGATGTTGACCTGGATATCCTCGATGGCTTTCGCCCCCAGGGCGCTATGCGTTTTCATTATGCAAAACTCTTCCGCCGTCAGCTTACCCGGCTTTTTCAGGATTGAGTCCGCTATGCCGATTTTTCCGATGTCATGCAACGGTGCGGACTCGAAGAGCCGGTCCAGATAACTGGCGGTAAGGATCTGGCGATAAAGCCCGTTTTCTCTCAGGGAGCGCGCCAGGAAAAACACGTAATGGGACATCCTCTCCAGGTGGTATCCCGTGTCCTCGTCCCGGTATTCCGCCAGCTTGGTAAGCCCCAGGATAGTAGCTTTCCGGGCTTCTTCGAGTTCAGAGGAGCGCTCTTTAATTTTTTTCTCGATGTCCTCGACGTACTGCCTGTGCTCCTTGCGGATTATGCGCTGTTTCAGGGCCATGTCGACCCGAGCTTCGAGCACTTTTTTTCTCAGCGGCTTTTGCAAATAATCGCAGGCGCCCCGGTGCATCGCTTCAACAGCGGAATCCACCCCGGCATAGCCGGTCATCATCAACACGGCCAGTTCATCACCGTACTTGATAAGTTCCGGCAGGACATCGAGTCCTTTGGGGCCGGGCATATGGTTGTCCAGTAAGACGACATTGTAGCGATCAGGGTTCGTTTTGACCAGTTCAATCCCCTGCAGGCCGTTTTCCGCCTCATCGACCACCCAGCCGTTTTCTTCAAAAGAAGTTGCGACAAAGTCCCTGATCAGTTCATCATCATCGATAACCAGCATTCGAAAACTCTTGTTGTTTTCCACCGCCATTAACCGGACTCTCTTTCTGCGGCTGTTTGATCCAGCGCATTTCTTACTGCTCCGGCAAGTTGTCTGGTTTGAAAAGGCTTGGTGATAAACGCGCTGAAACCGGTTTTGAGAAGCTCCCTTTTATTGAACTCCTGCTGGAATCCACTGGTGATTATCGCCACTATGCCTGGATTGATTTTGCGCATCTGTTCGAATATCTCCACACCGTTGGTTTCCGGCATGGCGAAATCCAGCAGAACCAGGTCGATTTTTTCGTATTCGCGGCGGTATAGTTCCACAGCCTGCCCGCCATTGCCGGCGGTGATACAGCGATAGCCGTAATTCTCCAGCAGGTCGGAAGCCAACTCAAGCACCAGCTTGTCATCATCGACAACAAGGATGGTTTCATTCCCCCGGCGCACGGGTTTTCCGTTTTTCCGCTTCCGGTCTTGTCTCGCGGTTGTTCTGGGTAAATATACCTTGAACGTGGTTCCTCTGCCGGGCTTGCTGGAGACGTTAATGAACCCGCAGTGACTTTTTACGATGCCGTACACAATGGACAGGCCGAGCCCGGTTCCCTTACCGATTTCCTTGGTGGTGAAAAATGGATCGAAAATGCGCTGCAGAGTCTCCTTGTCCATTCCTTGTCCGTTGTCCGTAACCGATACAGTCACATACGGGCCGGGTTGCGCTTCCAGTTGTGCCCGGGCGAAATCTTTGTCAACCTCCAGGTTCGAGGTCTCGATCAGGATGGAGCCTTTTTTCTCGATGGCGTCACGGGCATTGAGGCAAAGGTTCATCAGCACTTGCTGGATCTGCCCCTCATCGGCCCTGACCATTCCCAGGTTGTGGCTGAGCTTGTTTTCAATGGTGATATTCAGCCCGATTGTTTTCCTCAGGAAAGTTGTCGTCTGGTCCACGGCTTCATTGAGGTTCATCACCTGCAGGTTGGGTTCCTGTTTGCGGCTGAATGCCAGCAATTGACGGGTAATCCCGGAAGCCCGCAAAGAGGCCTTCTCGATTACCGTGATACCCTTTCTTGCCTTTACGGGCAGGTCCTCCATCTCAGCGATCATCTCGGCGTAACCCATGATCGAGGCGAGCGCATTATTGAAATCATGGGCCACTCCTCCGGCGAGTTGGCCGATGGATTCCATTTTCTGGGAATGTCGTAGCTGCTCCTCCAGAAGAACCTCCTGGGTAATATCACGTAAGACGGCAACATAATTGACGATTTGCCCTCCGGCATTGCGCACCGGCGAGATCACCGCTTTCTGGTGATAGATGTCGCCGTTTTTTTTCTTGTTGATAAACTGTCCCTTCCAGACCTCGCCATCGCCCAGTGTTTTCCACAGATCGTGATAATAATCACTGCCGTGCCTGTTGCTTTTCAGAATGTTCATATTCCTGCCCAGGACTTCCCAGGCCATGTATCCGGTAATTACACCGAAAGAAGGATTCACGTACTCGATATTGCCCCCGAGATCCGTAATAACCACCGATTCGGCGGTCTGCTCCACCGCTGTAGACAACCGCCGTAGCATCTCCTCGGTCTTCCTCCGCTCGATAATATCGTGAACGATACCGGTGAACAGCCTCCGACCGACCAGAAACGCCTCGCTTACGGAGAGTTCAATCGGAAAAATCGTCCCATCCTTGTGCTGTGCGTCAACTTCACAACGGGTGCCGATGATCTTCTTTTTGTTTGTCTCAAGATAATTCTTCAGGTAACCGTCGTGCTCACTGTGATGAGGTTCGGGTACAAGCATACTGATATTCTTGCCGAGGATCTCACTGGCGGAGTATCCGAACATCCGCTCGGCGGCCGGATTGAACGACTCCACGATTCCCTGCTCGTTGATTGTGATTATCCCTTCAACCGAGGATTCCAGAACCGTTCTTAACTGCTCCTCACTCTCCTGTAGGGTTTCCTCGGCCTGCTTGCGCTCTGAAATTTCCTTGCGCAGTTTCCTGTTGGTTTCGGCAAGCTCCGCCGTTCGTTCCCTGACCCGGTTTTCCAGTTCGCCATAAGCTTCCTGCAGGGCTTCCTGCGCCAGCTTGCGCTCACTGACATCATTGAGCACACCGCGCAGGCCCACAACCTGGTTTCCTTTAACAAACGGCTGGCTATTGGTTTTTACCCACAAGTACTTGCCGGATTTACACAAGATACGGTACTCGCCCTGTCCATTTTTACCGGAAAGGACCCGCTGAAAGTTTTCAAAAATCCGGGGCAGGTCTTCAGGATGAAGAAAGTCGCTGAATGGGCGGCCGATGAGCTCCGATGGATGATAACCTGATATTTTCTCAATCACCGGGCTCATATAAATGAACAAACCTTTTTCATCGGTTATATAAAGTGCATCGTTTATATTTTCCACCAGCAGCCGGTATTCTTCTTCCGATTTTCGCAGTTCATCCTCAACCTGCTTGTGCCCGGTGATATCGTTTCCGACACACAAAATTTCAATTATTTGTCCCGCCTGATTAAATATCGGCTTATTAGTCCAGGCAACCCAGACGCGTTCGCCGCTGCGGCGTATGTTTTCGTTTTTATTGTTGCTGAATTTTTCCGGGTGTTTCCCGATCTCTTCAATCATTTTTTCAAGATCCCGCCCCATCGAATCCTTCGGCGGAACGATGGTGCCGATCACACTATTGCCAAGAATCTCTTCCTCGGTAAATCCGAAAAACTTCTGAGCGAACTCGTTGAAAAAAGTAACGTTGCCTTTGGGGTCCATTCGCAGGATTATGCTGTTGGCGTTTTCAACAAGTTCACGGTATCTAGCTTCGCTCCGGCGCAGCTCATCCTCGGCCTGCTTGCGCTCCAGAACCTCAATCCGCAATTTTTTATTAGCTCCGGCAAGCTCCAGAGTTATGAAAATCGTAAGTATTACGAAACAGATACCAAAGAAAATTCCCGCCAGTTGAGCGCGCAGCAAAAGGCTGACTTTCTTTTCAGACTGCTCCTGCATCATAAAGACAACTTTGTTCATCGCCCGAAGAATCGGTTGGCTATTACCCACTAGCCAAGCCAGTCGCGCATCGGCCTGCTCCCTGCTGTTAAGAAAAGCCTCGATGCGGCCTGAATAGATTTTCCATAAATCAGCCACCTTTCCCAACTGGGTATAAACCGGCTCTTTGGCCTGGGGGCACTCCCTGTATTCCGTGGTTTTTAAATCCTGGGAAAGAGGAGCGGGACCGGAATCTTTCAGAGCAGAAAGAGTCAGATCGAAAATTTTCATGGTGTTTCGAATGTTTTCGGCGGACTTCGTGAACTCGCTGTCGGTTTTCTCTCTTATAATATGGTAATCCAAAATCTCCGCTGTCATTTTCTGAATCAGCATTCGCTGCCTGCCAGCCAGGTTGACAACCAGGGAGTCATCTTTCTGCCGGGCAGTGGAAATCCAGGTCAGGAGAAACATTGAGATTATTATCAGGGTCAGCCCACAGGCAATAATCCCCAGCTTCTTTTCTATTTTCATTTTTTCTCCCCAATTTATCTGACTATCCTTTGAAGAATAATAGCATGCTGGACCAAATTGTCAACATTTAAAGGGCGCCCCCGGAAAAACTCACACCCCCCTCTGAAAAATTGTTGAAAAATACGTGGAATGTGAATAAAGGTTGTCGAGGGCCGTTGCTCGTCATGCCGGCCAAAAACGGGTAGGAGCAATCTAACTGCTTGAAATAAAACAATTAGCAGAACCGGTAAAAACCCGTACCTTGCCCTTGGGCGACCGGCCAGCCAAAATATTTTACTTGGAGGCGTTGAGGATTTTTTCAACGGCTCCCTGTTAATGAGTACAAACATGCACTGGAGGAATGTGCCTGATATCCCCCCGCCCATGCGAGTTTTGAGGGATTGGTTTGTTGGATCGGTTATCCATCCCTTGCGTTTTCTGCGCTTTGAGACCCCCGGGACTACTCAGCCGAATTGTCGCCGGTAATTCAACGGCGAAATCCCGGTAATCTGCTTGAAGCGGCGGCTGAAATGGAAGGGGTCGGAATAACCCAGCCTTACCGCCACATCCGCAACCGAGAGCCCGGCAATGCACAGCAGTTCCGTCGACTGCTGGATTTTGATCATATCAATATACTGTTTCGGAGAATAGCCGGTTTTTTTGTGAAATACCCGCCGAAACTGGCTCAGACTCATATTGCAGAATGCCGCCATCTCCGGGCCGGCCCACCATTTCTCCGATTTTGATCTGATCATCGTCAATAATCTGCTTATTTGCGGATGGTTTTCCTTCGGAACAGCTTCCAGGCGTTCGAAGAATATCTCGACCAACAGGTTCTGAAGCATTAAGTTAGCTTTGATTTGAGAGTTGAGCGAGGGGTCCTTAATCTGTTCGATGATGGGTAAAAGGCGGCGTGTGTTCCCGATTTCAACGATACCGTCCTTGATGATCCCTGCTCTGAAAAGATGATCTGCGACAGGCCCGCAGAAGCTGATGGCGTCCTGAACATAGCTTGTTTTGTATCCGGCGTAATCCTGTACAAATTCCGGAGTAGAGAGTACCGCCTGCCCTTTATTGAAAAGCGTCATTTTTTTCTCTGGCGTCCAATACCAACCCCGGCCATTGATCAGATGGGAGAATCCGTAAAACTGGAAGTATCGCGGATAAATGTACTTGCGCGGAGCAGACTCGTTGTTTTGCAGGGTGGAAAAGATGCGTAAACCATAGTCCGCATGGATCGAATGTTCCCCCCCCGGGAGCTGATGGACAACAAGGTCGTCCTGGATGCGAATCGGATTAACCGCGGGGTCTTCAAAAGCTTGCTTTTTTAAGGCATGTAATATGACCGATTTATCCATTTCCCGCCTCCTTTATAGTAATATACTATAATATATTATCGGTTACTGTGTCTTTTGGGGCAATGTTCTTTTATCCAGTTTTATTAAATCTAAAAGCTGCACTCCGCTTCTTGCTTTATGAATCACGGTCGTAAACCTTGAGGAGGTTTTGTTATGCCTGACGTGAAGCGAAAAATCTCACGACGTTCCTTCCTTGCCGGCACACTGGCAGCCGCGACTGTAGCCACGGCGGCTTCTTCGAAACGCGTGCTCGGCGCCAATGACCGGATCCGCCTGGGAGTGATCGGCAGCGGCAACCGTTCGAGAAGCCTGATGCGTAATCTTAACGGCATCGGCAGGATCGAGTGGGTCGCCCTCAGTGATGTCTGGGATGAGCGGATGAACGAAGCCGAAAAAATCACCGGGCCTGTGGACAAGTACCCCGATTACCGTAAGCTGCTGGAACGGAAAGATATCGATGGAGTGGTCGTCGGCACTTTCGACCACGTGCACGCCGGGATAACTGTCGATGCCTGCCGGGCGGGCAAGGACGTCTACGTGGAAAAGCCGATGACTTCGCTGCCGGCGCAGGGCCTCGATGTCGTCCGTGCGGCCAGAGATACCGGCCGGATCGTCCAGGTGGGCATGCAGCAGAGGAGCATCCCGCACTTCAAGGACGCGAAAGCCAAATTTTTCGACAGCGGTCTGATCGGAGAAGTAAACATGGTGCGGACAATCTGGAACGGTAACGGCGGCTACACATTCCCTGTCCCGCCCGGGTTGGAGCGTAAGCCGAGCGGTCTTGACTGGGAGGCCTGCCTGGCCTGGTTGCCCAAAATTCCCTGGGATGCGAAACGCTATTTCAACCGCTTCGCTTACTGGGATTTTTCCAGCGGCGGGATGACCGGCGGCCTGTTCGTGCACATGGTGGACGTGGTCCATTGGTTTCTGGGGCTGAGCAAGCCCGCTTCCGCGGTTGCTCTTGGCGGCATATACCAGTACGATGACGGCCGCGATACACCCGATAACATCAACCTTGTCCTGGACTATCCCAAAGTGAATGTTACTTTCGAGGCCACCATTACCGATATGGCCAGCCCGGAAGTGGCGGATATCGTCTTTATGGGAACCGGCGGACGGTTGTCCATCTTCCGTTCGAGCTATACCTTTCTCACCTCCGGCGACGACAAGCCAGCCAGGGAGATGACCGTCAAAGTGCCCTACGGTTCGGCAAAGCAGCACCTGGCCGAATGGCTTGAATGCATGCGCTCGCGCAGTAAACCCAGCGCGGATGCGGTGGAAGGTCACTATTCATCGATGGCCTGCCATATCGGCAATATCGCCTACAAAGAAAAACGCCGTGTCCAATGGCAAGAGGAATGGAACGTATGATTATCTCTCCCGGCATCAACATGGAGTTCATCCGCTGCGAAGACAAACCGTTCGCCGCCGGTGTCGGGCGGGCGGCGCGCCTCGGTTACAAGTACGTGGAGCCGATGGTGCATACCGGGCGTGAGCTGTTGAGCGAGGCGGGGTACTTTCATTCATGGTCCATGGAAGAAGACCCGCTGGAGATGAAAGAGATCCTCGACCGCTACGGGGTGAAAGCTTCCGGGCTCAGTGCCCATTGCCCGCTGATGCGTCCCGAGGTCTCCGTTTCCTATCTCACCAGGGCGATTCGGTTCGCCGCCGCTGTCGGTGCGCCGGTGGTCAACACCGACGAGGGAATCAGGCCGTCCTGGATGAGCGATGAACAGTGCTTCGAAATAATGAAATACACCTTGACGATGGCATTGCGCACCGCCGGGCGCTACGGTGTCTATATCGGTATCGAGCCGCATCAGAGTATTTCCTGCACCACCGAGGGCCTGCTGCGGATTGCCACGCTGGTCGACTCGCCCTGTCTGCGAGTGAATTACGACCTGGGAAACGCCTGGCTCGGTGGCGAGGACCCCTACGAAGGTCTCAGGGAAACCGCGCATTTGCTGGTCCACGTGCACGCCAAGGATATCGCACCGCAACGCTCCGGGGACGAGAGAGGCAAGGTGACCGGGACCCCTGTGGGTTGCGCCTGCGGCGACGGTGTGATCGACTGGGCCAAGGTGGTAGGCATCCTGGTGGAAGCAGGTTTTTCCGGCGTTCTCTCGGTCGAATGCGGGACGCCTGAACAGGCGCGGCGAAGCCTGAGTCACCTGCGGGGTATCATCGAAAAGGCGGGAGTGGAGGAACAATGAAAAAACAAATTTCAGCCGGAATGCTGCTGTTTATCTCGGCGGGGTTATTGTTTCTGACAGTCTGCTCCAGGGCCGAAACCAGCCTGGACAGGTTTTTTACCAGGGACGCCATCCGGGTGCTGATCCTCACCGGCCGCAACAATCATAACTGGCGCCAAAGCTCTCCGTTTCTGAAAGAGCGCCTGTTGGCAACCGGCCGTTTCGACGTGCGTGTAACCGAGGAGCCGGCCGGGCTTACCGCCCGCACGCTTGCCCCTTACGACCTGCTGGTGGTCGATTACTGCGGGCCCCGCTGGGGAGAAACCGCCGAGAGGGCGGTGGAGGAATTCGTCAGGGGAGGCAAGGGGCTGGTGGCGATCCACGGCGCCAACTACGCTTTCAGCGAAATGGAAGTGCTGGCCGACCATCACGTGCGCACGGGGATTTTCGAGAAGCCCTGGCCACAGTGGGCTAGCATAGTCGGCGGAGTTTGGGTGGAGGGGCCGCCGAAAACGGCCCATGGCGACAGGCATTCCTTCGTGGTGAAGTTTACCGACCGGGAGCACCCGATTGCCGCCGGAATGGCCGCAAGCTTTAGCGCCACCGACGAGCTTTACCACCAGCCCCGGATGGAACCCGAAACCCACGTGATCGCCACCGCCTACAGTGATCCCGCCACCAGGGGTACCGGCCGTGATGAGCCGATCCTCTGGACTGTCGGTTACGGCGAGGGCCGGACGTTTTACACCGCCCTGGGTCATAATCTGGCGGCAATGAGCGAGCCGGGGTTTGTCGCCACTTTTCTGCGGGGCTGCCAGTGGGCGGCCACCGGTAAGGTAACTCTGCCGGCGGTCTTTGATATCTACGGTAAAAAACCGGATGCCCCAAAGGTGCTGGTCGTAACCGGCGGCCATGAATACGATACCGGGTTCTACACCCTGTTCGATGGCAAATGGCTGGATTGGGACCATGCCACCTCGAACACCGACGCGTTCGCCGCCGACATCAGGGAAAAATACGATGTGCTGGTGCTCTACGATCTGTCCCGGGAACTCGGCCCTGCCGGCAGGAGTAACCTGCGCGCGTTCGTGGAAAGCGGTAAAGGCCTGGTGGTGCTGCACCACGCACTCGCCGACTACAACTCCTGGCCCTGGTGGTGGCGCGAGGTGGTCGGCGGCAGGTATATCCTGGAGCAGGAAGGTGAACAGCCCGCCTCCACTTACAAGCACGATGTCGAGCTTTTTATCCGTCCGGTGCAGCGCCATCCGGTAACCGCCGGGATCGGGCCGATGCACTTCCGGGATGAAACGTATAAGGGGATGTGGATCTCACCGGATGTAAAAGTTATCCTGGAGACCGATGAGCCCACCAGTGACGGCCCGTTGGCCTGGATCAGCCCCTACAACAAATCGCGGGTGGCGGTCATCCAGCTCGGCCACGGCCGTCTGGCTCAACTGAACCCCGCCTACCGCGAGCTTGTCAGCAGAGCGATCCTCTGGAGCGCGGGAAAGCTGGAATGAGAACCGGGATAATAAGGTCAACCTTGTCGATAACGGTTTGATCGACAAAAAAACCTCGTGGCTTGCCGCGGGGATAGTCAATTTTCAGGGATTTCTTTTGGGAGGGGGGAAAGTTGATGAATGAGCCAGATCCGAATCCCAGCAGGCGACACTTTATCAGTACCCTGGGCTCCGCCATCGGGCTTGGCCTGGCCGGCGGTCTGCTCAATTGCGGCAACAGAAACTCCGCTGACCTGCCGAATATCGTCCTGGCTATTTCGGATGACCAGGGACGTGATCACGCCGGGTGCTATGGTGACCCTGTTGTGCGCACTCCCATGCTGGATGCGCTTGCCGGCGAGGGAGTCCGCTTTACCAACGCTGTTTGCGCTTCTCCCCAGTGCAGTCCCAACCGCTCGGCCCTCTATACGGGAAAAACACCGCATACGACCGGCACGGAAGTGTTGCACTCCCCGCTGGGAGGTGCTGAATTTATCTTTACCGACGCCCTGGAGCAACTGGGATACCGCTGCTGCGTCTGGGAGAAATGGCACCTGGGCAAAGCCAAACAAATCGAAGAGTCGTTTGACGACCTGCGGGCGAATCAGCCGTTTTTCTACCAGCTCGGATACGTGGAACCCCACCGCACCTGGAAACATGAGAATATTTACGGCACCGAGGGGATCAGGGTGCCGCCGTATCTGCCGGATACCGAGGCTGTCCGGGAAGACCTCGCCGGCTACCTGAGCGATATCACCTGGATGGACAACCACCTGGGCGCGTTCCTGAAAAAGCTGGAAAACGAGGGGATCAGGGACCGTACGATCGTGATTTTCGCCGGTGACAACGGGCTGCCGTTCCCCAGGGCGAAAGCCACCCTTTACGACCCGGGCCTGCTCGTGCCGCTGATCGTTTCCTGGCCCGGACTGACCAGGGCCGGAATGGCTACGGAGGCGCTGGTCAGTTTCGTGGACCTGGCGCCGACCATCCTTTCCGGGTTGAACCTGCCGGTCCCGGAGGATATGCAGGGACAGAATCTGCTGCCCTTGCTCGCAGGCAGGACCGATTCGGTCAGGGATGTCGTTTTCGCCGAGCGCAACGCACACGCCGACGAGTTCGTGATGAGGTGCGCCCGCACCCACAGGTACAAGTATATCCGGACCTTTACCAATTTTCCCTTTCTGCCGGTCGGAGATATCGCCAATGGCGCAAGCTGGCAGGAGATAGTCAGGCTCAGACAGGCCGGGGAGCTGCCTCAGCCGCTGGCCGATATCTACAATGAAGACCCGGTACCGGCCGAGGAGCTTTACGACCTTGAAAACGATCCCTGGGAATTTACTAATCTGGCCGGTTCGCCGGAGCTGGCGACGGTCAAGCGGGATTTGAAGGAAAAGCTGAAGCAATGGATGGTCGATACAGGCGATAATCCCGAACTGATCCGGCTTTTGTAATCCTGTTCGCCCGGCCGGGCGGTTGCGTACCGGGTGCAGCCGAAAAGATAATTGTCAGAGGTTCCCCTGAAGCTTTACAAACTTATGCTCTGGTTGATCCTAAAAGAATAAACCGCAGGTCATGGAAAGATGCGTTTGCCGGACAATCATCTGATCTAACCGGGCCTGGTTTTGTGTGAAGGCCAACCGGAGTATAATCTGTAAAACACTACATTAACGGTCTTGGCCAGTTTCCCGGGGCGACTGTCCGCTGAATTTTTCACTTTGACGTCTGGGTCACGTTGTCTCAAAAGCCCGCTCTACCTCCTCAAGCTGCAACCCTTTTGTTTCCTTCATCAAAATCATCGTAACAATAAACGCCACAAAGGAGGCAGCGGTAAAAATAAAGAAAACGTTACCACCCATTAAATCGCGCAGAATCGGGAAGAACTGCGTGACCGCAAAATTAGCCGTCCAGACCAGCATGGTGGCAATGCCCATGGCGGCGCCGCGGATCTTATTGGGAAACATTTCAGAGAGATAGACCCAGATCACGACACCGACACCGGTTGAGAAAGACGCGACATAGGTCATCACGGGGATAACCATCAATACAGGGTTAACGTCCTTCATCCCGAACATCAGCCCCAGGGCCAGCATGGAGACAGTCATAATGGCGTAGGCAACGATATGCAGAATTTTTCTTCCCGCCCTGTCAATGAGCGCCATTCCCACGAAAGTGAAAATCAGGTTAGTCAGGCCGATAATCATCTGGGCTTTGAAAGAGGAAGCTTTTTCGACAAATCCGGCCATCGAGAATATCTCGGTCCCGTAATAAATAATTACGTTGATGCCCGTGAAATTCGAGAATATCGCAAGGGCAAATCCGACAATCAAAACAAGCCTCACCTTGGGATTCAGCAATTCCTGCATACCGCCCTCTTCCTTATCGAGCGCGGCTCTCACCAGTTCCATTTCCTTGACTGCATAATCTTCTCCGCCAATTTTCCGGAAAACACTCAGCGCCAGGCTATCCTGTTTATTTTTTGCCAGCCAGCGGGGACTCTCGGGAATAAAAAACAAAGCCAGTGTAAAAAACAGGGCAGGGACAGCCTCCACTTCAAACATCCACCGCCAGGAGTTAACGCCGATGTCGACCAGGATCCAGTTGCTGATGTAAGTCAGCAGAATTCCGACCACGATAGCAAGCTGGTTGACCGCAACAAGCGCGCCTCTCACGCGTGCCGGTGAGAGTTCGGCGATGTAGATTGGTGAAAGAACCGAAGCGATTCCCACACCGAAACCGCCGATGCTGCGGGCAACGATAAGCTGCCAGTAATTCTGGGGCAGGCCGGAAAGTACCGCCGAAACAGTAAAAAGGAAACCTGCGCCGATAAGCATTTTTTTTCGGCCATAGCGGTCGGTGAGAGGACCGGTGATAACGGAACCTAAAATACAGGCAATAATCAAGTTGCTTACGGCGAAACCTTCCTGCCAGGCGTTCAGCGCAAATTCTTCCACAAGCCCGCCGATCGTTCCCGAAACCACTCCCGTGTCGAAACCGAAAAGAAGGCCTCCTATCGCCGCGATGAAAGACACAGTGCCGACGTATTTCCAGTTGATATTCTGTTCATCGATCCTGGCATTATCCATTATCATCTACCATCCTTTTTGCCGTAAACAGGCAAGCAGCCTCTCGGTTTAGCTGCGATTAAAAGAAATGTTGGCAACCGGTACTAAGCCACATGCTTAATGAGACCTTTGAAAAATTGGACGACTGAATTGTTATGAGGAAGTTTTTCGTATCACTCATTTTTGTGTATCAGAAGAAAATTCAGGGGTTGTTAATTGTAACTGCATGGCCTGATTAAAGATATTCCCCCTGATAGAAAGTTTTGGAAAAAAAGAGGGGGAGTGTGAGGGGGAGAGAAAAGAACCTTTTTTAAAAGGTTTTGTCTCTCCCCCTCACAATTCTTTGATTAAATCAAAGGTCTCTTAATGTAAAAGAACCTATCTAGCCCACTTCGCAAGATCAAGCCATATATCCGGATTTTTATAGCTTAAATGAGTGAAATGTTGCCAATAATTCCACAACTTACTGTCGGATATTCAGTTGGAAGATATGTTTTGTAAACCCCTGGCAGAGCCAAGTGATACTTAATTGTTTAAACGTTTAAAAAAATCGGCGGGGCCGAGGAAGCTATTTCCAAACTTTTCTGCGCAGAGACGCCGGAGGAAATATCAGATCTGATTCAGGCGGTGGCGGCCCGATTGCTCTGCTATCAACAGGACCCGTTTTCGCCGGGGCAGGTCACCTGTCTTTTCACGGGCTTTGCATTTCGGTGAGTGTTCACTTCAAGACACCAAGCCCATCGGCCTTGAAAGTGATCTCCCGCCAGTGAGCAGTAATCTCCTGCATCCACGCCCTGGTGTCAAAACCTGCAAAAGGGTTGTTACTTGCCATGCTTATAATCTCCCGGCACCTGCGAACCTCCTCCATTTTGCCCTTCGACTCGTAGTCATCCTTAAGCAGACTGGCGGTCTCCAGTATCCTCTGCTCAAGGTCATCCCCGAGGAACAAACCCGGATACGGCTGCAACTCCCGGCGGGAAAGCTCGCGGTGATCTTCGAGCTTTTTTCGTTCGTAGAGGAATCGCAACGCATCTTCCCGGAGTTTTTTCCAGGCCGGCTGTGAGGAAGAAGGTGGCAGATGTTTTATCGACAGCTCGCGGTCCAGATAGAATTTTATCCCGTTGATCCGCAGGTTAAACAGGAAATCCATATCTTCGCCCCGTGTTATCCTCGGATCGAAAGGAACTTTTTTCAAAGCCTCCAGAGCCAGCGCCATGTTACCGCCGAACACAAAAGGCGTCTGTTTCAGGCGCTCTCCCCGCCCTATTATCAGGGAGAAGGCTTCGTTCATGGCCGCGGCATTGTTCCAGAAAGGTCTGCGCCAGTCAGGTACTCCGGTTTCGTCCAGCAGGTAGGTGTCTGGCTGAAGATAGTATCCAGCCAGAGCCTGGACAGTGTCGCCGCCAAGAGAGCGTCCCATGTTCCGGGTGACCTTGTCCAGAAAACCGCTGTCCGTAAAAACTTCGTCATCATCGATAAACACGGTACAGGAGCTGCCGTGGAGTATGCCGGCCAGTGAACAGATGTTCCGCACAGACGCATAGTTATCCAGCCGCAACATCTGGAGAGCTTCAGCTGACACGCCCCGGCTTGCAAGGCCGGCCTTTATCTTTTCCAGGGTATTTTGGCCGATACAGGTTATCTCGTAACGGCTGCGGTAGGGGCGGATAATCCTATCGATCTTTTCCTCTACTTCAGCGGCGATTTCGAGTTCATTGGCAACAGCGATAATTACAATCCTGCCCTGAAACCTGTCGAGGATATCAAGACTGTCCAGTAGCCTGGCAAGAGTGCCCTCCTCGCAGAGATCGGTCGGGTGGTCGAAAACGCTTTTCTCCGTGCTTTTGGACTCGTCCTCATGGCGTCCCCAGTATGACGGGACAACGATGGTGACATTATTCATCTTATATTCCTTTTCGTACTTTTGGTCTGTGGCCGTGACTCGCTACCTGCCGGAAACGCTAACACAAATTTTGTGGGGATTCAAGCACGGGCATAAAACAGGCCTTATATAAATGAGACCTTTGAAAAAATAATTCTCACAACCGGTCCGGGAATGAACTACCCCGCGTCAAAGCTGCGAGGAATTCTTTGCGATTAACGCTTGCGCTGGTTCTCGTCGTGGAAGTCCGCCTCGCTGTGTCCTTTCATCTCGTTACCCTCGGCGGTCACCGAACTGTTTCCTTTAGCGATAAAGATCCCGTAACGCTGGGTAGCTTCGCTTCCCGCGCGCGTCTCGGCAATCAGGTTGTTCTCGAATACCTCACCCTGGTTCTCCGCTTCCACATAAACCCCATAGCCCTGCTCTGCGCTTCCGTTGTTCTTTATTTTGTTGTTGCGAAAAATGTTACGGTGTCCGCCCACTCGCTCCGGGTTTTTGCGGAAATAGACCCCGCTGAAACCGTTATAGCGGATAATGTTGTTTTCGAACAGGTTGTCCGAATCCTTATGCCCGATCGATACTCCGTAGCGGCCGTTGTGCTCGAACACGTTGTTGGTGATGACCCCGAGCCGGACCCGGTAACAAAGGAACAGGCCAACCACGCCGTTGTTGTGTGAGTGACAGTCTCTGATTACCGAGTTGGTGCTGCCGGTGCCGGGATGTAGCCCCAGGCCGGTGTTGCCCACTGCCTCGCACGCCTCGACAGTGATCCGGTCGGTGATCTGCCACGATATCCCGTCACCGTTGTAGTTGCGGGCCACGCAGTTACGGATCGTGGAATTGGTGCAGTCGAACAGGTAAATCGCCCCGCCCCGGCAGCCGTCGAGTTCGAACGGGTTCAGGTCTTTGTTGCCATCGGCCGTGATCCCCTCTAGCACCACATCGCTCAGCCCGTAGCCGGCCAGCACAGGGAAAGTGCTTTCCAGACGGGCGTTACCGTTCACGTAATTCAAGTCGTTGACCGAGCGTTCGGAGGTAAAGACAGTATCGCCCCGGATGTCCTCGATCGTGGCAGTGACCACGCTGTAGCCCCCGGCGTTCCGGTCGTCCTTGATTGCCACTCCCATGCCGATTCTGAACTTTTCCGGCTCGCTGACAATGAACACGTCCTCGCCCCAGTCGCCGCCCTCGATAATCAGGCTGGTAACCGCGCGGTTTTTCTTCAGCACGGTGCGTCCCGGTACTCCCCGGACTGTCACGCCGGAAACCGGGATGACCAGAGCGTTGTCCATCAGGTATTCGCCGGGACCGATCTGCAGCGTGTCTCCGGGGGAGAGCATATTGGCGGCGCGCTGAAGAGCTGTGTTATCGGAGCCTGTTACATCGGCCTCGCCCTGTTGGGCAACTGTGATAGTCTTGGGAACACCGGCGTCAATGGTTTGGCTTTGCGATCCACAGCCAATCAGGGAGATACTGATCAGTACCAGCAGCGCGGCGGACCAGGGGGCGATTTTTTTATTCACGGTAAAACCCTCCGACGATAATGGTGACAGTAGATTCTGCCGGTGCTCCTGACTAGCGGATTATTGCATATTGCTGAGTTCCTGCTCTGAAAATCGGCGATAGGGGAATTCGGAACCTGTCTTACTGTAGAGCTCTCCGGGACAAAGCTTCTCGGCATAAGACATCATTGTGAATGCGTCCTGCTGGGTGAATACTTTTCTGCCACTCTGGTGTATCGAAGAAAAGTAACTCAACGCTCCAGCGGCGGAACTCCGGACCAACTCAGGCAATAACACCATTTTGCCTGTACGGGATAAACGGTGCAGTTGTGAATTGGGGTCTGCTGCGCAATACTGCAGGTATATCAGCATATGACAAGGCAAACCTCCCAGTTTAACGCCCCAGTTGTCCGGGTTGTATGCCCAGGTCCCTTTTGAATTCTGTGTGTCCGCCATCCATTCAACGCTCGCAGAGAGACGTCCAATAACTTCTCCTCTCCGCGGATCGTTGCTTTGCATGTGCGGCAGGGCCGATGAATAAGCCTCGAGAACGTAAAAAATCGTGGTTGGTGCACCGTCCTTGAAATCATAAAGGATTGTCCCGTCATAGTCAAAACCGAGCAACCAGTCCACGCCCGCCTGCGCCACGTCCAGATACTCCTTTTTACCTGTAATGCCGTAGTACTGGAACATAAACGCCGAAAACAGAGCGGTTGAACACCACCATTCCTTGTCCGACTTATGCCAGATACCGTCTGTTATTCCACCCGATGGACTGCTGTAGCGCGTCATCACCAAGCGGGCGAACGACTCCGCACTTTCAAGATATTCCCGCCTGGTTAAAGGGTCGTCGCAGCGCAGTGCCGTTGCAATGATTGCCATCACTATCGAGCCGCAATCTGCCACAAACCATTCTCCTGAATCCTCGCCGGGTTTGCGGTGGTAATTCATGTAGTAAGCACCCTCCGGATTCATCCCTTTCTGCTGCTCAAGCATCCGGTCAGACCAGATTTGACATGCTTCGAGGTACTTTTTTCTACCTGTAAGGTCATATGCAACCGCAAGCGCTCTGACGGCATAAGAATCCACGAAATACTGCGGATAGGCACGCAGGCTTTCCGAATAGTTGCTGTTATTTGTCGGTTCCCTGATCAGAGCTTCGACAGCAATGTCCGAGAGAGCCAGATAATCACGAAGCACCTGGATGTTCAGGTCTTCACGTTCCACGGAGTTAAAACACCAGGAACAGGTGGGGAAACCAGCCACCAGGAAACCGATTATAACGGTTACCGGTAATATAATCTTTTTCATGGCAATATCCTCCATAAAGGCCTGAACATGACATTAGCTTGTCTCTGTGTATGTCGCCGGAATAAGTGGGATATTTGTTATTGAAATTTAGGTGCATTTTTTAGTAATTGTAACTGTTTTGTTCATCTTCTCTGCCGAGGTCAAACTCTTCCTCTTTTTCAGGCTTTTTCCGTTTGATCAGGTCCCTCGGCGACAGGCACTGTTTTTATCCTGTTACCTTATTGGTGTCAATAGACTATGATCAGGATTTATGCACGGCAGAGATCACTTCTGAGACTCAAGGGGCACGCTGCCTAACTTGTTCTGAAGGGATACACCCCTCCTGCTCTCAGGTTAATTTGAGTATTGGATGTCCACTGAGTCTGTTGCACAGACTGCCGATCTTGTACTCCCGAAAGCTCAGAGAGATTTTTCCACCCAACGAATCAATTTTATCAAAGTGACCGAAATTTATCAAGAGCAATAACCCGAAGAACCGGGAAACTTGGCTCTACTGGTCAATCTTCAATTCCAGCAAGCTTTTCCACTTCTCCAAAGCTTCAGCAGGTTGTGCGTGGCACAGATAAGAGACCACTCGTTTTTGCACGCATCCAGTCCCCTGCGTACAAACTGGTCGATACCCCGCACAGTTTTGATTTGACCAAAAACGGGCTCCACCGTCTGGCTTCTTTTTTTGTAGATTTTTCTTCCTCGCTTAGTTCGAAGCTTTCTTTCCATTCGCTCTGTCTGTGATAAGCCCTTCGGAATTCGTCCCCTTGGTGGTGGTTCCTCCTGCAGGGCTTTCCGCTGTCTCCAATCTTTCTGCGTTGCTATAAACAACTCCGGCTCCTCAGAGGCTTTCTTTGATAAGTTATTCTCACTGCAGTAACCAGCATCTGCCAATAAAGCCTCGATCTCTTCCTCCAGGGCCACTGCCTTGCGATTCCCTTCCGCCCGCTCCAGCATGGGATGCAGTTGGTTGATGTCGTTCGCTTCTTGCGTCACGTTCTCGGCGATGATGATCTGTTTCTCTGTCACCCCCACTTGTGCATTGTATCCTTGCTCATAGCCCTTGCGAGTTTTCATAATCCGGCTGTCCGGGTCAGTTATATTTGCCTTCGACTGCTTTTGCTTAACTTGATCGGGTGGCTTCGGCTTTCTCCCCCGCGTCTTCTTCCCAGTCTCTTTTTCCCGCGCCTCCCGCTCTTTAATCTTTTTC
>JAJRTS010000027.1 GCA_024278175.1 Gemmatimonadales bacterium | reverse complement strand
TCATCCGGACTTGCCGGACGCCAGCTTGATTCCACCCGGCCGATGGCGTTCTTCAAGCGCGACAACGCCCTTTGGCCCCAGTCTCCGCCAATCTCATTGTCCGAGGCGGGGATGCTCACCACCAACAACGTATCCTTCGCCGTTTTGGCAGACTCGCTCAGAGTCTGGGCGAAAGTGAATTGCGTATCGAACGATCCTGCCGGCAGGTCGCTGCCTTCATGCAATTGCCGGGCGTATGCAACCCATTCGTCGATAAGGATCAAACATGGCGAGAACCGGTTGAACAGATCCTTAAGCCGGTCGCCCGGGTTGGTGGCATTCTCATCATCTTCCCGCACCATTTCATAGCCTTCCCGGCCACCGAGCTGCCAGGCAATTTCGCCCCAGATCGTTCGCACAACGGTGCCGTCATCCTTCCTGATCGGGCTGCCCGGCGAAATTTTCGTGCCGACCACCACGGCACGGTTCACATTAGCGGGGACATTACATTCCGCCTCTTTGAGAATGTGCTCCGAGCCGGGCAACTCTGCCGCAGGCGTACCGGAAAACAGATGATACAGGGCCAGCATGCTGTGTGTTTTGCCGCCACCGAAATTGGTCTGTAACTCAACCACCGGATCTCCGCCCTTACCGGAAAGGCGCAAGATAGCATTGTTCAGTAGCTTCCCCAGTCCTTCGGTAATAAACGTGCGGCGAAAGAATTCCGTCGGATGCTGATATTCCGAAGCTGCCTCACCCAGATAGACCTGCCAGAGATCGGCCGCGAATTCCGCCTGCTGATATTTCCCGCTGGCCACATCTTTATGCGGAGTGACAACTTCGCGCCAGGGTTTAAGGCCGCCCTGCGGACTCCCTTCAACAGGCCGGATGGAGTTTTTCCGCATTTCATTGCGGCGCTGTTCATCGAACCGCACACGCAGCAGAGCCATCTTCTGTTTTTCGATCTCTTTGGCCTGGGGTGCGGAAACCGCGGAAAGCAGACGGTCCATACTGTCCAACGCCCGGTAAGCATCATCACTGGAAAACGGGGTATGGTGCGCCCAGCGGTTGCGGATGTCGCGCAGTTCACTGACCAGAGACCGTTCGGCATGGCCGAGCGTATTACGGAATACGCTGTTCCATTGATCCCACATGACTGCGAGCAGGTTCTGCGTATCCCAATTGATCTCGCCTGTCTTTGCAGCTTTGACCGCACCGCGGTCCTGACGAATCGCTACCAGCACCGACTCCTGCCACCCGTCGCCATGGGCAGCCCGAAGTTCCCGCTCCACAAACGGCCGTAATCCTTCGTTAAGAAGTTCCAGCGCTTCGCCCACTCTTCCGTGATTTGTTTTAGCCATGACCGAGATTCCTCATGTTCCGCATGCTCCTTACTCGAATAGTGTCCGTTGCTCGCCCGTACCCGCCGGGGTCTGATGGGCCAGTTTACTGATCTCCGGCCAGGCGATGACCAGGCTGTTATACGCCAGTGCCTCACCCGACCAGCCCTTGCGCTCGCAGATGGCATAGAGCCGGTAGGCCAGGTCACGGGCCCGTTCACCGTAGTCACTGCCCAGTTTCCGCAACAGATCCGCAGCACCGGTTTCGCCCTCCCTGTCCAGCGCACGAATCAGGTGTTGTACTGCTTCCCATTCGGTGAGGCGGGCGTCGGTTGCCGGGTCCCAGTCATCGGGCAGTTCTTCCCGGCCAAGCAGTTTCACCTTGCCGCCCTGCGAGGCCACCACCCCGGCCTCGACGAGTCCCTGCACGGAAGTGTTTTTAGCCTTGGAAAGGGTTTCCGCAACGCCGTAAGGGCCTTCGTCCATGCCGAACTGCTCGAACCACGCCACGGCCCAGCGGGTATCGCTGTCGAATTCGCCTTCCTGTTCGGCCAGCACTTCGTCGAGCACCTGGTTGATGAGGGTCAGCGCCGTGCGCACCGTCATGGGCGAGCCGTCCGACTCCACCACCTTCGCGTAACGGGAAAAGATGGCCATGCCCGGCCCGATGGCGGCCTGGGCCAGGTCCACCGGCGCGATATTGCCTGATTGCAGCAGGCGCAAGGCTTCCGCCAGCTCCTGCTTGAGCGCGGTGATGAATTCCCTGCGGGTGGCAAGGGAAGCGTCCTTAGTGCGGGGCACGCAGGCGAGGACGACCGAGGAGGCAAGGGCGTTGGTGCCGATAGCCACGCTTCTTACAGACCTTTCCGTCCTCATGGGCCAGGTAGCGGTTATGGTAAAGCCGGCATCAATGACGCCGGCCAGAAAGGTCTCCCAGCCGGTGGAAGCGGTTCCTGATGTATCGGTTTCCGCCTGCTTGAAGGCATAGAAAATCGTAGCGGGATAATCCTGATGTCCGTTTTCCCGCCAACGCTGAATGGCCTGCCCCAAGCCTGTCTCGAAGAATTCAGCTGCCTTTTTCTTGTCTCCGCCATGGCGATATGGCGAAGCGATCAGTTCCTCCGCTTTTGGAGTCAGCATGGTAGAGAGCAGGTCTGGATAAACCTCCCGCAGACTCCGCCGCAGCCAAACATAAAAAAAATCGCTCAGGTCGGCATAACCTATGTTGTCGTAGTAAGGCGGATCGGTGGAGATGATTTCAGATTTATAAATATTGACAGACGTGGCATCATTTTGAGTAACATTTGCAGAAACAGTCGAAGGGACGTGTTCCAAAGCCTTTGCAACCCATTCAAGACATGCACCATCCCAATTACCGCACGAAGAACTGAATGGATGGGCCTCTGCGAAATCCCAGACCATGGGGAGCGCTTGTCTAGCGAATGTACCACGGGTCGCCTCAACACCATTACGCCAACTTACGATAGTTGACCATGCGTCAGCAGCTCTGCTAGATACTAACCCCAGATACGTCGCCACGGCGTCGGCGTAGGCTTGCGGGCCGCTGCCGCCTTCGTGCAGGGGGCGGTCATCATCCGGCAGAGTGCCGGCCTTTTTCGCATCCTCCAGCACCTTTTGCCTTGCTTCCTTCACCAGGTCGGAAAAGGTGGTCAGGGCCGTAAGCTGGCGGGAGGTGAAGAGGTCACCAAGGTTATTCATCCCATAAACAGGCGTTTGAAAATTCCTATGTTTTTTGGGTAGTTCACCGTCTGGTCGCCATGGAGCTTGCATAGAATGTGCGACTTCTTCTTGCCTTAAATTAGGATCAATATAAATCCGTCCTCGATTACCTTCGCAGACTATAGCCATAAGGCAAACACCAAGCCTATGCGCCTTACCTTCGTCTCGAATGTATGCAAAGGGCATTGATTGTTCCGTTAGCAGGCATCGTCCTCCCTTTCGGGTTATGATTGTTCCCTTATCCGGCTCAAAACCGTCTGCGGGTTTCCCAACCCTGACCTTGAATTCATATGTTCCTTTTTTTCTGTCCACTATCGGCCGGACATAGGCCTCCTTGCCCTTTTTTTTGCTCAGCCAGAAAGAGCGCACCAGCGGCACGTGTTTACCGCCCACGGACGGATCGGGGCTGGCTACCGTCCTGGCCCACAGCCAGGCAATGACGGTGAGTTCCTGACCGAGATAGGGTTTCAGGTCCGGGCGGCCGTCGTCCACCATCTCCTGAGTAATCTTCACCTTGGGATACAGGTGGCCGATCCGTTTTTCCGCCTCATCGCGCATCCACCGGCCATACCAGCGCACGTCCTCGGCCAACCCACGCGCTCCCTGCCATGACGATTGCAGAATTTTTGCCTCCCGGCTTTTCTCCCGCCAGTCAGGATTTACCGGCGGCAGTCCCGCAAACTTCGGCGGAATCTCGATCAGCGCCTTGTTGATCAGCACCGGGACCGGATTAAGGTCAGAGGCGTGGGCGCGCAAACCGAGGCGTTGCGCTTCCAAAGGAATGGAGCCGCCCCCGGCAAAGGGATCGAGCACCGGCGGCGCGTATTCTCCCAGAAAATGGTTTACGGCTTCGGCAGGGGCGAGTCGGCACTCAATCTGCCATGCGGTATAGCAGCCATCATTGGGAAGAGGACCATCCGGATGTTCTTTACCCTCCCCGCGCCCATAAATGATGGTTTCTTTCTTCAGTTCGCCCAACTCGATCTTGCGTGATGCAACACAACGGGCGATCTCCGCTCTGGCCCTGTTAATCACATCCGGGTTATTGGAGTTTTCCCATCTGACCAGTTCCTCGATCAGGTTGAAGAGCTCGGCCCGTTTGATTCCGGCCCTGTCTTCATCCACACTGCCGTCGGGTCGGCGATATGCCGGATCGCTGGAAGGGTCATCCACCAGTTGGGCGAAAAGCACCGCCCGGCAGGCAGCCAGCGGACGCCGCGCCCACCACAAATGCAGGGTGGACGGATGCCCGTGACGGATGGATTTTTCCCGGGCCGATTGCTCGTTGATTTCCTTCAGCGGCAGAGCCACCTCAATGAGTTTCTTACGATAGGTCATACTTTGAAAGTCTCCATCGGGGCTACGCCCCTCTCGAAATCGTACCAATTGATTGCATCATGGAAAATATTGTCCTGAGTAATTATGCTCGCGACCCTCCTTGAGGTCTGAGAAGACCGCATTTCGCAACTCATCACTTCCCACCTCCATGAACGATCTTGGCTATGCGCTCGACAAACTTGAACAGTTGATCCCCGCGCAAGTAAATATTCTTCAATGCCGGGAAGTCATCTTCTGCATCTTGAGAAGCCCCCTGCCCGAAATACTCATCGGCCTTCTTCTCGATGATTTCCTTCTGTTTGGCCTCATCCAGCTTGACAAGGAACGGGTCCAACGCCGCCAACTCCAAGGCTATTCGCCGGTTGTGCTTCTCGGCATTCCAGTGCCGCGATGCCTCCTTGGCGCAGTAGATTCCAGGAATGAGGAAGGCGGTACCGAGCGATATCCTGAAGGCGAAAGTACTCCAGTCTATTCCGTTGGGGCCAAGGTTCATTGACGATACCGCCCAGATGACCATCCCACCCATTCCCAGGAATGCCAGGATTGCAATTCCCCGCATGACCCAAGCGTTCTTGTACTCCCTATTGGCGATGATCTGATAATTGCCGCTCATTGTTGTTTTGACGATGGTGCCGACAATCTCAACGGCCTTGTCGAGTTGCCCATTTATCAGAGTCAGCAGTTCATCTGATTTCTTCTTCCCCTCCGATTCGATGCTGGCCAGCTCTTCCTGATGCTTCTTGATTACTTCTTCCTTGGTTTCCTCGAATTCATTGACCATCGCATCAAACTTACTCTTTCTTTGCTCCTGTGCTTCTCCGAATTTGGTTACGCGCTCTTGTTCAGTGTTTGTAAACTGCGTCGCCCGCTCCTGCTGCGCCTTTGTAAAGGCCTCGTTATGCTGGGTCAGCATTTGATCAAGGCGAGCTTTTTGCGAGGTAATCTCCGCCGCTAACCCCTTGAGTTGCTCGTTTGTTTCCTGGAACTTCTTCTCAGTTCCACCTGCAGTGCTCTGCAGATCCCGGATGGCTGTCTGCGCCTCTTCAATGGCGGCGTTCATGTCAGCGCGTAGTTCTTCCAGGCATTCCTCCGATGCCTGCGACCCGTCGCTCGGAGGAAGGGTTCGAATATGATTAATAAGGTTTTCCGTGTGATTCTCGAGCTGTTGCCATTGGCCGGTTGGATTACTCAGGTATTGGGTCCAAGGATTCTCCAGTTGTGACAGATGTTGATTGATGTTGTTAAGGACATTTGTTTGAGCCAACATCGGGTTCAGTCTGTCGAGTCTGGCCTTGAGATCTCGGAGAACCCAACGCAGACGCACGTAGGCATTCTTAGGATCAGGGTCCAAATCCTTAAAATTATCCGGCCGCTCAGCAGGAAGTTTTTCACGCCACTGGTTGAGTGTTGCGTGAACAGGATGGGCTCGATAGCGTTGTGTTGATGGACTTGGCTTTCTCTCAGTCATTGTGAACATCCTTTGTCATTATCAAGCACCAAACGATATTTTGCAGGGTAAAGGGTTAACTGTCCGCTGTCCCGCAACTCACGCAGGAGGCGGCCCGGGAGTTCAACAGGCTCGCCGGTCGGGTCTGTGAGCAGCAACGTGTATTTGTCCGGATGTTTGTCACACAACTCCCACACGTCAGCTTCCACCTGCAACGGCTCACGCTCGATGCAATGGTCCTTGGTCCAGTAACACTGCTGCAATTCACCGGATGCCGAATACCGCTCCCACGGGAAACTGTTTCCGGCGGTTTTCTGAATCCAACTCCCGTCCGGGTGGTAAAATCGATCCGAACCGTCCCTGGCGTAACCCCTGGCCAGGGCAAACCGCTCGATGAGCCGGGGTTTCGGAGGTCTGGAGAGCGGTTTGCGCGGAGGCGGCGATTCGCCGCTTTCGTCTTCGTACCCGTCATCATCTCCCTGACCGTCTCCGGATTCGGGTGTTGTCGATAACGGCTCCCCGCCGTTCCCTGCTTCTGCCTGAGCATCTTCATGGCCCGGCACGGATTCTTCACCCGGAGTTGTCTCTCCGGGAATTTGGCTTTCTTCGTTTTCGGCCTCAACAGCGTCCCGCCCGGTTCCTTCAGCCCTCAGTGGTTTCAGTTCCTCAGGCGAAACGAGCCTGAAATTTGTCTCCAGGTATTCGCTGATGAATTCCGGGGACCGTTCCACGCAAGCCTTGATGGCTTCCGCAATGTCCGGTCGTTCGAACGGTCGGGCAAGTTCCTGCGCGATCGGCTTGAACAACCTGGCGACAGGTCGATCTTCAACGTAGAGCAGTTCGCCTTTCCAGAGTACATCCACAGGCCGGGGTGTACCTGCCGGAGTGCCGTCAATGTAAGGAACTGTCTTGAGCCCGGTCGCAACTTGCCAGCCGGTTTTTGCAAGACGCCCGGCAAGCTCCCGGATGCGTTTGGTTTCAGTTTCATCGTCGAGAGTGATCCGGCGCAGCCCGTTGCCCAGGACCGTGATCCAGGCCTTCTGTTCCCGGGCCGGCAGATTGACAAAGTCGTCCCGGAAACGGTCTTCAATACTGGCGGCCAGGCTCCGCAGTTCCGAGAATGGATGCTGCTGGCAGACCTCATGGGATAGCTTTTGAAGGTCGGCTGTTTTTTGTTTGATCGGCAGAAACAAGTGTTTCCATGCTGTCAGCGATTGCATGGTGAGCTTGAACTCCAGCGAATCAACCGGAATCCACTCTCCCTCAATATTCAACCAGTGCCCGCACTCACGCCAGATCCGTTCGGCATAACGCGGCAGGAGAGAACGGACCCGCCTCAATTCATCCTGGGACAGCCTTTGCCCTGATGGAAGGCTCCGGAGCCACTCGAGCGCCAACTCTGCGGTGGGCCGATCCGCAACGCCGATCTTGCGCCACAGCGTCAGGTGGCGAACAGACGCATGGACAATGGCTGCCTCGGGAACATCTTCCTCATCAGCATCAAGGAATACTTCTGCGGTGCGCGCCCATCCGGAGTTTTCGGTCAGTATGATTTTATCGCCGGCGAAAGCATCCTTGATTTGCTGATACTCATCAGTGGAGCACTTGGCGAGCATCTGATCGAGGCGGTGATACCACTTCTCCACCTCGTAGACCGGAGGATTCGCAACGGTTGCCAGGGCACGAAGCCGATCAAGCAAACGATCCGGCCCTGTTGGCGTATCCCTTACGCCGAGCTTGATAAGAAGTAGCCGTGTATGCTCGTTATCATCTTCGGCGCGGACAAAAGGTTCCACATCAAGCAGCGATTCTGTCTCCGGCGTACGCCGCAACAGCTCTGCCGGTTGCCGATAATGCCCCCGCGTATCCCGCAGGCAGGGCAGAGAGCGAAACTTCACGATCCACGACGGCAGAAGGTCTTCATGCGTGATCGTCCGTTTAGTTCCGGTTGTAGCTACCTGCAACGCCTTGGCCGAGATCGCCTTTGACCAGTATCCTTTTGGTTGATTAAGAACCCGTGCAAAAAGATGGCCCCAGAATTCGGCATCTTCCCCAGCCGACAATTTCCAATAATCCCAGTGCTCCTTATCGAAGTCCCAATCGTCAAGAATGAATTCACTTGTAACGTAGGGATAATACGGCTCGCCATTGAAACCGCGTTCGCGCAATGACCTCCGGATTTCATCACGACTCCATACATGATGTTGTACCGGAATCAAAGGTACAAATGTCAGAAGTCCGCTACGGCCCGATGTTATCCATTGCCGCCATTCAGACTCTGTGCAGGAAGTAAACTTCCGCCAATATTCATCGTGGAGAACGTGTTCCTCGTACCATTCATCGGTGACAAACCGGTCAAGGTCGCCATTTACGTCTGCAATAATGTGCTGAACGGTACTCTTCCTGTCGCCGTTACGGATAACGAACTGAAAACTGTTTCGTGCAGATGCTCCGAGCTTCGCGGCAATCCGGGCAAGCCGGACACAATCCTCAAGGGGGCATTCCCCTTGGGAAAAAACGTCCTCCGCGACTTGCTCGATAACGCGACTTACATCGCTGCTGTCATCCAGCCCAAGTGTCTTGAGAACCGCTGATGCTGTTTCCACCTGTTCGCCAAGCATATCATCGTTTCGCTGTTCGGCTTTACGGCGCTGCTTGGCCAGGAAGCGTAACCAGTTCGGGTTGACGACAAGAAGATGCTCTGACAGAAACTCCCAGTCATCATGTGACTGGAGCAGTTTTTTCTCGCCCAGGCGTACCACATCGCCGGCAGCGTAAAGAACATCCTTGCCCTGAACCGGGACGATCCGGACTCCCCTATGGTTGTAGTAATAATGGTGGCCTGTCACGTCGCCGGAAACATAGACCCAGAGGGCCAGAAGCTGCCGCCAGGTGCCAGGTCTGGGCAAATGTTTTGATTCAAGAACGTTGAGAATGTCGGTCTTGTCAAGTTCCTCAAAACAGCTCCAGTTAATGAGCTTCTCGCGGTCAGCCGAAGAAATATTGCTATGAAGGATCGGTCGGTTATTCTTATCGAACAGCTTTGTTACCTGGTCCGGCGTCCATATGCCAAGAATTTCAGACGGCACTGATATACATTCTTCCCTGGCTACCAGATTTCCGTCTTCCGTCAGTAAAAACTGCTCGTTCTTGATGGTCTCTTCAAATGCTTCTTCAACAATCGTCGCACAGCACCCTTCAAGCGAGTTATCATCTCGATCCACATCCGGGAATAAAGCATAGGCTTTACAACGGCCTTCTATCTCCAGATCTTCCCGACGGAGCCATTCGAGCATCCCGTTTGCTGCCAGTTCACCGGCACGTTTCAGTAACCAACGGTTGGTGGGTGAAATTTCCGGGTCTTTGATTTTCACGCGGGCAGGGTCCTGAACGAACGGCGCGTTGCAGGCAAACGGGAGTTTTGTTTTCACCCCTGTAGGAAGAATGACGAAAAGCCG
>JAJRTS010000026.1 GCA_024278175.1 Gemmatimonadales bacterium | reverse complement strand
CAAGGCAAGCCGTTTCTTTTGTCAATTTTGCTACTTGTACTATACCAAGTAAGTTGCGTCGCACGCATCGTTTTGGGCTTGAATAGCGGGAAACGGCCCTTGACAACCAGGCGCCCATACTTTCGAATACTTCAACACGCTCCTAGAAGACAACCTCATCCCCGGAGCAGCCAGGGTGAAAACTATTGATCTGGGACTTGTTTCCCGGCAGGTCAGCATCCTCTGCACTCAGGCAAACCAGAACCTGGGCGAGGACGTGGCCGGTGCGCTGCGGCGTGCGCTGGCAAGGGAAAAATCCCCCACCGGACGCAGGATTCTCGAGCAAATTCTGGAAAACGCAGATATTGCCAGGAACAAGCAGGTTCCGCTATGTCAGGACACCGGCTACGCGGTCTTTTTCGTGGAACTGGGCCGCGATGTGGCACTCAGGGGCGAGGGCACGCTGCAGGACGCGATCGACCGGGGAGTGGCCGAGGGCTACACCAGCGGCTTCCTGCGCAAGTCGATCGTCCGCGACCCCCTGAGCAGGGTCAACACCGGGGACAACACGCCCGCGGTGGTGCACCTGACCCAGATGCCCGGCGACAAGCTCAAGATTACTTTTACGGCCAAGGGTGGCGGCAGCGAGAACATGAGCCGCCAGGCGATGCTCAAGCCGGCCGACGGCGTGGAGGGGGTCAAGCAGTTCGTGATCGACGCCGTGCGGCGCGCGGGAGCCAACCCCTGCCCGCCAGTGATTATCGGCGTGGGTATCGGCGGTACATTCGAGAAAAGCGCGTGGCTGGCCAAGAAATCCCTGCTGCGTGAGCTCGGCTCCCGTCACCCGGACAAATTTTACGCCGACCTGGAAGAGGAGTTGCTCGAACTGGTGAACCGCACGGGAGTAGGACCGCAGGGGCTTGGCGGCACAACCACCGCGCTGGACGTACTGATCGAGGTCTACCCCTGCCATATCGCCAGCCTGCCCGTGGCGCTGAACATGCAATGCCACAGCGCGCGGCACCAGAGTATTACACTGTAGACATTATCCTTTTACTGTGTTGTGGTAGACGCTCTCAGGCGCGAACGACGGACATGGAGAGAGGGCAGGATATGAGCAAGTCGATTTTACTGACCACGCCGCTGAGTGACCGGGACGTAGAGAACCTGCGGATCGGCGACCAGGTGAGTTTGAACGGGGTTATTTACACCGCCCGCGACGCCGCCCACAAGCGGCTGGTGGAATTGATCGCCGCCGGCGAAAAGTTGCCGTTCGAGGTTGACGGCGCGGTGATTTACTATGTGGGCCCCACTCCCGCCAAAGCCGGCGAAGTGATCGGCTCTGCCGGGCCCACGACCAGCTACCGGATGGACTCCTACGCCCCGCAGTTGATAGAGCTGGGCCTGAAGGGAATGATCGGCAAGGGCAATCGCGGCGGGAACGTACTGGAGGCGATGCAACGTCACAAGGCGGTGTATTTCACCGCCACCGGAGGGGCGGCCGCCCTGATCTCGCGCTGGATAACTTCGTGCGAGGTCATTGCTTACGAAGACCTGGGCGCGGAAGCCATCCACCGCCTGGAGGTTAAAGATTTTCAGGTGGTCGTGGCCAACGACTGCCACGGCGGCGACCTGTTTCGCGAGGGTATCGACCGCTACCGCAAGGATTGACCGGCAAAACACCCCGGATAAAAAAAGGCGGGTATGCACTTTTTTCGCTGTGCTTACCCGCCTTTATTGTTACCGTAACTTTGGTGGCCCTCTTCGTTTCGGCTTGACTACCCGCTTGCGATGAGGCTTCTTTTCTTCCTTTTGATTTTTGTTTTTCCCGGCCCGTTTGGCCTCGTACTCCTTGATCGCCCTCTCACGCCTGGAGCGAAAGAGCCGGTATTCCCGCAGCACTGCCAGTTGATGTTTGACATAGCGCTTGCTGGCCTTGACAATCATCACCAGCATCACCATTGCGGGGATAAAAACCAGTAATGTGTTCATCCCTTCCAGGTCCGCCGGGGTGGTGGAGAACCCCGATTGCCACACCAGATATCCCAGAGCGCCTACGATAGCCACGCAGAGCATGATCGTAAACACACCGAGTCCCATCACCGCGTACTCCTTGCGGCGGACCTGGTCCATCGTCTCGTAACCGGCGTTGTCGAAGTTATCGCTGGCGGCCCTGCGGGCATCATGCCGGGCACTGGGCATCAGGGCGCGCAGGAGCCAGATAAAAATCACCAGCAGAACAATAATCAGTCCACCAGTCATCAGCAGGTTTGTAATTTCCGGGGACATTGCGTGAACCACCTGTAGGACATCGATAAAAGGTGGGAGCAATCCAGGACAGTAACAAGGACGCAGGAGCTACTCCGTCGCCCGCCCCAGGCCAAGTTTGACCCGTTCCAGGTAACTGAGCAACTCGGTGAGGCGCACGGCGAAATTGTCTTCAACAACCAGCACTTCGCCGCTGCCGAACCTGACGCTGTGGATATAGACGTCCACGTTTTCACCGGCCAGCTTATCCAGCGTGATAATCGTATCACGCTTCCAGGCGAGAATTTCCTTCAGCGGAACCTTCGCATGGCCCAGTTCGACGCGTAACCGCAGGGTAACATCATTAAGCTGCTTGAGCTCCAGCTCTTTCTCGGCACGCTGGCTGTCACCGAACTGCTCGAGCGTGAGTTTGTTTATTTTTGGCTGATCATCCATTTACGATACCGTCATTTGAACACAACTGGCGATTTACGGCCTTAGTAAGTTACGGCCGGCAAAACTGCAATATTTATACCATTATACAGTTATCGGGGGCGGAATATCAAGCCTTGCTCTCCCAGGTAGCCAGTACATCGGCAAGGCGCACGAAATCATCCACCGCCAGTTCCTCCGGCCGACGGGTAAGCCTCACCCCGCTGCGCCGGGCTATCCTGTCGATATCGTCCGCGTCAATGCTGAACCTGCTGCCCTTACGAAGCACTTTCTGTACCTGTTTCCTGCGCTGGTCGAACAGACAGCGGACCAGGTAGTCGAAAACCGTGTAATCGGCGGCTTTGCTCCGGGGCGGAGAGTTGAAATCGAGCCTGATGACCGCGGAATCGACTTTCGGCGGTGGGACAAAATTTCCCCGTCCGACGGTAAAGAGATACTCGGCGCGGGCATGGTAGGCGCAAAGCACGCTGATCATCCCGTATGGCTTTCCGCCTGCAGGCGCCGTGACCTTGCGGGCCACTTCCTGCTGGAGCATCAGCACCACCGCGCCCAACTCCCGATGGGCGGCGATCAGCTTGTGCAGCAAGTCGTTTGTGATCGAGTAAGGGATGTTGCCCACCACCACCGGGAGCAGCGGAGCGACCGAGCGCGCCCAGGCCGCGATATCAAAGTGCAGGGCGTCGATATGCACTATCTCCACCCGCTCGTTGCTCTCGAACCCGGCGGCGGCCGCCGCGGCCAGGCGGCTGTCGAGTTCGAGAGCACTCAGCCTGGCGGCCCGCTCGGCAAGCAGGCCGGTCAACGCTCCCCGCCCCGGGCCGATTTCCAGTACGTGGCAGCCCGCCAGCTCACCCAGCGAGTCCACTATCCTGCCGGCGATACCCCGGCCGGCCAGAAAATGCTGGCCCAGGCGCTGAGTACGGCTCCGGCCCCGGCCCTGAATGGTCCCGCGCTCTTTCACGTAATCATTCCTCCGTTGCAAGGCAAAACGCCCCGGGGATCGGTTGACAGCGCGAGTCCCGGGGCGTAAAGTCGGTTCAGCTTAAGTTCACTCAGAGCTATTTCCTGTCCGGCCCCAGCGAAACCGAGTACAGTCTGTCCGGATCGAGAATCACTTTCGCCACGCCGTAAATATGCTCCGGAGTAACCGCCTCAATCCGCTCGATCACCTTGTCCACCGGCTGGTAGCCCTCGCCGTTAAGCTCAAAATTGGCCAGCCGGAACATCCTGGTGGTCGTGCTCTCCAGACCGATCAGCAACTGGCCCTTGAGTTGGTTCTTGGCGTGCTCAAGCTCCTGCTCGGAAACGCTTTCGAGCAGAATCCGGGCGAACTCCTCGGAAATCACGTCGATCGCCCTGTTGCGCTGGCTCGGCTCGGTGCCTACATAGACGCCATAAAGACCGGCGTCCTTGTAGAACTGCTGGTAGGTGTAGATCACATATGCCAGACCCTCGTCCTCGCGAACGCGCTGGAACAGACGGGAACTCATTCCGCCGCCCAGGATATTGCTCAACAGCAGCAACGCGTAGCGCCGGGAATCGGAATGGGCGAAACTGACCGTGCCCATGCAGATATGCGTCTGCTGGCAGTCGCGGTCCAGGTGACGGCTTACCGGCTTGAGCCTGTCCAGGGCCACCTCCGCCCTGCGGCCGTTGCCGGCGGAGCCGCCGCGCTGCTCGAGAAACGAGAAATTGCGGCGGATCAACTCAACTGTAGCTTCGTAATTGATATTGCCGGCCACGGAGATGACGAAATTCGGCGCTATATACTCCTCGTCCATGTAAGCGCGAATATCCTCGGGGCTCAGCGAGCGGACAGTCTCGTAAGTACCCAGCAGGGGGTAACCCAACGGCCCGTCGCCCCAGACAGTTTCGCTGTAGAACTGGTGAATCAGGTCGTCGGGAGTGTCCTCCATGTTACGGATTTCCTCGTAGACCACCTGTTTCTCGCGCTCCATGTGCTCCTGGCTGAGCAACGGCGAGGAGACAAGATCGCTGAGCACATCGAACGCCAGGTCGATATACTCGTCCAGCACGCGGGCATGGAAGCAGGTATATTCCCGGCCGGTGAACGCATCGATGCTGCCGCCCACGGATTCAATTGAACTGGCGATCTCGCGGGCGTTGCGGCGCTCGGTGCCCTTGAACACCATGTGTTCGAGGAAATGGCTGATCCCCACTTTTTCCGGCAGTTCGTGGCGGCTGCCACGTCCCACCCAGACTCCCACCGAGCAACTGCGCACGTGCGGGATATGCTCCAGCACGATCCGCATGCCGTCATCTTCGACTATCCGCCTTACGTCTTCCTGCATCTAACCCCTTCGCTTCCGGCCCTCGGCATCAGTCCTGCTGCTGGCCTTTCTGGTTCAACTCGCGCGTGGCGGCTATTTTGGACAACCGCACGCGGCCCTGCTTGTCGATAGCGACCAGCTTGACCGGGAACTTGTCGCCGACTTTGACCACCGATTCCACGTCCTTGACGTGGCCTTCCTCAAGCTCGGAGACATGAACCAGGCCTTCCTTGCTGGGCAGGAACTCGACAAAAGCGCCGAACGATGTGACAGTCTTGACCTCGCTGGGGTAGATTCGTCCCACTTCCGGGTCCTTGACAATGTCCTCGATCATGCGAATAGCCGTGCTGCAGGCGGTCTCGTCGGCCGAGGCGATAGTGACGGTGCCGTCGTCCTGGATATCGATCTTGGCGCCGCTCTCCTCGGTGATCTTGCGGATGATCTTGCCACCGGGGCCGATCACGTCACGAATCTTTTCCGTATCGATCTTGATCGTATGGATCCGCGGCGCGTACGGGCTGGTTTCCTTGCGGCTCTCGCTCAGGGTCTGATTCATGATCCCGAGGATATGCGTGTAGCCCTGCACGGCCTGGTCCAGTGCTTTCTCCAGCACATCCAGCTCAATCCCGCTGATTTTGCAGTCGAGCTGAAAGGCGGTGATACCCTCGCTGGTACCGGCCACCTTGAAATCCATGTCGCCAAGATGGTCCTCGGTGCCCAGAATGTCGCTGAGGATCGCGGTGCCTTTGCCCGGCTCGTGGATCAGGCCCATTGCGATTCCGGCCACGGGGCGTTTGAGCGGCACCCCGGCGTCCATCATCGCCAGCGCTCCGCCGCACACCGTGGCCATCGAGCTCGAACCGTTGGATTCAAGGATGTCGCTGACCAGCCTGACCGTGTAGGGGAAATCATCGCCGATCTCGACCACGGGCCTCAGGGCCCGCTCGGCCAACGCGCCGTGGCCGATCTCGCGACGGCCCGGGCCGCGCGGGATACCGGCCTCGCCCACACTGAACGAGGGAAAGTTGTAGTGCAGCATGAATTTCTTGCGGTATTCGGGCTGCTCGATATTGTCGATCACCTGGCTGTCGACAGCAGTGCCGAGCGTAACAGTCGCCAGCGCCTGGGTCTGGCCCCTGGTGAACAGCGCCGAACCGTGAACGCGCGGCAGCATCTGCACCTCGCAGGTAATTTCCCTGATCTCGTCGGTACGGCGGCCATCGATCCGGCGGCCTTCCTCGACAACCATCGCGCGCATCTTGGCTTTTTCTATATCATGGATGATGTCGCCGATAACGCCTGCCTGTTCGGGGTACTCCTCGGCCAGCTCTTCCACTGTTTTGGCCACCAGCTCCTGGTAGCCACTCTCGCGCTCGGCCTTGTCAGCGATCTTGAGCAGCTCGACAACAGGTCCCTCGACCCTGGCGGTCACTTTGGCGCGCAGTTCCTCGTCTTCCGGCTCCAGAACGAATTCCCGCTTCGGCACCGCCGCGGTAGCCAGCTCCTCGACCATGTCCAGCAACTGGCTGATCGCCGTGTGGGCGGTTTTGAGCCCTGCCAGCACAACAGCGGCCGGAAGCTCATCGGCGCCGCCCTCGACCATCACGATCGCATCGCGGGTAGCGGCCACCACCAGGTTCAACGAGCTCTCATCCTGCTGAGCGAACGTGGGGTTGATCACGTACTGATCGTCGATATAGCCGACACGTACGGACGCCACGCGCTCGGTTACCGGAATCTGGCTCAGGGTCAGGGCGCTGGATGCGCCCAGCAGGCTCAGCATGTCGGCAGGATTTTCCTGATCGGCGCTGAGCACGGTGATCATCACCACGATGTCGTTACGGTAACCCTTGGGGAACAGCGGCCGGATCGGTCTGTCGATCATCCGGGCGCAGAGTACTTCGCGGTCGCCCGGACGGCTCTCACGCTTGAAGAAACCGCCGGGGATTTTCCCGCCGGCGAAAGCACGCTCACGGTAATCGACAAACATGGGCAGGAAATTCACGCCCGGCTTGGGTTTTTTGCTCTCGACAACCGTGGCCAGGATCGAGGTCTCTCCATATTGCAGAAAAACCGATCCGTGGGCTTGTTTAGCCATTCTGCCGGTTTCCAGACTCAGTGTTCTGCCGGCGAATTCTTTTTCGACCTTGTGTATCATCTTGCCTTCCGCATACTGATAAATTCCGCAGATGCCAGCCATGTGCCGGCGATTAGTCCTTCCATTCAATACCGTTTTACTTCCGCAGACCGAGGCTCTCGATTACGCTTTTATAGGAGCTGAAATCGTTCTTGCGCAGGTATTCCAGCAGCCTCTTGCGCCTGCCGACCATCTGCAGCAGTCCACGCTGGGAGTGGTAATCCTTCTTGTGAGCCTTGAAATGCTCGGTCAGATTACGGATGCGCTCGGTCAACACGGCGACCTGGATTTCGGCGCTGCCGACATCGTCGTCATGCTTCCTGAATTTCTTGATAACTTCCTCTTTGGCCTGCCTGGTTATGCTCATCTAACTACCTCCAAAACGGCTTGCGGTTGGGATAACGAAAATATCTCATGTTTTTTATCGTTTTCAGACTGCGTGGCCGGCCGGTTTCAGTTCCGGGCCCAGCCGTTTGAGTATTTTTTTTATCATCCTGTCGTCCTCATCCATCTGGCTGACAAGCTCTTGCGCCCCAGCGAAACTCAGGATCGGTCTGATCCGCTCGATAACGGCCACATCCAGCTCACGTCCGTAGAGATCACCATTGTAGTCGAACAGGTTAAGCTCCAGGGTGGACTTCTGCTCATCGAACGTGGGCCGCGGGCCATAGTGCAGCGCCCCGGGCATCATCACTCCATCCAGGTCGACCGCCGCGGCGTAGATCCCATGCGGGATAACTTCTTTGCCGAGCTCGCAGGGGCGGATATTGGCCGTGGGATGGCCGAGGACTTTGCCCCTGCCCGCCCCCGCCACAACTTTACCGCCGATAGTGTAAAACCGGCCCAGCAACCTGGCGGCCTGCCCCATGGCACCCTCCGAGAGCGCCCTGCGAATCCTCGAACTCGATACCGGAGCGCCCTCGCGGATTACCGGCGGCACCTCGATCAGGTCGAAATCATAGGCTCTGGACAACTGGGCCAGCACTTTTTCGCCGCCGACCCGGCCCCTGCCGAAAGCGTGGTCGTAACCCACCACCAGGCAGTTCATGTTGAACCGGCCGATCAGGTAATCGATCACGAAACGCTCGGCGCTGACCCGGCTGAACTCCCTGCTGAACGCCAGTACGGCCGTGTATTCTATACCGGTCTCCGCAAGCAGCCGCAGCTTGGCGCGGGTGGCAGTGAGCAGACGGATGTCACTCTCGGGCTGAAGTAACTGGCGTGGATGGGGATCGAACGTGATCACCATCGAACGCAAGTCCCTGCTCGTGGCCGCCTGGCGCAACTGCTCCAGGATGGCCAGATGTCCTGCGTGCACCCCGTCGAACGTTCCCACGGTAACCGCGGTTTTAACACCAGGGGGCAGTTCGGGGATTACCTGAGATCTAGCTAATGACATTATATCAACAACCGCCCAACTATTTCAGTCTGTCGAATCCAGCTTGCCCCGCTCCGGATGAGCCGGAAACGCTCCGGCCATCAAACGCCGCGGGCGCAACACATCCGCGCCGCCACGGAAAGAGTCCAGTTCGCCGACACCCAGAAACGTACCCCTGTTATCGCGGATTCGCACCGTAACCAACCCACCGCCGGAGCCACAACCGCCCTCGATCAATGTGCCGCTTTCGAGCTCAACCTGCCGGCCGAAAAACAGATCCCTGGCCGCTGTATCCGAAAGGCAGAGCGCGGGCATGAATTTCAACGCATCGTCCAGACCGAGCATCATTTCCGCTTCGATCCGCCCGGGATCCGCGGCGGAGAGCTTATCCAGATCCACTGCCTGCTCTAACCCGAACGGTCCCACTTTCGTGCGCACCAGCGACTTAAGATACGCACCTGTTCCCAGCTCCCGGCCGAGGTCGCGGGCCAGGGCGCGAAGGTAGAAGCCGGCCGAGCAACTCAGTTCCAACTCCACCTCCGGCGGCTCGCAGCGGATCATGATAATCTTATCGACACGCACGGCCACGGGCTTCAACCGCGGCTCGATACCCTGCCGGGCCAGCCTGTAGGCCGCCTTGCCATTTACTTTCTTGGCGCTGTATGCCGGGGGCGTCTGGTTGAATTTCCCCGTAAACTTTGGCAAAGCACAGCCCAGTTTTTCGGCCGTTACCGCCTGCGCCAGATCGCCGTCGTACTGGGCCACGGTCTCGCCGTCGCCGTCGCAGGAATCCGTGGCCCGGCCGAAACTGACCACTGCCCGGTAAGTCTTGTCCATGCCGCTCAGATAGCGGGCGAACTTGGTAGCCCCGCCCACGCAGAGCATCAACAGGCCAGTGGCGGCCGGGTCCAGCGTTCCGGTGTGGCCTACGCTTCGCTGGCGCAAAACACGCCTTACCCTGTCGACCACGTCATGGCTGGTCATTGCGGCCGGCTTATCCACCGGCAGCACACCGCAGATTTCCCGTCCCCGCTGCTTTCTCCGGCTCATCGTCGCCCCGCCCTCTCTCCCGGCTGCTCAATCACTGTACGATGAGTCCGTTTCCTGCTCGCGCTTAACCTGATCGAGCAAATTGTCGATCTTCGCTCCGCGCTCCCTGCTGGTGTCCAGCTTGAAATTCAAGCGGGGCACGTACTTGAGGTAGCAACGCTCGCCAGTGCGCTTACGGATAAAGCCGCCTGCATGTACCAGGCGGGCGAACGCCTTCTCGCTGTCGTCACCCATAACGGAAATAAACACCGTGGCGTCTTTCAGGTTGTCTGAAAGACGGACCTCGGTGACAGTGACGAACTTCAACCTGGGATCGTTGATATCGAACTGGATAACCTTACCGATCTCGCGGTGTAACTGGTTGCCCAACCGGTCACTTCTTTTGTAAGAAAACCGACTCATTACAGAAACTGCATCTCCTGGCCGACCATCGTGACTTCGCCGTTGGCATTAACCAGTTCGGCGATCTTGCACAGCACCTGGTTGGCGAAGCGCTGGTCATTACTGACAATAGCCACGGCGAGAGAAGAACGCTGCCAACTGTCCATTGAGCCGATCTCGGCCACCGAGACATTGAACTTACTATCAATCTTCGCCTTAAGCCGCTTGAGCACGCTCCGCTTAGCTTTAAGCGAGCAGACACCGCCGAGGTACAACTCGAAAGTACAAACTCCGATAACCATTTCCGCCGCTAACCGCCGTTACGCCCGGCCATTTAATTGCCGCCGCTGGGCATGAGCTGACGTTTGATCTCTTCAATCGTGAAAGTTTCGATCACATCGCCCACCTTGATATCGTGGAAGCCCTCGAGCAGGATCCCGCACTCGTAGCCGCTGGCCACTTCGCGGGCATCCTCCTTGAAGCGTTTGAGGTTGGCCATCTGGCCCTCCCAAACCTCCACGCCGTCGCGGATAAGCCGCGCCCTGTGGTTGCGCCTGATCTTGCCTTCGGTTACATAGCAACCGGCGATAGTACCGATCCGGGAAATCTTGTACAGTTCACGGACCTCCACGGTGCTTTCCAGCTTCTCCTTCTCCTCCGGAGTAAGCATCCCTTCCATCGCCTGGCGCACGTTGTCCACGGCCTCGTAGATCACGCGGTAAAGACGGATATCCACGCTCTCGCGCGATGCAACCTCGCGGGCGCGGACATCGGGACGGACGTGGAAGCCGATAATGATCGCGTTGCTGGCCGAGGCCAGGATCACGTCATTTTCGCTGATTGCGCCCACGCCGCGGTGGATGACCTCGACCTTAACCTGCTCGTTGGAAAGTCTTTCCAGCGAGTCACTGAGCGCCTCTACACTGCCGTCCACGTCGCCCTTGATAATCAGCGGCAGATTATGGACCTCGCCCGCCACGATCTTTTCAAACAGCTGGTTGAGCGTCATCTTGCTATGGCGGCTGAAATCCTGCTCACGCTTCAGACGCTGGCGCACGTGGGCAATATCCTTGGCCTCGCGTTCCTCGCCGACAATGTAGAAATTATCGCCGGCCTGCGGTACACCGTCGAAACCCAGAATCTGCACCGGAGTCGCCGGCCCCGCAACCTCAATCGCGTCGCCGCGCTCATCACGCATGGCACGCACCTTGCCGGCCACCAGGCCGCAGACAAAGGGGTCGCCCACTTCCAGCGCTCCGTCGGTAATCAGCACCGTGGCCACCGGGCCCATGCCCCTGTCCAGCCGGGCCTCGACCACAATTCCACGGGAGGGGCCGCTGAACATCGCCTTGAGCTCCATCATCTCGGCCTGCAGCAGCACGAGCTCCAGCAGGTGGTCCACGCCGTCGCCCTTCTTGGCGCTGACTTCCGCGCAGAGCGTGTTACCGCCATACTCCTCAACCAGCAGTTCATGCTGGGAAAGCTCCTGCTTGACCTTATCCGGATTCGCCGCCGGGAGGTCGATCTTGTTGATCGCGACAATGATCGGCACACCGGCGGCCTTGGCGTGGTTGATCGCCTCGACAGTCTGCGGCTGCACGGAATCGTCGGCGGCCACCACCAGGATAACGATATCGGTCACCTGGGCTCCCCTGGCGCGCATGGCGGTAAAAGCCTCGTGTCCCGGCGTATCGAGAAAGCTGATCGTTCCGGCGCTGCTCTTGACCAGATAGGCGCCGATATGCTGGGTAATTCCGCCCGCCTCACCGGCAATAACGTTGGTCTTGCGGATATGGTCGAGCAGGGTGGTTTTACCGTGATCCACGTGCCCCATAACCGTTACAATCGGGGAACGCCCACGCTCGTCGCCAAGCCCGTCCTGCTGCACACGGGTCAACTCCTCTAACATGTCGTGCCCGTATTCCTCGTCGCGCTCGGCCGTATACTCGAATTCCTCGCAGATCAGGCTGATCGTGTCGAAATCCAGTCTCTGGTTGACCGTAACCATCAGTCCCAGTTCGATACAGGCACCGACCAGCTTGTTGGCGGGCACCTCGATCATGTCGCTCAACTCGGCGAGGGAGATAAACTCCATGACTTTGATCTGTTTGCGGTCGGCAACCGGTTCATCGATATGAGGCGCCCCGGCCCCGCCGGTTCCGCGGCGGCGTTTTTTACGCTTCACTCCGCCGGCATCGATCTTGGCCAGGGTTTTCCTGATGTTTTCGGCAATAATTTTCTGGCTGACCTTTTTCTTCTTTCTTTTTTTCTTTCCGGGTCCGCGAGCCTTATCGCCCTCGCCGGCGGGCCTGACGGCACCTTTGCCCTTTTGCTGCTGAGCGCCACTCTTGGGGTATTCGCCGCCCTCCTTGCGTCCATGCGGCTTCTGCCCATCTTTCCGGCCGCTTTTCTTAACCTTCCCACGGTCCGCAGCGCCGCTCATCTGCTTTTTCTTTTCAATCCTATCGCGCGCCTCTGCCTTTTCCTTGGCCAATGTGCGCGACACAAGCTCCACGGTCTCGTCGTCAACCGTACTCATGTGACTGTGTACTTCCCTGTTGATATCCACCAGCAGCTTGACCAGAGCCTCGCTGGAGATGTCGAACTTCTTGGCGACCTGATATACTCTCAAACCACTCAAATTGTACTCCTGTGTACCTGAAAGATTTCGCCGGGGGAATCCGCCCGCGGACAGGATCGGCTGGGCGCCTCCGTGGGAAGCCCCCCCCTAAATTACTGCAAATTCTTACTAAAATATCATTTCAACAAACGTTTGTAAATGATTTCCCGGCCCGCGCAGCGCCAAAAATCATTCACCGTCTTCCTCGCACTCTTCCTCGTAATGCTGGACCAGGAAATCGATCATTTCCTTGATCTTCACGGCAGTCTGTTTACCGATACCCTTGACCCCTGTCAACTCATCCTCGGTAACCAGCACCAGCTTGTAGAACGTGTCGAAACCAGCCTCTTCCAACTTCTCTCGCAACGAAGGGGTGAAGGAGTCGATCAACTCGATCTGGAAATCCTCGACCGGCAACTCATCGACCAGCTCGCGCTGCTTTTTGGACAAGCCATCGATTTCCGGCGTCCCGGCGTCGTCCCGGTCCTGATCCTCCTGCCCGGCTCCGGCATCGACCGCTTCCCCGGCGACGGTTTCCCGGTCTGCCTTTTCCGCCACAGCCTGCTCGCCAGTCTCCCCGGCGGGGGCCTGCTGCTGCTCCTGCTCATCCTCGTCCTTTTTATCGCTGCTCTTGCCAAACACGCCGGTCAGAATCTCATCGCGCTGGAGCATAAACTCCTTCTTGGCCAACAACTCGATCTTCCAGCCGGTGAGTTGGCTGGCCAGCCGCACATTCTGGCCGTTACGGCCAATCGCCAGCGAAAGCTGGTCGTCCTCGATCACGGCGGTAACCGTGTGCTCATCGCGGTCGATAGAGGTGCGGTAGAGTTTGGCCGGGTTCAACGCGCTGCGCACGAACTCCTGTGGGTCGCCGCTAAAGGGGATCACATCGATCCGCTCGCCGCCCAACTCGTTGACCACCGCCTGAACCCTGCTGCCCTTGAGTCCCACGCACGCACCCACCGGGTCGATATGCTCGTCGTTGGAAGAAACAGCGATCTTGCTGCGGCTGCCGGCTTCGCGCACCACGCCCTTGATCTCGATAATCCCCTGATAAATCTCGGGCACCTCGAGCTGGAACAGGGCCTTGAGAAACGCCTCGTTGGTGCGGCTGAGAATAAGCTGCGGCCCCTTGGTCGTTTCGCGAATATCAATCAGCACCGCGCGCATCGGATCACCCTGCTTGAAATAGTCCTTGCGGTTGGTTTCCTTCATCGGCAGAATAGCTTCGGTCTGCTTGTTGAGAAAGATCACGTAGTTGCCGCGCTCCACCTGCTGGATGGAGCCGGAGAGCAACTCGCCGATCTTACCACTGTACTCGGCGCGGATTTTATCGCGCTCGGCCTCGCGGATACGCTGGATCACAACCTGCTTGGCGGCCTGGATGGCGTTACGGCCGAAGTCATCGAACGGGACCTGAATCCAGTAGATATCTCCCAGCTCAAGCTCGCTGTCGAACTCCTTCGCCTCCTCGAGCAAGATCTGGGCGGCCGGGTCGGTAATTTCCTCGACCACCTCGCGGCCGACACCGATATCTATCTTGCCGGCCAGCGGATCGATTTCCACATCAACCTCGCAACCCTGCCCGTATTTCTTGCGAGCGGCGGCCACCAGCCCGGCTTCGATCATCTCTATCAGTTCCTCGCGCCCGATACTTTTCTCGCGAGCTATTTCACTGAAGGCGTCCAGAATCGGATTAACAGACATTTGCTCAACTCCGCATCATAGGTCGTTATGTATTAAAAGCGTGTTGAAAAATAACAAAGTATGGGAATACGGTTGTCAAGGGCCGTTTCTCGCTATACCAGCTCAAAACGCCGCGGGTGATGCAATAGTTTGGTATAACATAAGTGACAGGATCAGCAAAAGAAACGGCTTGTCTTGCCCTTGCCAACCAACCCCGCGAAATTTTTCATTCCAGGGCGTTGAGAGTATTATTTCAACGCCCCTTTAAAATATTCTGCTTTTACGAATACTCCGGGCGCCGCGCGGACGGCGTGTTCACTTCCAGTCGTACACCAGGTTTGCCCGGTGAATACCCTCGAGCGGCAGCCGGAAAATCTCGCCGCCGTCGATCTCGAGAATCACGCAGTCGTTTTCCAGGCCGCGAAGAATCCCGCTGAAATTGCGGCGCTTGCCGCCCAAGGGCTGCTTGAGCACCACTTTGGCCCTGCTTCCGGCATATTTTTCGTAATCGCCGGGCTTGAAAAGCGGACGGTCCAGGCCGGGCGAGGAAACCTCGAGCACGTAGGCGTTCTTGAATATTCCGCTCTCCTCGATCAGAGGATCAAGCAGACGGCTGACCCTGGCGCAGTCCTCGACATCGATCCCACCGTCCTTGTCGATATAGATCGCCGTCCTGCAACGGGCGCCCCCGGCTCCTGTGATCCGCACCCAGACGAGTTCGTACCCCGCATGCTTCAGCGCCGGCTCACACAGCTCAAACAGCCGCCGGTCCGTTTCCATCCGCTGCGCCACTCCCCGCTTTACGTTCAAATGCTGACATCACGGCAATCCGCCGCCGAGACGGCCCGCCGGATGAAAAAAAAGAGTGGGGTTAGCCCCACTCTGACAATAAAGATATATCGGCAAAAAGAAAAAATCAAGTAAAACTTTAGAAGGAAATGTGTTGCGCGGCCTTGAGAGAGTTGCGAAAATTCACTCGGCGCGACGAAAATGCTCCCGGAGCACCTTCTCCACCGAGGGCGCGACAAATTCGTGGATATCGCCGCCCAGGGAAGCCAGTTCCTTGACCAGGCTGGAGCTGAGAAAAATAAAACGCTGATCGCTGGCGAGAAACACTTCCTCGATCTGCGGGGCCAGCCTGCGGTTCATCAGGGCCATCTGGAACTCGTACTCGAAATCGCTCATCGCCCTGAGTCCCCGGACCACCATCTGCGCCCCCCGGGAACTGGCATAGTCCATCAGCAGACCGCTGAACGAGTCCACTTCCGTGTCAAGCCCGTATTCGGCCAGGCTGCTTTTAACCATCCCGATGCGCTCCTCACAGGAGAACGTCGGCTTTGTGAGGTCCACATCGGCCACGGCGATAATCAGCTTGTCCACCAGCTTGAGCACCCGTGCGGCCACGTCGAGATGCCCCATCGTAATCGGGTCGAACGTGCCGGGGTAAATCGCGATTTTCACGTATACCTCTCTTGTTAACCCTGCTGGTAAATCCGGTAGCTGCTCTCGCCGAAAACAGCGTGCCTGGCCGGGGTGATCCCGGCCGCCTCCACCGGGCCGTCGGCAGCGGCGGGAAGCTCCAACACCAGCACGGCGCTCCGCCTGCCGGAAGCCGCCCACCAATCAAACACCCGGTGGGCGAGACTGCTTGCGAACGGCGGATCGGCGAAAAGGAGATCGAACGGGTTGCCGCCCAGGGAGGCCAGGAAAGAGAGCGCATCGGCGCACACCACCCGGCAGCGCTGGCTCACGTCCCACTCATCCGCCGCAGCGGAAATCGAATCGGCCAGCTTACGCCTGCTCTCGACAAAAGTGGCATACTCCGCGCCGCGGCTGAGCGATTCGAACCCCAGCGCACCGCTGCCGGCGAACAGATCACAGACAACAGCGCCGCTGACCAGGGGGCCCAGGCTACTAAAAAGCGATTCCCGCATCCGCTCGCCGGTGGGCCGCAGAGAACCGCCGGGCTTGCAGCGCAGCCGGTGGCCGCGCAGAGTTCCAGCGATAATGCGCATCAGTCACTGACCTTGATGTCCCGCAGGTTGGCCTGAAGCTGGCGGTTATTGTTCCAAAGATTTTCTTCAAGCACGAACGCGATACTGATTTTCTCGCGGGCCGTGTTGATTTCCTTCAGTTTATCGGCCATCCCGAACCCGATCACCTCGAGCTGGTAGTCGTCCTTACGCACCCGCATCTTGAGATGGTTCGTACCGACCACCTTGGGATAGCCGACCACCGAGAGATCGCTGGCCACCAACACCGGCCGGGGGTTGCCGGGGCCGTATGGACGGAAGCGGTCGAGGCTGGTAAGCAGCTCGTCGTTGGCCTGGGTCAGGTCGATTTCGAGATCAACCGAAATTTCCGGCACCAGGTCGCTCTCGCGCATCATCTCGTGGGCCGCCCTGTCGAAGCCCTCGATAAACTCGTCAAGCCGCTCGCGGCGCACCTGAAGGCCGGCGGCGTATTTATGGCCGCCGAACGCATCGAGACAGCCGCCGCAGCGTTTGAGCGCATCGTGGATATGGAAATTGGCCACACTGCGGGCGCTGCCCTTGCCATCCCCGTTCTCATCGAACGAGATCAGCACGGTGGGCCGGTAGTGCTCCTCGATAATCCGGCTGGCTACAATCCCCAGTACGCCGGGATGCCAGTTGTCCGAGTGCAGGACAATTGTCCAGCGCTCATCGAAATTGATATCGCGCAGGATGGCCTCGCGGGCCTCCTCCAGGGTATGCACGTCCACCTGGCGGCGCGAGCGGTTTTCCGAATCGAGCACCTTGGCCAGCTCCCGGGCTTCGTCCATGTCGTCGGTCAGGAACAGGCGGACCCCGCGCTCGGCGTCACCCATGCGGCCCACGGCGTTGATCCGGGGAGCCAGGCCGAAAACGATATCGCTGCTGCCGAGTTTCTTGTTGCGGATTCCCGCCAGGCTGATCAGCGCGCGCACGCCGGGTTTTTCGCTGGTGCCGAGCCTCTCAAGGCCCGCGCTGGCCAGGATTCTGTTCTCACCCAGCAGGGGGACGATATCGGCCACGGAGCCGATCGCCACCAGGTCCAGGTGCTCGTTGAGTTGAGCCTGCCCCACGCCGAGCCGCTCACTGAGTCCCTGGCAGAACTTGAAGGCGACCCCGATCCCGGCCAGCTCTTTTTCCGGGTACTTGTCGCCGGGCTTCTTGGGGTTGAGAATCGCCACGGCGGCCGGCAGCGCGCCTTCGGCCGGTTCGTGATGGTCGGTGACAATCGTTTCCAGGTTCTTGCTCCGGGCGTATTCGATAGCCTCGACAGCGCTGATTCCGCAATCGACAGTGATCACCAGGCTGGCGCCGAGCTCGACCACCCGGTCGAGGCCGGCCTTGCTGATCCCGTAGCCCTCGATCATCCGGTGCGGGATGTAGTAGCCCACGTTGCCGCCGAGCTGGCGCAGGTAACGGACCATCAGCGAGATCGAAGTGATCCCGTCGACATCGTAGTCGCCATAGACCACGATCCGCTCACCCTCGCTCAACGCACCGGCCACCCGCTCCACCGCCGGCTCCATCCCGTCGAGCAGAAACGGGTCGTGGAGATCATCGAGGCTGGGGTTAAGAAACGTCTCGACCTGCTCCACCGCGGCAAAACCGCGGTTGGACAGGATCTGGCAGACCAGTGGGTGCAGGTCCAGTTTCTCTTCCAGCGCCAGGATCTCTTCGTTGTAGACCACCGCCGGACTGATCCAGCGGTGCTTGAGGTTGCTGCGACGCAAAATTCACCTGCCTCGTGCGCTGAATTTAATTTAGAGGGGCGTTGAAATAAAGATGTTCAACGCCCGCAAATGAAACATTTTGCGCTGTTGGTTGTCAAGGGCAAGGCAAGCCGTTTCTTTTGCTGAGCCCGTTACTTATGTTATATCAGGCAGTTGCATCGCTCACGCCATTTCGGGCTGTAATAGCGGGAAACGGCCCTTGACAACCTTAATTCCCATACTTTTGAATTTTTCAACACGCTTTTAGAACGTAGGAAATAAAGGGGCAGTGGAGCATAAGCCGGATTCTGTTCGGCGCGCCAGTTAAGGACGTTGCCGGCGGCCATTCATCTGCGCCGGGAATCGCTTCTCCGGCTGGACGCAACCTACCCGGGAGTCAAGCGAGACGGGCCGTCTCTTCTCCCCTATTTGGTTTTGCTCCGGGTGGGGTTTGCCGTGCCCCGCCTGTCGCCAGGCGAGCGGTGCGCTCTTACCGCGCCATTTCACCCTTACCGTCCACGAATGAACGGCGGTATGTTTTCTGTGGCACTTTCCGTCAGGTCACCCTGCCTGGACGTTATCCAGCACCCTGCCCTGCGGAGTCCGGACTTTCCTCGACCCGTAGCCTCTTGAAACGGGCCGCGGCCGCAACTCTCCACTGCCCTTACAGGCGGTCAGTTGCTTTCGCTGTCATCGTAATATAATATCCTGCCGCAATGATCGCATGTATAAACCTGCGCGCCGATCCTGATATCGGCCACTTTCTGCAGCGGGATGTGCGCAAAGCAGCCCCCGCAGGAGCCGTTGCGCGCGTTGACCACCGCCCGGGAAATCTTGGAGCCCATGATGCGCCTGTAGAGTTTCATCACTCCGGCCGGTACGTCCGCGGCCAGTTTGGAGTGTTTCTTCTCACGCATCCCGATCTGGCCGTCGAGCTCCTTGAGCTTGCCGCTGAGCTCGCCGCGCTTTTCTTTCAGACGGCCCTCGATCTCCCTGGCCCTGGCCTTGCATTCTTTCACCGCGGCCTCGGCGGCCTCCACGGCGGTCATCTTCCGGATTATCAGCTCTTCGAGCTCTTCCTTCTCCCGCTTGACGCCCTCGATTTCGGTCAGCAGGGCCGAGTACTCACGGTTGGTCTTGACTGTCAGCAGTTGCTGTTTGTACTTGTTCTGGGACTCATCGAACTGGTTCACCTGGTTTTCGGAGTCGCGAATTTCCACCTTGAGCGCCTTGAGTTCGGCTTTTTTGGCCTCCAGTTGTCCGCCGATAGCCTCGAACTCGCTCTCGAGTTCATTAAGCTCGGCAGGCAACTCCCTGCGTTCCTGGCGAAAGCGTTCCAACCCGATGTCCAGATCCTGCAACTCCAGCAGGACCTTAATCTCAACCATCAATCGCCTCCTGATATCACTTGAGCAACACTCTATGCAGCTTGCATGGCGCACCCGCGCACCTGCCGGGTAAAAAAAAGTGTACCATCGCCGGAGGGACAGTACACTTTGGTTTAGAACCTTGAATCAAGAATTCGAAAGCAGTGGTATTTTAGCCTGGACCTGTTCATCTAAACTCTTGATTTCAATTTAATGGTGGGCGATACTGGACTTGAACCAGTGATCTTCCGGATGTGAACCGGACGCTCTAACCAACTAAGCCAATCGCCCAGGCCGGTTTTTTTCAGAAATTGGTGGGCCCACCAGGACTTGAACCTGGGACCGACGGATTATGAGTCCGTTGCTCTAACCAACTGAGCTATGGGCCCTCCTGTTCGATTCCACTCCCTGAAGCGGGCCGCGAGGCCACCTTTTCACAAGGGACTTAAGATAACGGGGCGGGGGGAAGTTGTCAAGCCCGATTTGGGGGATTTTTGCCGGGGGGATGAATTGGCAGGCTGGCCGTGGCGGTTGGGGGGGGCGGAGGCGGCGGAATCACGGATTGCACGGATTTAACGCTATCTATACCGGTGCCTGAGCGTGAAATTCCCGGCAATTCATGTAATCTGTGATTCAGGGTGGAGGGGAAAGAAAAACACACCCCCCTGTTTCCCCCAGCGGCGCGTTGGCAGGTCGGCTGTGACCGGAGTAGCCCCGCTACGGTATACCCGCCGGGGGAGTGTCGATCTTTGTGTAAATTTGATCGCGCCAACGGAAACCATCCCCGTCGAAGGAAACCGGCTCCCAACCAGAGTACGAGGATATATAGATAGACAACAGGCCTGTAAATGAATCGTATTTATAGACGTAGTCCTCATTCATCCCGCCGCTGAACTCTCCGGTGTCGAAGTGTTTGAGGTAGAGAACAAATGTGTTATCCTGCAAAAAACCGATAACCCACTCATCGGGCGTTCCCTGCCAGTCTGAGGCCATTGCTCCCTGCCACCATCCCCAAAGCGGCTCATTGGCTAACGGCTGGCCGTTCTCGGTGAGATAGATCGTGTCCCGGAACGTGACGGTATCGACGATAATCTCTCCCATGTCATGGCCGATTTCGGGAATATTATTGCTGCCGCGAAGATGTAAAACAAACTCAAGCAGATCAACGATATTAATTGAGCCGTCGTCGTTGAAATCTCCGTAGGTTTTTGCGGAAAGTGGAGAGACCACCACACAGATCGCTACGATAATTGGCAATATTCTTCTCATGGGTGCGCTCCTAAGCTTGCGGGGATTGTTAGGATGTTGCAACCTCAACTACCTGATTACGACCATTTTCATAAATGAGTATCCTCTCAAATTTCTTAGATAAGATTTTCAAACCATCGGCGCCAATTCTTTGATCTTGCGCAGGGTCCCAAATGTCTATTACAACTAGCAGCCAATATGCATCACAAGAATCATAGCCCTTTACCTTCTTCTCTTTGCCTTTAACGATTTCTTTCAATCGTGGAATTGACACATCAGGTGCATCGTATGCATTACACTCAGTCCACTGGGGATCATCATCCGAAAGAACGGAAAACAAAACGCTACTCAGTTCAGGAATATCCATGAGCAGACACCAAGGCACCTCCCCGAATTCGCTTCGCTTCGCAAGTGACGCTATTTTGCTCGCAAGCAGCACTATTTTGTCTGTAATTTCTTGATCTCTTTTCCCGTTAATTGGGATGGGTAACCTGAATGTGAATTGGATGTTCATCGGCTTGCCCCCACCCTTCTCAAAACGCCTTTTTGCCTCCCTTAAAACCTTTTTACGAATCTCGCGTTGCTGTTGCTCACTTTTTTTATCTTTACCACATGCTTTGTAAAGGTTTGTTATTTCGATACCTACCTTCCGCTGGCCTTTAATTATCACATCTGGACGATCCCCAAAAATCACTTCACACTTTGGAAGCTTGTACTTATCACTAGCAACAAACTTTTTGAAATAGTGTCGCTCTATTTCTTGCTTTGATAACTTCTCCAAAAGCTCACCTCCTTGCAATTCATTTCTATCGGTACTGGTGTAGCTTTTAGCTCTTCTTTCTCCCAAACTCCCCCCCCTACCGCCACCCCAGCACCCGGGCCGTGAGCCACAGCACGGCCGCCAGCCATAAAGCCCTACACAACCACATTAAGCATCTGTTGTGAGATAATCAAATTTTTCGCAGATTATTTTACGGATTGCTTTGCAGTTTAAAAATTTTGCAGAATGCCCGTAAAAGAGCAGAAGATAGACACTGTAAAATCAACTGAAAAACATGTACTTGCGCAGGATTCCGGAGCGGGAGGGGTGGCGAAGTTTGGTCAGGGCTTTGGCTTCTATCTGGCGCACACGCTCGCGGGTTACGTTGAAAATGGCGCCCACCTCCTCCAGCGTGCGCGGGCAGCCGTCGTCGATGCCGAAGCGCAGGCGGATCACTTTCTCCTCGCGGCCGGTGAGGGTGTTGAGCGCGTTGGCTATCTGGTCGCGCAACATGCTGAACGCGGCGGTTTTGGCCGGGGAATCGGCCTCGGTGTCCTCGATCAGGTCCTCGATAGAGCTCTCGCCGCCCTCCTTGATAAAATCGTTGAGCGAGATCGTCTCCTGGCTGATCTTCATCACCTCGCGCACCTTTTCCACCGGCAGGCCCAGTTTGGCCGATATTTCCTCGGGCTTGGGCTCGCGGCCGAACTCCTGGACGAACTTCCAGCTTACGCGGTTGACCTTGTTGAGGGTCTCGATCATGTGCACGGGCACGCTGATAACCCTGGCCTGCTCGGCGATAGCGCGGGTGATAGCCTGGCGGATCCACCAGGTGGCATAGGTGCTGAACTTGTAGCCCCGGCGGTAATCGAATTTATCCGTGGCGCGCATCAGCCCCTTGTTGCCCTCCTGGATCAGGTCCAGGAACTCCAGCCCCCGGTTGACATAGCGCTTGGCAACCGAAATCACCAGCCGCACGTTGGCCTTGATCAGCATCTGCTTGGCCTCTTCCACGGCGCTGTCGTACTTGTCCAGCCTTCGGCAGAGGCGGCCGAACGCCGGGCTGTCCATGCCGTAGTCGATCTCCAGACGCCGGCGGCGCTCGTCGATCTCGTCGCGGTAACCGCTCAGACCACTCACCCCGGCGTCGCCGAAATAACCCATCCCCGCCTTACGGGCCAGGTATTGACGGACCTGGGTTGAATTCATCGGGCGCTTGGCGCGCTGCTGGCGAGTGATAACTTTGTCCAGGTAGGCAATCCGGGTGTTGAGGTCTTCCAGCTCCGCGCCGATATCGTGGATGGCTTCGGAAATGCGCTTGACCTGCGGGTAAGCCAGCGGCAGACGCATGAACGCGCGCTTGAGACTGATCTGCTGCGCGTGCAGTTCCCGCCGAAGCCGCTCGTGTTCGGCGCTGGGCGCCACGGCGATATTCTCGTTGAGTTGCCTGATAGCCGAGTACGCCTTCGCGCCACGGTCCAGCTTGCGCAGCAACTTGGATTTTTCCCGCTGGCCCAGATCCTGGCCCTTCCAGTCGCTGATATCCGCGTCCAGGAAATCCTCCACAGCCAGGGTTTCCTGCTCGATCCGCTCTTTTTCCTCCACGATCAACCCGACAGCCAGCTGGCAGTCGAACACCGCGGACTTGATCTTCCTGCGCCCCCGCTCGATCACCTGGGCCAGGGCGACCTCGTCCTCGCGGTCGAGCAGGGGAACCTTGCCCATCTCGCGAAGGTACATGCGCACCGGGTCGTCGGAGGCCTGACTGCCGCTCTCGGTCATCTGGTTCTTGCGCTTGAGCATCCGCTTACGCTTTGCCAGTCTGGAGGTGGCGAATGCATCCTGCTCCTCCTGCCCGGACTCAAGCCCGGCCGCGGAATCGAAGCCTGTCGCATCGGATGGTTTTGCTGGCTGCGGCTTGGAAATACTGGCGGCTGACCGATCCATCAGGTTCGCTCATCCTTGGGTAGGGGGGTAGCTTGCCACACACCAGCAGTCTGGCTGGCAGTGGATATTAGCGCAACACCGGCATATCGGGATTAACGTTTCAGCTAATGTTTCATCGACTCAGCTACGCATCCCTGGTATCAAAACCGGCAGAGTGTCGGCCAAATCAGGCCAGTTGGCAATCTGCCGGAAAGGCATCTTTTACCGGAAAGATTAAACGGTATCAGCTATTTTGCATCTTTTTCGTGCCAGGTTTAATGTAAGTACCCGGCAGTCAATTGTCAACGTGTGTTCAGTTTTTTATCAGCCAGCAAGCTCCGGGCAATTCGCGCTGCAAATTGACAAGCCGGTCGCGCAACGTTTTCAGTTCTTCTCTGGCCGACTGACCTTCCGGGTCCTTACCACCGATCACGGCCCGGATCCGCTCCTCGATCCTGCCGATCTCGATCTTGCGCCAGGCCCGGTCGAACACCTCCCCGGCCGGTTCGAGATCGTCGATTTCCCGCAGGCGCGCGATCTCGGGATGCAGTTCCTCTGGCAGATTAGTGTAGAGCGCCTCGCCGATGTTGCGCACGCCGTCCTCCCAGGCGGTCAGCATGGCCTCGAACACGCGCTCGTGGTTTTCGCGCTCGAACGGATCGCGGCCCAGCTTCTCCTGCACGCGCTCGATATACTCGGGGTTGCGCAGGCAGAGGGCCAGCAGGTACCCGGCCGAAGTCGATTTTTTTTCCGCCGCTTTGTCTCCGCTCCGCCCGGCGCCCGATTTCCGCCGGGGAGCACCCTCGCTGACGCGGCGCAGCCTCTCGGCTATCACGCTCTGGGGGACACCGATAAACTCCGCTGTTTTCTGCATGTACAGCTCGCGCACCAGTTCGTTGGAGCAACGCGCCACTGTTTCCAGGCATTTGTCCGCGGCCAGCTCCCGCTGGCTGACAACCTCCAGTTTGAGCTTACGCTTCAGGATTTCGATTTTGCGCTCCAGCAGGTCCTCGGCCCCCGCCAGCAGCGACTCGAATTTCTCCCGACCGTTGGCGCGGATATAGTCGTCCGGGTCCTGGCCCCCCGGCAGCGTAACCACCCGCACGGCCACTCCCGCCGCCAGTAACCCGTCGCCGCCGCGGAACGTGGCCTTAAGGCCCGCCCTGTCGGCGTCATAGAGCAGGAACACCTCCTTTGCATAGCGCGCCAGCAACCTGGCCTGGCCCGAGGTGAGCGCCGTGCCCAGCGGAGCGACCACGTTGCGCACCCCCGCCTGCCAGAGACTGAGCAGGTCCATGTAGCCCTCCACAACCAGCGCGGTGCTTTCGCGACTGATCTGGCCGCGCGCCTTGTCCAGCCCGAACAGGACCTCGCCCTTGTGAAACAGCTCGGTATCGGAGGTGTTCAGGTACTTGGGCAGGGAGTCGTCCAGCACGCGGCCGCCGAAACCGATCGTGCGGCCCCGGGAGTCGCGGATCGGGAACAGCAGCCGGTTACGGAAACGGTCGAACTTTTTACCGTCCTGCTCTGAAACACCCAACAAACCGGCGCTGACAAGATCATCCTCCACAATCCCGTGGCCGAGGGCCGCATTTTTAAACTCATCGCGCCCGGCCGGCGCCCAGCCCAGCTCGAACTCGGCGATCAGCTTCTCGTCCAGCCCGCGTTTTTTTAGATAGTCCAGGGCTTTAGCGCCGCCCTTGCCGCCGGTGAGCAGGCCGTGGTAGTACTGGCCGGCGAACTCGTTGGCGTAGAACAGCCGCTTGCGCCCGGAATCATCGGAAACAGCACCCGTCTGGCGGGGCATCGGGATTCCGGCCCGCCCGGCAAGCTGCTCCACGGCCTGGCCGAACGAGAGCTGCTGGTGATCCATCATGAACGAATAGATGTCGCCGCCCTTGCCGCAGCCGAAACACTTGAACATGTCCCTGGAAGGAGTGACCGTGAACGAGGGCGTCTTTTCGGTGTGGAACGGGCAGAGTCCGACCCAGCTCTGGCCCCGCCGTCGCAGCTCGACGTACTGGCCGATCACCTCTACAATATCCGTCTGCTCGCGGAGGGTATCGATAAAGTCGTCTGGAAGGTAGCCTGCCATCTCGCTGAACCTGTCGTGGCCGGGAGTGAACTGATCTGCAACGGAGTTTTCTCGCAGTACTATAACCTTAGCGGGCCAGCCTGACAACAGTCACGCCCGTGCCGCCCTCGTTCCACTGGCCGGGACGCAAACTCTCGACCCTGCGGTCATCGCCCAGCAACTCCGACACCCTGGCGCGCAGCGCTCCCGTGCCCTTGCCGTGCAGAACCACCACCTCCGAAAGATTCTCCAGCACCGCCGCAGAGAGGAACCTGTCGAGCTGATAGCTCACCTCATCCACCCGGATCCCACGGATATCCAGCCGGTCCGGCTCCACGGCGCCATCTTCCCCGGACGGGGTAAACTCGAACCCGGTGTTCTTTTTCAGATCATCACCGGCGAGCTTGACCATCTCCGCGGGCGCCACGCTGATTTTCACTCCCCCGGCCACGACCGTGAATTTTCCGCCGCTGTCCGGTCCACCCGCCACTTCGCCGGTGAACCCCATCGAAGGGACGCTGACCCGGTCGCCGGCTGAAAGCTCCGCGGGATCGACTCCGGCACCAATTTCTTCAAGCTGCCGCGTCTGTTGCGCCGCGCCGTGCTCCAGGGCGCGAATTTTGTTTTCAAGCTCCTTGCGGGCGCGGCGCGCCGCCCGGGCGCTGTCCTGCCGGTACTCGCCCTCCAGCCGGGAGATAACAGCCTCCACGTCCTTGCGGGAGCGGAGCAGGGCGTCGCGGACCCTGCGCTCCATCCGAGCGTCAAAACTATGCTCCAACTCGTCCAGCTTGCGCATCCTGCGCTGCCAGTCGGACTGTCTGCGCATTATTTCCCGTTCGCGGCTCTCGGATTCGCGGTCGCGGCGACGGGCCGATTCGATCAACTCGTTGAGCTGCCGCTGTTGCTTCTCCAGCCCCGCAAGGTAGGATTCGCGAAGGACGGCATCACCGCCCATGAACTCCCGCGCCCGGCCGAGCACCTCGCTGGAGAGCCCCATGTTGCCGGCGATCTCCAGGCCATAGCTGCGCCCCGGCAGCCCCTTGTGGAATACGAACGTGGGAGCCAGCCGGGCCGGATCGAACTCCAGAGAGCCGTTGACCAGACCCGGTACCTGCTCGAACAGCAACTTGAGCTCGCCGTAGTGGGTTGTGGACAGTGTTAGACAACCACGGCGGGTGAGGTCTTCCAGCACGGCCGCGGCCACGGCCGCGCCCTCGGCCGGGTCGGTGCCGGCGCCTATCTCATCGAGCAGCACCAGGCTGTGGCTGTCGCCCTGCTCCAGCGCCACCTTGAGTTCCATTACGTGGCTGCTGAAACTGGAGAGGTCCTTGTCGATGGACTGCTCATCGCCGATAGCGACCAGCACGTTACCGAACAGCGGCAGGCTGGACTCCTCGTCCAGCAGAGGGAATATCCCGCTCTGGACCATCAGCGCGACCAGGCCCACTGTTTTGAGCATCACGGTTTTACCACCCGCGTTGGGTCCGCTGACCAGCAGGGTGCGCTCGCCCTGCTCCAGCTCCAGGGTCAGCGGTACGGTACGGTCCTGGCGGGCCGCCAGCAACGGATGCCGGGCATTAAGCAACCTGAGCCTTGCATCCGGCCCCAGCGTAGGACGATTGCAGCGGAAAAGAGCGGCAAAACGGGCGCGGGCGAACAGACAGTCGATCCGGGCCAGCACGTCGATATTAGTGCGTAACTGCTCGCGCACCGACGCCAGTTCGGCGCTCAGCGAGGCCAGGATACGCACTATCTCACGGCGGATATCGAGCTCCACCTCGCGGAGCCGGTTATTGAGGCTCACCGCCTGCTCCGGCTCGATAAAAAGAGTGTTGCCGCTGCCGCTCTCGCCCTGGATGATTCCCGGACATGTGTGCATCTCGTTGCGCGGCACGGCGATAACGTAGCGTTCCTGGCGCAGGGTGACAAAATTATCCCCGGCTGAACCATTACTGACAAGCTTGGCGGCCATGTCTGTCAGGCGCTTTTCCAGGCGTTCGCGAAGGTTGCGGGCATCCTTGCGGAGTCCGCCCAGCACCGGCGAGGCGCTTGAGCGCACTTCATTATTCTCGTCGAACGTGCGCGCTATATCGCTGTTGAGCTGTTCGAATCCCTCCAGCTCTCCAGCCAGCACGGAGAGCGTGGGCAGCGACTCCTCGCGGCGAATGAGATAACTCCGCACCGCCTGAGCGCCCTCGAACAGGCGCGAGAACGCCACGATCTCATCGCCCTCGAGCACCACCGCAGGCATTGTCAGCCGAGCGATCTGCTCGCCCAGAACCGGGACCTCCGGCGGAGAGAACATGGAGTCATCGGAAGTTATCGAACACATTTCCGCCAGGCGGTCCAGTTCGCGGGCCAGCTCCTGTTCGGAGTTTGTCGGTTCTAACGCCATCACGCGGCGGCGGCCCATCTCGCTGGCTGCGTTGCCGGCAATCAGGCCCAGCACCCGCTCATATTCGAGCGTATCTTTCACTCTGTCGGAAACGATCATCGCGGTCACACTTTAGCATTATCACAGTTTTTCACAACTTCCATAACGATCAAATAGAAAAAGCCTTTAACGTGGGTTGTTAAAGGCTAATCTATGCGGACATTTACAGCAGACCTGAATATCCAGCTATCAAAAATTTCAGGCCCTGCAAGGGCAACTACCTGCGGCCCATGTCCTTTCTCATTTTTCTTTTGGCGGAGTTCAGCTTACGCTTGCGTTTTTCGCTGGGTTTCTCAAAGTGACGGTGCTTGCGCAAGTCTGAGAGAATACCTGCTTTTTCGCATTTCTTCTTGAACCTTTTCAACGCCTTTTCAAAATTATCACCATCGTCGATATAAACCTCAGGCACGCAACTACCTCCCCAGGAAGAAATTAGCTAAAATTGCAGAGGCAAAGTGAATTCAAGATAATATTGACCACCGTAAAAGTCAAGCAAAGTCAAAATTTATATATGCTTTACCCGAACAACTTGTCGATTTCCTCCTGGCTGATACTCGCGCCACCATCGCTGTCGTCCGCGGCCGGTTTCTCTTCTTTCTTTTCCTGCTTCTGTTCGGCTTCCGGCTGCCCGGCCTCCTCTGCGGCGGCAGGCTCTTCCGGCCCGGCTGCCACGGGTTCTTCCCCGGCGTCCGGCTTCTTTTCCTGCTCCTGTTCAGCCTCCGGCTGCCAGGCCTCCTCTGCGGCGGCAGGCTCTTCCGGCCCGGCTGCCACGGGTTCTTCCCCGGCGTCCGGCTTCTTTTCCTGCTCCTGTTCGGCTTCCGGCTGCCCGGCCTCCTCTGCGGCGGCAGGCTCTTCCGGCCCGGCTGCCACGGGTTCTTCCCCGGCTTCATCGGTTTCGCCGTTCAGCGCGGCGTCAAGCAATTCCTCACCCGAGACGCCTTCCACAGCCTCTTCATCGGCGGCTTCCCCGTCAGCGTCTTCCTCCTGCTGCCCCCCGGCGGCGACATCTCCCCAGTCGAGCAGTTCGTCTATTTCATCCTGTCCGGACGGCTGTGCGTCTACACTCTCCTCTTCCGCTGCGTCCGCCGTCGCCTCCTGCTCCGGAGCCTCATCGGCCACAGCAGCCGAGTCCTCGAACAACGAGTCGATCTCATCCTGACTGCTCGCCGCCTGCGGCTCCTGGCCCGGCTCGTCCCCGGCGGTCTCTTGCTGGAGAATTTCATCCACGCTCGGCTCATCCGGGGCTGGTTCCTCTTCGGCTTCGGTTTCAACCCCAGCGCTGCCGAACAACTCGTCCACGCCGGCCTGACGGCCACCGGCGCCGGTGTAGTCCGCCGCTGCATCGAAAGCCTTGTTCTCGCGGATCATCTCGGGGGCTTCGGCCTCGGAGAACTTGGTTATCAGACCGTTAAGGCGCTCCTGGATCGAGCGCAGCATGGCGTGAGCGCCCTCGATCTGCTGCGAGGTGATATCCTGCACCTGGAGGCTGTTCATGATGTCGAACGCATCGGACTGAACGTCCTGCACAAGCTGATCAACCTGTTGGCCCACCGATTTATCGACGCGCAAGGAGAGGAATTTATCGACCGAAGCCTTAATCCGCATGCCCTCCTCACGGGCCTCATCCAACTCGAACACGGCGGCCAGTTGCTTGCGCACGGAGTCGACCTTGAGCAACTTCTCCACACCCTCGGTAATTTCGACAACCGCCTGATGTTCCACGTCCAGGCGGCTATTTACACTCTGCACTTGTTTGCTGATCTCGTCGAGTTTGCCCAACATGCTGTCGACCCGGTCAAGAATCTCGTTGGTGGCCAGCTCGGTAGCGCTGGTGACCTTGTCGAGTTGCTGGGCAGCCTCGGGCATCTTGCTGCTGCTTTCCTGGATCGACCTGTTCATTTCGTTGAGGATCGGAGCCATTTCCTGGACGAAGATCAACAACTCTTCCAGAAACGGAACGAACTTGACTCCGAACGCAAACACCACCTTCATTTCCTCCACCTTGTGGAGGATACCTTCTATGTCTTTTTCCTGCATATCGTTATCCCTCCGACGGCTGGCCGGACCCGAGCAGGCCTGGACCATAGCTGGATAGTTATATTATTCGTCATAACTATATTTCGGGCGATTCGGCCCGGATATTTAGCCAATCTTATTTGTCCGAACCTTAATTATAGCATATTCACAGGTATTTTCCAGCACCTTATTCAGCCCCCATGGAACCGGGCCACTGCCCAAAGCCTGTCCGCAAGCACGGTAAACCCGGCCACGGCAGCCGTTTCGCTGCGCAGCCAGCAGCGGCCGAGCTCCAGGCGGGAATCACTCCGGCGGTCAATCAATTCCAGTTCGCGGCCGCTGAATCCACCCTCCGGTCCAACCACGAGTACGTATTGAGCGTCATTTTCCGCTGCCGCGCCCCAGGCCGGCTGCACTACCGCGCCCTCGCCAACCGGATGACAGATCACCGGCCGAATCTTGTCGCTATCGGCCCCGGCCAGCAGCGTAGCGAGCGTCAGCGGCTGCTCGATACGGGTCAGGTATGGTTGCCGCGACTGCTTGAGCGCACTGACCGCCGCTGCCTGAAGTTTCCCGACCTGACCGGCCAGGCTGCTCTTGAACTGGATATGCTCGCAGGCCAGCGGCCAGATCCGATGGCAACCCAGTTCCGCGAGCTTTTCCACTGCCGCGCGAAGGCGCTCCTTGCGCCCCACGGCCAGCGCCACGCTGATCGGCGGAACGCTCCGCCGCTCCTTGCGTGAGCCGGTCACCCGGCCCGCCAGCCTGCGTCCGCCGCTTTCGAGGCGCACTTCGTAAATACCCCCCTCGCCGTCGAGCACCTCCACCATCGCCCCGGGCGGCAGCCTGAGGACGCGGGTGATATGGGCCGCCTCCTGACCGTCGAACCGCACGGAGCCGTCCGGGCCGAACCCCACCGGCGGTACGTGGAATGCGCTGGTATGACGGCTCTCAGGCACTGAACGCTTCCCTCATCCGTTTCCAGAACCCGCGCCCGCTGGCCGGAGGACTCTGGCTTTCCACCTCCCCCAACTCCGCGTACAACTCTTTCTCCCGCGTCGAGAGGCTGGTGGGGGTCCAGACAGTAACCCGTACGAGCTGGTCTCCGCGGCCGGAAGAGTTCAGGTGCGGAATGCCCTTGCCGCGCATCCGAAGAATCTTGCCGGTCTGGGTCCCGGGCGGGATAGTCACCCGCGCCTTGCCGTCCAGCGTGGGCACCTCCACCTGCGCGCCCAACGCGGCCTGGCTGAACGAGATCGGCAGATCGAACAGAAGATCGTCGCCGTGGCGCTCGAAATTATCGTCCTCCGCCACCTCGATCAGCACGATCAGGTCGCCGCGCTGGCCGCTGCGAGGCCCTGCGTTGCCCTGACCCCTGAGAGTGAGGTAATTGCCCGTGCTCACACCGGCGGGGATTTTGACCTTGATCTTCTGGTCCTGCTTGCGGCGACCCTCTCCACTGCACGAGGGGCACGGGTCACCGGTGATCTCACCGCTGCCGCCGCAACGCTCGCACGCACCGACAGTCACCATCTGGCCCAGGATCGAACGCTGGATCCTGCGCACCTGGCCGGCGCCGTTGCAATCCGGGCAGGTGGTGGTCTTGCCGGTTCGCGATCCCGAGCCACCGCAGTCCCGACAACTTTGAAACAAGTTGATCTTAAGCGTTTTCTCCGCACCCGCCGCCGCCTCGGCCAGGCTGATTGTGAGCCTGATCTGCAGGTCTTCGCCACGGTTGGCGCGGCGCTGACGGCCCCGGCCTCCCCCTCCGCCGCCGCCGAACAGGTCATCGAAACCGAACCCGCCGAAATCGCGCATGAACGCGTTGAGCGCATCGTTGAGGTCGAAACTGTAGCCTCCGCCGTAGCCCCCGGAGGACTGCCCCGCCCCGCTGAACGCGCCCGCGTGGCCGAAACGGTCGTACTGGGCGCGCTTCTCCGGGTTCTTGAGCACCTCGTAGGCCTCGGACACTTCCTTGAACCTGCTCTCCGCCTCCGTATCGCCCGGATTTTTGTCCGGGTGGTACTTTACAGCCAGCTTGCGGTAGGCTTTCTTAAGTTCATCCTCAGTGGCGTTCCGGCCCACGCCCAGCACCTCGTAAAAATCTCTCTTCGCCATTTTGTATTTTTTCCCTCTCCGTTATCACTACCGGTTCTGATGATATTCAATTTTATTCATTGCCGGTCGAGCACCTGGCTGAGCAGCCTGCTCGAATACTCCACAACAGAAATGATCCGGCTGTAACTCATCCGGGTGGGACCGATCACGCCGATAATGCCGCACATGTCGCCCATCCGGTACGTGTCGGTCACAACGGTGAACCCCGCCAGCTCGGAAGCGCTGTTCTCCGAGCCGATCGAAATACAGAGGCCTTCCTCGCCCACCCGGCGTTTCATCGTTTCCAGCAGCAGCATCTTGCGGTCGGTCAGGTTTATCAGCGTGCGCAGGCGGCTTTCCTCGCGGAACTCGGGCTGGTCGGCCAGCCGGCCGGTTTCGCCCAGCACGAGCTGCCTGTCGCCCTCGAGCTCGAACAGGTTGTCCGCGCTCTGGACGAACACGTTCATCGGATCGTTCTCATCCTGGACCGCCTCACGAAGGCGGCGGCCGGCGGTGCGCCTGATCTCCTTGAGTGTTAAGCCCACCAGGCGCTCACGAAGGCGGGCGGCCAGACGTTCCAGCCCCGGATCGTCGGAGCGGGAATCCAGCTCGATAAAGATGGTCTTGACCAGCCCGCGGCCGATATTGAGCACCATCATCACGCGCTCGCTCGAGAGCCGGATCAGCTCCACTCCCTCGAGCACACCCTCGTCCACCACCGGCTCCAGCCCCACGCCGAGCTCGTGGGTCACCACGCCCAGGGCGTCGGCGGCGCGGTGCAACATCCGCTGCACGGCCGGGTCCTCGGCAATCCTCTCCAGCGCCCGTACGGCGCTGCGGGGGGTGCTGCGACAGTAGAGCAGGATATTGTCCACGTGCAGGCGGTACGCCTTGTCAGTGGGTACGCGGCCCGCGCTCTGGAACGGCTGGGCCAGGTATCCCTTCTCCTCCAGATCGCTCATGGTATTGCGGATACTGGCCGGGCTCAGACTCTGGCCCGGCAGCTTGCTCAGCGTGCGCGAGCCCACCGGCCTGGCCGTGGCGATATAACTGGAGATCACTGCTTCGAGAATCGCAAACTCCCGCTCGGTCAGGTCGGCCCTGCGCGCTACCGGCAGTTTCTGTATTCTGTTATCCTGCATAATTTTATCGACCATATATTATTTTATGAACAACCTTTAACAATGCTCATTCCATTAATTTTTGTCAACCCGCGCGTTAGAGGGGCATTGAAATAATACGCTCAACGCCCTGGAATGGAAAATTTCGCGCCGTTGGTTGTCAAGGGCAGGGCAAGCCGTTTTTTTACCGGTTCTGCTATTTGTTTTATTTCAAGCAGTTAGATTGCTCACGCCAGCTTTGGGCCGGGATAGCGGGAAACGGCCCTTGACAACCATTATTCCCATACTTTCTAATATTTCAACACGCTTTCAGCCGGCCGGCAGCAGTCGCCCGGCGATCGAATCGTAGAGCAGGAAACCCCCGTCGGTAAGACAGACCCGCTCGCTACGCAAAGCAAGCAAGCTCCTGCCGGCAAGCAAATCAAGTTTTTGTGCCGTCTCCGCACCGTGAAGACGCTCCAGCAGCCGCAGCGGGACTCCATCCTCCAGGCGAAGGCCGAGCATCACCTGCTCACAGGCCACCGTATCCCCGTCCAGGGTTTCGCGCGTGCGCACGGCGGAAAAATCCCCGCTACGGGCGGCGGCCAGCCAGCGTTCCAGGTCGGCGGCGTTGGCCGTGCGGGTCTCGCCGGGGCCGTACGAATGGGCCGAGGGTCCCAGGCCAAGGTACGGCCTGCGTTCCCAGTAGGTCAGGTTGTGACGGCACTGAGCGTCATCGCCGTTCGCCCAGTTGGATATTTCATAATGCCGCCAGCCCCGTTTGCGCAGCAGAGCACAGACAGCCAGGTACTGACCGCTCCAGGCGTCGTCATCGACCGGACCGAACCCGGCGCGTCCGTACCCGGAGGCCGGTGGATCGAGATGGTAGCCGTAGGCGGAGAGGTGCTCCACTCCCAGTTCCAGCGCCCGCTCCACGCTCCCGAGCACCAGCGGTTCGCTCGAACCCGGCCCACCCAGGATCAGGTCGGCCGATACTTTTGCAAAACCGGCCTTGCGGGCAACCGTGATGGCCCGGGCCGCTTTACCCGGACGATGGCGGCGGCCGATAGCGGCCAGGTAGTGCCGGTCGAAACTCTGCACACCCACCGAGAGCCGGTTGACACCGGCTTTCCGGCAGCCCCCGGCCCAGCGGCCGTCCACGTCCTCCGGGTTGCACTCGACCGTTATTTCCGCCTCCCCGGCGATATTCCAGCACCTGCCGACAACCTCCAGCAAACCGGCGATATCCCGCGGGGCCAGCAGCGAGGGCGTGCCGCCGCCGAAAAATATCGAGCTCACAGTCCAGCTCCCGCCGAACCTGCCTTGCCGGGCCTGCTCGCATTCGGCAGCCACCGCTTCCAGCCAGCTCCCGACAGCGGAGCGGCCGGCGGCAATGGAGTAAAAATCGCAATAGGCGCAGCGCGAGGCGCGGCAGAACGGGACGTGAAAATAAACTCCGAATTTTTTACCGTTTTTTTTGCCGTTGCTGTCGCCGTCGCATACATTCACCGCCAGCCTCCTCGTCAGGACAGGCTATACAGCTTGCCGGGGTGCTCGCGGATCAGGCTTTTCATGTCCAGGCGCAGCAGTACGCCCAGCAGCTGGCTCACATCCATATCCAGCCGGTCCGCCAGCTCATCGACATGGCAGGCTTCCCGGTCCAGACCCTCGTAGACCAGCTTCTCCTCGCTGCTCAACGGCGGTAGTTTTTGCCCGGCGGCCCCCGGTGCGCCTGTTGGCCCTGTGAGACCATTCCCCGCCCTCAATCCCAGTTCGGCAAGAATATCCGCCGCCGACTGCACCAGCCGGGCGCCGTCGGCAATAAGATTGTTGGTCCCCACGCGGCTGGGCCAGCTCGGGTCACCCGGCACGGCGTACACATCGCGGTTCTGCTCCAGCGCGTAACCGGCGGTCAGCAACGCACCGCTTTTGCGCGGGGCCTCCACCACCAGCACACCCCGTGAGAGTCCGCTGATCAGGCGGTTGCGGCGGGGAAAGTTACGCGCCTCCGGCGGCGTGCCCATCCTGTATTCGCTGATAACGCAACCGCTTTCAACAATGCGCCCGGCCAGTTTTTCGTTCTGCGACGGATAGAGCACATCCACGCCGCTGCCCAGCACGGCCACTGTTTTGCCGCCGGCCTCCAGCGCGCCCTCGTGGGCGGCGGAGTCGATACCCAGGGCCATGCCGCTGACAATGCAGACCCCCGCCGAGGCCAGTTCAGCAGCGGTGCGGCGGGCGATATCGCGTCCGGAGGAGGTTGGTTCGCGGGTGCCGACAATACCGACACAGGGAGCCGAGGCGCAGCTGATATCGCCACGGACGAACAGCAGCGGCGGCGGGTCGTAGATCTGGAGCAGCCACCGCGGGTAGTCGTCGTCATCGGCAAACAGCCCGTGCGTACCCGTGCGCTTCATCGCCTCGATCTGCCCGTCGACCAGCATTTCGTCCCAGGCGCGACCGGTGATCCAGCGAATCTGATCGGCCTTGAGCACGTTGGTGTCGGCCAGGCGCTCGAACGAGGCGGCCAGCACCGCGCCCGCGGAGTCGAGCTTAGCCAGCAGGCGCGCCAGCTTTACCGAGCCGACCCTCGGTGTGATCATCAGGCGCAGCATGTCCCGCAGCAACTTTTCCCTGTCCGCATCCATCATCGGTCCCATCGGGCGGCCCCTTATCAGCCGCCGGAATCGGTTGCGCTCTCGCGCTCCCCGGCGCGTATCTGTTCCACCCTGCTCGCCAGTGTACGCATAAGCTCGTCAATCCCCCGCCCGCTGACCGAGCTGATCCCCGCCACCATGAACACCCCGTCAAGCCGGCTCACCGGCAGCTCAATCTCATCGGGAGGAAGGACGTCCAGCTTGGTGAACAGCAGGCAGCGCGGCCTCTGTGCCAGGGCGGGAGCATAGCCGCGAAGTTCGTTCAGCAGAGTTTCGTACTGTTTGAGCGGTTGCTCCTGCGTTATATCGACCAGGAACACCAGAATCCTGGTGCGCTCGATATGGCGCAGGAACTCGTGTCCCAGCCCCTTGCCCTCGTGCGCGCCCTCGATCAGTCCGGGGATGTCCGCCACCACGAACCCTCCCCCAGTGTCCGTGCCGACCACGCCCAGATTGGGTGTGAGCGTGGTGAACGGGTAGTCGGCCACCTTGGGCCGCGCGGAAGTGATCCGCGAGAGCAGAGTCGATTTACCGGCGTTGGGAAACCCGACAAGGCCCACATCGGCCAGCAGCTTAAGCTCCAGCTCCACCTCACGCTGCTCGCCCGGGAAGCCGTCCTCGGCATGTTGGGGGGCCTGATGGGTGGCGCTGACGAACGAGGAGTTACCCCGCCCGCCCCGCCCGCCGCCGGCCGCCAGCACGCGCTGGCCATGCCGGGTCAGGTCGGCGATCTGCTCGCCGGTTTCGATATCGCGGATGATCGTACCGGCGGGCACACGCACCACAATGTCCTCGCCACCGGCCCCGGTGCGGTTGTTGCCGCCCCCGTGCTGTCCGCGGGGAGCCCGGTAGTGGCGGTTGTAACGGAAATCCATCAGCGTGGCCAACCCCTCGTCCGCCTCGAACCAGACGCTGCCGCCATCGCCGCCACGGCCTCCGCAGGGTCCGCCCCGGCTGTTGTGCGGTTCGCGGCGGAAAGCGATCATGCCCTTGCCGCCCTCTCCGGCCGCGATCTGGATTTTTGCTTTATCGACGAACATTTTTTCTTTTCGGATCAGATTCAGAGCATGAAGGGCGCCCCGGCTGGAGCGCCCTTTCACGGGAAAACTAGAGGGTATCTCTAATAATCATCGGCTGCGCCCAGGCACGTTTCAGCCCATGTTGGCGATAATCGCATCGCCGAACTCGCTGCACTTGAGCAACGTGGCCCCATCCATCAGGCGCTCCAGGTCGTAAGTGACCGTTTTCTTGTCGATAGAGCTCTCGATCCCGCGAACCACCAGTTCACCGGCTTCCTTCCAGCCCAGATGGTCGAACATCATCACGCCCGAGAGAATCACCGAGCCGGGGTTGACCTTGTCCTGGCCCGCGTACTTGGGCGCCGTGCCGTGGGTAGCCTCGAACAGGGCCATCTCATCGCCCAGGTTGGCCCCGGGGCCGAGTCCCAGACCGCCCACCTGCGCCACCAGGGCGTCGGACATGTAATCGCCGTTCAGGTTCGGCAGGGCGAGAACGTCGTATTCCCTGGGCCGGGTCAGGATCTGCTGGAGCATGGCGTCGGCGATCCGGTCCTTGATCAGGATCTTACCCTCGGGCAGCTTACCGTCGTGCTTGCTCCACAGCTCGTCCTCAGAGATCGTCACATCGCCGAACTCCTCGCGGGCCAGCTCGTAGCCCCAGTCGCGGAACGCGCCCTCGGTGAACTTCATGATGTTGCCCTTGTGGACAAGGGTCACGCTGGAGCGGTTGTTATCGACAGCGTACTGGATAGCCTTACGCACCAAGCGCTTGGTACCGGTAACGGACATCGGCTTGATCCCGATCCCGCTGTCGGTGCGGATACTTGTGCCCATTTGCTCATTGAGAAAATCGATCACTTTTTTTACTTCCGCCGAGCCTTCCTGCCACTCGATCCCGGCATAAACGTCCTCGGTGTTCTCGCGGTAGATTACCATGTCCACGAATTCGGGATGTTTGACCGGAGAGGGCACGCCGCGGAAATAGCGCACGGGGCGCACGCAGGCGTAAAGCTCGAGCTGCTGGCGCAACGAAACGTTGAGGCTGCGGAAACCGCCGCCGACCGGGGTGGTCAGCGGCCCTTTGATCGCGACCAGGTATTGCTTGATCGCATCGAGCGTGGCCTGGGGCAGCCACTCGCCATAGTTGGCGTTGGCTTTCTCGCCCGCGTAAATCTCCAGCCAGTGAATCTTGCGCTTGCCGCCGTAGGCTTTCTCCACCGCAGCGTCGAACACGCGCACCGAGGCCGCCCAGATATCCGGCCCGATCCCGTCGCCCTCGATAAAGGGAATGATCGGGTTGTCGGGAACGTTGAGCTTGCCGGTTGAATCCGCGGTTATCCTGGCGCCGCCTGCCGGTGGAGTGAGGTCGGTTTTCACAGTCAATTTGCCTCCTTTGCAATAAAACAGCAGTATTCAAGTCGCTGATTATTTGTTGGTTGTCTGTCGTATCAACAACACTCTTCCGTCGCTGAGTTTGTACGGGGGACAGAATATAATGAATTGCGACGGCCCCGGCAAGCGGCGCGCAAACGAAAAAAGCCGATGGCGCGGGCCACCGGCGTGATGAAAGCAATCTTCAAGAGACCTTTGATTAAATCAAAGAATTGAAAGAATAGTCACTCCCCCACTCTTTTTCCAAAACTTCTTATCAAGGGGCAGATCTTTAATCAGATCATGTAGTTACAATTAACAACCCCTGAATTCTCCTTTGATACACAAAAATGAGTGATCCAAAAAACTTCCTCATCACAATTCAGTCGCCCAATGTTTCAAAGGTCTCAATAGGATAGAAACAGAGCCTGTCACT
>JAJRTS010000025.1 GCA_024278175.1 Gemmatimonadales bacterium | reverse complement strand
TCGGCCACCCATTCCGGACCAATTCGGCCACCCATTCCGGAGCAAATCGGCCACCTATAAAATCGAGGTAGCAAGCGACGCTGGATAATAATAATTTCAGCCATTTGGCTTCTATCAGAGCAGAGGTTTAAATGGCGAGAAAGCGATTATCCATGCGTAAGATTCGAGAAGTTCTCCGACTGGGATATGACCTCAAGTTATCAGCCAGGCAAATTGCCAAAAGCTGCAACGTGGCCCGCAGCACGGTAAGCGATTATCTTTTCCGTGCCCGGAATGCCGGTTTATCCTGGCCTCTTCCGGTGGAGTTGGACGATACAGCCCTGGAAAGCCTGCTTTACCCTCCTGCCGCTCAAGATATTCCTCAAGGGAAGCGTCAAATGCTTCCTGTGCAATACCTCCACAAGGAACTGAAAAGGAAAGGAGTCACCCTTCAGCTACTGTGGTACGAGTACAAAGAGAACCATCCCGAAGGCTATCAATACAGCCAGTTCTGTGAACTTTATCGCCGCTGGGCAAGTAAGCTTGACCTCAGCCTGCGCCAACAGCACAGGGCCGGGGAGAAGCTGTTTGTGGACTATGCCGGCGATACAATCCCGCTGATAAATCCCCAAACCGGGGAGGTCACCCAGGCTCAACTGTTTATCGCTGTGCTGGGTGCCAGCAACTACACCTTCGTCGAGGCCAGCCATTCACAGGAGCTACCCTGCTGGATCAACTCACACATCCACGCCTACGAATATTTTGGCGGAGTGGCGGAGATCACTGTCCCCGACAACCTGAAATCCGGTGTCAGCAAAGCCTGCCGCTACGAGCCGGAAATAAACCCCACCTACCATGATATGGCTCAGCATTATGGCACCAGTATCATCCCGGCCAGACCAGCCAGACCCAAAGACAAGGCCAAGGCCGAAGCCGGTGTGCTGATGGCCCAGCGTTGGATTTTGGCTGCCTTGAGGAACCGAACCTTTTTCAGCCTGGCCGAGTTGAACCAGGCCATCCGGGAAAAGCTCACATTGCTTAACAACCGCAAGTTCCAGAAGCTCGATACCAGCAGGGCGGAGCTGTTCAAGACCATCGAAAAACCAGCCCTGAAACCCCTGCCGGCTCAACCCTATGAGTTTGCCCACTGGAAAAAGGCAACCGTCAACATCGACTACCACATCGAGTATGAGCGTCACTGTTACAGCGTTCCCTATCAGCTGGTCAAAGAACAGGTCGAACTGCGGGTCACCGCCTCGATCATCGAAGTGCTCTTCAAAAATAAAAGAGTGGCCAGCCACAGAAGAAGCTATCGCAAAGGCGGCTTCACCACCGATAAGGCTCACCGGCCCAAGTCACATCAGAAGTACCTTGAATGGACTCCCTCCAGAATCATCCGTTGGGCTGGAGAAAACGGACCTCATACCAGGGAACTGGTGGCAAAGATTATCGAAAGCAAGCCACATCCGGAACAGGGCTATCGCTCCTGCCTGGGCATTATCCGTCTGGCGAAAAAGTACTCCCCCCAACGGCTGGAGGCTGCCTGCCGAAGAGCTCTCAGGATCAAGGCCTTCTCATATAAAAGCATCAACTCTATCCTGAAAAACAGGCTCGACCAGCAGGCTCTCCCTTTTGAAGAACCGGCTCCAACGAAAACCGTCTCTCACCATAACATCCGGGGTTCCGGCTACTATCACTAACAGGAGGTAATACATGCTCAATCAACAGACCACCGAGAAACTCTATGCCATGAAACTCAACGCTATGGCCGAGGCTTTCAAAGAACAGATGGACTCGCCTGAGTTCGCAGAACTCGCCTTCGCCGAACGCTTCGGCCTGCTCGTTGACCGCCAGTGGACCTGGAAAGAAGACCGCCGGATGAAACGGCTGCTTAAAAACGCCAGGCTCAAAATCAACGCCTGCACTGAAGACATCGACTACAGAACTCCCAGGGGCCTGGATCGATCAGTGATGATGAACCTCATCTGTTGCGACTGGATCAGAAAACAGCAGAACGTCATCATCACCGGAGCCACCGGAGTCGGTAAAACCTTTATCGCCTGCGCCCTGGCCAACAAAGCCTGCCGGGAAGGCTTCAGCGCTCTCTATGCCCGTGCTCCCAGGTTCTACTATGACCTGGCCATCGCCAAAGCGGATGGCAGTTACCCAAAGTTGTTCTCCAGGCTGGCTAAAACTCAACTGCTCGTTCTGGACGATCTGGGTGTCTCTCCCATGACTGACTCTGAAAGAAGAAACCTGCTGGAGGTCATCGAGGACAGAAATGGATCGGGATCAACTCTGGTGGCCAGTCAGCTGCCCATTGAAAAATGGTTCGAGACCATCGGCGAACCCACCATCGCTGATGCCATCCTGGATCGTCTCGTGCATAATGCTCATAAGATTAATCTCAAGGGTGAATCAATGAGAAAAAAGCATTCCTCCTTGACTCAAAATAAGAAGGGTGTTAACAACTAAAACAACAGCGTCGCTACGCTCCGATTCCGATGGCCGAAAACCCCCGGAACAGGTGGCCGAATTGAGCGGAATACGCACCCAAGCAAAAGATTCCGGCACGCTTAATAGAAATTATAAATTTTCTATCTAAACAAAGCAGCCCTCGCAGGCGCAAATTATCAAGCATTCTTCTTGATTGTAACGATGAATTGCGCAACCAACTGGTAACTGGAATTGAAGAAATCTTACGAAAACAATCTCTCGATAACCGCCTCAAACCTCTCTGTATATACAGTGGAATTGTAATCACTTTATTTTGCTGGCAGAAAGACAGTGTCGAAAGAGACAGCAGATTTGCTGTGGATCATTCAAAGGCAGCAATGCTAATCTCAAAAGATAAAGAAGCCGTAAAACTCGAACTAACATTCAACCAGTCAGCCCAAATTATTGATATCCACTTTGATTTTCTACATCCCCAAAAGACTTGATAGGTGAAGAGAAAGAAAGAATATCATCAATTGCAGAAAATCTACGAAGAACTCGTGTTGCAGCCGCAATTAAAAGTCGTGGAAAAATAGAGCGTAATGAACAATGCCCGTGTGGAAGCGGAAAGAAATACAAGAAATGCTGTTGGCTACGGCTGAAATGAATGAAATGAAAACCTTTGTGACTACTGTCAGCCCAGCTTGCTCCTTACCTTCTCAATCTTGTTCTCATCAAGCCCATCCAGTACTTCCTCAATGGCAAGTACAAATGCCCTGGCTTTTTTTACGTCCTCACTGGAAATAACCACCGGCTCTTCCATAACATAATACTGAGCATCAATCCGGCTGTCCTTTGCCGCAACAATCTCTTCGTGTATGCTGCTATCCACTATTCCCTCACCAGCAAAGAGAAGGCCGAAAGCCGCAATCGTGCAGTCGTGGATTTCCGAGATTATGCCGCATCTCTGAAACAAAGCATAGACGGCATAGTACCTGGCGTAATAAGCAATGGTGGCAGCCCATTCCTCTTACTCCCGTTCCACGGCTGCCCCAAGCATGTTAAGCGAGCCACGAGCTTTTTTCAGGTATTCCTTACACAGCACCTCGTTCGGCTCATCAAGCTTAATCCCCCGTTTCTGCTTCATGCACCATTTCAAATGGTCTCTATCTGATCTCACAGAAATACCTCCAGACAGAGTCAACAAAAACCGAGGGCTGGTGAAGCAGCACGTGGCTCTTAAGAACTTCCCGCACAAGAGCATCCTTTTTTCTCAATGACTTTTCAAAATTGGCAAGGGTAGTTTTCTTGGTGTTAATCTTCTTCCCATACAGAGAGCCGATTTTCTTCATCTTTTTAGCAAACTGCTCGCCCTTTTCTCCGATATACAGCAGGTCAATATCGCTCTCTTCATCCTGCTTTTTCTTTGCATACGAGCCAAAAAGGACAACTGCTCCAGCAGGCGCAAGCGAAAAGACTTCCGAATAAATCTTTTTGAGCAAGAAGTTCTCCTCAAGGAGTCTTGTAAGTGCTAATGTTTCCGAGCGCAGGAGATGCTCTTTGGCAAGATTGTTATCAAGGTTCAGCGAAAAGTACTTGTTTTTGCCTTTTACCGAGCTTTTAAGGATATTGTGCTTCACAAGCCCATCCAGAAGGCGCTGGGCTGTCTTTAATGGCACACCGCTCATCCGGCTGATTTCACGCAAGAAAAGTTCTTTTCTGTAATCCGCAAGAAAGAGCTTAAGCGCATCTTCTTCTTTGTGCTTATTTTGATACATATGTTCCCTTTCTGACACAATCATATATATATTTTTCGGTCAGCGCAAGACAAACGGAAAGGATTCACACCCCTCCCCCCTCTACAATCTTATCAATATACTGCGCTTTCTTCGGTTCCCAGTACATGTCCCTGTCAACTTCAAAACCTTTGACGTTCAGGTCTCTAAGCTCAGTGTAAGACATACAGCCCCACTCGGCATTCTGATAATCCCCGTTCAGGATTGCATAGCCAAACATGACCTTGTCCTTAGGGTTGTACTCGGCAATGTACCAGTCGCTGCCAAACAAGAAAAAATGCTCGTAGATCATCACGTCTTTTGCCCGCGTGTGCTCGGTTGAATACAATGCTGGTATCTTCGCCAGTTCCTCAAGAGTTGGTTCGTTCCAAATTTTTATCAGCCTCCTCGTTCATTTTTCTTTCTCGTTCTGCTATTTTCCGCTCAAGTATCTCAAACCATTCTGGCCGGGATGACTGGTCGCCGTTTGCAGGTTTCATCATTAAGAAACCTAAAAAAGGAAAGATATTTAAAGTTTGTAATGCAGACTTCCATACAGGGGAAAGTTGCTCAATTCTCATCAGAATATTTGGCTGCTGGATTATTACTGTTCGTATCCATCCCGGCAGGGGCATTTTACCTTTAGTGCAAATCCCACCGCAAAGTTTATAAAGGAGAAGCCCTTTCTTGTTGCCATGCCAATTACAGACTACAAAGCTCATGCCCGAAAAAGAGAGGAACTTCTATTCAAAAACCCGGATATTAGCAAGAAAAGTGAATACTCCACCGGCTAAAGCCGGTGGAGTATTCACTAATTTGAAGTCATCAAAATCAACACGGATGATTTTGGACACAATTACCCCTATGCTGCATATACCAATCGAATTGCTCTTGATTCATAATCTCCATCATCCTCAAGTGAGCCATGAGATGAACAGCCCTAGCTCTCTCAGCAGTTGGCCAATCTCTGGCTCATTTTCATTATTGCTTCTTTCTCCGTTTTACCAGAGGTGAAGAGTTCATGAAATTTCTTTTGAAGAGAATTAAACTTATTCCCCTTTCTCAATGCTTCAGATTTTATCTTGTCGTAGAAATTTTCTGTTGCCATTTATTGTTCTTCCGTCAGTCTCAATTCATTTACTAGTTCAAGCACGTGCTTGGGGCCTGGATAGCCATTAAGTTCCGCGTATTTTACAATCCCCATTCCTTCGCCGTTCTCCAATCCCTTGCGGTCGGCGGGGAAAGTTTGTGCGCCCGCATTGTTTAGCATGGACAGCACGACAATAAATGCCGTGAGAAAACTAAGAATTCGATAACCTATCATTGATCTTCTCTCTTTTGAATCTATTGTTGTAGTAAAGAAAACTATTCGTAATCACCCACTTCAATGGTGCCCGTTGCTCGTCTCAAATCGGCCAGCGCAATTTTGCAATCAGCCAATGCTTCGATGTAGCTTTCTTCCGCAGTTACATACGCCGTCTGGGCATCTATAACTTCAATCATCGAACCAATTCCCTCGCGATATTCGCCTTCAGCGATATTTTGATTTTCCCGGGCATTTTCCAGAAATATCTCCGTGTTATCAATTCTCTCCTTCGCTTCTTGAACAGCCAGATAGGCGTTCCATACATCCAGAACAACCTGCTGTTCCGTGGCTTCTTGATTTCGTTCCGCTGCCCTCAATGCTGCCCTTTCCTGCGCCACGTTGGATTTTGTGGAGAATCCATTGAACAAGGGAAAATCGAGCGACAATCCGACAAACCAACCCCTATCCAGGGATGAAGTGCTTGCGCCGCTCCAATCGTAGCTGCCATTTGCTGAAAGGTTGGGAAAATAATCACTCCGGGCGAGTTTGATATTGGACTTCTGCCACTGAATACGACTGGCCATCTGTTTGACCTCAGGGCGATTTTGAATGGCTGATTGGCTTAACGAATCGAAATAGAGTTCGGTTTTTTCAACTTCTTTCCCAAGGTCATCGACAATTGACAGCGGGGTGTTGGCTTCAATTCCCAACAAATTGTTCAAAAAGCCTTTGGCGGCGAGCTCATCATTCGTAGCTCGAATAAGATTGAGATTGGCATTGGAACGTTCAACCTTGGCCTTTAAAATGTCCGAACGGGATGCCAGGCCCGACTCGAAACGAGCGTTCGCTTGTTTGAGATGGAACACCGCCCGTTCGACGGTTTGTTCAGCCACACGAACCAGGCGCCGTCTTTGCAATAGCCGATAATAAGCTTCTGTCACTCGCAAAACCAAATTCTGAAGGCGGTTCTGGTATTGATGCTCTGAAACCTGGTAATTCAATTTCGCTTTTTCGACTAACGCTCGTGATTTGCCTCCCCGAAAGAGATATTGCCGTGCCGTAAATCCTGTGCTGTAGCTATTCGAAACGCCAGAAAACCTTCGATAGTCGCTGCTGAAACTCAAACTCGGATAAAAGTCAGATTTCGCGATTCCGATCTGGGCTTCTATTTCTGCCAGGCTTTCTTTCTCCGACAAGAGACCAGGGTTGTTTTGCGTGGCCATTCTGACAGCGTTGGGTAAAGACAGTGCTGCTTGCTCTGCCGCTTTTTGGCCGAATAATATCCGGGAAGGCACTGACGTAAATACAAGGATCAACATCAAATAATATATGTTAAGATTTTTTTCGGTTCGGTTCTGGTTCATTATTTCCCTTTGGATTCTTCTTTATTGTAAACATGCTAAGCCTTACACGCGGCCGAGCCTTCAGCGTAATCTTCTCTGGCCTGGCCGTTGGTTCCCTGATGGGGCTGACCCGGCTCATGTCCGGTGCATTCACCGCTGGCATGTTTGGCTTGCCATGCTGTAGAGCCTTCTGCGTGCTGTTGTTTCTCACTTTTCGGGGCAGCAGCAGAGGCTACCGAAGCCGTGACCTTCTCTTTCTGCGATTGCGGAGTTTCCTGCGCTTTGTTTGCGAAGGCGTAAAGAACTGCTACAGTCAAGAAGGCTACGAACACCATAATGAGTCCTATGGTTGGAATTCGTTTCATTCTGCTTCGCCTCCTTTCATACCCTCTCGCATCTTCCCAATGTATTGCTTACCTTTCGTCAATTGGCGCCAGGCCATTTTGTTCATGATGCGACTGTTCCATCATCAGCCTTTCCCGGATAATTGAGAAAAACCTGGATTGCTGTTCAGGGGTTAGATTCTTTTTTTCATCCAAAATGTGATCTATCACCAGTTTTTGTAATTCAGACTGCAAAGAATCCATCTCACTTTGAACACTATCGATTTTGGCGCGATCAGGATCAGGATCTGTGAAAAACTGAAGAAGTTGTTCTCGTTTCGTGTTTAGTGCAACACGAATGGGCTCAGCGTTTGACTGAAAGGATTCCTTCAACGCCTTCATCTGCGCTGCCTGTGCATCCGACAGGGCAAGCTCTCGGTGCAGAAAGCCTCTGCACGCATGTTGATTTTCATGATGGCGTTCTCCACTATGGCCAAATCTGTGGTAAGCGATCGTTCCCAACGCAGCGATATTAGCAACCGTCAACAGCACAACTCCCCAAATAAGTAGCTCGTATAACGGCTTATTCAGCCCTTCGATAAATTCAACGACTGCCTTCTTTGGGACTTGCATGTCGGTAAATAAAGAAAGTATTTCTTTACGCTCAGCTTGCGTCCAGCCGTCTTTATCCATCCGTTACTTTCCTTTAACTGGCGTTTTGGGCTTTGTCATGCAAAGACACGGCCTCGCTTACCAGCTTCCCCGCAAGGTCTGAGGCTCGCTTGAGGGTTTCATCCCGCAGGTGTGCATATCTCTGAGTCATCTCCGGGCTTTTGTGGGTCAACAACCGCTGCAAAACGTACATATCGACCTCGCCGGATGAAGCCAGCGCAGATGCAAAATGGTGCCTCAGGCCGTGCAAGGGACGAAAGTCTTTCGGCAGCCCGGCCCGCCGCTTGATTCGTTGCACTCCCCGCCTGAAATCTGTTCCCTGGTTGCCGCCCTTGCCGGGAAAAACGTAATCCGATGCTCCACCGCCAGCCAGCCGTTGCCGCTCCAACACGGCCCGCGCCTGGTCGTTTAAGGGGATAGTTTGATCCTGTCCACCCTTCGGCCCCTGGATTGAAATAAATCCCCGCTCAAAGTCCACATCCTGCCACCGGAGCTTGAAAAGTTCTCCCCGGCGCATGCCAGTCAACAAAGCCATTTTCATAAATCGCGCTGCCTGCTGATTTGGATCAGAGTCCATCGCCCCGATCAACCGCTTGAGCTGCTCAGGTGTCAGAAATTCGGTTCTAAGGTTGTTCACGCGGGGGATTTGAACCTTGAAGCTCAGCGGCTGGCATAACTGCTTTTGCAAGCCAAAGTTGATAATTCTTTTGAGAAGCCGCAGAACGTGCGCGACTGTTTGAGGGGCAAGCATTTTCGATATGCGCAGCCGTAGCCGATCAACATCCAGAGGCAAAAGCTCTTGCGGTATCTTATCGCCAAAAGCGGGTTTGAGGTATTTCTCGAATCGACCCGCATCAGTGGACAGGCCCTTTGTAACAGGCCTGCTGGAATAATACTCTTGCCATAGCCGGGCAATTGTCCAGCGTTCGGCTTTGGCGGCCTTTTCAGCTTGCCGCTTCTCCCTGATTTCCCTGCGGCTGAGCCGCCGCCCTTCGATTCGTTCCGACCGTATCCGGGCAGCTTTGGCAGGTGTCATGTTGTCGCGGTACTGGTGGCCGACCTTTTCTTCAATCATTCTCCTGTCAGAGCTTTTAAACGTGATATAGTAGGTTCGTTCCGATCCCTTCTGTCCAACACGATTCACCAGCCGGTAATAAACGCCGGGGTAGTTCGTTTTGATCCGCTGCATGGTTCCCCCCCATGAAGGGTAAAATTCCAACCGTATTTCCAACCTATAGCCTTAATATGGGGGTATCTTCCGGTAAGGTCAAGGACTTGTAACATCTTTGTAAGAGTAAGTTGCGGTAATGGTATGGTAAATTTCGGTAAGTATTGTACTCCGGCATGGGGGGCCGGTGGTCGCTGGTTCAAATCCAGTCGCCCCGACCATATACTGTAAGGGTTTGCGACGTTTCTCGGTCGAGCCAGATTCCCCATTTTTTACCGACCTTGCCAATGCTTGCCCAAAAACCCTTGCATCGCACCATCAGGTCCTGGCCTCTACCAAGAGGTCAGGACTTTTTTCTTTCGGCCTCGGGATGTCCGTTAATCCACTGCCCACATCCATCCTGCATACCTCTTGGTAGTATCCCCGTCCTTGTGGAGTTAAGTCCTGAAAGTGATGTATAGGAGTAACATGGTTCTGAGCTGAAAGACTGTTCTCCTGAGTCAAAATGGACATTGCACAAGCAGTTTTGTGGGCCTTACCATTGAACCGGGAAGGATAGCAGAGAGTTCTTAGCTACGCGGATTAACGCCAGCCACGATAAATGGTTTTTTCCTGCTCGGAACCAGAAACTCATTGATACTCCTGGCGAGAGAGGATAATTTAGCATGAGTGTCAATAAAGAAACTCCTGGTTCGAGACGGGAAAAGCGAAAGCCCGGCTCCAAAATCGAAAAGCAGATTCAGATAACCTCTATCAACTTTGACATAATGAATATCGGGTAATACTACAACGACTGGATCCCCGGTTATGAAATCTCCAGCCGTCGTCCCCATTCCACCCGGGAGTATTCCGCATGCATCTCTCGCGACGAAACGCCCTTAAGCTCGCGGCGCTCGGAATCGTCTCCGCAGCAGCCGAGGGCACAAGCGCCCTGCTCAAACCGCCGATCGTGGGGGTCAAGGCCGACAGTGGACCCAACCGTTCCGAATGCGGAGTCGGCGCGCTGATCGCCTGGGCCGACAAGCTCTGGGCGGTGACCTATGTCAGCTCGCGCGGCGGCAACCACGGCAGCGGTGTCGGCCTGTATTCTATCGACGAGGACCTGAACAGCCAGCAGGTTCATATCAGTAACGGCGTTTACGCCAACCGGATGCTCCATGCCCCGACCGATCAGGTGATTATCGGACCCTATATTATCGACATGGAAGGTAACTTCCGGGTGATCAAAGACCTGCTCAACCATCGTCTGACAGCCACCATGACTCATCTTACCGACCCGGAAAACAAGGTCTATTTCATGACCATGGAGGGTCCGCTCTTTGAGCTGGATGTCCATACCTTAAAAGCCCGGCTGATTATCGACCTCACCAAAGAGTTCAAAATCAAGACCCAGCCGCATTTCAAGGGCGCCTACACCTCCGCGGGCCGGGTGGTGGTGGCCAATAATAGCTACTACAGCCTGGGCAACACCGACGGTAAGCTGGCCGAATGGGACGGCCGGAGCTGGACCGTGATCGAGAACACGGCGTTCATGGACGTCAACGCCATGAGGTCGCTGGGCGGCGCCATTTTCGCCAACGGCTGGGACGACTCCTCGGCGATCCTGCGCGTCTTTACCGGGGGAAAGTGGAAACGCTACCGCCTCCCGAAATCGTCCCACACCTACGACCACGGCTGGACCACCGAATGGACCCGTATCCGCGAGGTCGAAACCGAGAGGATGCTGATGGACTGCCACGGCATGTTTTACGACCTCTCGCCGCTCAATTACGAGGACTCTATCTGGGGTTTGCGGCCGGTGTGCAGCCACCTGCGGATAGTGCCCGATTTCTGCTCGTTCCGCGGGATGTTCGTCATGGCCGGCAACGAAGCCGCCGAGGCGGGCCGCAACCTCTATTCGCCCCAGCCGCAGGCGGGAATCTGGTTCGGCAAAACCGATGACCTCTGGAGTTTCGGCAAGCCCCAAGGCTGGGGCGGCCCCTGGCGTGAGAGCGAAGTGAAAGCGGGAGAGCCGTCCGACCCCTTCCTGATGACCGGGTTCGACAAGAAAGTCCTGCATCTGAAAGAGTCCGGCGGGTCCGGCGCGCGGGTAACTATCGAGGTGGATTTCCTGGGCACCGGCGCGTGGGTGCAATACGAGAGCATAACCCTGGAGGGCAACGGCTACGCCTACCATGTGTTCCCGGACGGGTTCAGCGCCCACTGGGTGCGGCTGACAGCAAATTCGCCCTGCGTGGCGACCGCGGAGTTCATCTATACCTGAGCTGTTCGGCCCATACTTTATCAGTATGAGACCTTTGATTTATTCCCGAGCCGGTTGTGAGAATTATTTATTGGCAACCCCAAATCGGAATTCAAATGATAAAATGGGTTTTAAACCCAAATCTATCACATGTTTCGCAGGGGCGGACCCATGTGTCCGCCCGCAGTCGACCGGTGGTTGCCCTTAAAGGCATATCGGAATTGTTTTTTCAAAGGTCTCAGTATTTAAAGGGAAATAATAATGGCGGCCAGACAATCCCCGCGCAGTAAAACTCCGGTAAAATTGATCAGCGCCACCAGGTTGCTCAGTTTTCCGAGGATCAGGCAACTGCAGGCTGAATTCCCGGCTTATTACGTCAAGGAGACGCTCAAGGCGGTGCTGCGGGAGGTGCGGCTGGAAATTCTGGACGCCGGGCCTGAGCATCCGGAGCCGATAGACGTCTCGCCTGAGACAATCGAGGCCAGGATAGACGAACGCATTCGGCAAAATTTCCGGCCCGGTGTGCGACCTGCAATCAACGCCTCGGGGATCATTCTGCACACCGGCCTGGGCCGGGCCCCGTTTGCCGAGCCGGCCCGGGAAGCGCTGGCGGCGGCGGTAAGGGGCTACTGCACCCTCGAAGTGGAAGAGGCCACCGGCAGGCGCGGCAGCCGCCATCGGCACGTGGAACATCTGCTCACGTTTCTGACCGGCGCCGAGGCCGCTTGCGTGGTTAACAACAACGCCGCCGCGGTCCTGCTGGTGCTCAACAGCCTGGCCGATGGCCGTGAAGTGATAATCTCGCGGGGACAACTGGTGGAGATCGGCGGCGCGTTCAGGATGCCGGACGTGATGGCCGGCAGCGGCGCGGCCATGGTCGAGGTGGGCACCACCAACCGGACCCATTTCCGTGACTACGAGAGCGCTGTCAGCGGGCGGACAGCGATGATCCAGGTCGTGCATCCGAGTAACTACCGAATCAGTGGGTTTACCAGTGATGTGCCCCTGGCCCGGCTGCGTCAACTCTGCGACCGCCACGGCCTGGCCCTGGTGCACGATATCGGCAGCGGCTGCCTGCTGGATTTGAGCCGGTATGGCTTGAGCGCCGAACCGCTGGTCCAGGACAGTGTCGCCGCGGGTGCGGACGTGGTCACGTTCAGCGGTGACAAGCTGCTGGGCGGGCCCCAGTGCGGTATCATCGTCGGGAAAAAAGAACTGCTGGATGGCATTATCCAAAACCCGCTCTGCCGGGTCTTGCGCTGCGATAAAATCATCTACTCGGTGCTCGAGGCCACGCTTAAGCTGTTCCTGGACCGGGACACCCTCGCCAGGCGACTACCGGTGCTGAGCATGGCCACGGAGCCACTGGAAGCGGTCCGGCGGCGGGCGGAGTCGCTGATCGAGCTGGTGCGGCCGCAGGTGGACGAATCGTGCCGGTTGGAGCTGGTCGACGGTGAGTCGCAGATGGGCAGCGGCTCGATGCCCGCGCGGGCTATCCCGACCGGGCTGGTGGCGCTCGAATGCACTGGCTTGCCCACGGAGGAACTGGGCCGCCGCCTGCGGACGGGCGATCCGCCGGTATTCGCCCGGATTGCCGATGGCCGCTTGATGCTGGACCTGCGCACTGTCAGTGAGCGGGAATGCCGCCTGTTGGCCGCTAGCGTGATCCGGGCCCTGCGGCAAGAGTAACTGTTTCCCCGATCCATTATCCATCCCGATACCCCCTGGAGGCGTGTTGAAAAATACGGAAGTGTGGGCATCGGGGTTGTCAAGGGCCGTTTTCCGTTATGCTGGCCGAAAGCCGGCGGGAGCAATCTAACTGCTTGAGATAAAACGAGTAGCAGAACCGGTAAAAAACGGCTTGTCTTGCCCTTGACAACCAACCAAGCGAAATATTTCATTCGGGAGCGTTGAATGTCTTTATTTCAACGCCCCCCACCGGGCTAAGCGATGAAACACACCATTATCGGCACCGCCGGACATATAGATCACGGCAAGACCATGCTGGTCAAGGCGCTTACCGGAGTGAACGCCGACCGTCTGCCCGAGGAGAAACAGCGCGGGATGACGATTGACCTGGGGTTCGTCCCCTTTGGCCGGGACGCCAGCATTATCGATGTGCCGGGCCACGAAAAGTTTATCAGGAACATGTTGGCCGGGGTCAGTACGATTGACCTGGTGATCCTGGTGATAGCCGCCGATGACGGCGTGATGCCGCAGACCAGGGAGCATTTCGAGATCCTCAAGCTGCTCGACATCCGCCACGGAATCATCGCCCTGACCAAAGTGGATCTGGTGGACGACCAGTGGCTCGAAGTGGTCAGGGAGGACGTGGACGGGCTGGTGGGCGGCACATTTCTGTAGGATGCCCCGCTGGTTTGCATCTCCAGCCTTACCGGCCGGGGTGTGGATGAGTTGAAAAGCATCCTGAAGGCGGAGATCGCTAAAACTCCCGAAAAACACGACAAGGGGGTGTTCCGTCTGTGGGTGGACAGGTCGTTTGTCCTGAAGGGGATCGGCAACGTGGTAACCGGTACAGTGCTCTCCGGCCGGCTGAAAACGGGCGAAAAACTGGAACTGCTGCCGCGGCAAAAAATCGCCCGGGTGAGAAAACTGCAAGCCCACAACCGGGACGTGGAAAGCTGCACGGTGGGCCAGCGCGTAGCGATCAATCTGATCGGCCTGGAGCGGGATGAAATCCGGCGCGGGGACATGCTGGCCCGGGAGGGTTATTTCCGGCCCACTTACATGGTCAACGCCAAGCTCTACCTGCTGGGCGATGCCAGCCCCTTGGAAAACCGGACCCGGGTCCGGTTCCACGTGGGCAGCCTGGAGCTGCTGGCCAGGGTGGTGCTGCTCGGCAAGCAAACCCTGGGGCCGGGTGAGCAGGCTATCGTACAGTTTCGGCTGGAAGGCCCTGTGGCTCTGGATACGGGCGAGCGCTACATCATCAGGACCTGCTCCCACTCGCACACAATCGGCGGCGGCAGTATCGTGGAAACGCATCCCCGGAAGCTGAAATATCTGCCCGCTGCGCAACTGGAGCAGTACGAAAACCTTGAGGATGGCTCTGCCCGGGACTATCTGCTGCACCTGTTGTGCAAAAGGCCCCTGGAATTTTTTACCGTGGAAATGCTGACCAGGGAGCTTGCCGGCCGGGAGCGGGAAGTACTGGCGCTGGTAACTGAACTGATCGGGAACAAAACCCTGGCCGTGGTTACCGAGAAGCCCGCCACCGCTGTCGTGCTGGCCGGGCATTTTGCAGCCGCCTGCGAGCAATTGGCGGAATTCCTGGAAAAATTCCACTGGGAGAACCCCTACCTCGGTGAGATTAAGCTGTCCGAGCTCAAGAGCAAAAAATTCGATTCGATCAGCACCACGGTGTTCGAGGCTATCGTGCTTGCCCTGAGCGACGAGCAGAGGATAGTGGTTGAGCGCGAGACGGTGCGCCTGACCGGCCACCGGATTGTTTTTAACGAGCGTGACGGGCGTCTCAGGGACAGAATCGATCGGCTGTATCTGGACGCCGGTTTCGTGACGCCATCGGTGCGAGACGTGTTTGAGGAATTTTCAGAGGTCAGGGAAGCTGCCGTAGCGAGCGTTATCAGGGCCATGCAGGAGCTGGGGACCCTGGTCGAGATCAGGACCGGCCAGGATAAACCTGTACTTTTCCATCTTGAAAACGTTAAACGTGCGGGAAGGATTTTAGTTGATTTATTGCAGGCCGGGGGAGAAATTAGGATTTCGGATTTTCGCGAGGCGATCGGCAGTTCGCGAAAGTATGCTACTCCGCTGTTGATTTATTTTGATCAGCGGGGCCTGAGCGAGCGCATTGGAGAAGTGCGCCTGCTGAAAGATCCCAAGGCTCTGGATAAACTGTAACAACCGTGCAACAGGCTGCCTGAGCATTTTTACAGCTTTGCAGCCCGGGGAGATGACCTGAATGCAGTTGCAGGACAAAAGAAAAAGACTGACCGAACTGGTGGCTTGCGCCGGTTGACTGGCCAAGCTGAGCTTAACGGAGTTAAGCAAGCTCATCACCATGTTACCCCAGGTATCGGACCCGAAACTGCTGGTAGGAATCAGCGCGGCCGACGACGCCGGAGTGTATCAACTGGACGGGCAGACGGCGCTGGTCCAGACCGTGGACGTTATCACGCCACTGGTGGACGATCCATATGATTTTGGCCGGATCGCCGCGGCCAACTCGCTCAGCGACGTCTATGCCATGGGCGGCAGACCGGTAACAGCGCTGAATATCACCGGTTTTCCAGAGCAGATCCTGGAGCTGGAGATAGTTGCGGATATCCTGCGCGGAGCGATAGACAAGGCCCGGGAGGCGGGTTGCCTGATCGTGGGCGGACACACGCTCAAGGACGCCGAGCTGAAGTTCGGCCTGTCCGTGACAGGCCTGGTCAGTCCAGATAAAATAGTGACCAATGCCGGGGCTGTGCCGGGAGACAAACTGATCCTGACCAAGCCCCTGGGCATGGGTATCCTGACCACAGCCCTCAAAGCCGGTAAGCTGGACGCGGGCGTCATTAAGAAGATCACCGGGATTATGGCCGGGTTAAATAAAACGGCTTGCGAGTTGATGCTGCAGTTTGGCGCCCACGCGGCCACGGACGTGACCGGATTCGGCCTGTTGGGGCACGCGCGCGGCATGGCCCGGGCCAGCGGGGTAGGGATGATGCTCCAGGCCGGGGCGATTCCCTACCTGCCGGAGGCGCTATCGATGACCAGGCAGGGTGGATACGTGTCCGGCGGCAGCCAGAAGAATAAAGAATTCCTGCGAAACGCAGTGAGTTTCAGCGAGAACGTAGACGAGCATGAGCAGAATATATTCTTCGACGCCCAGACTTCGGGAGGCCTGCTGATTTCGCTGCCCCCCGCCGCCGCCGGGCAGCTGCTGGCCGCTCTGCACGAAAACGGGATAGGCGATGCGGCGCTGATCGGCGAGATTACCAGCAGGGAGCCGGGAAATATCCAGGTCTTATCATGATCCCTTACCGTAAGCGGTTGCTGCATTTTTGAAAAATCGGGAGCGGATGGGTAACTGGTGTGCCTCCCGGACTTCAAATCCGGTGGCGGGCACTAATACTGTCCGCGGTGAGTTCGATTCTCACGCGCTCCCGCCAGTTTGATATGTATGGTAAACCGATACCAGGGAGGATTCTACTCCATCTGGGGCAAAGTAGAGTCCTTTTGCGCATAAATAATTTTCCTTAAACCAAGGAGTCGCGGATGACTTGGAGACGAGCCTGGACAGGCTTGGTTTGTGTTTGCCTGGTTTTATTGCTTTTTGACAGCGTTCTTGCCCAGGAGCGAACGCGGCGCAAGCGGCCCGGCTGGCAGGGCCCGCCGATTGGTTCGGTAGTTGAGGATTTCGAACTGCCGCTGCTTGATGGCGGTACTTTCAAGCTCTCCGACCAACGGGGCCGAATTCTTGCTATCGAAATGGGAGCCTGCACCTGACCTCCCTACCTGAAGAAAATACCCGCGATGGACAAGATTGCCGCCGACTTCAAAGACAAGGGTCTGGATTTCTACAACGTCTACACCAGGGAGCCGCACCCGGGCGAAGATTACAGTAAGAAGGAAGGCGATAAGCGGTTCGATTTCACGGCCAGGAAGTCCACCAAGACCTATGAGGAACGTCAGGCCCACGCACTCGAGATGATTACGGCATTTGGCAACAACCGGCCGATTATGATTGACAGGATCGGCAAGGATTGCGTGCAGAACTCTCTCGGCGGCGGCGCGCCCAACAGTCTGGCGCTGATTGACCGTGAAGGCAAGCTGGTGCTCTGGCAGGCCTGGTCCAATGCAGAAGAGCTAAGGGCCAAACTGGAAGAAATGACCGACCAGTAAAACCACAACCAGACCGCAGGGGAAAAAGGGTATTTTCCACATGAGCCAGGTTGGCTCAAAGACAGGAGAAGGGAAGGCGGGGGACCCTGCCTTCCCTTCTTTTCAACTGGATGAATAAGTGCAAACTTTTCAAATGACCGCAAAACTGAAAATAACCGCAATCGCCCTGGCCGGGCTGGCCCTGGCCTACGGCGCAACGGTCGAGGTGGCCAAAAGCGATTTTGCCTGCGGCTCCTGCCACACGGACCAGCACCGGAGTTGGAAAGTGTCTTCACACAAGAACGTTAACTGCCGGGACTGCCACGTTGAGCCGGGAATCGCAGGTGCACTCAAAGGTCAGGCTCAGGGAGTGCGCGACCTGCTGGTTGCCCTGACCCGGGGCACGCATATCACACCCCACGAGGACCCTTTGCCCATTTCAACGCAGAACTGCCGGGACTGCCACGGGGCGATTCTTTTCGTAAATGAACTGGGCTACGAGGACCTGCCGGAGAACAGCCTCAAAGGCCAGGGCCTGGTAATCGGCCACCGGGCACATATTGAAAAGTACGGCATGGAATGCGTAGAGTGCCACCGGGGGGTGGTCCATCGCGACCCGGATGCGGTGGGCAAATACAAAACCAACTGGCCCCTGATGAAAAAGGACTGCGGCCGCTGCCACGATGGAACTTTCAGCCGGCGCTTCCAACTGACGGTCAGCTCGGTGGATAACAGGAAAAACTGTACGGTTTGCCACCCCTACTACGTAGCACCCCCGGACGAACAGATTGAGTAATCTGTACAAATGTGTTATATATACCCTGGTGTTCGACACCGAGGTGAGGAAATCACGTTAAAGGGTGCAGGTGATACTAAAGGACTGAGGTGAAATATGAAAATCGGCATGATACTCATGGGCGAGCTGCTGCTGGTGTCGTTGGTGGCTGGTCCCGGCTTCGGGCAAGCTTCAGCGGGTGATAAGGCGCCCGAGGGTAAAAACTCCGGGCCGGAGGTGGGAGAGACGATCCCCGCGTTCAGCCTGCCGGATCAGAACGGCAAAATGCGGGACCTGGAATCTCTGCGGGGGCCGAACGGGCTGGTGGTGTTGTTCCACCGTTCGGCGGATTGGTGAGGCTACTGCAAGACGCAGCTCGTGGAGCTCGAAGAGATGAAAGACGCGTACGCTGAACTGGGTATCGGCATTTGTGCCATTAGCCGCGATACCAGGGAAATTCTCAGTAAATTCGCCACTAAGAAGAATATCACTTTCCCCTTGCTGGCCGATCCGGACTACCGGGTTATCAGTGCGTTCGGGATAATCAACCATGAAGTCCCGCGCGATAACAAAAATTACGGCATCGCCAATCCGGTCCAGTACATCGTTGATCCGGACGGAGTGGTGCGGGAAAAGGTGTTTGCCGAGAATTACTGGGAGCGGGTGACCCAGGAATCGGTCCTGGCCCGGTATTATGGCTGGAACCCGGAAACCAGGACCGGCAGGTTCGAATCCAACCAACTGGTGGTGGAATACAGGGCCAGCCAGGAAACAGTGCGGGCGGGCAACCATATCACCCTGATTCTGGACGTCAAGCTGAAAGAAAAGATGCACGTCTATGCCCCGGGCGCCGAGGATTACATCCCCTTAAGCTGGGAGCTTAAACCCTCGAAATACTATAAAGGGCTTGAACCTGAATTTCCCAAGTCGGAAGTGCTGTACCTGGAGGCCCTGAACGAGAAGCTGCCGGTTTATACCGGTGAGTTCAGAATCGTGCAGGATGTGGTGATCGGTACTCAGCGGGCTTTGCGGACCAGCGAGGAGGAGGGCGCACCGCTGGTTGACAAGATAGTTATCGAGGGAGTGTTCGGCTACCAGGCCTGCGATGACGTAACGTGTTTTATTCCGCAGGAGACCACGCTGAAATTCGAGATGAAGGTCGGCCACCATGACTGGGACCGGCTAGTAAAACCGCCGCAGGCCAAGAAAAAATAATTACAGATCAATGACTAGAAGCTGTTTCATAACCTTAGGCCAAAACAACCCCCGCCTGCCGCGCAGGCACCCCCTTTTTTAAGGGAATTGTCCGAGCTCAGGCTTTTTCGCACAAAGGATGGGGTTATGCGGTTTTACTCCCCCCTCAGCACTGTCCGGTAAACCATGCTAAGTACCTGAACGGCAACAACTTGCAATTTCATAATCCTGAACTCCATTAGTTGCACTTAACCTATTGCCCTTCAATCAGTTGGAAAGAGCAGCCATTTTTCCCCCGGACATCTACTGACTCCCCCTTAGAAAGGGGGGGAACAGGGGGTTGTGTTTTCAAAAATTACCCGTCG
>JAJRTS010000024.1 GCA_024278175.1 Gemmatimonadales bacterium | reverse complement strand
CTGCGCAAGATGGTGCGCGCGGGCAAGCTGGGCCGCTCGGTGGGAGAGGGCTTTTTCCATTACGATACGCGCGACGCCTACGCCACCGGCAGGAATGACTGACCGAAATCAAGTAACCCGTTTTATTCACGAAGCCTGATTTGTTCGAGAGCAAGGAAGCAGTGGCGCCGCTGTACTGGCGTACCGCAATCCGCTGATTGAGGCAGCTATTGCTGACAAAGCAGGCGAGCCGAAGGTAAAAAATCGCCGGTTTTTTTCTTTGGCAAAAAACATAACCCGTCTTCGGCGGACAAAGCAATTTTGTGTTAACTCGCTTCATTGCCAAAAGTTATAGAAATGAGGCGATATTTTTAGGAATAATGCGGGGTAAAAGGGAGAACTCTGTAAAATGTTGATTCTGGTGATCAACTGCGGAAGCAGCAGCGTAAAATACCAACTGGTCGACCCCGGTAAGGCAGTCGCTCTGGTCAAGGGCAGTGTCGAGCGCATCGGGATGAGCGGAGCGGTGCTCACGCTCCAGCGCAGCGACGGACACACGGGCAAGTTCGGCCTGGAAATCCTCGACCATACGGTGGCGATCGAACAGATTCTGGCGCACCTGGTTCACTCCGAGCACGGCGTGATCAAGGACAAGAGCGAGGTGGACGCGGTGGGACACCGGGTGGTCCACGGCGGGCAGCAGTTCACGGGCAGCGTGATGATCGACGAGGAAGTGCTGGCCAAGATCCGCCAGTGTATCGAGCTGGCGCCGCTGCACAACCCGCACAACATCCGGGGGATCAACGCGGCGATGCGCGGGCTGCCGGGAGTACCGCAGGTGGCCGTTTTCGACACGGCTTTCCACAGCAGCCTGCCGCGCGAGGCCTACCTCTACCCCCTGCCCTATGTCCTGTACCGCCGCTACGAGATCAGGCGCTACGGGTTCCACGGCACCAGCCACCGCTACGTGCTGAACCGCGCGGTGGAGCTGCTGGGCAAAAGGGCTGAAGATCTAAAAGTAATCACGGCCCACCTGGGCAACGGATGCAGTATGGCGGCGGTGGACGGTGGCAAGAGCGTGGACACCTCCATGGGGCTCACCCCGCTCGAGGGGCTGGTGATGGGTACCCGCTGCGGTGATATCGACCCCTCGATTATCCTCCACATCATGGGCCGCGAGGAGCTCAACCTCTCGGAGGCCAACACCCTGCTCAACAAACACAGCGGCCTGCAGGGGCTTTCCGGTATCTCCAGCGACATGCGCGACCTGATCGAGGAGAGCAAAAAGGGCGACGAGCGCGCCGCGCTGGCGATCAACGTTTACTGCTACCGCCTGCGCAAGTATATCGGCTCCTACGCCGCTGCGATGGGTGGAGTGGACGCGGTGGTATTCACCGCCGGCGTGGGCGAGAACAGCGCGCTGGTACGCGCCAGGGCCTGCGACAAACTCGGCTTCCTGGGGATTGAACTCGACAGCGAGGCCAACGAGGCGGCGGTGGGCGTGGAGGCTGATATCAGCACCGCGGGCAGCAAGGTAAAGGTATTCACCATCCCGACCAACGAGGAACTGGTGATCGCCCGCGACACGGAGCAGATTGTGAACGAGGCCGGTTAAGCGCTATAAATTCGCACAAGTTAAGAAAAGGCACGAAGGTTCACTTCGTGCCTTTTTCTTTTTCCCGCTGTTTTTCAACCTACTCTTTCACTTCTATCCGGCCCATGTTGTACCAGCCGTCTTCCCGCAGCCCCTCGATAGCCAGTTTCACTTCAGGCTCCCGCGTACGCGGATCCAGAATAGCGACATCAAGATGATAGTTGCCGGGTTTCAGCTCCAGTGGAAGAAACACCGCGCTGTCGTATACAATATCCCCCGGCAACCAGGTCCTGATGTTCGCATCGGTCAGGAAAATTCTCTCGCAATCCTCGCCGCGCAGCCTGATCGCAAACGGGAACCGGCGGTAGCAGGGAGCCACGCCGGTATTCTCCCACCAACTGCTGAACGCAAGTTTCCCGTGTGGACGGACCTGTCCCGGGTAGGTGAGCTTGCGCAGCACGAACCGGTAACCCATCGACTTGAGCCACCGGTCAACCTGCTGCCGGCATTCGGCGGGCACGGCGCTTGATTTGTTGTTAAACGACGAGACATGCCATTTGAGCGACTGGTCTATAATGTAGTCGATATCATAACCTTCCTCCAGCCAACTGGATAGAACATAGCAGGCCTCGAAAGTCACCGGAGCTGTTTTCCAGGCGTCTTTCAGACCATAGTTGATTATATCCTGCGGGTAGTGGTCCAGCATGTGGGTCCAGCCGCCTTGTTCTTCCGCCCAATACCCCATGTCTCCGACACAGTCCATCCTCCAGCCCACATTGGCGCGGGACAGGCCATATTTGTTCGTTTTCGCATCGGTAAGCAGCATAACCAGCGGCGTTTTCCTGAAAGCCTCGAGATACGAATCCACCAGCGCCCGCCTTGTTTCGTCGGTCAAAAGTTCCGAGCCGTGCCCCTCGCCCCAGTTGCCAACAATCGAAAGATCCACCATTTCCAGGTCCGGGTGCCCATCGTAACGCTCGCCCATATCTCTGACCATGTCGGTAAAATGCTCGATGTAGTACGGGTTCTCGGGGTCCAGTTTCCAGAAAGTATCCGGCAGGTTCGTGCTCTCTCCTACCAGTTCTCTGACCCAGCCGGGCACATCGTCTTTTTTCCGATGGCCCCAGGGGGCTATCCTGAGGATCAATGTCTGCCCGCGTTCGGCCGCGGTTTTGAGGCAGCGGTCGATAATATCCCAGCGGTATTTGTCCCTCTCCGGCTCGATCATGTGCCAGTAGATGCGGAAATAAGCGGTGGTGGTGGCCGGGTGCGCTCCGTTATCCAGGTTCCCGTCGAACTCCTGAAACACGATGGGATAGCCGCCCATGCCGGGATTGAGTTCATCTCCGTTGAACCGCTGGAATGTGTTGAACCCGATACCGGGATTGTTCAGGACGTCATCGATTTGCACCGGACGGACAATCACGGTTTCCTGCGCGGTCAGCCGCAAACAGGAAAACAACAGGATCGACAGAGTCAGCACTGGAATCTGTTTCATCGGTTAACGGACTCCCTTCAACCGGTGTTCACGGAATTGAATAAAACAAGCGACAAGCTGCGAGTAACCTTCAATGGTCCAGGAAAAGCAGACATCTAACCCGGATTATTGTGGAAATCAAATCATTTGTGTTTTCAGAACCTCATCACCCCTGTTCACCAGCCGGTTTGGGGGGACGTCCCTGCTTGAACCGAATCAGCCGCTCGATCTCCTCCGCCGGAGAGCCGCCCTGCTCCTGCTCCTCTTCTTCTTCCTCGCCCTCGGCCGGGGGGTACACCGCCAGAATACGCAGCACGTCGGCGGCGGTAAAACAATAATCCGCGCCGCTTTCGCGCACCATCTCGCGGATAGCCTTCATCACTTCCGGCGGATAGAACTCCGGCGGCAGGTGGGTCAGGTAGGACAGAACTCGCTCCGGCGCCTCGGAGAGCATCTGCGGGCAGCAGATAGCCAGCACCATCTTGCGCTGGATCGTCAGCACAAGATCGTCCAGGCCGTCGTATTTATTGAGCAGGCCCACCTGGCGCTTGAAATTCTGGATCAGCCGCGGCACTTTCTCCGGCTTGTTTTTCAGCGAACGCAGCAGGGGCACGGCCGTTTCAAGGTAGAACTTCATCAGCCGCCGCAGGAAACGCCTCGGAGCACCCAGCACGAAACTCTCGGCCTTGCCCATCACGGCCGGCACCAGCTCCAGCAGGCCGTCCTCGTCCAGCTCCGCCATGCTCAGCTTGCCCAGCAGCTCGTAGCCCTGGGCGCGCACGTTCATCCCGCGCGCCAGCTCCCCGGCCTTGCGGCTGAGCAATCCCCTGTTGGAGCGCTCGCCGATCTGGTCGAAAAAGAAGCGCAGCTCCAGCAACTGCTCAAAGTCACCCGCCTCTTTCATCAGTTCGTCAGCCCGGGCCATCGTGCGCTTCTTGAACTCCAGACGCAACTCGTCCGGGGTCTGGAAACCCGTCGCCTCCTTGATCGCCACTAACATCTTATCCTTTTCGGCCGAGGGTTCCAGGCGCTCCAGCGTATCGGGCACCCGCATCGCCAGCAGGCGGTAGGCGGCGATAATCTCGCCGGGTTCCTCGTCCGGTTCCTCGCTCTCGCGGCCGAACAACTCCAGGGCGCGCCGTACAAAGCGATCCACCGGCGGCTCGGCGGCAAGCTCCCGCTCGATATAGAGATAGAGCGAATCGAGACGTTCCAGGCTCTCCACTCGCGGCAGCCGGGCTTCCATCATCGGCAGCAAGGCCCCGATCAGGGCGCGCAGGGAGACCAGCGGCAGGGGGTTCTCCGGCTTGCAGGGCAGGGCGACTATTATCCGGGCGGCCCAGAGGTCGGGGGCTTTTCTCACCTCGGCCAGCGGCCAGAGCGCGGCCTCGCTCACCAGGCGGCGGACCGCGCGAGGATCGAGCAGCGGAGGTTTGAGCGACACGATGGCGCCGCGCAAGGCGGAGTAAAGTTTATCACGCCAGGCGCTGTCGCGGCGGAAAGCGGTAACAGCTTCGTGGGGCAGAAGCTTGATGAAAAAGAGATTGAGCTTTCGCTCGCCGGAGTGCAGCATGGCGAGCAGGGCCTCTTTCTGCGGGCGCGCCCCCTGTGGAAGCTCACGGGCGAGTTCGCAGAGCATCTGCTCGACCACACCCAGCAGGGTTTCGTTGCCGGGCAGCGGCACTGTGTTGTTCTGGCTCATCCGATCGTCCTTGAGCACCCTCAGAGCTGGGGAAGGTAGCGTTTCATCTCGTAGTCGCTGATATGACGGTGATAGCGCTGCCATTCAACTTTCTTGTTCTGGATCAGCTTATCGAACAGGTCATCGCCCAGGCAGCCCCGCACCAGCTTACTGCCCTCCATCCGCCGCACGGCATCGAGCAGGTTGTCCGGCAGGCGCTCGATTCCGCGACTCTCCAACTCGCTCTGACTGATCTTACCGAGGTCTTCCTCCACCGGCTCGGGCAGCTCATAGCCCTTGTCCACACCCTCCAGCCCGGCGGCCAGCATCACGGCATATGCCAGGTAGGGGTTGCAGGCGGGGTCGGGAAGACGAAACTCGCAGCGCACCGAGTGGTCCCTGTCGGGATGGCAGTGGGGAATCCGCACCATACTGTTGCGGTTGCGCACGGCCCAGGTGCTGTAGATCGGCGAGTCGTAGCCGGCCACGAAGCGCTTGTAGGAGTTAACCCACTGGTTGGTGATCGCCACTATTTCCGGAGCGTGGCGCAGCAGCCCGGCGATAAAGGCTTTGGCCAGCGGCGAGAGCCGGTTCTCGTCGCCGGGGTCGAAGAACAGGTTCTTTTCCCCGTCGAACAGGGATTGGTGCACGTGCATTCCGCTGCCATCGTGTTCAGCCAGGGGCTTGGGCATGAACGTGGCGTAGACCCCGTTCCGGAGGGCCACTTCCTTGACCACCAACCGGTATGTCATCGTGTTGTCGGCCATGCTCAGGGCGTCTTCATGGCGAAGGTCGATTTCGTGCTGGCTGGGGGCGATCTCGTGGTGGCTGCTCTCCACGGACACACCCATACTCTCCAGGGTCAGCACGGTGTCGCGCCTGAGATCGCTGGCCACGTCCAGGGGAGTCAGGTCGAAATATCCGCCCTGGTCCAGTCCGACAGGCGTGGAGGAGTTGTCCTTGAAGTAGAAAAACTCCAGCTCCGCGCCCTCGTAGTAGGTGTAGCCGCTTTTCCTGACCCGCGCCAGATT
>JAJRTS010000023.1 GCA_024278175.1 Gemmatimonadales bacterium | reverse complement strand
TTAACCTTTTCCCAAAAAGCATCGGACACTTCCCAAGAGTGAATTATTGCCATAGCACCTCCAAGGTATAATTTTCAATACCTGAAGCAATATGACAAAATTATTTCAAAAAGTAAAGCTTATTTACGGATAAGTTCTAAGTATATCCGGGTTAATCCAGTACGAGATAGTGGATTTGTAGGGTCCGAGCAGGTCCTTGCCCAGGCCGAAGCGGGTGTGCAAGAATATCTGGTTGTCCCGATCGGCGGTGTACAGGTCATGAATCAGCTTCATGAGTGCGATACGGTTAAGGTCTCCAAGCTTGAGCTTCAGGTCTTTCCAGGTAAGATCGGATTTTTGTGCTTTCCTACTGCTGTCCATTATCTCTTGCCTCTCTTTCCAAGCCTTTTTTTGTTACCCAACATCCTGGGAACCTGCGCAGGATGCATTCTGTCGGATAGTGTTGCATTCGAACTCATTCTAACACTGAAGGAAAAGTAAACCAACTCTTTTGTTTTTCATTCTCAGTCCTGAATATTTTCGATGGTTCGCAACCTTCATGTCATTGGAGTGAACTACCACCAAGCAAGCTTGGTGGTTTCTGCCAACCGAATACATTTGGCTGATCGTTTGCATCTTCAGTATTGAGGATATCCTATCCCCAGTCGGATTTGACCGTAAACGAGTATTTGGGGCTGGTTTATCTTTGTTACGAATAACACCAATGCCACGAACATCATGTGTCAGTTTGTGTCAGCATTGGTGTGAAACGGTGGCATTGGTGTGTATTGGTGACACTTGCCCAAAAGAGAGTAGATGCAGCATCCATGCGCTTTTGGGTTGATATGTAAGAAGTTACAAGGTTTAGGAAATTTTCTCAAAAGCTGCCTTACAAGCAGGAGGTCACTGGTTCGAATCTGCCAGTGCCCACCATATTTTTCAATGAGTTACAAAGTATTCCGGGGGGTAAAGCAGGCGCTCCCGGCCTTCGTTCCCCCAGTTTTCCCCCAGTTAGCCCTCCGAAGCTGCCACTTTGGAGGGTTTTTCTTTTACCTCCCGTGTCGGTGTCTGACCCTCGAAAATCTCTTGCGGCAGAGGCCAGGCGTGGGTGTAACGGCTGGTCACAGGGATGATCCGCTCTAACCGATCATCGGCAATGCCTCGTACAAAGCGATGTGTACTGCGTAGAGCCACGCCTTATATGCCCGACGGTCCCAAAAATTTTAATGCGAAAATGCTCAAGCCGTAAAGCTAACAGTTGCAATCAGCCGCAATACTGTATTATTCTTTTGCTAATGATTCTCGTTTGTATTAAGTTATAAGATAATATGTATCGAAATGCCTGACTGTTATAAAAAGCAGTTGCCACTCAGTCCGGGGAAACGTTCCAAGGCGGTTTTTTATTTCTGGGTGCACAAGTTACTTGTGGCTCTGAAACCGTACATATGTTGGCAATATCAATTTCTTCTTCTTCCCGCTTATGAGCAAAAATAAATTCAACGTTGAAATAGCCGGTCTCGACTACTGGCGCAAACAGATAAAGTGTCAGTGGGGCTGCCCGGTCAATACTGATTCGCGCGGTTACGTGCTTGCCATCTCGGAAGGGCGCTACCTTGATGCCTACCGGATCGCCAGGGGACCGAACCCGTTCGCCTCAATTTGTGGCCGGGTGTGCGGAGCGCCATGCGAGGCGGCTTGCCGCCGCGGTGATATTGATGAACCGGTCTCGATTCGCGCCCTGAAAAGATTCGTCACCGAACAGTTTGGCGTCGAAGCCGGTGATCCCGCCGCCACAATCGAGTATTCCACCGCCAGGCGGGACCCGGGCAATCCCAAAGCCGGGACAAAAGTTGCCGTTATCGGCTCGGGCGTAGCTGGGATGAGCGCCGCCCACGACCTGGCGCTGCTGGGCTACAAGGTGACTGTGTTCGAGTCGGAGTCGGTCGCCGGTGGAATGCTGACCACCGGGGTGCCCGTTTACCGTCTGCCCCGCGATCTGGTCCAGAAAGAAATCGACGCGATTCTGAGTCTGGGTGTAGAACTGCGGCTCAATACCGCGGTTGGCCAGGATATTACGATCAAACAGATGCGCCAGCAGGGCTACGAGGCTATTCTGATCGCGGCGGGCTTGCAGCGCAGCAGAAAGATCGACCTGGAGGGTAGCGACAGCGAGGGTGTCATTTACGGTATCGAGTTCCTGCGGGATGTAAACCTGGGCAGGCAGGTCAAGATCGGTCAAAAAGTGGTGGTGGTCGGTGGCGGGAGCGTGGCCTTTGACGTGGCGCGCTCTGCCCTGCGCGAGGACAACCCCACTGGTCAAACCGACAAGAAAGAGTTTTTTGAAGCCGCCGACGCTGCCCGGACGGCCCTGCGAATCGGGGCGAAAGAGATCCACATGGTCTGCCTGGAGTCCCGTGACGAAATGCCGGCTGATGAAATGGAAATCGTCGAAGGCGTGGAGGAAGGGATCGAGCTGCATGCCTCGCGCGGACCGCATGCAATCCTCTCCAGCAATGGCCGGGTCAGCGGGCTGGCTACCCGCAAGGTCGTTTCCGTGTTTGATGAGCAGGGCCGCTTCAACCCTGTGTATGACGAGCAGCCCGGCGAGGTAATCGAGGCCGATACCGTGATCTTTGCCATCGGCCAGGCGGCGGACTTCGGCTTCCTGGAAGACTTTGAGGGCTTAAAGCTCTCCGGCCGCGGTATCGTGGAAGTTGATCCGGAAACCAAAAAAACGAACGTCCCCTACGTATTCGCCTGCGGCGACGTGGCCGAGGGGGCCAAGTTGTTTATCGACGCCGTAGCTTCCGGCCAGAGGGCCGCCGCCTCGGTGGATGAATACCTTAGAAACCAGACCCTGGCCCTGGAACGCGAGGGACGGTTCGAACTTCCCCGGCAGCACCGGATGTCCGGACGCTACCTTAGACTCGGGCGGGTTCCCCCCCCGGCGGTCGATGTCAGGCAGAGGGTGGAAACCAGGGAAATCGTTGAGTTGAACTACCCGGAGCAGGACGCCTGCGAACAGGGTGAACGGTGCCTTAAGTGCCACATCAACACAATCTTCAACGGCGAAGCATGCATCATGTGTGACGGCTGCGTGGATGTCTGTCCTACCAGTTGCCTGGCCCTGGTGCCCCTGGCGGAAATAGCGGGAAGCCCCGGGCTGCTCGAGCTGGTCGAACAAAAATACGGCAGCGATGCCAGGCAGGCTGTCGAACACAGCCGCGACGAGGCCTTGGCCGGAGTCGGCTCGGTGATGATCAAGGATGAAACCCTGTGCATCCGCTGCGGCTACTGCGCCCTGCGTTGCCCGACCGATGCGGTGACCATGGAGCATTTCTCCTACGAGGACAAGTACTGCTAAAACATATTCAAGGGAAGCCTGTTATGATGATCTCGGTCTGGTTTTTAATCTTTTTTACCCTCGCGATCAGCGTTTTTTTTGCAATTGCGTTCATCTGGGCCGTTAAAAGCGATCAGTTTCAGGACGTTGAAGAACCTAAATATCAGATGCTTCGCGACGAAGATTAAGCATGGGGAGCTTGCCGATGGGATACCAAGATGACGCAGCCGCAAAGTCCGATGTTGACAGGCGCTCTTTCCTGGGCTCGCTGGGCTGGCTGGGAGTCTCGATTTCAGGATTGATCGCCGTGGTCGGCAACCTGCTTTATCTGAAACCTACAGTCAGCTACGGACCAGCGAGCCGGATTGTTGCCGGCAAACCCGCTGATTTTACGGTGGGAGCCAGAGAGGTGTTCGAAAACGCGCAGTTCGCGTTGGTGCGCGAACAGGACGGTTTCGCTGCCATCTCCCTGGTCTGTACGCACCTGCGGTGCACGGTGCGTACCTCTGAGGCAGGGTTTGAATGCCCTTGCCACGGCAGTCAGTACGACAGAAACGGCTCTATCACCGGTGGCCCAGCGCCCGAGCCACTCGACTGGTACAAGGTGGGCATTACGCCCAACGGCGAGTTGGAGATCGACAAAACCGTCAAGGTTTCCCAAGGGACTTATTTCAATATTTAGCACCGTGCCGGCATAACACCCCGCCAGGCGGCGCTGAGGCCGGCAGCCTTCAGGCGGAATCAAACTCAACATCGCGAAAATATAACCATGGATTTAAAAATCAGCGCTGTTAAGACTTATTTGAATGACGTCTTCCGTTCCATTTTTCGTTACGGGAAAATGCCTCGCGATGCCGAAGGACAATCCTTCGCCGTGTTCAACAACCTGTTCCTGCATATTCACCCGGTCAAGGTCACTAGGCATTCGCTTAAGCCGACCTATACTTTTGGCCTGGGTCTGATTTCGGCCGTGCTTTTCCTGGTGCTGATCTTTACCGGTGTCTGGCTGATGTTCTATTACATCCCCACGGTCGACGAAGCCTACAACCGGATGCTCGACCTGCGCTCATCGACTAATTTCGGCTTCGTGCTCAGAAACGTCCACAAATGGGCGGCGGAAGCGATGGTCGTGTTCGTGATCCTGCATATGGCCCGTGTATTTTTTACCGGCGCCTACAAGCCGCCCCGGGAGTTCAACTGGGTCGTGGGTGTGTTTCTGCTCCTGCTGACTTTTGGGCTGTCGTTTACCGGCTACCTGCTGCCCTGGGACCAGCTCGCCTTCTGGGCCATTACGGTCGGGACGTCTATTGCGGGCTATGTGCCGGTTATGGGCGAAGATATCCGCAGCTTCCTGCTCGGCGGCGACATCGTGGGCCAGGAGGCCCTGATCCGCTTCTACGTCCTGCACGTGGTGATTCTACCGGGACTGATGCTGGTTTTGCTGGGCGTACACTTTTGGAGAATTAGAAAAGACGGAGGCCTGGCTCATCCGAGCGAGAACGAAGACGCCTCTGCCGGAGGTGGCGAATGAGAGAGGTTAAGATGGAAAATACCCATCCCCGAGATCCGAAAAAAACCTACGGTTTGATGGAACTGGTCAAAGGGACCAAACCCACTGTCGGGCTCAAGCCCGATAAGATGGTTTTTACCTGGCCCCACGTATTGATTCGCGAGATGATAATATTCGTCTCCGTCTCTGCCTTGCTGCTGGTGGCGGCGTTTTTTATCGATGCGCCCCTGGAGGCGATCGCCAATGCCAACTTACCACCCAACCCGGCTAAGGCTCCCTGGTATTTCCTGGGGTTGCAGGAGTTGGTGAGCTATTCGGCCCTGGTGGGCGGAGTGGTGATCCCAGGTCTGATCGTGACCGTGCTCATTCTGGTTCCGTATCTTGACCGGAAAAAAGTTGGTATCGGCATCTGGTTCGCCAAGGAGCGGGCGCTGGCCAATTCCCTGTTCATGCTGTTCCTGGTGGTTATGCTGATACTGATAATTGTCGGAACGTTTTTCCGGGGCCCTAACTGGGATTTCGTCGTGCCCTGGGAAGCGGTTAAAGGACATTAGAGCCCATACTTCCTAAATTTTTGGCAATTCTACCTGGAACTCTCGAAGCCATGAAAATAGAAAAAGCGGATCGGATAGTTTTTTTTCTCGCCGCTCTTCTGCTGGTGGCCGGAAACGGCCTGGTTGTTTACAGGAACTACCAGACCGAGTGGCGCCATTATCAGAGTGGATATCTGGAACTGGCCAGGGACAAGGCCGACAATCCGCAAGTTAAGGCCATGCTCACCTCGCGCAAGGTGCGTATCGAGCAGCAGATTGTCCGGCAGTTTGGAGAGCAGCGGGTGGACCGCTGCGTAACCTGCCACGCTGGCGTCGATAACCCGCGCTTTCTGGACGCCCCCCCACCGTTTCGCACCCATCCGCAAGTGCCGGGCGAGCATTCGTTACGCGAATTCGGCTGCACGTCATGCCATGCGGGTAACGGACGGGGCCTGTCCGTGGAGGACGCCCATGGGGAGAGCGAATTCTGGACGGAACCGTTGCTGAAAGGCGACTACATCGAGGCCGGGTGCGCAAAGTGCCATCCCGCTCCCTATCTCGAGGAAACTCCGCGACTGCGTATGGGCGCGCGGCTGTTCAAGGAAAAAGCCTGCTACGGCTGCCATGCGGTTGAAAGTGTTTCGGACGGCAAGCTCGGGGTGGAGTTGACCGAAGTAGGCCGGAAATGGGGTATCGACTACCTGGTGGAGTCGATCGTTGACCCCAGGGCGAACAATTTCGAGTCGCTGATGCCAAAAATGGATTTGACCGAAGAGGAAGTCAAAGCTCTGACAATCTATTTGAAAAGTCTCAGGCGCGAAGACCTGGTTCACGGTTCAGTGGCTCAATATATCGAGCTCAGGCAATGGCATAACCGCGAACCCGAAGAAGTCCCTGTTTCCGTGGAATCCGGCAAACTGGTATTCGAGTCCAAGGGTTGCGTGGCCTGCCATACAATCAATGGCGTGGGTGGCAAAGTTGGCCCGGATTTGAGCGTCTACGGCCTGCAGAGGACCGGCGACTGGATCGAGCAGCACCATCTTGATCCCCGCTCGCTGATCGGCGGTTCCTCGATGCCGGATTTTAAGTACTCTGCCTCGGAGCTTGAATCCGTGACACTTTACCTGCTGGCCCAGAAAAAGTTATCCGTGGACAACGCCGCCATTTACGGGTCGAGCGCCGGCCAGTGATCGACTTCGGTTTGGTCTTCTTAACCGGGCTGCTGGCCAGCCTCCACTGTGTGGGGATGTGCGGGCCGATTGTGCTGGCCTACTCCGCCGCCACCGGCGCCGGAGCGGGCAACCGGTTGTGGCCATTGCACCTGGCCTATAACGCGGGCCGGATTGTTTCTTATACGGCGCTTGGCGCGGTAGTCGGGATTGCGGGGGCGGCCCTGGGCTCCATCCAGGTATTCGGCGGTTATTTCAGCATTGCCTGCGGTGTACTGATGGTAGTTGGCGGATTGGCAATCCTGGGGCTGATCTACAGCCCGGCCGCATTTTTCGACAGCTTGATTCCCCGGTCGCTGAAAAAATACCTCGGCGGTCTTTTGGGCCGGCAAACGCTGAGCACCAAGTTTTTGATCGGGGCGCTTACCCCGCTGTTGCCCTGCGGAATCCTGTATTCCATGCTGATCAAGGCAATGGGCACGGGCAGCGCCGCGGCGGGCGCCTGCACGATGGCGTTTTTCGCTCTCGGGATGACCCCCACCCTGGTCCTGGCGGGGGCGGCTTCCTCGCTGTTGACCGCGGGGTTGAGGAAATGGGGCGAGCAGCTTGCCGCGCTTACCGTCATCCTGCTGGGCCTGGCCTTGATTTTCAGAGGCCTGCAGGAGCACGGCATCTGCAGTATGCACTGAGCTGCGAGGGTGGCAGACAACCGGTACCTGCCGCCCCGATATGTAGGAAATCAGAGCGTCACAATATTATCAAGGGAAAGCTGAACATGGCTAGAGCACAAAAATCCAGGCTTTTCACACTTCTGCTATTGCTGTTCCTGGTTTGCGCCCTGCTGACGGTTCTCGCCGGTCCGGGACATTCTTACCCGCCCCGGCAGGCTGTAATTTATACAAATCCCGTCCAGCCAACCGAGGAATCAGTAAAAACCGGCGAGGATATCTTTCTCAACTACTGCGCCGGCTGCCACGGGTCCCGGGCCGATGGCCGGGGTGAACAGGCGCTGAACCTGTCGCCCAAGCCGCAGAACCTGCGCAACGCCCCGTTCGTCAGTTATCTTTCGGACCACCGGATCTATACTTCCATCGCCGGCGGCGTGCGCGGCACCTCCATGCCCGCTTTCGACCTGCTGATTGCGGCGGAAAAACGCTGGCACGTAATCAACTATATCCGCTCACTAACGGCCGACGATAGACTGAATATACCCAACTCAATTGCTCGTCAACAGGTTGCCGAAGATCTGAAAAATCCCGTCCCGCCTGCTGAGGAGTCGATCGCCAGCGGCCGGAAGCTGTATATGAATTACTGCGCCAACTGCCACGGCCCCGACGCCGACGGTGCGGGGGTGATTGCCGTCAACCTCAGCCCGGTCCCGCGCAACCTGGTTGTGATCTCTTCCTGGGGCGAGAACCCGTTTATCGACTATTTCTCCGACGCCCGCATGTACGACTCAATCACCAACGGGGTGCCGGGTACCTCGATGCTGCCCTGGATCGGCGTTTTCAGCGACCGGCAGCGTTGGGACATTATAAATTATCTGCGCACCCAGGCCGGCAAAAGAATAGAAAAAATTGATTTTCCAGTTGAATAATGGTCACTTCTCAGCCAAAAGGGGGTAATGCGTGCACGAAGATAAGAGTGCAAAATGGTTTATTTTCGTTTCGATTGTATTCTTCCTCGTGACAATCTTGATTGGCTTCACGATGGCGATCAAGTTTGTCTTCCCCGAGTTTCTTGGCGGGGTTGGGATTTTCTCATTCGGCAGAATCAGGGCGATCCACACCAACGGCGTTCTGTTCGGCTGGCTGCTGGCCGCCGATATGGGGCTGGCCTATTACCTGGTCCCCAGGCTTTGCGGGGTAAAGCTATTCAGCGAGAAACTGGGAATCGCCACCCTGCTTCTCTGGGTAGTGATCGTGCTGGGCGCGGTGGTAACGCTGGCCAGCGGGCAAACCCAGGCCCGCGAATACCTGGAACTGGTAATGTGGCTTGACGTACTGGTAACGGTGGCCTGGGTCATGTTTGCGGTCAATATTTTCGGCACTATCGCCAAGCGCAAGTACCCCCAGATGTACGTTAGCCTGTGGTACATCATGGGCACGATTTTCTGGACGGCACTGATCTGGATTGTGGGTAACTTGCCAGTTTATAGCGGCGTAAACGACGCCAACGTCAACTGGTGGTTCGGCCACAACGCGGTGGGCCTGATCTTTACTCCGCTGGGAGTAGCAACAGCCTATTATTTTATCCCTAAATCCACGGGCAATCCGCTTTACAGCCACAGACTGTCGCTGATCGGTTTCTGGACGATCGCGTTCCTCTATATCTGGACCGGAGCACACCACATCTTATTCGGCCCCATTCCGGTCTGGCTCCAGACGGTTGCGATTGTGTTCAGCATTTCGCTGCTCATCCCGGTCTGGACCGTGATCGCTAACTTCTTCGGCACGCTTAAAGGCAAGTGGGCCCAGGGGAACTACATTGTAAAGTTCCTGATGTCCGGCACCGTCTTCTACCTGCTTACCTGTATCCAGGGGCCGATGCACTCGCTACGCAGCGTCAACCAGATCGTCAGTAAAACAGACTGGATTCCCGGCCATGCGCACATGGCCGTGTTCGGGGCGTTTTCCTTTTTCGCCATCGCGGGAATCTACTTCGCCGTTCCCAAAATTTACAAAACCACCTTGTTCTCGGCCAAGCTCGCCGAATGGCACTTCTGGCTGTCGTTCGTCGGTTTCCTCGGCTTTTCGACCAGTCTCTGGATTGGCGGCTTTCTGCAGGGCCTGCAGTGGATGGACCATACCATTGCCTTCATAGATACGGTCAAGGCCATGTCGCCCTATTACGTGGTGCGGCTGCTGTCAGCGGTGCTGATGGTTGCCGGCCAACTGCTTTTCGCGCTTAACATCTTTAAAACCGCCCGTATTCAGGCCGGCGAGCCAGCGCTTGCGGCTTAACCATCAACTTTAAGGAACAGACACGATGAAAATCGTTGAAACGAAATCGGTTGTCCTGGTAGTGTTTGTTGCCTTGCTCGCCTTGCTGGGCACGTATTTTACGATGGTGGTGCCGCTGATGGACCAATCGCTGTACGAACCCACTGCCGACGCTACCCCCTATAGCAAACTCGAGCTGAGGGGCAAGGAGATCTACCAGCGAGAGGGCTGTACTTACTGTCATACCCAGCAGGTAAGAAACCTGCTGGCCGAGACCAAGCGCTATGGAATGGGCGAGGAGGAGACATTCAAGCGCTACGGCGTGAGGGCATTGATCCAGGCGCCTCCCTCCCAGCCCGGCGAATACGTTTATGACAAGCCGCACCTGCTGGGCACGCGCCGGGTGGGACCGGACCTGGCCCGGGTGGGTGGCAAGTATGACAATAGCTGGCACATCAACCATTTAAGGGATCCCAGAAGCACTTCTCCCGGCTCGATTATGCCCGCTTATTCGTGGTACTTCGACGATAGGGGACAACCGACGAAAGACGCGATTGCCCTGGTGGCCTATTTGCAGAAACTGGGCACCAATATCAAGTGGCGGGAACAGGGAGTAGCACGGGTGAAGAACCAATAATCCGACTTCTGTCTTTTTAACTCCTTGAGAAAAAAGACCGTGAGCAGAAGGAGTATCGATGATGAGCCAAGACAGCGCAGGTGCAGCCGGCGAAGACCAGGTTATCCCTCAGAACCATGAGCGGGGCCCCGGACTTTTTCTGAAGCTTTCCTACCTGGTTATCGTGGCGTTTTGCCTTTATTATTGTTTCGCCAACTGGGCCTGGAAATCTGATTACGACCTGCAGCAGGAAAAGATAGCTACCGAAGCTGTAAACTAAGGCCGCGTCGGAGATGGGGCGTTTAACCGCCGGCGCCCCAGTTTAATCTCATTTGCAGCCCTGATCGCATCGCTCTTGCCGGCCGGCGCCCTTGCGGCAAAGCTATCGCCCAATTGCCGCGAGGGCCTTGAGCTCATCAGCTTTTCTTTCATCGTCATTCCCCGGCGCAGCGGATGCTTTCCACTATGTCCTACAAGTCCAGGCGGCGGCTGAGCCAGGCTGTCGGCACGGTTATCATCATCGTGCTCCCTTTCCTGAACGTACTGCGGCTGGATGTGCCGACACTGCGGTTCTATTTGTTCAACAACGTCCTGTGGGTCGATGAGTTTCACTACCTGTTTCTGGCCGTGATGCTCGTCCTGTTCGTTATCGTCTATTTCTCGATGGTCTACGGCAGGGTCTGGTGCGGCTGGGTTTGTCCGCAAATTGTCCTGACCGAGCTTTTTTACTGGTTTAGTCGAAAAACCAAACAGTGGTTTGGTGTTACCAAATCCGGTGGCAAGTCCACCTTCCGGCGCGCAGGGGCATATTTGGTTATCTCTGTCGAAGCGCTGGTGCTTTCATTGCTGGTCGGGTTTAACCTGGTCTCCTATTTTGTCGATCCCTACCGGCTCTTGCGCGAGGCGACGGCCTGGAGCCTGCACCCTGTCACCGGCGGAATTATCATCGGGATAGCGCTCCTGGTGCTCACCGACCTGATGTTCTGGCGTGAGCTGTTCTGCACCAAGGCCTGCCCATACGGCATGCTCCAGATGGTGGTTACCGACGGACACACCCAGATCGTCCGCTACCAGCAGGAGCGCGAGCAGGACTGTATTGATTGCCTGGCCTGCGTGCGCGCTTGCATTACAGGTATTGACATTCGAAACTCGCCCTACCAAACCGAATGCATTCACTGCGGAGATTGCGTGGATGCCTGCGCCGGGGTTCTGGGCAAACTGGGCAAAAAAACGCTGATTACCTTTACTCGCGGCCAGGTTGAGCAGCGGACTGGAATGCAGGGAAGGTTGGGCCTGGCCGATGCCCGGCGCAGGATTATCCTGGGGATTATCATCCTGTTCAGCGCCGCGCTCGTGCTGCTGGTCAACCAGCGGCAGCCTGTTTTCCTCAGTGTTTCGGGGGACCGCTTCACCCTGTACCGCCACGCCGGAGAGGGACTTATTGCCAACGATTACTCGTTTAAAATAACCAATCGCAGTGTTACGAACCGCTACTTCCTTGTCTCCTGCGGCGGCGAGGGCAACGTTGCACCTGACTGCAAGCTCGAGCTTGACCGCAACCCACTGTTTGTTGAAGCGGGGCAAACCCTGAACGGCCGATTTTCCATCATCACGGCCGGCGACGGTTTGAGGCCAGGGCCAAACAGGCTCAAACTGACTGTGACCGACGTGGAGGAAAATCAAATTCGCAGGGAAGCGGTTATTGTTTTTATGATGCCTGAAAAAATGTAGGTCCGGCGCCAGGCTTTTCCACTGGTCCCGGGGAAGTTTTTGTTATTGCTTTAGCAGCCGTCCGGTGCTTGATTTGCTCAATGAGCAGCTGGCAGTAGGCACCGGTAACAGTAACAGCTTAACCTCTCGTCGAAATAGCCATGACAGCGTTGTCCGGTTAGGTATTTGCATAGGTTTGTTTTTTAGCTGGTCGATTAGCTGGTTCATGATATACTGAGTTTTCATCGAGTCCAAGGAGTTCATTTTGCATAGCATTTCGCATTTGGCGGACTCTTTTGATAGAAACTTTTTCGTTGTGCTGCTCATGGCAACAGATGGCCAGCAGGAGGTAAGTGATTAGCCCAGCGAGCATTTGCACCATCAGTCCATATTTGGTTCTGGCGATGAGGTGATAGACTTTCAGGTGTTTTTTCCACCAGCCAAAGAAATTTTCTATATTCCAACGCAGCTTGTAAACAAGAGCCAACTGCTCGGCGCTTAAAGCAAAGCGGTCCGTGGCGATCCAGTATTCTTTGCCACCGGCGCGGTAGGCAACCACCCGGACTTCCTTTTTGGTAAGTTTTTGCTTTTGGGAGACAAGAAAAGCTACGGCGTCATAGAATACGTTGCTGCCGGGGGTTAGCTCGTTTTCCCGGATGAGTGTTTTTATGGTATTATTGCGCAGGCGACAGACAAAATGGACGCCTTCTTCCTGCCACTGATCAAATGATTTGTGGCGCTGGTAGTAGCGGTCGGTCACACCGGTTTGCCCCGGCGAGAGTATTTTGTTCACGTATGGCCGTTCGTCAGCCATACCGCCGCTGAGGAACAGTTTATAGGGAATGCCCCGGTTCAGGTCGAATCCCATGTGCACCCTGGCCTTCTTTTTGCCTCTTTTGAAATCGGCCCAGTGCATGGAGAGCACGGCATCTATTATTGTGCCGTCCACAGCTACAAGCTCTCCCAGATCGCCGTGGGCCACGGGCATGATCGCAGCGGCATCGGCTTGCAGTTGCTCGAACATGTATAACCTTTGCTTTAAACCGCGAGAGTTGACGGCCTCGAAAAAGCTACTTTTCTTGATCCCCCTGGCCGGAGCCTGTCTCTCTGCGCACAAAGTCGTTTTCTTCCATGTCCTGGAGCAGGTGGCGCCCTGATTTGTGCTCCTGGAGATGGTAATAGACCAGTATTTTAAGTTGGTCTTCAAATTCCATTTGCAGTGGCCTGTGTCCGCGTGAGCTTAGTGCCGGCACTTTTCTAAACCGTCTGACGGCTGGTTTCCAAAAGCGCTTGAATGATAAAGGTATCTTTCGTTTTTTGCTGTGTCTGAAGGTGGCTGGCATTTCGTATCCTCCTATAAGTTAACAGGTTATACGAAATGCGCGATGACGCGTTTTTATGAAAAGTCAAAAACTATTTTATGTTCAGCGACCAACTCTAAAACCAGATTTAGGCACTACGCAAATACCTAACCGGACAACGCTGAGTGGTATGAAAATTTTCCTCATCACAATTCAGTCGTCCATTTTTTCAAAGGTCTCTATAGACCAAATGTAAGCAGCAAAAAAATCACTTCTCCAGCATTCCCAGCAGCCGCTCCAGGTGTTTCCGCACGATCTCCGACTTTATCCCGGCACGTTGCGCCTGCAAGGTTTTGCTCACCGAGAGGCGAACACCGGCGGGCGCATCCGGGGCGGAAGCCGCGGCCACGATCTTAAACAGGGCTTTTTTAGCGCCGACAGAGCTAACGGAATCTTCCTGGGCCAGCAGCTCGCAGAGGGGGGCAACGATCAGGGTGTCAAGCTCCACGGCGGCCTCGTGGGCCAGCTTGCGTACGCGCGAGTCCGTGTAGGCAAAACCCCCGGCTACGTAATCCGGCTCCAGATCAAGATTGCGGATGCGAAGGTTGCGGAATTTGGCCCACTGCCCGGCGGTGCCGTGGTTGTCCTGGAGGCCCACGGGCCCGCGCAGACTTTTAGCGTTCAGGCTTTTGACCATACTCATGTCCGCCCAGGTCGTAACTTCGCCGTCGACCGCGATAATAATCTGGAAACGGTCGCAGACTATTTCCATCTCGTGCCACTTCCCCGTGGTTTCGTCCGGGCGGTTGACCACCGCCACGTGGCCGTAGATCGAGCCGGTGCAATGCAGATCGTCGCGCCAGGGCGTCCAGGGGGCCAGCAACTGGATCTCGTAGCCCTTCTCCCAGGCAAGGTCCGGGTTGGAGTCGGAGCGGAGCAGTACGCCGCTGTTGCCCACCCCGGAAAGCATGTATTCAAAACGGAAGATGAAATTACCGTACTCGGCGGTTGTGCACAGCAGGCCCAGACCGCCGTCGCCTCCGCCCGTGACCAGCAGGCCGTCCTCCACGCGGAAACCGTCGGGGTTGGCCGCCACGTTCCAGCCCGCCAGGTCGTGGCCGTTGAAAATGGGGACGAATCCCTTTTCCTCGCCCGCCGCAAACAGGGACGCGGCGGAAACAATGAGAGTCAGCAGGACAAAGAGCAGTGATTTATGCATCGAAATCTCCAATAGTGAAAATCCGGATTTTGAAGTGCGCGTAATGTCTTTACAGTGCTCCTTTAAAAACTCGGTTTTGTCAGCAAAAAAACTCGGTTTTGTCAGCAAGAATCCCAGGGTGCGCGATAGGGCCGGGAAAGCAGGTAGTTGGCCGCGTTGTCGCCAACGAATTTTTCCGCCCGGTGGTCCCAGGCAAGTTTTCTGCCGAGGCGGAAAGAGATCAGCCCCAGGTGCATGGGCAGTGTCATGGTGCGGACATATTCGAGATTGCTCTCGGGCTGCACGCGCGATTTAACGGAGTCGATGAAATTCTGCTGATGCCCCGGCGATCTGGGAATGGTTCTGGGCACGTCGGGGATGTCGTTCATCTTCCGGCCGTCCAGGGTGACTTCGAGGCTCGAGTAATCGCAGATCAGCGAGCCCCTGGCGCCCTCGAAATAAGCGCCGATATGTCGGCCAGCGGCGCCGGGCACGTCGGGGGGCGTGGTGGTCCAGTGGACGTTCAGGTCCTTGAATTCGTAATCGACCTCGATCCAGGCAGGTGTGTCGGCAATGCTGTCGTGGGGTATTTCACCCCTAGCGTCGATACTGCGCAGGCCCACAGGCTCGAGCGCCCAGAACGCGATATCCGCGATATGGCACCAGAAATCGCCGAAAACGCCCCCCGAGTAATCGAAGAAATAGCGGAAAGAAAAATGGCAGCGGGCCGGATTGTACCGGGCATACGGTGCGGGGCCGAGCCACATCTCCCAGTTCAGGTTGCTCGGCGGAGCCTGGTTGGCGGGAAACCCCAGCTCGGGAGGGCCGCCTGTCTTCCAGAGACGCACGGTGTGGATTTTTCCCAGCCTGCCCGAGCGCACCAGTTCCACCACGCGATGATAGGTCTCGCCCGCGTGGATCTGGGTCCCCAGTTGGAATACGCGCTCGTAGTGCTTGAAATTGCTTAACATCGCCCGCCCCTCCACAGGCGTATAAGAGAGGGGTTTCTCTCCGTAAACGTCCTTGCCCGCCTGGAAAGCCATGTTCGCAATCGGTGCGTGCCAGTGATCCGGGGTGGCGCAGGTAACAGCGTCGATATCATCGCGCTCCAGGATCCGGCGAAAATCGCCGTAAGCCCGGGCGCGCGTATCGGGAGCGATGGCCTTGAGTGTGTCCATCGCTGCGGCCAGTCTCGATTCGTCCAGATCGCAGAGTGCGGCTATCTCCACTTCCGGCAGGTCGGCGAACCACCTCAGGTGTGAATTGCCCATCATTCCCAGCCCGATATGGGCCACTACCACCTTGTCGCTGGCGGGCACGGCGCCGGCGCGGCGCGAGGTGAGCATCAGGCCCAGCGATCCCATGGAAGCGCCCAGCAGAAACTGACGGCGGTTGAACGTCTTGCCAGTGTGCATCTTCACGCACTCCTTCGCTGTTGAATGAGAACAGTCCTGTTCCGCGGCGGCGCAACTGAAACCTGCCATCTCCGCCTTAAGATGGGCAAGCGCTCTACTTCTTCTTTAGAATCCCGATCCTGCTCCACACTCCGCCGCTATGCCGCTTGTACTCCACTATGTTGCTGTGCCGCACGTCCTCGATTGTCACCACGGACCGGGGGTCCACTCCGCTGATTATCTCCATCAGTTCGGGCACTTTCTTGCGCGGGGCGATCACGAAACCCAGCAGCACCGGCCCCTCGCGGCCCGAGCCGGAAAACTCGGTAACGCCGAATCCCTGGGCGCGTAGCACCCGGCTGATTTTTTCCCCTTCCTCGCTGCTGATAAAACGCACCATCTGCTGGCCCACCGCCATTTTCTGCTCGATCATCAGACCCACGATATTGCCCAGGGCGAACCCCAGCCCGTAGGCCACGTAGCTGGTCAGATTGTCCACGTGGGCGATTATCCCGGTAATCGCCAGCAGCCAGATGGTAACTTCGAAAAATCCCAGCGCCGCCGCGGTGTAACGCCGCCCGTGGATAACCATAATCATCCGCACCGTGCCGATCGAAACATCCACCACCCGGCTGCACATTATCGCCAGCGGCAGCAGCAGCGGATACTGGCCCAGGCTGTCGAAGAATTGCTCCATGACTATCCGTCGTTAAGAAGAAAATAAACGAAAATATTACATCCGGTATTGTGAGAGATCAATAGGCACGGTGATAAGAGAGCGGAGTATTGCGGGCAGGTGCGTTTTATGCCTTACCCGTGGGGCTTGAGTTCTCTAAAGTGGGTGTAAAAGCATAAAACGTGCCTGCCCGCTGCTTTGTCTTTCGTTATTCGTCCGTGCGGATGCTCGGATTATACAGGTCCAGGTAAACGTTCTCCGGCTCGGTCGGGCAAGCAACCGTATACTCTCCCGGCCCGTCGAAAGTGAATTTCTGCTCCATCAACTCCTCGCCCAGCTGATAGCCGTGGGTCAGCTCCACGCTCAGGGCCATATCGTGCTCCGGCAGGCAATGGGCGTAGACCCAGATCTGGTTCACCCCCGGTTTGCCCACGTACTTAAGCCAGAGTTTGTCCACCGGCGCCTCCAGCATCACATCCTCGTCCATCCCGTAGTGCCAGTGCGCCACCCAGCTTGGAACTTTGCTCCTGGCGGCGCTTTTCCACGGCCCATCCGCTCCGGCGGTGGAGTACAGAATTTCGTTGGCGGTTCTTTTTGCCTTTTTTCCAATATAAGTATTAAAATACCCACCTGCCGTAAACCACTTGATCCCCGTGCCCGGCTTGGCTTGTACCTCTATAACCACTTCACCGGTCAGCTTGCGCTGGTGGCGAAGCGGATTGTAGTCGGCATCCAGGGTGACCACGTATTTTTCGAGCTGCACGGGGTCGCGAAGGTTCAGCCGGACCTCGCGGACCGTGGTCGGCAGGCCGTAGCGGTCGCCCAGGTGGAAACTCATCCGGTTCTCGCCTGCCAACAATCTGGGCAGGGATACCGGGGCAACCTGCGCCCAGGTGTTGAGCGTAAGTTCCGCCAGGCCGCTGCCCGTTTTCTCGAAATCGAACCGGATCAGGTAGCCGTAAGTATTCAGCACTTCCTGGGTAAAATCAATAAAGTCCGTGCGCCCGTAGCTTGTCCCGCCCACAGCGCGCCAACTGTGGCCGTTGTCGATCGAAAGCGACACCTTCAGCGCCCCCAGCGAGCGGTAGTAGACCGTGGTCCCGTCGTCGATCTGGTCCTTGCGCAGCAGGTCGTGGACCTTGCCGACGATAATATACGGTGTTTTTACCTCGAACACCGCATAGCCTCCCTCGGTCTCGCTGATTATGCCTCCCGAGGTCTGCCGTACCCCGGAATGATCGTACGCTCCCTGGGCAAAATCATTCCAGCCTTCGGCCAGTTGCGGGCTGTAGCTGAACAGCGCGTTGCCGTGGGTCCACCTGGACCAGGTGTCGTGCTTGCTCTTCAGGCCCCGCGGCTCCTGCTCGAACTTGCGGCTCAGGAAGCTTAGGTTAAACCCTCCCTTGTTGGGCCAGGGGTGGAACCAGCGTCCTCCCTGCGGTTGCCACCAGCGGGTCAGGCGTTCGCCGGGACGAAGAGTGAAATCCATCGTGTGACCGTTTTTGTACCAGTGGTACATCGGCGTCAGCTTGCAGGCTGCGAAGCTCTCGAACATCGCCGCCTTGTCGTCCAGCGGGTAGAACGGTTCGATCTTCCGGGGAGGGTTGGTCCAGAGTTCCTTGTTGGTCATCGCCTCGCGGATATTGGCCACCGTGCCGTCGGGGCGGTAGAGCATCCCGCGAAGGTCCATGTCGAAATAGTGCCAGCCGCCGTCGTAGTAGACCTCGGTTACGCAGTGTTTGTTGGCGTCCATGTTGTGGATCCGGCTGTCGCTGAATCCCGCCGCCGCCAGTACCCCGTCGAGCGTGGGGCTGAGCAGGCCGCAGTAGCCGTGTCCGTGGACATTGAGCACTTTGATCACATCGCGCTCGTCGTAGAACGGATACTCCGGTCCGGGGTCCGGGTCCTCGTAGATTCCCTGCACGGGATAGAGACCGGTTTCGGTGCCGTTGAGGAATTTCCAGATCGCCACCGCTTTTTCCTGCGGGGGAAGGTCGCGCCACTGGTCGAATTGCACGAACCGTCCCAACTCGGTGTAATCGGGCAGGCGCTCGTTGGTAACCCGGGGCGTTTGGGCGGACAAGCACCCACCGGGCATCCCGGCAGAGACGCCGGTCAACAGGATGAAAAAAAAGAGGGCCGGAACAGACAGGGGTTTCAGGGACATTTTTTCTCCTATCCAGTCGGATAATAAACCGCTTACACCGCTCCCGGGAAAAAGCACCAACGATAAAAAATCAGCGGTAAATATGTACTGCGATGTCATCCACGAAATCAGGCAGGGTGATCCCTTCAACCGTCCTGTCCCGAACCGTTATTTCCTGCTTTACGGACTTTCCCGTGGCCGGGTCGTAGATAACGGCCACTGCCGGACCCTCTTTCATGCGGCTGTTCAGAACTCTAAGGGGGCCACCCTCGTATTTTTTTCCGAACCGGTGCTGGTAGCCCTCAAGGTAAATCACCGCTTCATCCGGTGATTCCAGGATGTAACGGTTCACTCCCGGGCCCTCGATAATTATGTCGGAAAAACTGCTGCTGCGTGAGGATGAAAGCAAAGCCCTGTAATCCTGAATTCCCGAGACAAAGCTACGCAGGATACTGGAGTATTCTCCGGTGTTATCGAAACCGTAAGGGTCCCTTATTTTAAAGTCCAGACTGTAATCGCCCACCCCTTGGCAGAGGCTGAAAAAGGCCCGCCAGTTAAACCGCCGCAGCCGTACATCGTTCCCCTTTTGACCGTAATAAATGTAACGCGGGCGGTTCTTATCGATGCTGTTGACACAGACGAGCGGTTTGCCGTAGAGCTTGCGCAGGGCGGACCCCTCGGGGTCGAGCCTTTCTCCATGTGTGATGATCAGTTCCATGTCGGGGCGCGAGAGCACGTGGCGGGCCAGCTCCCGGGGCAGGTGCGTGTAATCGATGCCCACCAGGATATCCAAGTCCCTCCTGCGCTCCCAGGCTGTGATGGCCTGCATGGTCAAATCGATCCATTTTCGCACCGGCGCCTGGTCCAGGCCCCCGTCGCCCATCTCGTTGGAAAGGTCGAGGAAAACGTTCCCCAGGTCCCCTACAGCTTCCAGCACGTGCTCCAGGTAGGTCATCTGGTTGGCCAGCAGCGCCCGGTTGCCGTTAACCCCTGCCTCGATGAACGGGTGGTGCCCTTTGGCGTTGGGGGTGAGCTCCCGGGTAAAAGCATTGACATTGTTCGCCGGGTTCCAGAAAGTG
>JAJRTS010000022.1 GCA_024278175.1 Gemmatimonadales bacterium | reverse complement strand
TTAATATGATCGCCATTGCCATCTGGTATTCACTGTAGCCGCGCTTGCGTATCTTGACCTTGAGCTTTTTATTGAACAACTCCTCCAAACCTAATGTTTCGGCCAGATCCCAGATTACCGGAAGACCTCCAAGGAAGGTGATAGGAAGGTCACATACTTCATACTAAATATCCGGCTTCCTTTTCGGCTTACGTCCCATTTCGCACCCACTGGGTGAAAATGTTTATACTTGTACCCATAAATATATGTAACCTAATTTAAATAAGATAGACTGCTTTTTCAAATGATTTTCCATGGTTATCGCTGGATTAGGGGTATCAGTTAAATATTAATCATCCTCGGGAGTAAAGCAAACCGTAGTCTCCCCCTCCCCCCCGGCATCAACGGCGGATAGAATGGAATCGAGGGCGGTCATTACGATAACCGCCGTATCAATATTCGCACAATCCGAGTGCTTTTATTGGTCCCGGGCCGTCCACGCCCGGCATCAGCAAATCGGTCACAGGTCAAAAAAGTTTATTCCACAGGGCGCAACGGCTGCATCCGGCGGTTCTTACCGTAATTGTTATCTATGTGTCATGACGGGATATTCGACTCAACGAGTTCAAAAACAACTGATCCCATCCGCAAAAAGCAGTCTTTGAAAAATTATCGCCATTATCCTGAAACGCCGGATATTTCAAGCTATCTCCAGAATCATCACAAATAATTAATGGTAGCCATTTTCATCGACTTTTTTTTAGCTTCTCGATTCGCTCCGCCTGTCAAGTCATGGATATTTTCCGTAAAGGCTGATTGCCAATCTGCCAGGCTGTCGAACGCATACTCCTATCATTGTTATCGTGTTCTTATTAACTTAAATACAGATCACCCGGAAGGATGGAATGAAAAAGCTCTCTGCAAAGGTTAAGACCACCGTCATGCCCGCTCCTGCTATTAATAATGCGTCCTCTGAAACTTTTGACTTGACTGTTTCGTTAACGCATGATAGGCTCGTTTAAAAGCGCTTTTCAGTATTCACCCATGCTTTTTCTTAATTTTGCGGTGCGAAGTCATCTGTCTAGGATTATTGGGCTTGGAAATGGATTTGAATCTTATCGATACCTTACTTCGAGCAGGCCCCGGCTAGTTTCATCCGCTCGCCTATTCAGCTTGAATTTGCTTCCTTCGGACCACGGCATTGATTAACTTTCATCAAGTACTCAGCGCCTCCCATTTCCATGAGTAACCGCTTGATGTTGAACATGGGGCGACCATTGCGGCGATAGTTAATGAAAATACACGGAGGGTAAGATGGCTCTACCGGTAGACGATGAGACTCTAAAACTATTCGTCGAAGAGTCACTCGATAACTTAAGCGGGATCGAAAATGATCTCCTGGCTATCGAAGAAGCGGGCGCGGACATCGACGTGGACCTGGTGAACAAAGTTTTTCGCGCAGTGCACTCGATCAAGGGCGGGGCGGGATTTCTGGGCCTTGTCAGTGTTAAGGAACTGTCTGACGCCATGGAAAACATCCTCAACCTGATCCGGCAAAAAGAACTGGTCCCCACCCCGGAAATCATCAGCGTAATCCTGCAAGGCACCGATCAACTGAACGAGATGATCAACGATCCGGCAACCAGTAACGATAGTGACATCGGTGGATTGGTGGCCGAGCTGGCCGAAGTGTTAAATCCATCCCCGCCAGGCGAAGAACAGCCCGAATCCGATTCAGTCTCAATCAAGGACCCCGAGGGCAACCCCCTGTTCAGTTTCGCTGCGGATCAGTGGGCGAACGCGCTGAAGGGCGGAAAGATAATCTATCTGTTCGCCTTTGACCTGGCTGAGGACATCAAAGCCGCCGGCTCTTCAACCGAAAATGTGCTTGCCGAGATCGACGGCGCCGGAGAGGTGCTGGCAAGCGAAGAAAAGGGTAATATTTTTTTCGTGCTCTTCGCCTCCGTGCTTGAGCCCTATTACCTGGATTCACTGACCAAGCTCAGCTTTGATAAAATATTCAGAATCACGGATGATTACCAGACAGTGACGTGCAGCGAGGACGATTCCGGAGCCGAAACATCAGCGGATAAGAGCGCCGCAAGTACGGATAAGCAAGTGCAGGAAAAAGAGCCCGGGAAGGAGCCGGAAGAAAAGCCATCCACGGCTCTAAGCGACAAACCGGCCGCCGGCGCTCCCGTTTCCCGTCCCCAAAAGACAGTAAAAAAACCAGTTGCCGCGCGGGCCTCTGTAAAAAAAGCCTCCGATAGTTTCCTCCGGGTTAACGTGGGCCTGCTGGACAAACTGATGACCCTCGCCGGGGAACTGGTTCTGACCAGAAACCAGTTGGTGCAAAACGTAACCGTGAACGATATGCCTTCTATCGAAGTCGCCACTCAGCGGCTGAACCACATTACCGGCGAAGTCCAGGAAGCGGTGATGACCACCCGGATGCAGCCTATCGGCACGGTGTTTAACAAATTTCACCGTGTGGTGCGCGACATGTCCCGGGACCTGGGCAAGGAAATCAACCTGTTGCTCGAAGGTGAAGACGTCGATCTGGACAAAACGATCATCGAGGCGATAACCGATCCGCTGACCCACCTGGTGAGAAACTCGGTGGACCACGGGCTGGAAACGCCTGAAGAGCGCAAGCGGGCCGGTAAAAATCCCGCCGGCTCACTCAAGCTCTCCGCCTCCCATGAAGCGGGCCAGGTCAACATCGAGATTATTGATGACGGCAGGGGCATCGACCACAACAAGGTCAAGGAAAAAGCCCTCAAAACCGGTCTTGTCGACCAGGCGAAGCTCGATGCCATGCCCAGGGAAGAGCTGGTCAGGCTCATTTTCCGGCCGGGCTTCTCCACGGCGGAGAAAGTGACCGACGTCTCGGGAAGAGGCGTGGGGATGGACGTGGTCCAGACCAATCTGGCCAAGCTGAGCGGCGACATTGACGTCCAGACGGAAATTGGCGCGGGGACCACAATCCGCATGAAATTACCGCTTACCCTGGCGATTATCCCTTCGCTGATCATTACCGTGGAAAAAGAAAGGTATGCAATCCCGCAGGTTAACCTCGTGGAGCTGGTACGCGTACCGCCGGGCGAGGTCAGGAACAGGATTGAGCGAATCGGTAACGCCGAGGTGATACGCTTGCGGGAGGCCCTGCTGCCACTGGTTTCCCTGGCCGATGTAATCGGTATCGACGCCAGGACCTATGAAGATCCGCTAACCAGTGAACGGTCCGACGACCGCCGCAAGCGGATCGTGGACAGACGCTTGCCGGATACTGATGAGAGCGCCTCCGAAGCCAAAGACCGGGACAAGCGCGACCGCCGCAGGCGGGCTTACAGTTCCTATAATATCGCGGTTGTCTCGGCGGGCGATGTCCACTTCGGCCTGATCGTCGATGAGTTTCTCGACTCGGAGGAGATTGTGGTCAAACCGCTCGGCAGACACTTCAAACACTGTAAGACATATGCGGGCGCTACTATCCGCGGCGACGGCCGGGCCGCCCTGATCCTCGACATCCCAAGCATCTGTAAAGTGGCCAACATGTCGTTTGTCAGGGAAGATGAAAAAACAAATAATGTCGTTTCTCTTGCGGAAAAACGCAATGACGCCCAGTCGCTGTTGATCGTTGAAAACGCGCCCGGCGTACAGTTCGCGCTCTCACTGGGCATTATCTCCAGAGTGGAAAAAGTGCCCAGGGACGCCATCGAGCTGCTGGGGAACAAGAAGAGTATGAAATACAGAGGCGGCACACTGCCAATTTGCGCCATCACCGATGCGGCCGAGGTAAAGCCATGCGATGACCGCGAGTATCTCCATATCATCGTATGCCAGATTGGCGGCGCTGAAATCGGCCTGATGATCTCGCAGATTGTCGATGTGGCCGATGTGGAGGCCAATTTCGACGAGCAGGCGCTGAGGCAACCCGGCATCCTCGGCTCCGCCATCATTCTCGATAAAACCACCATGCTGCTGGATGTCTACGAGATCGTCCAGTGCGTTTTCCCGGACCTGATAAGCGCCGCGAAAAAGAAATACGAAGGGGACCTTGCGGAGAAGGCGACCCTGCTGGTCGTGGAAGACTCAGCCTTTTTCCGCAACCACATCTGCAGCTTCCTCGAAGAGGAAGGGTACGATGTGATTGACGCCGAAGATGGCCTTAAGGGATTCGAGGCGCTGGAAGAACACGCCGAGGAAATCGCTCTCGTGCTGACCGACATAGAGATGCCCAATCTGGACGGGCTTGGTCTGGCCAAGAAAATCAGGGCGGATTCCAGATTCACGGGGCTGCCGATAATCGCCGTGACTTCAGTGGCAGGCGAGGCGGCGGCAGAGAAAGGTTTTGCGGCAGGAATAAACGATTACCTGGTAAAACTGGATCGAGGGCAGATTTTGGAAAAATTGGCCCAATATCTTTCGAAAGCGGGATAATTCCCCACCTGTTCAGCCGGCTGCCATAATGGAGTACTGCCCATGACGAATAAAAAAAGTAACAACGCCTCGGGAAATGGCCCCGAACTGGCCATTTTTACGGTTGGCGAGCTTAATTGCGCGGTCGATTCAACGATAGTCAAGGCAATCAACAAATACCTCGAAATCACACCCGTACCGGGAGCCCCCGACTGCGTCCGCGGAATATTGAATCTCCGGGGCCAGATCCTTACGGTTGTTGATTTGCGCCGGCGCTTCGGTCTGGGAACCGAGGAACTCCGCCAGGCGATGCGGATCGTGGTCATTACCTCCAGGGACGAAAACATCGGCCTGCTGGTGGACGGGGTCTCGGACGTGGTAATTGCCGATCCTGACTTGTTGGAGCCGCCACCATCGAATATCGGCGAAGTAGAGGGGAAATTTTTCACGTCAATACTGAAAACGGAGCAGGACCTGATCGCTATTCTCGACGTCGAGGAGATACTGTCCCTGGACGAAAGTGCGATCTCTCAGGGTAACTGACATTTTTTGGTTGCTCTCCCTGTCCAAGTGTTTCGCCGCCAGACGGCGCGGAGGATTCCCGATGGTCAGCTTTAAAGATATCAGTATCAAATGGAAATTTCTTTCTATCAGCCTGCTGGGTATAATCCTGATCACTGTGTTATCCGCCGTCCAGCACATCAAGGACATCCGGGACGAGACCGTCCAGGCCGTGGAGGACAAGAGCAAAGCGGTGGTGCTGGTGGCCGAAAGCACCAGGGATATGATGAGCAAGAAACTCGCCATGGGCGTGTTCAGGGGTTACGAGGAGCTCTCCGGCGAGGACCTGCTTGAAGCCGTCCCGATAGTGACGGCCATGAACGTTGCCGCCCAGAAGGCGGAGGAAGCCGGTTATGTGTTCAGGGTGCCAAAGTTCCAACCTCGCAACCCGCAGAACACCCCCGACAGTCTCGAAGCCATCGTACTGAAAGAAATGATGCAGGGCCGGATAACCGAAAAAACTGTCCAGGACGAGGACAACATCCATTACTTCCGGGCGATAACTCTCACGCAGGATTGCCTTTACTGCCACGGTGACCCCAAGGGTTCACCCGACCCGCTCGGGGGAACCAAGGAAGGCTGGAAAGCGGGCGAGGTCCACGGCGCCTTCCACATTATCAGCTCACTGGAAGGATCAAAAGCGGCGATTGCCAGGGCCAGAAGTTCCATCATCCTTACCTCGGGATTGGTTTTGCTGCTGATCAGCGGCGCCCTGCTCTATGTGGTGCAAACGATAACCAACCCGCTGCAAAAGGGCGTACAACTGTCCCAGAAGATCGCAAGCGGAGACCTGACCGCCAGTATCGATATCGATCAGAAGGACGAGGTCGGCCACCTTGCCATGGCCCTGAACAATATGGCGGCTAATTTGAGGAAGGCGTTCGGCGAGGTGGCCGGCAACTCCGCCTCACTCGATGAGGCATCCACCGCCCTGGGCACGCTTTCGGGTCAGCTCACCTCGCGGGCCACCGATATGAACGACCGGGCCAACACGCTGGCCAACGCAGCGGAAGAGATGAGCGCCAACATGAGTTCTGTCTCCTCGACAGCCGAACAGTCCACGGCCAACGTGAACACGGTGGCCACGGCGGCC
>JAJRTS010000021.1 GCA_024278175.1 Gemmatimonadales bacterium | reverse complement strand
CCCAAAAAGCATCGGACACTTCCCAAGAGTGAATTATTGCCATAGCACCTCCAAGGTATAATTTTCAATACCTGAAGCAATATGACAAAATTATTTCAAAAAGTAAAGCTTATTTACGGATAAGTTCTAAATCAAAGGTCTCTGGAAATCACTTAACCAGCTTGCTGATCTGTTTGAACTCCGCCGTGCCCGCCTTTTTCAGCAGTTCGAACAGGGCGCTCTCGGTGGTGGTTATGGTTGCGCCCTCGCGGGCAAGGCGCGCCAGGGCCACCAGCCGGTTATCCGGGTTGCGGCTGCCGACAGCATCGGCGGCCACCTGCACGTGGTAGCCTGCCGCCAGCGCGTCCAGCACGGTCTGGGTTACGCAGACGTGGGCCTCCATCCCGGCCACCAGCAGGGTGTCGCGGCCGGTTTCGGCCAACCGCTCGGCCAGCGGACGGTGCCGAAAGCAACTGAACGTTATTTTCTCCACGATCTCATCATCGCGGGCCAGTGCGCGCAGGCTCTCCACCGTTTCGCCCAGGCCCCTGGGATATTGCTCGCTGACAAGCAGCGGCACGCCCAGCACCCGGCAGCCGTTTATCAGGCGGGCGCAGTTGGCTGTCACCGTTTCGTTGCTGTCGATCACAGGAGCCAGCCGCCGCTGGACGTCCACCAGCAGCAGCAGGGTGCGCTCCCTGTCCAGCAGAGTGCCTCGCTCGGCCATCGCTCCTCCCCTTTTCAGATTACCCGTCCGGGCTCGATAACTCCGCCGCGCGGGATGATCACGATCCCGCTGCGCACGTAGTAGCCGTCGCCCTCCCAGTCGGGTTCGTCGTACCTGGGCGTGATTTTAACGCCATCGCCGATCCGGGTGTTCTTGTCCAGGATCGCGCCCTCGATTTCCACGTCGCGCCCGATCCCCAGCGGGATGTCGCTGACACTTTCGCGGCGCAGCAGGCCCCTGTCCTGCCCCTCTTTTGCGCTATCGTAATAATCGGCGCCCAGGATCAGGCTGTTCTTGATCTTGCTGCCGTTGCGCACACGCCCGCGCACGCCGATAATCGAATGCTCGACATTAGCGTGATCCACGATCGCGCCCTCGCACAGGACCGCTCGCTCAATATTGCCGCCAACCACCTTGACTCCGGGCAGGCTGCGCGGGTGTGTGTAAATCGGCCAGTGCTCGTCGTGGAAATTGAACGGGGGCACCGGCTCGGTGAGCGAGAGATTTACCTGGTAATAGCTTTCGATAGTGCCGATATCCTCCCAGAACCCGTCGTACACGTAACCGAAAACCTTGTGCGACTCAAGAGCGGCGGGAATGACCTCGCGGCCGAAATCCGTGAACCTGCCCTCGCTCAGCAACTCCACAAGAGCTTTACGGCTGAACACGTAGATTCCCATCGATCCCAGGTGACGGCGGCCGCGCGGGTCCACCCCGAAGCGCTTCATGGTCTGCTCGTCGGTTACCAGCGCCTCCTGCACCGCCGGGTCCTCGGGTTTCTCCACGAAATTCACCAGCCGCCCGTCGCCGTCCATCTGCATGATCCCCATCCGGTAGACGTCCTCGGCCGGGGCGGGCAGCGTGCTGACTGTTATATCGGCGCCGGTTTGCGTGTGCTGGTCGATCAGCCTGCCGTAGTCCATCGCGTAGAGCTGGTCGCCGGAGAGGATCAGCACGTACTCGATGTTCCACTCGATTATGTAGCTCAGGCTCTGCCGGATCGCGTCGGCCGTGCCCTGGAACCAGTGGGTGCTGGTGGGAGTCTGCTCGGCGGCAAGCACTTCGACAAACCCGTCGCTGAAGCGGTCGAAACGGTAGGTCTGGAACAGGTGACGGTGCAGCCCCGCGGAGAGGAACTGGGTTACGACAAAAATCTTGCGGACCTGAGAATTGATGCAGTTGGACACGGGCACATCGATCAGCCGAAACTTGCCGGCCAGGTTGATCGCGGGCTTGCAGCGCGCCAGTGTCAGGGGGGCCAACCGGGTGCCACGGCCGCCGCCCAGAATTACAGCCAGCGTATCTCTGGTGTACATGGGTACCCGACCTCGTTTGCGAATGAACCGCGGCATATGATTTATGTGTATATTTTAATTTATAGATGGAATGCGGCCAGTCAAGAGTTGCCCGTTATTACGGCAGGTTGATTTTTTACTCCGCTCCGCATATTATGGCTGCAGAATTATGCTCGACAAATCAGGAGGTGCCGTAAATGCCGAAAAAATGACGGGAGGCCTGAAAAGTTGCCGATCAATAATACCACCGATCCGGGCTGGACAGATTTCATCCTGTCCTGCCTGCCGGAGTGCGGCGGAACTTTGGAGTTTGTGCGGCTGCACGGCGATGGCAGCGCGCGCAGTTTTTTCCGGGTGCTTGGCGCATCCAGAAGCTATGTGCTGATTGTCAGTCCCCACCCGCCGCGGCACGGGGCCCGGGATGTGGACGAGAACGAAACCTGGGTCTACATGGCGGGGCTGCTGCGGGGCTGCGGAGCCGATGCGCCCGAGGTGTACGGTTTCGACAGAGAAGCCGGGCTGATCCTCTGTGAGGACGCGGGCGACCGCCTGCTTCAGGCCGAGGTGCTGCGCCACGGGGTGGACTCGGCCTGGACCGGCGAAGTGTACCACAGGCTGCTGGAAACGCTGGCCGTGGTTCAGGCCGGGTGCGGCAGGGTATTCGAGCCGGAGCGGACGTTCACCCCCCCCTACGATGCGGATTTTATGTACCGGGCGGAGGCGCTCTATTTCGCGAACTTTTTCCTGGGCAAGCTCTGCGCCGTGGACCCGGAGCCGCTGTACCGGGAACTCCGCCTGCTGGCCGCGGCGGCCGGGGAGGCCGCGGGGGAGCGGGTGCTGATCCTGCGTGACTTCCAGAGCCGCAACGTGATGGTGCAGCAGCCGGGCGACAGGTTGCGCCTGATTGATTTTCAGGGTGCGCGCCCCGGGCCGTCGGCCTACGACGTGGCCAGCCTGCTCTACGACCCGTACGTTCGCCTGCCGCAAGGGCTGCGCGAGGAACTGGCCGGGAGCTATCCGGAACTGCTCGCCCGCCAGGCCCCGGCGGCGGCGTCCGCGTTCGAGGGCAGTTTCGCGCTGGTGGCTGCTCATCGGATGATGCAGGTGCTGGGTGCGTACGCCAAGCTGAGCATGGCCGACGGCAAGCGGGAGTTCCTGGCCTATGTCGCGCCGGCGTTGGGCAGCCTTCGCCACCTGCTTGCCTCGCCGGAGTTCGAGCGCTTTGCGCTGCTGCGCCGCACGGTGGAGGAAGTCTGCCCGCCGGAAGATGTGCCCGGCTGAGCTTGTCTGCTGCGTATTGCACATGGGGCTGCATTTCGCTACCTTGGCGGTAGTTTTTACTTTATCTGAAAAAACACGTAAAGTTCCAGCGGTTTGGGGCTTTAAAAAGGGGAGAAACAGAGGGTTGTGTTTTTGTTCTCATTAGAAGCGTGTTTTTTCAACACACTGCTATGTGCGTGGTCAAGGGTAAAAGGTGTTTTTTCTTTATCGGGACTTTGAATCCAACCAGTCTGCTATTGGTGGCCTCCGGATTACCAGAGCCACATGCAATTTATTCGAGGTATTCAAATTCAGAGGCGACAATCT
>JAJRTS010000020.1 GCA_024278175.1 Gemmatimonadales bacterium | reverse complement strand
TCTACCGAAGTGTAAACATGTACCGTCAATTGTTCGATGGCGCGGGTTCCTTCTGTGTGGAAGTGCGGCGGAACTACGGTTACACCAATTTGGTGACTGCAGAGGAGTTGGTTAATCTGCGTCGCAGGTGGCTGCCATTCAGGGATTCTACCACGCTTGGCTCCTTGACGTGGTGGGTGCTCAGAGGGACCGCACCGATAAGCTTCTGCGCTCTACCGTGGGTGCTCTCCCGCCTTAACATCCCGTGGCCCAGATTACAAAATCATTTCTTCAGGCTACGCCTTGTGGAGTAATAAGGGATAGAAGAGGCATGTACCACCTTCATAGTTAGTCATTAAAATATCGGAAAAGCAAAAATGCGTAGTTATAACCCATTGATAAATAATACTTTTACGACCTCCACCCACAGGACTCAAAATCCTGCGGGGGCAACCCTGTGACGGTTCGACTCCGTCCGCCGGCACCAGAATAGAGAGGCGCTACCCGAAAGCATACAGGTAGCGCCTTTTTCTATTCGACATTTTGAGTGCTAACATTCAAACTCAGAATAGTGCCTTTCAAAACACCACAATGCTACACATACAACATCCTGTACAGTAAATAACTATAAGACATTTTCTGGTTCCATCAAAGTCATAGTTACATCGTGTTACATAAGGAAAATATCATCAGTTTTAGGCCCAAAAAGGTACATACTTAGCATTCTTCTTCTTCGAACTACTTGTTTGTGAGTAAGGCTTTATTAATTCTGAATCCATTGTATCTCTAATTACTCTTGAAGCAATGGGATAGTTTTTGTCACTAACACCAAAACGTTTTCTGAGCGAAGCATTAGACATTTGTTTACCAGATACATGCCATAAACATGGCCAATTTTGGTCGAAAATCAGGACCAACCACTTCATGTGAAACATCATCACCTCTCTTAATCTTTAACCAGTGTATCAATTCATTTAGGGTAGCGCCTTTTTCTATCCCTCCCGCGCCTTAAGCCTTAGATTCTCTGGCAGAGTCAATTCAAAACCCGGACAGGAGCAGCTTTTGCCCCGAAAAATAAGCTTATTGACCGGCCTGGCCATTTTCGGCACCGTGGTCCTCTGGGGCTCGGCGTTCGTGGGAATCCGCTACAGTCTGGCGGACTACTCGCCGTTCCACCTGGCACTGCTGCGGTTTCTGGTGGCATCGGCGTTCCTGGCCGTGTTCGCCGTGGCGGGGCGCGTACGGCTGCCTGCCGCCGGCGACTTGCCGCTGATCTTCCTCACTGGTTTCAGTGGGATCGGTCTGTATAATCTGGTGCTCAACTACGGGGCGATGACGGTCAGCGCCGGCTCCACCAGCTTCATCATCAGCACGGCGCCGATAATGACCGCGCTGATTGCGTTCGCGCTGCTGGGCGAGCGGATCAGCCCGCCGGGCTGGGCCGGGATGCTGATCAGTTTTCTGGGAGTGAGCCTGATCGCTTTCGGCCAGGGTGGTTCGCTGAAATTCGAGACCGGGGCGCTGTTCGTCTTTGTGGCCGCTGTCAGCACCAGTGTCTATTTTGTTGTCCAGAAGCCGCTGCTCAGCAGGTACAGCAGTTTCGAGGTGGCCAGCTACTCGATCTGGGTCGGCACGCTGACCATGCTGCCGTTTATCGGCGGGCTGGCCGGCGAGATCGCCCATGCCCGCATAAGCTCCACGCTGACTATCGTCTATCTGGGCGTATTCCCCGCCGCGCTGGCCTACTTCTTCTGGTCTTACGTGCTCTCGCGCCTGAGCGCTTCGCGCTCGGTATCCTTCCTCTACATGATCCCCGTGGCCGCCACGCTGCTGGCGTACCTGATTATCGACGAGACACCGGGCGCCCTGGCGGCGGCGGGCGGGTGTTCCTCGCTGCTTGGAGTAGCTTTGCTCAATACCTTCGGGAAAGTAAGAGTCAAGTCCTGTCAAGTAACAAACGGCGATTCCAACCGCAAGGCTTGACATTCCCGAGGCGTCAAGCCTAATATCTAAAAGTTATTATTCGCAAATGGCCGGGAACCGATTATTCTCCGGGAGTAGAGCGCTATGGGAACCGAAGCCGCAAAAAGCAAACGGCTGTTGTCTCTGGATGTCTATCGCGGTTTCACGATGTTCCTGATGGTCAGCGCCGGGTTCGGGCTCAGCGCCCTGGCCGACAACCCCGGCTGGGAGTGGCTGGCCCGTCAGGTGTACCATGCCCAGTGGGCAGGCTGCACTTTGTGGGACCTGATCCAACCCTCGTTTATTTTTATCGTGGGCGTGGCGATGCCGTTCGCGTTTGCCACGCGCTATGCCCGTGGCGAGAGCCGAAGTGATCAGTTCAAACACGTCTGGAAACGCTCGCTGATCCTGCTGCTGCTTGGCGTAGGCCGCTATATTCTGGATAGGGATATGTTCATTTTCGACATGACCACGGTGCTACAGCAGATTGCGGTCGCCTACTTTTTCGCCTTTTTCCTGCTGGGACGCAGGTTCAGAACCCAGATCGCGGCGGCGCTGCTGATCCTGCTTGTTGACTGGGCGCTGTTCCAGTTCTGGCCCGGAGTGGGAGCGGCCGGGGCCTACGCCAAAAACGCCAACTTCCACAGCGCCGTGGAACTCTGGGTCTGGGGACGGGTAACTCCCGGCGGGTACACTGGCTTTAACGCTTTCGGCTCGATCGCGACAGTCATCTTCGGAATTATGGCCGGAGACCTGCTGCGCAGCGGACTTTCCGGTGGCCGAAAAACCCGGTACCTGCTGCTGGCCGGGCTGGCCGGGATAGCCGCCGGCTGGCTGCTGAGCCCGGTGATCCCGCTGGTCAAGCGCATCTGGACACCATCGTGGACCATCTACAGCGCGGGCTGGGCAGCGCTGCTACTGGGAGTTTTCTACTGGTTAATAGAGGTTAAAGGCTGGCGCACCTGGAGTTTCGCTTTCATGGTGGTCGGGATGAACTCAATAGCGATCTATATGCTGGTCAGCCTGTTACGCGGCTCCGTAAGGGAATGGACGTGGACCTTTTTCGGCCCCCTGCTGGAGCGGATGGGCGATGCCGGCACTATTATCCATTACAACCTGATCCTGCTGGTTTTCTGGTACATGGTTTACTGGATGTACCAGCGGCGGATATTCCTCAAGGTGGGTTGATTTTTAAAGGACAACTCTGCGGCTGAAGCCTAGGGCGTCGAGGGCGAAAACCGGCATTTTGAGCTAACCGGGTTCCGCCCGGACGTGAACGAGCCGCGCCACGGCACGGGACACGAGTATTGCGATGCACTAGCGGACTTCGTTTCGGCGGCTGAAGCCGACAGGTGGCCCGGCGGCCGATTCTCTCCCTCTCCCCCCGGGGCGAGAGCCCACCGCTGAATAACCTCCGTCCCCAGAATTCGGGTAAAAAGTAAGGCATACCTCAGAAAAACTTGCTCCGTTCGCCCCGGCAGGCGATTATTTATTATCATTCCCCTCTTCCGTACTCCAATCTCACCGCCGGGAGTCCCAAATGCGCACTTTGCCGCCCCTGCTCGTCATCCTCTCCATGTCTCTGCTGGCGCTCTCCTGTTCGCAACCGGACTCCGCCGGAAATCCGGCTCCGGCAGCCGATATGTTCACTATGGAGCGCCACGAAATCTCCCGTGACCATCCCCGGCTGCTGGGCAGCGCCGAATACCTCAGGCAACTCGCCGTCCAGCGACCGGAGGCCTGGGCGCGCACCCTGGAGCAGGCTCACGACTTTAAAATCAACGGTACCGCCGGGGCGGTATCCAGCGGGCTGGCCTACGTGATCGAGGGCGATGAGGCGCTGGGCATGCACGCCAAGAAACTGGCCCTTGAGATCGTGCGCGCCGGAATAAAGAAAGGCCACGTCCGTTTCGGCGACGCGCTGGCGAATATCGCGCTGGCCTACGACCTGTCCTACCCGCTCTGGTCCGCTGACGAGAAGCAGGAGTTCTTCCGGTATTTCGACCAGACTGTGGAAGCCAACACGGGTAGCGAACCCCACGTGTTCCATAACGGGTGGTACAGCTACAAGCACTGGGGCTACGGGCTGGCCGGTTATGCCACCTACTACGAGCACGAGCGCAGCCGCCGGGTGCTGGCCGACCTGGAACGGGAATACCGCGAGCGGGTGTTGCCCGCGTTCGCGCTGGCGGGCGATGGCGGCGGCTGGGGCGAGGGTTACTACGTGAACTACTGGATTTACGAGTGGACGTTTTTCTGCGAGGTGGCCCGCCGCGTGGAGGGACTGGACTATTTCGGAATCAGCCCGGAGTTCATGGGACAGCGGGCGATTGCGGGCATGTTCGAGATGTACCCCGGTATCGACGACCGTCACAGCCGCCGGCCGATCCCGATGGGCGACAGCGGCGGGAGAGTGTTCGGCAGCGACCGGGATAAAACCCTGGCCGCCCGCCGCATCCTGGTCAACCGCTTCCGCGACGACCCGGCTCATCAGGTTGTACACACGTTCAACGAAACCACCCCCCGGACCGGAGCGGCTTACCAGGCCTACATGGATTTCCTCTGGCGGGACACCACTGTGCCGAAAGGCGATCTGGCCTCGTTCCGGACCAGTCACGTTTCCACCGGACCGGGCTACGTCTACGCCCGCAGCAGCTGGGACGAGGACGCCACCTACTTTTTCTTCAAGTGCGGCGACCGCTTTACCGCCCATCAGCACCTAGATAACGGCCATTTCCTGATTTACAGGGGCGGCGAGCTGGCCGCCGACGGCGGTCAGTATTACTATTTCGGCACGGACCACGATGTCAACTACCACCTTCGCACCGTGGCCCACAGTACGCTGCGGGTCTACGATCCCGAAGAGAGCTGGCACAATATCCGGGCGTTCGAGAAGCTGTTTGACGGGGTGATGGATAACGACGGCGGCCAGCATCACGATTTCCCCCACCACAACGGCGCGGTGGCCGACGCGGCTCAATGGAACGCCGACCGCGAGCTCTACGACATTGCCGACCTGCTGGCCTTCCAGGACGAGGGCCGCTGGCTCTATACCGCCGGCGACTGCTCGCGGTCCTACAAGCGGAAAAAACTCGAGTATTTCACCCGCCAGCTAGTTTACATCCGCCCCGGCACGTTCGTCATTTTCGACAGGGTCCGCACCACGAAACCCGAATACGAAAAAACCTGGCAGTTGATGGCAATGACGCTCCCGCAGCAGCGCGACCCCTGGCAAGTGGTCACCAACGGCGAGGGCCTGCTGTTCGTGCAGACCCTGCTGCCGGAAAAGCACACGGTCAGCCTGCGTTACGGCGACGAACTTCACTCCTATTACGGAGGACAGGACCATCCCCCGGAAAAGGACCGCGGCCACGAGCCCGCCTGCCGGATCGAGATCAAGCCGCCGAAAGCCGCCACCGTCGACTATTTTCTGCACGTACTTACAGTCACCGGACCCACCACCGAAGAGGTCCCTGTCGCCGCAATCGCCCAAAAGGGCGAAAACGGCGCTGAGATCGTTGTCGAACTCGAGGGGATCAAACTTGCTTTCACTAAAAACGAAGTTGGCGGCGGGATCGATTTCGGCGGCGGCCGCGAACAGTTCACCGACAGGATCATCAAACCCTGAAATCCGGACACGGAACAGCACTGAGCGAAAAAACCCCGCCGGAGCGCGAAGCTCCGGCGGGGTTCCGTTTTTCAGGGTCACTGGTCTAACGTCAGACAGGCCTGACATTCTGGGACTGCAGTCCCTTCGGCCCCTCGACAATCTCAAACTCTACTTCCTGGTTCTCGTAGAGAGTATTGAAACCATCGCTCTCGATAGCCGAGTAGTGCACGAAGACGTCCTGGCCTTCTTCCTGCTCGATAAAGCCGAAGCCCTTGGCCTCGTTAAACCATTTTACTTTTCCCCTTGCCATACAACTAAACTCCTGAAAAAGATGAAAACTACGCCCGGCCAACACGCGCTGGATACCGGACTTAAGACGGCGCTTCTCCGGAAGCTGAACCGGATTCGTTAACAAATCTACCAGAGCAAAAAAGCTAGCGCAAGAAAAAAACGCTTTAAAAACGTATTTTTTCAAAAATTAATAAAAATTACTACTTCACACAATTCCAGCAAACTATTGCACCGTACTATTGATAAAGTTATTTATTGGATTGCCTGCTTGCCTGTCCCCGGACCCTTTAATTCTTTTCAGGGATTAAACATGCTTTCCCGCGCTCTTTGCTTAATAATGCTCATGCCGTTCCTGCTGCGCGCCTACCCATCAGTAGACGTGTCCACCACCCTTAACCCGGATGCCCCCTGGCCCCTTCATATTATCGACAGCACATTCGAGGGCGCCGATGGTGTCCGGCTGGGAGATCTGAACCACGACGGCCTGCCCGATATCACCACCGGCTGGGAGGAGGACGGCCTGGTCAGGGTCTATCTCCATCCCGGATACGCCAACTCGACACGGCCCTGGCCCGCTGTTACAGTGGGAGCGGTGGCTGATGTAGAGGATGCGGTGTTCGCCGATCTGAACGGGGACGGTGCTCTGGAGGTTGTCAGCAGTTGCGAGGGTGGCAACCGGGCCATCTACATCCATAGCTTCACCCACGGGAGCGACGACATTCTTGCCCCCGGAGCCTGGAGCACGGAGCGGCTGGAGGCCGCTGCCGGCCTGATGCAGTGGATGTTCTGCGCGCCTGCCGTGCTCATCCCGGGCGAGGGGTTATCCCTGGTCGCCGGCGGCAAGAACGAAAACGCCATGCTGGGTTATTTTGCCCGCCAAAACCGGGAAGACTCCTGGCAATGGAACCCACTGGCTGAGCTGGGCTGGGCGATGAGTATCCGCGTGCCGGACATGGACGGCGACGGCGACCGGGATATCCTCTTTACCGACCGCAAGGGAGCGCGCCGTGGAGTACGCTGGCTGGAAAATCCGGCGGGCGGCGGACCGGGCTGGAATGAGCACCTTATCGGCGGCCGGGACTGCGAGGTGATGTTCCTCGATCTCGCCGATCTGGACTCCGACGGGCAACCGGAGCTGGCCGTAGCCGCCAAGGACCGCAAAATTCTGATTTTTGACTCTCAACCCGGCGGACAGTGGCGCCGCTTCGAAATCGTTTTCCCCGAGAACACCGGCACGGCCAAGGCCGTGACCGCCGCCGATTTCGACCTCGACGGACGCCTGGACCTGGTGGTCAGTTGCGAGAATGCAGAAGAGCGCAGCGGAGTATTCTGGATTCGCACATCCGGCTGGCCCGATCCGGGAGCAGTGGAGTATTTTGATATCTCAGGCCCGCGTGGGATCAAGTTTGACAGGATCGAATGCGTGGACATTGACGGCGACGGCGACCTGGACGTGCTCACCACCGATGAGCGTGACGATCTGGGCGTTATCTGGTATGAGAATCCATTGAAATAATACTGAACAAAACCACAAAAAATTCAGGAAGGAAAGCACATGTCAGGGAAACAGATTTCGTTGCTTGCGGTTTCTGTCCTGCTGATCTCGTGCCTGGTGCTGCCGGCGGCCTGCGCTCACTCGCGCCAGCCGGCCAGAACTGCCGCCGACCTGCTGATCACCGGGGCAAAGATTGTCGATGGCGCGGGCAACCCGTGGTACCTGGGCGATGTGGCCGTGGCCGATGGGCGCATCCTGGCTGTGAGAGCCCAGCTCGACATCCCGGCCGCCGACACTATCGATGCGCTCGGGCTGGTGCTCTCCCCCGGCTTTATCGATATCCATAACCACTGCGACAGCGGAATCCGCCATAACCCGGATGCGACCAATTTCGTCCGGCAGGGAGTGACCACCCTGATCGGCGGCGCCGATGGAGGCAGTGCCGTGGACATGGGAGCATACCTTGCCGGGCTGGACACCCTGCCGCTGGCGCCCAATGTCTGCTTCACGGTCGGCCAGGGTTCGGTGCGTCGCGAGGTGATGGGCCTGGACGACAGAGCGCCCACGGCCGAAGAACTTCAGCGGATGAAGCAACTGGTCGGCCAGGCCATGCGCGATGGGGCGGTTGGGATCTCCACGGGGCTGAAATACGTACCCGGAGCATACTCCGGCACCGAAGAGGTGATCGAACTCGCCAAGGTGGCCGCGGCCTACGGGGGCTACTACACCAGCCACCTCCGCGAGGAAGGGCCGGGACTGATCGAGGCGGTGGCCGAGGCGATCCGGATCGCAGACGAGGCCGGTATCCCGGTTAATCTAACCCACCATAAGGCGGTCGGCAAATTGATGTGGGGCCGGAGCGTAACCACCCTGGCGATGTTGGATAGCGCCCGCGCCCGCGGCCTGGACATTACCGCCGACCAGTATCCCTACCCCGCCACCAGCACGGGCCTGCGGGTTCTGTTCCCGCCCTGGTCGATGGCCGGCGGCACTGACAGTCTCTACGCCCGTCTGGACAACCCGGTGCAAAAAGAAAAAATCGCCGGGGCGATCGCTTTCGCCCTGACCAACGACCGGGGCGGCGACGATCCGCAGAATGTCACTATCGCCTCCTGCGCTCACGATCATAGCCTGGAGGGTAAAAACCTGCGCCAGATTCTTGAAGAACGCGGGATCGAGCAGACAATCGAAAACACCGCCGAACTGGTTATCTCGCTGGTGCTCAAGGGTGGAGCCTCCTGCGTGTACCATTGCCTCAACGAGGACGATGTCGCCCGGATCATGAGCCACCCGGCCGTGATGCATGCCTCGGACGGAACCGTGATGGAATTCGGCAAGGGTGTGCCGCATCCCCGCAGCTACGGCACGTTCCCCCGTGTTCTGGGCCATTACGTGCGTGAGCTGGGCGTGATCAGCCTGGAGGACGCAGTGCGCAAGATGACCTCGCTGCCCGCCCAGCGCGCCGGCCTGCTGGATCGTGGAATAATCCGCCCCGGCGCGGCGGCGGACCTGACCCTGTTCGACCCGGAGCGGATAATCGACAAAGCGACTTTTGAAAAACCGCATCAGTACCCGGTAGGTATTGAACGCGTGATCGTGGGCGGACGCACGGTTTTCGACGGCAACAAGATGACAGGCGAGCGCCCGGGCCGGGTCCTTCGCCGCACCGACCGGCCAGTGGGGCTGCTCTAAAGGGGCGTTGAAATAAAACGTTCAACGCCCTCGAATGAAATATTTTGTCTGGTTGGTTGTCAAGGGCAAGGCAAGCCGTTTCTTTTGCTGGTCATGTTACTTGTGTTATGCCAATCAGTTGAACCGTTTGCGCCGTTTTGGGCTGGCCTGGCGAGAAACGGCCCTTGACAACCAGGTGCCCACACTTTCGTATATTTCAACACGCTGCTAAAAGAGTGTGTTTTTACACGCTTCTAAACTGGCAGCATTCCCAAATCTTGTATATATTGCTCAGGAACCACGACCCTTAAACACTCTTAATTACCGGAGGAATAAATGCGCGGCAAAAGAACGGTCTTCCCCCTGCTGGCGGCTCTGTCACTGCTAACTTTCACCCTCTGCCTCTCCCGGGAACAGGCCCCCAGAGTGATCAGCGCCCTGCCCTGCGATGTGCCCTCCGACGCTCTCGTGCTGTTCGATGGCTCAAATCTCGAAAACTGGCAGAACAGGGATGGTTCCGCCGCCAACTGGAAGCTGGTCGATGGGGCCATGGAGGTCAACGAGGGCAGCATCGTAACCAAACAAAATTTCGGCGACATGCAGCTTCACCTCGAATTCCGCATGCCCGCCCCGGCCGTGGGCGAGGGCCAGGACCGCGGCAACAGCGGGGTCTATATTCACGGCAACTACGAAATCCAGGTTCTGGACAGCTACGAAAACGAAACCTATTTCGACGGCCAGTGCGCCGCCGTTTACAAGGCCTCGCCTCCGCTGGTCAACGCCTGCCGCCCGCCGGGAATCTGGCAGACATACGACATTATTTTCCACGCAGCCGAGCTGGACGACGCAGGCAAAGTGACGAAAAAAGCCACTGTCACCGTGCTGCAAAACGGCGTGCTCGTTCAGGACAACCTGGAAATCTCGCCCACCGGCGGCGCGATGGGAAACCAGGAGCTTAAAAAAGGGCCGATCATGCTCCAGGACCACAACCACCCGGTGCGCTTCCGCAATATCTGGGTCAGGGAACTCTAAAAGCATCCGGTGAATCTGAACGATGGAGCATGCGCAATGTTAAGCTGGACTCAGCCGGAAAATACTGTCGACACGATGCTCGCTCCCGGCAAAAAACAGATCGTGCTGGTAGCCAACGGCGACCACCGCCGCACGGCCAATATCGCCTGCCAGAGCGCCCAGTTGGAATGCGAGCGCCAGTTGCGCCAGGCGTTCGCCCGCGAGGGCTACGAGCTCGTTCGTGCCCACCCGGAAGTGGACCCGGCGCTGGGCCACGGCTTTATCGAAACTCAGGCCCAGGGCCGCGATGTGTTCGCACGAATCCCGGCCGCTGCCCCGCTGGTGGTGGCCGAGGCTGTCTGGCAGTACAGCAATCACGTGGTCTATAACCTCTGGGAGCATCGCGGCCCGATCCTGGTGGCCAGCAATTTTGACGGCGCATGGCCTGGATTGGTGGGCGCCCTGGGCCTGGAAGCCTGCCTGACGCGCCACCGGTTTTCCAGCGGCCAGGCCGGGCATTCGATCCTCTGGAGTAGTGAGAAATTCGAGGACGGTGGCTCCGCAAAAAAAATCAGGCAGTGGCTCGCCGAGGGTAAGATCGACCACGACCTCAGCCACGCGCGCCGTTTTGATCCGGCGAATTTCGCCTCCTACGGCGCTGCGCTGGATTTCGGAGTTTCCGCCGCAAAAAACTTCCGCGCCCGGCCCCGTTTGCTGGGCCTCTACGACCCGCTGTGCATGGGGATGATCAACGCCGCTTTCGATGAGCGCGACCTGACCGGCACGGGCATCCAACTGCGGCGGCTCAACCAGAGCGACCTCTACGCACGCATGCTGGAGGTGCCCCACGGCGAGGCGATGGGCTATGTCAAGTGGCTGATCGACCGGGGGTTCAAGCTCAAGATCGGCTCCAACCCCTTTACCGACATCACCGAGAAAGCCGTGCTGGAGTCGGGTCGCATGTACGCCGCGATAGTACGCCATGTGGCAGAGGAAGGGCTCGACGGGGTAGGGATCGCCTACCAGCTCGGCCTGGCGCGGCTCTGCGCCGCCAGCGATCTTACCGAGGCCATGCTCAACAGCACGACCCGTCCCCCGGTGGAGTACAGGGGCCGCCCGGTGATGGCCGGCCGGCCGATCATGTGCGCCAACGAGGCCGACATGGGCTGCGCGGTCGATCAGGCGCTCAGCCGGGAAATCTACCGTGGCAGCGGCCTGGAACCGCTATGGTCGGAAACCACCCAGCATGATATCCGCTGGGGAGACAACTACAGCGGCGGCGCCGTTTTCGGTGGCCGCGAGTTCGAGTTGGACGCGTTTATCTGGGCGTTCGAGCTCTCAGGCAATACTCCCGCCGGGCATGTGGCCGAAAGCTGGGCGGGCATGGAAGGCGTCCGTCAGCCCTACGATTTCTTTATCGAAAACGGGATCTGTACCCGCTGCCTGGCAAAGCCCGGTGAGCTTGTCTGGAGCCGTGTATTCCTGGATCAGGAACAGTTCTGTATCGATATCGGCCGGGGGGCCGCCGTTGAGCTGCCCGCGACCGAAAGCCAGCGCCGCTGGGACGCCACCACAAGGCAGTGGCCGCTGATGCACGCCATGCTCTACGGGGTGAGCCGCGACCAGCTTATGGCCCGCCACAAGAGCAACCACATCACTGTCAGCTACGCTCCCGATGCCCGCTCGGCCAACGAGATCGCTCTGGCCAAGGCCGCGATGGCCCAAAGCCTGGGCTTTAGGGCCACGATCTGCGGGGATATCTCGCTGGAGAACAGCCTGGAGTCCGGCTGCAAAGCGGGCAAGGCCGTCGGCCCGGGCGAAAGCTGATTAAGTGCCACTTCAAGTATACAAAGCCGGGGAGACTGTTAGCGTCTCCCCGGCTTTGTTATTCCAAGTTTTCTCAGGACTTACCGCTCACCAGCGTTATATAAATGCCCCCTGGGCCGTGCGGCGCTCTGTGTGGTCAATCCAGCCACTGGCCGTCACTGTCGATATTTTCCCTCGTGTAAACCTTTGAGCGAAGAGTTATTTCTTTTGGCGTCTGCTCGCCCGCGAGAATTTTCAGGGCTGTCTCGATAGCTTCCCGGCCACCGGTGGGATACTCAAAGCTGGCCGCTAAAATCCCCTGGCGGACATAGGCCTGGCCCTCCTGCGGCAAGCCGTCGATCCCCACGAAAACCATCTCCCTCTCGCGGCCGGCGGCCTTGGCGGCCAGCCACGCACCATGCGCGCCGGGGTCGTTATGGGCGTAAACGAGGTCGATTCTATCAAAGCGGGCCAGGGCGCTTTCCATCTCGCCGCGAGCCTCGGGCTCAAGCCACTGCATGTCGGCCTCGAAAATGATTTCGATACCGGTATCCGCTATCCCCTCGCGGAAGCCGGTGTGACGGTCCTGGCCGGGAGTGGAGGTCATCAGGCCCTTGAGCTCCACAACCTTGCCCCTGCCCCCCAAACGCTCTGCAATCCACACTCCCGCCGCCTTGCCGATCTTGCGGTTGTCCGCCCCGATAAAGCAGGTATAGTCCTCGCCCAGCACTCGACGGTCCAGCACGATCACCGGGATGCCGGCGCGGAAAGCCTCGTGCACCGGGGGCGTGAGCGGCGCGGCCTCCTTGGGGCTGATAATGAGCAGATCCACCCCGCTGCTCACGTATTCCTCCACGTGGGCGCGCTGGCGAAGGTTGTCGTTCTGGGCGTCCTTGAACACTACTTTCAGTTCCGGATGCTCCCCGGCGGCCCGCCGGATATCCGCGTTCATCTGCACGCGCCACGGCTCGCCAAGGTTGCACTGGCTCATGCCGATTACCCATTTCGCGCCCGCTGCCTCGCCGCCCTCGTCCCGGTTTTCTCCCGCGCCGGAACAGCCCGCCAGCACCGCCGCCAGCATAATCGACACGCTAATCATCAGGGATTTCAAAACGCTCATGCCAATCCTCCACTATGGGTTTTAACTGCCGCCCCGCTTCTGGAACAGCACCGCCAGAACGATTATCGCGCCGGTAAGCATCAGCCTGCTGGCCTCGCCGACCGCGTTGATACTGAGCACTTTCTCCAGGTAGCCGATAATGACCGTGCCGAGCAGGGTCAGCCAGATGCCGCCCGTGCCGCCGCGCAGGCTGGTGCCGCCGATCACCACGATCGCAATCGCGGTCAGCTCGTAAGTCATGCCCGCCTCCGGGTCACCCTGCTGCTCCTGCGCCGCCTGGCAGATACCCGCCAGCGCGCAAAACAGCCCGCTCAGCGCGTAGGCGAACACCTTTACCGAGCGCACGGGCACCCCCGAAAGCCTGGCCGCCTCCTCGTTGCCGCCGATAGCGTAAATCCAGCGTCCCGGGCGAAGGCGGTCCAGAACGATCCACGTAACAATCACGCAGAGCAAAAACAGCAAAGTAACCACGGTGATATTGCCGCCCAGCACGGAGGAGTTGATAAACTCGAACACCGCCGGTACGTCCACGTACCGGTAGCTCCCGTCGGCCTGCTGCACGGCGGTGGAGATTTTCTGCCCGCCGCTGATCAGCTTGGCCACTCCGCGGGCGAACACCATCATCGCCAGCGTGGCGATAAACGGCTGGATGGACCAGCGGGCCGAAAGCGCTCCGCTGGCCGCGCCGAACGCCGCTCCCACGGCCAGCGTGGCGGGGATCGCCAGCCAGGGCGACACCCCGGAGTGGATCGTGAGCATGGAAAACAGCACGGAGCTCACGCCCAGCAGGCTGCCTACCGAGAGGTCGATCCCGGCGGCGATAATCACCACCGTCATCCCGCAGCCCAGGATCCCGAACACCGACACCTGGCGCAGCATGTCGCGATGAGTGCCCCACTTGAAAAAAGCGCCGTCGGCATTGAAAATAACTCCCAGCAGCACCACGGCGGCCAGCGAGGCCAGCGCCCTGGCCGCGGGCGACCTCAAGATTCTATCGATTCGATCCTTGACCGCCACCGCCGTTTTATCAGCGTTCACGCGGCCTCCCCGCCCCGGCTCATCGCCGCGGCCAGAATTTTTTCCTGCGTGGCCTCCCCACGGCCGAAACGGGCGGTTATCCTGCCCGAACTCATCACGATTATCCGGTCACTCATCGCCAGCAGCTCCGGCATCTCGGAAGTGATCAGCACAATCGACATGCCCCCGGCTGTCCAGCGGTTCATCAGCGAGTAGATTTCCTGCTTGACGCCCACGTCCACTCCCCGCGTGGGCTCATCGAGCAAAAACACCCGCGGCATGGTTTCCAGCCATTTGGCCAGAATCACTTTCTGCTGGTTGCCGCCCGAGAGGTTTTCCACCGGCATCTCCATCGAGGCCGCCCGCAGGGAAAGCTGCTCCGCCCCGGCCTCGGCGGCCCGGCGCTCGGCCGCTCCGTCCAGCCACAGACCGGGCGAGAATTTCCGCAGGGCCGCCAGCGTTATATTGGCCCGCACCCCCATGCAGGTGACGCAGCCGGTTGCCTGACGGTCGTTGGTCAGCAGGGCCATGCCGCTTGCGATCGCGTGGGCGGGAGAACGCACCCCGAACGGTTTGCCCTCCAAGCGGACCTCGCCGGACACCCGGCCACCGAACGAGCCGAACAGGGCGTGCAACAGCTCGCTGTTTCCCGAGCCCTGCAGGCCCGCTACGCCCAGGATCTCTCCCCGGCGAAGTTTGAAAGAGCAGTTGTCGACCAGTTTATGCCGTGAGTTTGATTTATCGCGAAGGGTGAGATTGCCGACCCGCAGAATTTCCGGGCCTGACTCCGGCCGCCGGGGTGGGAACTGGCTGGTGATTTCCCGGCCCACCATCCAGCGCACGAATTCTTTCCCGGCCAGTTCCGCTGCCGCTCTTGTACCCACCAGAGCGCCATCGCGAAGGACCGTGATCCTGTCGGCAAGACGGTAGATCTCGTCCATCTTGTGGGAGATGTAGATAATCCCGCAGCCCCGGCCCTTGAGCCGCCCGATCATCTCGAACAGCTTTTCCGCCTCGGGACGGGTCAGCGTGCTGGTAGGCTCGTCCATCACTATCACGCGGGCATCGAGCAAGAGCGCCTTGGCGATCTCCACCATCTGCTGGACCGGGATCGGATAACTGGCAGCCGGGCGCTCGATATCGATGTCCAACTCAAGCCCGGCCAGCAGCGCCCGCGCCGCCTCGCGCTGGGCCTCGCGGTCCAGCAGGCCCGCGCACTTTGTGCGTTCACGGCCCAGGAACAGATTATCCACCACCGGCAGCGCGCCCACCAGCGAGATTTCCTGGTAGATCACCGCGATTCCGGCTCTACGCGCCTGCTGCGGCTCGGTGAACGATACCCGGCGGCCATCGAGCTCCACCCGGCCTCGCCAGTTGCGGTAAACTCCGGCCAGAACCTTGATCAGCGTGCTTTTGCCCGCACCGTTCTCCCCGGCCAGAATATGCACCTCGCCCGCATTCAGCTCAAAGTCGACCCCGTGCAACACTCTTACCGAGCCGAAACTTTTGCCGATACCGCTCATGCGCAGCAACGGCTTGCCGCCCATGGTTTTCTCGTCTTGCGATAAACGAACTTGCCCGCTCATTGACCCTCCGCTCCAGCCGCGCTTCAAAACAAAAGGCACGCTCCGACTGCGCGTGCCTTAGTACCGGTTCCACCATTGTCGTATCAGAGCAGCTTGCCGATTTCAGCGCCCAGCCGCTCGATCTGCCCTGTCGTGTGACCGGCGGTTACCGCCAGCCGGATCATGCCGCCCCGGGGACTACCGGGATATTGCGTAAACGGCGCCAGAATCCCCCTGTCGAACAAACGGTCGCTGAGTAACGAGGGAGCCAGTGAACCGCAATCAAACAGCGGAACAATCGGCGCGGGCGAGTCCGGCACATCGAGTCCGAGTGCGGAGATAGTTCGTCGCAGCATACGGCTGTTTTCCGCAAGGCGTACAAAAAGTTCCGGATGCGCTTCAACGTAATCAAACGCCGCTATCGCCGCCCCGCAGATCGGCGCGGGTGGGGGCGAACTGCACTGGTAAACCACCGATTTCTTCCTGATCTTCCGCGCCAGGGCAGCCGTGGCCGGCACGACACCGCTGAAAGAACCGAACGCCTTGCTGAGCGTGGCGCAACTGATCACTGATTTTGATTCCACGCCATAATGGGATGCCGTACCCAGGCCGTTTTGGCCAAGCACGCCGAATCCGTGGGCATCGTCGATCAGCACCAGGTGTTCACGGCCATTGAGCAGCGAGAGCACCTCCGGGAGCGGGAACACCCTGCCGGAGAGCGGGCTGACACCCTCGCCGGCCACCACTACCCTGCCATCGCCACCACCCTTTTCAAGCTTCCGGGCCAGCGACTCCAGGTCGTCGAGCTCGAATTCGAAATAATCAGCCGCCCAGGCGCGCACGGCGTCCTTGATACTGGCGTGGGCGTCGCGATGGACCGCCACCGTGTCGCCAGGCTCCAACATACCCGAGAGCAGGACGGCCATGCCCAGATACCCGCTGGAATAGTTGACAGCCGCCCCTGTGCCAGCAAAAGCGGCGACCTTGCTTTCGAGTTCCAGATGGATGCTCAGCGTACCGCTGGAAGAGCGGGCCGCCGAGGAACTTACCCCGAATCGTTCCAGCGCCCGGATCGCGCCCCGACGCAGTTCTTCCCTGCCCGCCATCGACAGGTAATCCGTACCGCCGAAATAGAGAAAACGTTTACCGCCTACACTGACTTCCGGCCCCACCGGCCCTTCAAGAATTATTTCCCTCGCCTTGCCCTTCATCCATTCTCCTCTACTCGCCCAGGGCCACACGGATGCCGCCCACACTGAAAGTTTAGCTGCTTGTATTGCCAGATATTTTATACGATGTTACCATAAGTATCAACACTTTTGCCAGTGATTACGATGTTCTCCGGCCCGCATTATTCATAAAAACAGCGTCTCATTCCGATAACTTTTGGCAATGGAGCGAGTTATAGTGGTTCTCAAAAGTTTTGTCCTTAATGCAAAGGAAAGCGAATCCTGATAACGATACGGAGAGACTTCCGTTGTCCGTAGAAAGTCGTATGGGCGAACACAAGGTTCGCCCATACTAAGGAAAGGAACGGCTCTTCGAAGGAAAATCAAGCGGACATTTCTTTCGAGAAACGCTCTAACACGAAATCGCCTTGTCCGCGGAAAACGGGTGATATTTTACCAAAGAAAACAATCCGGCGGTAAATGTGACAGTAACGTTCAGGGGGGGGGGACTGACTGCCGGGATTCAGGCTGCCGGAGACGATCCTCTCTGCTCGGCGGCCAACGCGGCCGGCCCGATAAACGCCGCCGGGGTGCTGACCGACGAGACTATCCGGGCGATCCTTTAAAGAATTACACACCCCTGTATCCCCTCTTGTTAGAGGGGAATAAATGCTCACATTGTCTAATCGCTGAGGGTAATTAAGTCAGCGACAGCAAAAAAGCCTCTCTTGAGAGGAGCGCCCCCGGCAATCCGGGGGCGGGGTGTGTCATGCCAACTTGTTAATCCATGGTTTCCAGCCATTGATGAGCTTTCATATCGATTAATCAAACTCTGCAATACCGGTTACTTTCATTCTTAGTAGCGGTACTGTGCCTGCTCGTCCTCGCCCAGATCAATCAGGAGGCGCGCAGGCACGATCTCTGAAGTCTCAGGCTTGTCCGTCCCCGTCTCCCCCTCGCCCCACCAGCCGGCAATTTTTTCGCCGTTGACCATGAACCCGCGCCAGTTTCCCTGCTCCACCATCTCGATCCTCGGCATAGGCTCAGTATTCCTGAACGGAACCGCGATCGCCAGGAATTTTACCTCCGTGGCCTTGCGGGTAGTGCTCACCGTCAGGTGCCACTGGTTGGCCGCGCCCTCGTAGCGCTCCGAGGGCGCAATGCTGAATTTATCCGTCTGGCTGAACTCCAGCGGCTGGCTGCTGATAATCCTCACCACGCAGCGCACGGGGCCGTTGTCGACAAAAATCGTCCCGTTCTTTTTATCGTATTCCATCCGCTCCAGGGCGTGCAGCATGAACTGGAACGTGGCGGGCTTTTCCGTGGAAAAGTAGTCATGCACGGCCAGCCACGCTCGTTCCCCCTGCCCGCGGAAAGCCAGCGTACGGCGGGCGGCTGTCACCGCCGGGCCGGAGGGCGGCAGCGGAATATCCAGAAATTCTTTCCACTGCTTTTGTGTAAACTCGTTCATCGGCACGTTGTAGGCCGCAGTGGCGTCGCCCGTAACGAAAGTCACCGGCCCCACGGGCTTATACCGCAATATTTCTCCGGCGGCCTCCATGCTGCTCGACCCCTGCCCGCGGCCATCGACAAGCACAGCGTTGTGAGCTACGCTCTGGCGGGTCCAGAGGTTGTGATGCGGGCTGCCGAACCAGGGGTAGTAGCCGGAGTCGATCAGCAGGGGGCGGCCCCAGGCGTTAAGCTGGAAACTGTTCTGGTCGGCATGGCTGTGGCTGAACGAACCGTAGCGGCTGGCCTTGAACAACGCCCACACATCGTGGTCCGGCTCGCCCAGGGCCGAGTGCAGCGCCACCCACCCGATATCCTTAAGCCAGCGGGTGTCCGCCAGCTCCGTGGGGGCCTGGGGCCGCAGGTCCTGCGGACGCGGGCTGAGCACATCGAACGCATCCTCGACAAACCACTCGTACCAGTTCCACTGGCCGTCCTTGACCTGCAACTTGGACTCGATCCCGCCCGGCACCTTGATATTCTCCGCCTGCCACTGCAGTACGGGGTCGTGCAGGGCGGCGGCGTACTTAAAGAGCATCAGCTTTTCCGGCAGATTGGGCGCTGCCTCGCCGTGGTCGCCGAATCCTCCGCGTTGTGCATACGGCGGATGGAAATAGACCGCGAAATAACCGTTGTTGCGGAAGAACGCTTTTTTGTAGAGGTCGATCCCGGTGGCGCTGCGTAGCGCGTCCAGAAAGTTGGTGTGCCAGCCCATATAGGCCGACCAGTAGCTGAGGCCCTGCGCCCAGCCGCCGTCGTCGGAACCCCAGGTGGGGAAAGTGGACAGGTAACAGCGCATCACGTATTCCAGCCATTGTTCGGCCTCGGGAAACTCGCCCAGGCAGCTCACAGAGGCCATGCCCAGAAACGCCAGCACGCGCACCGCGTGGTTGGACCAGGGCGCGGAGATAAAATCGACGTCGCGGTAGTATTCCATTACCTGCTCCCCGCGCCGTCGCAGCGAGGACAGCACTACCTCCTTGTCCTCGGGGCTCAACTCATCCGCGATCCAGTCGTAGACCAGGGCCATCCGCTCCAGCATCGGCATCCCCGCCTCATCGTTACCCGTGGAGCCGTCGGGGAGGGGCAGGTTGTAGCTGGTAACTCCATCCGGATCCCAGCCCGCCAGATGCACCAGCCACTTGCCGGCCCCATCGAGATACTTCTGCTCACCGGTTACTTTCCACGCCAGGGCCAGCCGCAGGGCGTGCGCGCTGCCCCGTTTTCCGGGAGTGTAAATCCTGCGCCACTCGCCGACCTCGAACGTGCCGTCCTTATAGGGGGCCGGTTCCGGGTAGAGCGGCTCCTCCAGCGCGGCGTCGGCCAGAGCGCGGCAACGGTTCCAGAGCGGGATCTGATCGTTCTGCACCAGTTCGCGGATCCGGCGCACAAACCCGCCGTCGGGACGAAAAAACATCCGGGGCCGCCGATTTTCCAGCAGCCCGGCCAGTTGCGCCACATCGGGCATCGGCAGCTTCGGCGCCTGCTCGTCCACGCTGAAGCGGCGTAGCGAGGAGCGCGCGAACGCCGTGCCGCTCGAATCGAGATAGGCCACGTACCAGCAGTAGTTTCCGGGGCGAAGAGGGTCGTGCAGCACGGTGGCGGTGGACGAGAGGCTGTCGTGGACGACCTCCGGCTCAGCGGTGCCCTCGCGAAACAGCAGCCACCTGTATGCGGCCGCATCGGGGTGGGCCGTCCAGTAGAAGCCCGGCGGATTGACACCTGCCGGGGAACCGTCGGGAGGATAGTGCAACAGTTGGCGGGCCGACGGCGGCTGCTCATCGTCGGGAAGAGCCAGTTCGATTTCCCGTGTGGCTGTTGAGCACGTCAGCACAAGGACGGGGCAGCAAACCGACAAGATAAAGCGGACGAGGGCTAAGCGCATCACGGAACTCCGGTTGGGAGGTGTGGAGATTTGTCAGACCTGTTTTCAGCAATTATTACCACTGAATGCACGGCAAGTCAATTATTATTTCCAGCTTTCGACTGGAACCTTGTCCTGCCGGTACGGGGATAATTAGATTAGCAATCGGAGGCCGCCGGGGATATTTCATTGGGTATCTCCCCCGGACGAGGTAAGGGAATGGATGATGAACGGATCGAGGAAACCACGATCGTGGCTGAACGCCCAACTGTGAACAGCGCCGAAAGGACAGGCGATGGCGAGCTTTACCGAGGTTCTGGACATCTCGATCATTATCAAGCGGGGAATGCAGATATTTCCCGGAGATCCTCCCTTCGAACACAGGAAAGTGTCTTCGCTTGCCGGGGGTGATGTCGCCGAGGTGAGCGCGTTTGAGATCTGCGCCCACACGGGCACCCACCTCGATCTGCCCGCGCACTTTATCGCCGGACAACCCACCCTGGAAAGCCTGCCGCCGGACAATTTTATCTTGCCCGCTCTGCTGACAGACAACGGGGAGTCTGAATCTGTCGGTCCGCAAACCATCATCAATTCCGGCGCCCGCGCCGGCGAGGCGCTGCTGATCCGCACCACGAACTCCCGCTGCGGCGTGCTCACCGGCAGCGAGTTCCGCCGGGATTACGTGTACCTTACCCCGGATGCCGCCGCGGTTTGCATGGAGCTGGACCTGGCCCTGGTGGGCATGGACTGTTTCTGCGTGGACCGTTTCGGCAACGATGACTACCCCTCTCATAAAATTCTGCTGAGTGCCGGAATCCTGATCCTGGAAGGGATCGGCCTGGCCGGGGCCGAACCGGGCCGTTACACGCTGGCCGCCCTGCCGCTCAAAATCAGCGGAGCCGAGGCCTCGCCCGTACGCGCGGTACTGCTGCGGTAGCTATTTTCACCGTTTTCGGCCACATCCCCACCGATTTTCTAAAGTTTACAGTGCGAATGACGATATTTGAGCAAGAGGGCGACGACCTTCCACCACCGGAACATCCTGAGAAAAACGGGGCGTTCGGGTAGACAGGAAGCTTGCGCTCTTCGACAGGAGTCAAAAAGAGAGAAAATACTGGAATAATCCCCCAAGATTATATATCCAGCCGGGTCCGGCGGCCCTCCCACGCGACACAAAGGCCGCCTGTTAAGCAAGGATGCTTGACATACCATCAAGGAGGATGGAAAAATGGCTTTGTCGCTGAATACCAACATATCGGCTATCACCGCGCGCCGGAATCTGCTGCAAGTGTCCGGTTCCATGAAAACAAGCATGGAACGGCTTTCCAGCGGATTACGTATCAACCGCAGCGCCGATGACGCCGCCGGGCTTACCATTGCCGAAAACCTTCGCTCCCAGGTCATTGGTCTCAACAGGGCCGTAACAAACGCGGCCGATGGGATCAGTCTGATTCAGACCGGCGAGGGTGCGATGAATGAAGGCAGTGCGATCCTGCAACGCATCCGCCAGTTATCAGTCCAGGCGGCCAACGGTACCCTTACCAGCAAAGACCGCCAGGCGATCCAGAACGAAGTTTCCATGCTGATCGACGAGATCAACCGGATCGCCAAAACCACCACCTACAACAGTATCAACCTGCTCAACGGGAACAGTTCCGCCCTGGTCAGCACCAGCAATCCCCAGGATATAAACGGGATCGTGGTGGGTGATGTGGGCGGCGGCGGGATCTATTCCGTGGCGATCAACGTGGCGGAATCCAGCAACGGGGTTCCCCTGCTGGGCAAAAATCAGGTGCTCGGCACCGGTATCCTCACTACGATCGACGACCGGGGGAATATTTTCGACGCCACCGCCAACACCTCCCTGCTCTCGATTACCAGTTTCAGGAGTTTCAAGGTGTTCGACGGTGGAGTGCGCAGCGTGACGCTTGCCCTCAGCAGCGACGCCGACAACAAGATCACGGAAGTGGAACTGTTCGCCACGGACTCGCTGGCCACTGTCGCCAGCAGGATTTCGCTGGCGATCAACGACCCGACGCTGACCACCGACCTGAACCTGGGCGGGGAAATCAGCCGCGGCGCCTCCCTGGTGAGCATCTCCTCTGTCGGCAGTTCCTCGGCCGGAGGACAGACCGGCAGCACGGTGCTGACGATCATGAATCCGGAACCGGGGCGAAGGCTGGTGTGGGGTGGCGACGACAAGACTCTCAGCGCACTGGGGTTCAATACTATCCAGGAAGGCGAACCGCCGGTATTCTCGGTTACTGTCAACAATGTCTCCAGCCCGTTTGAAAAGTTCCTGCCGCGCACGCTGAAAGTATTCGGCGAGCGCGCCAGCGGACTGATCCAGGGCGTTGACATCAATTTCAGGCCCACGCTGAATATCAGCCTCTCGGGCTCGTCAGTGGAAAAGGTCGGTGCGTTCTACGTCCCCAAGCTGGTTACCAGCAGTGCCTCGCAGAACAACAGTTTCCTGCTGGAAATCACTCCGCGGCCGCTGGTCTTCCAGATCGGCTCCAATCAGGGCGATACGCTGAAAACGAGAATCAGCGACATCAGTGCTAAAAGCCTGGGTATCAGCGGAATAAATATCGTGGACCAGACCCTGGCCGGCGAATCGATCCGCACGATCGACGTGGCCCTGAAACGGCTCAACGCCGAGCGGGCCAACCTGGGAGCCGTGCAGAACCGGCTGGAAAGCACGATCAACAGCCTGCGGGTGTCGTCAGAGAACCTGCAGAGCAGCGAATCGCAGATCAGGGACCTGGACTTCAGCGAGGAAATAGTCAATTTCACCTCCCTGCAGGTGCTCTCGCAGTCCGCGTCCACTTTCCTGGCCCAGGCCAACGCGCTGAGCAGCACGGTACTGACGTTGATCGGAGGATAGCTCAGCCGGTTTATCCCGGAGGCTGAGTGACAGGTTTGGCTGAGTAATTGTAAAACTCCGTGGCCGATAAGCCGCAGCGCTCGATCCATCCGGGGACGGGAAAAAGCATCACGATTGTTGATCGTTCTCTGTGCGCCCCGGTGCGCAGGACAGGTAATGTGCGCGCGGGCGGCGGCCGGAGAGGACTGACGAAACGGACACAAGCATACGAAAATACCTATAAACGAAGTATCAACTGTCGAACCGGCGGTCCCGGCAGACCGGACGTGTTCAACGGTTGCCGGAAGCGGAGAACGCTGTTCTACTTCAGCAGCGTGGTCCCCGAAATCACTCAAGGACAGACGGACTCCGCTCATGTATAATCCGTTACTCCCTAACATCTCCGGGCCAGGGAAGGCCCGCCACGGACAAGGAGGTCCGCCCATGCAGAACGGCTAACCCACAGACTACATAACCCGGGTACAACCGCCCGGGACGACGCCGCTCGAAAAGCGAGGCGGAATGATGCGCCTGCCTGAGACGGGCCAGCGGACAGCCGTGATTAATATCCTGCGGCCGCCAGGGGAAATCCCTGCGCGCCGAGAACCGCTCCCGGCAGCCAGCCTCGTTCCGCCCCGCCGGGGCAGAAAAACGGACCGTGACAAATAATCGGCACGGTCCCCGGGGTGAATTGCGCCCCGGTGCACGGCAGAACTTACAAACACGTAATTAACACTTATTAGGATAGAGTTATGCGCTTATACGAGTGTGCCTTCGAACTCAAGTCATGGTAAAGGAGGTTTATGAGCCCAACAGGGCCCGCAAGTGGGCCCGCGAAACTTCAGACAATAGCCGGCTTGCCGCGTGCCCGCGTAGAATAGCTTGACGGTACCGCTGCCTGCCGAAATACCACGCGACAATGAAAGCAACTCCCCTGTCCGTGGTGAATCAAAGAGGCGAGTATGGATACTTGCCCTGTATAATCATGGAGGATGAATTATGGCTGGACTGACACTCAACACCAACGTTCCGGCGATGAATACCCGGCGCAATCTCCTGGTACAGAGTACGCGGGTGGCCAAAAGCATGGAAAAACTGGCCAGCGGCAAGAGGATCAACCGGGCCGCCGACGACGCCGCCGGAATGACGATCGCCGAAAACCTCCGCGCCCAGGTAATCGGACTGAGCCGGGCGGTGGCCAACAGCCAGGACGCCATCTCGCTGATCCAGACCGCCGAGGGCGCCCTGGGAGAACAGCACAACGTTCTGCAGCGCATGCGTGCGCTGACGATCCAGTCGGCCAACGGTACGCTGACCAGCGCGGACCGCAGGGCCCTGCAGGATGAGGTTTTCCAGTTGATCGACGAGCTGGACCGGATTGCCCAGACGACCTCGTTCAACAGTATCAACCTGCTCAACGGCAACGTGGGCGCACTGGTCAGCTCCGACGATCCCGAAAACGTCAAGGGAATAATCGTCGGCAACGTCAACGCGGGCGGTACTTTCTCGGTTGCTATCAGCGCGGTGGACCTGGGCAAGCTGCAGGTACAGACTTCCCAGACCTTCGTGCGGATCACCGAGGCCGGCGTCCCGCTGGACGCCATTGTCGACACCCAGTTGCAGTCGATCAGCCGCTTCCAGGAGTTCGATGTATTCACCGGTGGAGTGGACTCGGTTAACCTGACATTGAGCAGCAACGCGGATAACAAGATCGCCAGTGTACAGGCGTTTGCCACCGACACGCTGGGTCAGTTGGCGAACAAAATCTCGCTGGCTATCAACAATCCCTTCACCACCACCGACCTCAGCCTGGCCGCCAACAAGTCCGACGGTGCTCCGCTGGTGAGTATCGGCAGTGTGGGACTTGCTCCGGCCGGTGGGGCCGTCGGCGCCACCAGCATGGTTATCGCCACCCCCGAACCCGGTGTAACCATGGTGTTCGGCGGCGACAGCTCGCTGCTGACCGCGCTGGGGTTCAACGAGATCCAGCGCGCGGTGCAGCCGGTGTTCTCGCTGACAGTCAAGGATATCGGCGAGGGCCTGATTTCCACCAAAACCTCGCGCGTGTTCGGTAACCGGGCGGGCAACCTGATCGAGGGCGTGGACATCAGCTTCCGCACCACCCTGGATATCAGCCTCAGCTCCAGCTCCGTAACACAGGTGGGCGCTTTCAATATCACCAAGGTTGTCAATAATTCGACCGCCGGTCCCGACGGATTCGTGGTCCAGGTCTCGCCCCGTCCGCTCTCCTTCCAGATCGGGCCGAATAACGGCAACTTCATCAACACTCAGATCGGCGACATGACCGCCAAGAGCCTCGGGGTTAACGGGCTCAATATCAGCGGCCAGCTCCTGGCTCAGGAGTCGATCAAGCCGATCGACACGGCCCTGGGCCTTGTGAGTGCCCAGCGTTCCACACTCGGCGCGATCCAGAACAGGCTGGAAAACACCATTTCCAACCTGCGTGTGGCCGAGGAGAACCTGCAGGCCTCCGAGTCCCAGATCAGGGACCTTGATTTCTCGAGCGAGGTGATCGAGTTCACTTCCGCGCAGATACTCACCTCGGCGGGGACCAGTTTCCTGGCCCAGGCCAACGCTCTGAGCAACAACGTGCTGACCCTGCTCCAGTAAGGACGCGGCCACACAGCATAAAAAAACGCCCCCCTCCACCAGGCAGCCCCGGCCCGCGTATCCAGCGGGTCGGGGCGCCACTTTTCCCTGGCTCGGTCTGAGCCGCTAAAAGGAGAAAAGGATTCCTCCTGCGTGGGAACCGTTTTCCCTCTCAATAAAAGCAGGGAAAAAATCTAAACTTTCCCAAGGCGCTGCCGATATACGAGTATAGCCGATAAATTATATTGGCTGGCAGTAATGTACGGCGGCGATCAGATAACTCAACGGCGCACTCTCACCCCTGTGGTGTGGTGCGCTCCCTGAGAACCAGTACACCCAGAAGAGACTTGACGTTACCCGATTTTTGGGCTGCAATAAAAAAAGGCTTTTGGAGCCCCCCTCCAAAAGCCTTGGCAGCACAAAATGATCATGACCTGTGGAAAGGTAAAGGATTGCCTGGTGGCAATGTCCTTTTTGCATGAAACATAGTGTGCCTTTTTTTGTGAGTTTGTTAAAAGCAAAATGTATGCCAGCCGTCGCTAACAGCGGCGGATAAATAAAGATCAAACAGGGTTGGCTGGACACAATGACCCATAATTCAAAGAAAAGCGAACAGATTCAGCTGTAGAACAACTTGAGAACAACGACAAAAACAACCCAGGAGGCCTTTATGCAGAGAAAAAAATGACCAATTTCGATTTCCTTGCAACAGGGTCGTCGCCTGCTACTTGAAACCGAGAGAGGATTCAAATAAAGAACGTTCTGTGGGGTAAGGAAACCTTAACAGACGATCATGGAGGATAGAGATGAGCTTAACCCTCAACACAAATGTTCCGGGCATCAACGCAAGAAGGAACCTGTTGATTAACAACGGGATGATGAGCAAATCCCTCGAAAAACTCTCCTCAGGCAGGCGCATCAACCGCGCCGCGGATGATGCCGCCGGTTTGAGCATCGCGGAGAACTTGAGGTCGCAGGTAATCGGCTTGGGCCGCGCGGTGGCGAACTCTCAGGATGCCATCTCGCTGATCCAGACGGCTGAGGGTGGTCTGAACGAAACCCATAACGTGCTGCAGCGTATCCGGTTTCTGGCCGTGCAGTCGGCCAACGGCGTGCTGACCAGCAACGACCGTCGCGCCATCCAGGACGAAGTATCGCAGCTGATCGACGAAGTTGACAGGATCAGCGCCACAACCACCTTCAACAGCATCAACCTGCTCAACGGTAATGTCGGTGCGCTGGTCGATACCGACGATCCGGTCAACAGCATCCAGGGCATGGTGGTCGGCGATGTCGGCGTGGGCGGCACGTTCAGTGTCTCTGTCAACGCCATCTCCGTCGGCAAGCTGCAGGTCCAGAACTCCGAGCTGTTTGTTACCATTAAGGAAAACGGCGATCCGATCGATGCCACGGCCAACACCCAGTTGCAATCGATCAGCCGCTTCCAGGATTTCGGCGTGTTCCTCGGTGGCATCGATTCGGTGACGCTGACGATGAGCACCGATGCCAGCAACCGGATCTCCGAGGTCCAGATTTTCGCCACGGACACCCTGGGCGAACTGGCCAACAAGATGTCCCTGGCGATCAACGACCCGAACACCGTGCAGGACCTGGGCATGGCGGCCCGTATTTCCAACGGCGCCACGCTGGTCAGTATCGGTAAGGTGGGCCTTGCGCCCGCCGGCGGCAGTGCAGGCGCAACTTCGATCGTAGTCACCACTCCCGAGCCGGGCAGAACGCTGGTGTACGGCGGTGAACCCTCGATCCTCAGCGCGCTGGGCTTCAACGAGATCCAGACAGCCGTCTTCCCGATCTTCTCGATCACGGTTCAGGATATCGGCGAAGGCACGATCCCGACCAGAAATTCCAGGGTTTACGGCGACAGGGCCGCCGGCCTGATCCAGGGCGTGGACCTTCAGTTCCGCACAACGCTGGATATCAGTATCAGCGCCGTTGCTAAAACCACGATCCAGGCCTACCAGGTGTCCCAGGTAGTGAACAACAGCCTCAGCGGCCCGGATGGGTTCGTGATCCAGGTTACACCCAGGCCGCTCTCCTTCCAGATCGGCCCGAACAACGGTAACTTCCTCAACACGCAGATTAGTGATATGAGCTCCTTGAGTCTCGGTATTTCCTCGCTCAACGTCAGTGATCAGTTCATCGCTCAGGAGTCGATCAAGACGATCGACGTGGCGATTGGCCAGGTTTCCAAGCAGCGAGCCGCGCTCGGTGCTATTCAGAACCGCCTGGAAAGTACGATCGCCAACCTGAACGTGGCTAACGAAAACCTGGCCGCCAGTGAAAGCAAGCTGCGCGATCTGGATTTCTCGGACGAGATAATCAAGTTTACCTCGGCCCAGATCCTGACCAGCTCGGCGACGAACTTCCTGGCCCAGGCCAACGCACTGAGTAACAGCGTGATGACCCTGCTCAGGTAAGCCACTGATGGATATGTATTAGCGTGAATCGGAAAGCGTGTGCCGAAACCTGGAACCGCAAACGAAGGAACAGAGAGTGGTTATGTTGATTGATACGTCGTACAACAGGTCAAGGTACAAAAAATGACGAAAGACCGGTTTCCGGGCGGAGGTAAAGCGTAAAAACCTCGCCCGGAACCGGTCTTTTCTCACTAAGACGATTCGCGCGGAATAAAAAAAGGGCTTTTGAAGCTGCAACTTCAAAAGCCCTGCACCACAAACTTCCGCGAAGAAGCGTTCTTAGAGCTAGAATGCTCCAAGATTTGGGTGCAGCTTCTGCTTGTGCAATAAGCGTTCCAAAACCACTCCGGCTAAGTGCCGGAGTGGTTTTGTTATTATTCGCCACACTTCAACCGTCACAGCTCCCTCTTACATAACTATTTATTCATTAATGCTTTACAATCACAATCGATTCACTTTCCGGCACCTGAAATCACCCCTGCCGGGAGGTCTGAGCCCGTTGCTGAAACATGCCAACCGGGATAACCCCCTGACTCCCCGATCCCAATTCACGATGAGAAAAAATTTCCCCGGCCGCAGCAACTATTTCCCTGTGCCGACGGGTAAAATACGGATCGGCGGAAAAAGTGCTAAAGGTTAAGCAGTCTTTGCCGATAATATAAGCAGATTACTCCGGCACCGCGGTCTGCAAACCGCGCTGGAGGGCTTTGCACGATCAAGCTAAAGAGCTTGACAGAGCTTAAGTTACAGGATTTCCGCGAAGAGGCCAAAGAGATGGGGTGTGTCGGCCGATGCTGTTTGTGCTTGTGTGTTTTTTTACGCAGCAACAGCCTCGGCGGTAAAATTCTCCCGGCAGTATCCCCGGTAGTACTCAAAGTATCTTTCCTCGCAGAAATCCCGTTGCTTCCAAAACAAAAGTTGCAAGTCTGGTTTCGGCGGCTTTAGCCCGCCGACGGTAAAAAGTTCCGGCGCCGCGGTTCCATTGGCCCTGAACTGAAAACATCCGGATACAAAATGGTGGCTGCAACCGCCGTATCCGGCTGTTGGGAGAGAAATCCGCGAAGAAGCGTACCGGGGGGTGTTTTTCCTCCAGGCTGCGGCCGGGCCGCGGGAGATGGACCACCATGCGTCCATGTTCCCACGTCCCGAGCCGCAGCCGATTCTCCCTTTCGCCTACGCAATAATTCGCGATTCTTCCCCAGCTGAAACGAGAGCATACAATGCGCGCTTGCCCGGTGCGCTTGTGTTGAGGAGCAGGAATCTCTTTCCCGCACTCGCCGAACGTTTTCTGGTCGCCGCCGGATACTTTCAGCACCCGCGGGAAAGAGCATAATCTTAAGGACCGGGCCCAGCCCGCTTCGGGACCCCACCCGTACCCGCCACGCTCATCTGGTCGCCGCCGGAATGCAAGGCATCGAACGGGTTGGACACCGTAAGCCGGCAAGGCCTTCCGCCGGCGCGTGCGGGAGCGGCAGTCACCCCCCAGTGCTGCCGCTCCGCTCTCCGGCGGGTCCTGCCTGACAGGTACTATCTCGGAGAGTCCGTTCCTCTCCTGGAAAGATACGGATTTAAACGAACGGATTCAGCTAGCAGACGAGCCGGAACAGAAGGGACTCTATCATCCGTGAAACAAGGAGGAATGGATGCCAGGACTGTCTATAAATACAAACATCCCGGCCAACCTGGCGCGCCGCCAGTTGGGCTTAGCGGGCAGCCGGATCAACAAGGCTCTCGAAGGCCTGTCGAGCGGCCTGCGGATTAATCGGGCCGCCGATGACGCCGCCGGGTTGACAATCGCCGAGAACCTGCGAGCCCAGGTAGTCGGCCTGGACAGGGCTGTTTCCAACGCCCAGGACGGCATCTCGCTGATCCAGACCGCCGAGGGAGCGCTGGCCGAGGATACCGCGATCCTGCAGCGAATCCGCGAGCTCGCCGTGCAGGCGGCCAACGGTACGCTGACCAGCCTGGACCGGCTGGCGATCCAGAACGAGGTCAACCAGTTGATCGACGAGGTTGACCGCATCGCCGAAACCACCGAATTCAACTCGATCAAGCTGCTCAACGGTAACGTGGGCGCGCTGGTGAGCACCAGCGATCCGAACGCGCTCAACGGGATCGTGGTCGGAGTGGTCGGCTCCGGCGGCGTGTTCAGTATCACTGTCAGCGCCCAGGACCTGGGCCGGCTGCAGGTCCAGACCTCCGAGGTGTTCGTTACTATCGACTCCGGCGGGAACGTGAGCAACGCCGCTGCCACAACCCAGTTGCAGTCTATCAGCCGGTTCCAGGATTTCGCCGTGTTCGGCAGCGGAGTCGACAGTGTCACAATCAAGCTCGGCACCGATTCCTCGACCCAGGTGACTGATGTGACCCTGTTCCGCACCGACACCCTGGCCGATGTGACCCAGAGACTATCACTGGCGATCAATGACAGGACAACCGCCAGCGACCTCGGTCTGGGCGGCAGCAGCTCCGTGGGGGACAAACTTGCCGATGTGGCCACCAACGTGGGGACCGAAAACGCCACCGAGCTTTACGTGCTGACGCCAGAACCGGGACGCCAGATCACGTTCGGCGGTGATTCCTCGGCACTCTCGGCGTTCGGTTTCAGTGAGGTCCAGACGTCCAAGAGTCCCATTTTCTCGCTGACCGTTACCAATATCGGGGCCGATGGCGGGGCCAATACGCAGAAAAGCCTGAAAGTCAGCGGCAACAGGGCCAGCGGTATGATCGACGGCGTGGACCTCTCGTTCCGCACCAGCCTGGATATCTCCATCGGCGGGACGACAACCATCGCCGGTTTCAGCGTGGTCAAGCCGCTCTCCGTATCGGGCAGCAGCGCCTTCGTGCTGCAGATCGCTCCCCGGCCGCTCACTTTCCAGATCGGCGCGGGCGCTGGCCAGTCGCTTTCGACCCAGATCAACACGATGAGCAGCAAGGCCCTGCAGATCGACAAGATCAACCTGACAGATCAGGACCTGGCCAACCAGGCCGTCCGGGTGGTGGACAAGGCGCTCAACACTGTCAGCGCCCAGCGCAGCACCCTCGGTGCGGTGCAGAACAGGCTGGAGAGCACGATCTCCAACCTCGATGTAGCGGCCCAGAACCTGCAAGCCAGTGAGTCGCAGATCCGCGACCTGGACTACAGCGAGGAGATTATCGAGTTTGTCACGGCGCAGATCCTCAACGCCAGCGCAACCAGTTTCCTGCGCCAGGCGAACGAGTTGTCGAACAACGTGCTGGTCCTGCTCTCCTGAGCAAGCGGACCGGCTAACTGGCTTCGGGGCGGTTCCGGGTATCCGGAACCGCCCTGAAGCTGTTCCATGTTACTAAGCAGTACGGGTATTCCCCATCCGCCCGGAATCTTGGGAGAATCAGATGAGCTCCAGGATTGACAACGTTGGTGGGATTGTACTGAATCGGGTTTTCAGACCGGTAAAAGCCGCGGAAAAGGCAACCGTCACCAGCCACAGCCGGACCAAGCCGGTTCGCATCTCCGCGGGAGCCGATGGGAAACAGGGCGCCAAAGCCAGCCAGGCCCAGGCGCCCGACCTGTCCAGACTCAACGAGTCCCGCAAACCGGACTCCGGTGTGAGCGAGACGCTTGGCATCCAGGACCTCAACGCACGGTTCTATGTGGACAAAAGAGTTAATCGCCGGGTCGTCCAGCTCCGCGATGCCGAGTCGCAGAAACTGATCAGGCAGGTCCCGACCGCGGAATCGCTGGACCGGATAGCGAAACTGCGCAGTTTCGCGGGTAAGAATCTGGATCTGAAGATATAAGAAAGCCGGCTGCGTCTGCAGCCGGCTTTCTCGGTTCTAATATTCCCCTCACCCTCAGGGCGTCACTTCTTTTTCTTCCCCGCCCGCTTGCCTTTTTCGGTCTTGCCCGCCGCCTTCGCATCCTTCGGCGCAGCAACGGCTTTCGCCTTGTCCTCAGTGTGAAACTGGCGGTTGATATAAATCTGTTGCGCCATCTGGAATATGTTGACCCAGGTATAGTAAAACACCAGACCGGAGGAAAAACGCAGGAAAATAAACACCATCACCGCCGGCATCATGTACAGCATCGGCTTCATTTTCGGATCGGCGCTGGTGGGGGTCATCTTCTGGGTGACAAACTGCGTCAGGCCCATCGCGATCGGCAGGATGTAGTACGGGTCCGGCTGGCTCAGATCGCTGATCCAGCCGAACGCCGCGGCGCCGCGGAACTCGATAGTCATCCGGAACACGTAGAACAGGGAGATCAGCACCGGCATCTGCACCAGGATCGGCAGACAGCCGCCCAGCGGGTTTACCTTGTGCTCCTTGTAAAGACGCATCGTCTCCTGCTGCATCTTCTGCGGATCGTCCTTGTACTTATCTTTCACCTGCTGCATCAGCGGCTGTATCTGCTGCATCTTGATCTGGCTTTTCGTACTTTTGATAGTCAGCGGCCAGAACACCACTTTCACCATCAGGGCGAACAGCATCAGCAAAATGGCGTAGTTGGAGATGTACTGATGCATCCAGAGCATCACCTGCAGCGTGTATTTACAGAAAAACTGGATGATCGACCAGCCGTACTGCACCAGCTTGCCCATGCCGTAGTTGAGCTTGGTCAGCTCCTCGTAAGCCTGCGGCCCCACGTAAAACGAAAAATCCACCGGAGCCTGCTCCGCCGGAACCTGGAAGAAACCGCTGAACGTCATCGTGTGCTCGTCTTCGTCGCCGCTGCCGCGCATGGCGGACATCGTGGCCTCCGGGACGAAAAAAACCGCGATGAAGTACTTGCTTTTCAGCCCGCCCCAGAGGATCTTCCGCTCCCCGCTGGGTGACCAGTCGCTGTCCTCCAGATCACCGAGATCCTTTTTGATCAGCTCCCCGTCCTCGTAATAGACCACTCCGTACTCGGCGTAGTCCTCCTTGGAATTCTTCTCATTGGACACCAGCGTGGGTCCCAGGCGGACCTCCACACGATTTTCCCCGGGGCCGTGAAGGCGGTCGGGCAGATACAGCTTGGCGCCCACCAGGTAGGAATCATTGCTGAAAGTGTAGACTATCCGCACACGGTTGCCGCCGGTGAGCTCGTGAACCATCTCCAGCTTGCCCTCCGGCCGGGACTCGCTCAGCCTGAGCTTCGATACGCCGGGCTTAAAATAGCGGTTGCCCAACTCGATCGGCCGCTCGACATTCTTCAGATGCAGACTGGTGCGCAGGAAATCACTGCCGCTCGCGGGCACCAGTTGCACGGGCCCGGACACTTCCGGACCGTCGAAGTCTTTGGGTCTGAAGGCGGGATAGTCCTTGAGCATCGCCCCGACCAGCACGGCTCCACGGGTGATAAACCGGTATTCGTAGATATCGGAACTGACAACGATAGTGTCCACGGCAATCGTATCGGCTGCCTGCGCTCCGGTCAGCCTGTCGGTCAACTGTGTGGCAGCGCCCGCACCCGCCGCGCCCGTCGCGCCCGCACCCGGTACAGCGGAGGGACCGGGCCGCTCAACCATTTGAGTCACCGAATCGGCCGGGGTGATCAACCGGTCTGCCACGGGCTGCGGCTTGGGAGCCATCACAAGTATGTAGAACATCCACAGGCCGAAAATCAGGACCATGGCCAGGGCTGCGTTCTTCTCCATTATATCCTCACTGTCGCCAGCAACTTTAAGAGCGTGTTGAAACAAGCGGTTGCCAGGGGAATTCAGCTCTCAAGAGTCAGCCATGAGCTGACTCAGATGCCCCTGACAGCGAAAAAGATAAAAAATTTTCAGGGCCATTATTCTTTCAGACGGCCCCTTAAGAATGTGGTATTAGCACCTGCAACGCTCACGGATGGTCCACTCCGCCGGGGTGGAAGGGGTGGCATTTACAGATCCGGACAACACTGTGCCACGATCCCTTGACCGGGCCGTATTTGAGCAGACTGAGCCGCGCATATTCCGAACAGGATGGGTAAAACCGGCAGGAGGGCGGCAGAACCCTGGCAATACTCAACTGGTAAGTCCTGACCAAGGCCACAAGGATGGCCTGCAACAGTGCCGCTAGTTTCTCGATCATCGCTGACCCACCCGTAAAAAAGCCGGTTCGCAAACCCGGACGGGTCACCGCCTGTCCGCGGCAATCCGGTCCACCAACCGGTCGTAAACATCCTTCAATTCCGCGTAACCCCGCCCGTACGCCCTGGGGCTGCAACGGACAACCGCCAGGCACCCGGCAAAATCCGCCGCCGTGCGCCTGACTATTTCCTGTAACCTTCGCTTGAGCAGATTTCGCTCGACTATCTCGTGGCCGAACTTAGGCACGGCGAAAGCGAACAGGGCGCCGCCGCGCCGCCCGGCCGGCAGCACGTGCAATTTAAGCGGATCGCGGGCATAGCTCCTGCCTTGCCTGATCACTTTGCCGATAGCTGCTGCTGACTTCAGGGACATCTTACGCGGAAAACCCATCGCGGCAGGCTCGCTGGCTTAAGTAAACACTTGCGAAATACAACTCAGGCGGACAATCTCTTCCGGCCGCGGGCACGACGACGGGCGATCACCTTGCGTCCACCCTTGGTGGCCATCCTCGCACGGAAACCATGCTTGTTCTTCTTCTTACGGTTGCTGGGCTGAAAAGTCCTCTTCATCTGGGTAACTCTCCTAAGAAATCGGGACAGGGACCGGCCTCAATGTTACAATTGTGATAAAGCACTAAATATAAACGCCTTATCGGTTGTCTGTCAAGAACGGCGAGTATTCCCAAGTGCCGCCAGCCAACCTTTGCAAATGTCGGCGTTTTGCTTTATATTTCGGGCTTTGCGAACGGGAATGCTCCCGTCGCCTGCTTGCTGTCCGCTCCCGCTTCCGGCAGCGGACGCACAAGATAACTCCCAGACCAGAGATATGAAAGAAATTATCAGACAGGCGGTTGACCGGGCGCTGGCGGAGATGCAACTTCCGGAGAAACCCGATTACGTGATCGAAAAACCGAACGACCCCGCCCACGGCGACCTGGCGGTCAACGCCGCGTTCCTGCTGGCGAGAGTGCTGCGCAAAAGGCCGGCGCTTATCGCCGAGGATATCGCCGGACGGCTTCAGTTCGGCAACGACTATGTGGACAGCGTGGAAGTGGCCCCCAACGGTTTTATCAACTTCCGCATCTCGCCGCGCTGGAGTATCGGCCAACTGGCCCGGGTACAGAGTGAGCTGGAGCGTTACGGCCGCGGAGAAGAGCTGGCCGGGCGCAAGGTGATAGTGGAGTTTGTCAGTTCCAACCCCACCGGCCCGCTCACTATCGGCCACGGACGGCAGGCGGCGCTGGGCGATGTGCTTTGCTCGCTGCTGGCCGCGCGCGGCGCGGACGTGACCCGGGAGTATTACTACAACGACGCCGGCAACCAGATGAATATCCTGGGCCACAGCCTTCGCGCCCGCTACGTCCAGCGCCACGACGCCGATTTCCCGTTTCCCGAAAACGGCTACCAGGGCGATTACCTGCTCGCTATCGCCGAGCAGTTCGACAACGAGCACGGGGATAAATACCTCCCGGCCGCGCCCGACGACGCGCCCGACGAGCAAACCCTGCGCATCTTCCGCGAGTACGCCGCCGAGCGGATCAGGCGGATGATCGACGCCGACCTGCAAAATTTCAGGCTCAGGTTCGACGTCTGGTCGCTGGAAAGCAGGCTCTACAGCGAGGGCCGGATCGACAAACTGCTGGAGCTGCTCAGGGAGCAGGAACTCAGCTACGAAAAAGACGGTGCACTGTGGCTGCGGACCAGCGAGTTCGGCGACGACGAGGACCGGGTGATCGTCAAGAGCACCGGCGAGCCGACCTATTTCCTGCCTGACCTGGCCTACCACGCCGCCAAACACGAGCGGGGGTTCGACGAGGCGGTCAACCTCCACGGTGCAGACCATCACGGCTACGTCCCCCGGATGCGGGCCGGGATGAAAATGCTGGGTTACCCCGCGGGCTGGCTGCGCTATCTGATCCATCAGATGGTGAGTTTCACCGAGGACGGCGAGCAGATCAAGATGAGTACGCGCTCCGGAAAGTTCGTCACCCTGGCCGAACTGTGCCGTGAGGTGGGAGTGGACGTGGCCCGCTATTTTTTCGTGATGCGCAAGGCCGACAGCCACCTGGTGTTCGACCTGGACCTGGCCCGCAAGCAGTCCAACGAGAACCCGGTCTACTACTGCCAGTACGTGCATGCCCGGATCTGCAACCTGACTCCCACGGCCATCGAGGCTGACGTCTGGGATGGCGACCGGAGCGGCTGGAGGGATTACAAGCCCGGGTTGCTCGACAAGGCGGAGGAAGTAAACCTGGCCGTGCACATGGCGGAGTTCCCCGCCCTGGTGGGCAGGGTGGCCCACGCGCTGGCCCCGCACCTGCTGACCGAGTACCTGGAAGAGCTGGCGGCCCTGTTCCACGCCTGGTATCAGAAACACAGGATCGTGGACTCCGCTGCGCCTGAGCTCTCGCGAGACAGGCTCTACATGGCCGACTGCGCCCGGGTTGTGATGGCTAACGGCCTTAAAATACTGGGGATAACCGCCCCGGAAAAAATGTAAGCGGGAGAGAACAAACCATGACTACAGAAAAAAAGGACGGGATCGTAGCTGTCGGCACGGTCGGGATCGATACGGTGGAAACCCCTTACGGCAAGGCCAAAGAGGTGATGGGCGGCAGCGGGACTTTTTTCGCTATCGCCGCCAGCCTGCTCGCACCGGTCAACCTGGTCAGCCTGGTGGGCACCGATTTCGACCGCTGGGCCGAGTTCGACCGGCCCGGCCTGGACACCGAGGGCGTGAAGGTAGTGGACGGCAAAACATTCCGCTGGGGCGGCAAGTACCAGGAGAATATCAACATCCGCGACACCCTGTTCACCGAGCTGGGCGTGATCGCGGACAACCGCCACGATGTGCCGGAAAGCTACCGCGGCTGCCGCACGGTTTGCCTGGCCAATGTTGATCCGCCCCAGCAGCTGCATGTGCTGGATTCGCTTGACGCGCCGGAGCTGGTGGTGGCTGATACGATGAACTTCTGGATCTCCAGCGATCTGGAAAACCTGAAAAAAGTGATCGTGCGCGCCGATGTGCTGATCCTCAACGACGACGAGGGCCGTCAGCTCACAGGCAAACTCAACGTGACCGACATCCTCTCGGACATCCAGGCCATGGGGCCGGAAAACGTGGTGCTCAAAAAGGGCGAGCACGGGGCGCTGCTGGCGATGGGCGATGAGTATTTCTCCGTGCCGGGCTACCCGTTGCAGCGCGTGGTCGATCCCACCGGCGCGGGCGACACCTTTGCCGCCGGGTTCACCGCCTGGCTGCATCGCACCGGGGACAAGTCTGCCGAGGCGATGAAAACCGCGACGGTTTACGGCAGTGCACTGGCCAGTTTCTGCTGCGAGGATTTCAGTACCAGACGCTTGCAGGAAATATCACTGGATGAAATTGAAGCACGCGTGGAAAGTTTCCGCAAACTCGTACATTTTAACTGAAACAGCGGAGCAGAAACTGTGAGCGCCGAGAAAAAACAGGATGCATATCAGCGCGCCGGTGTGGATATCGACGCCGCCCATGCCGCGCTCAACCGCTTCAAGGACCGGGTTAAGGATACTTTCACCGCCGGTGTGCTCAGCGATATCGGCAATTTCGGCGGAATGTTCTCGCTGGCCGGACTGAACATGGAAGAGCCGGTGCTGGTCAGCAGCACCGATGGCGTGGGCACCAAGCTGCTCGTGGCCGTCAAGGCAGGGAAGCACGATACGGTGGGACGCTGCCTGGTCAACCACTGCGTGGACGATATCATGGTCCAGGGCGCGCGTCCGCTGTTTTTCATGGACTATATCAGCACCGGCAAGCTGGACCCGGCCCATGTAAACGAGGTAATGCGGGGTTTTATCGACGGCTGCAAGGAAAACGGCGTGGCCCTGCTGGGCGGCGAGACCGCCGAGATGCCCGACCTCTACGCCCCCGGCGACTACGACCTGGCCGGGTTTATCGTGGGCGTGGCGGAGCGCAAAAGTCTGCTCACCGGTGAGCGCGTGCGGCCCGGCCACATCCTGGTGGGTATGCCCTCCAGCGGCCTTCACACCAACGGCTACTCGCTGGCACGCGGAATCGTGTTCGAGCAAATGGGCCTGGACGTAGATGACCCGCTGCCCGGCGGCAAGGGCGAAACCGTGGGCGAAGCCCTGCTGGCGGTGCACAAGAGCTACAAAAAACCGCTGGAGGTCCTGCTGGAGAGAAAGCTGATCGACGCGGCGGCGCATATCACCGGCGGCGGCTTGAGCGACAACCTGCCCCGCGTGCATGGCAAGGGTATGCACGCCGAGATCGAAACCGCCAGTTGGGACGTGCCGCCCCTGTTCCGGACTCTTGTGCGCGAGGGCGGAGTGGATGAGCTGGAGGCCTACCGCGTGTTCAACATGGGAATCGGCATGGTGGTACTGGTGGCCGTGGAAAACCTGGACGAGGTGGCGGGAGTAATCGGGATGCAGGGCGAGGAAGCACGGATAATCGGCCGCGTTGCCAACGGGGACGCGGCAGTCACCTATATCTGAAGGCAGCAACAGCGGGAGGTAAAATGAAAAAATCTGCTAAATTTGCGGTGGTTATCCTTGCGTTGTTCACTGCGGCGGGCGCACACGCGAAGGATGAATACAGCCATACCGCCAGTTGGTTCGGCGCTCTCTCGGCCGGAGGTAACGTAGTCTCCGCCAGCGCGAACACCCTGGGCGGACTGGGCCGTTTCTCGTTCGGCGTCAACGGGACCTACATCAGGCCGGACGTGGCCACTGACGAGTTCAACGCCGGCGGTTACAGCGCGGTGCTGCGGCTGGGCATCCTGAAAGGAACCACTCTGGGACCGGGCCTGCATGGAATCGGTTCCCTCGATTTTTACGTCAAGGCCGGCCAGATGTTCCTCAACGGTGAAGTCCCCACCAACGCCGCCCACGTGGGTGGCGGAGTCCGGCTGGGCATCCTGCGCAACTCGATCAATTCGCCCGCCATCTCCGTAACCGCGGGTTACCACAAAACCGGCGGGCTGAAAATCGTCAGGCTGGGCATAGACATGTTTACTCCGGAGGTTAAAATCTCCACCTGGGCCTTCCGGGCCGATATCAGCAAGAACCTGTTCGTGATTACGCCTTACGCGGGTCTCGGGGTAAATATCAGCAGTATCGACGTCACTGGTTCCGGAGTAACGTGGGACGGAGACAAGACCCAGTCGGTTTACTACGGCGGCCTGGAGTGGAACCTGATGATTCTGCACCTGGGGCTGGAAATCGGCCGCAGCGGCAGGGAGGCGTACGGGACGCTGGGAGCACGGATATCGATGTAGGGGTTCAAGTAGTCAGCAGGATAATACAAAGCCGGTAACCCCTGCGCCGCCTCCTGGGTAAAAAACGTGCCTTTAAGAGGGGCGTCCGCCACAAGCGGACGGGATTGTTTTCCCGACCGATTTAAAACATAGAAGCCCAACCTATTGAAAACAACGTTGTTTTCAATAGGGCCTGCTGTTTTTACCGGACCCTCTCCGGATAACCAGCAACTGCATCCTCAGATCTTCGCGGTACCAAGCCGATCCGAGCTTTGGCTATACCGCGTTGGGAAAAGTGCTGTACTGCTCTGATAGTCTTTAGGGGGGGCGATGTGCATAGAATACCGGTTGAAATACTGACTATTTCTTGTCGGGTAAATTTTTAAATTCAGGTAAATTTCTGAGACCAAAGTTAATTTGCCATGTGTTCATCATTTTTATTGCTGCATTTTTTACTTTGTTTAAATTCAATGCATGCCGGGAGTTTTGCTTGCTTTTGCCGGAATCATTTTCTTCACCTGGCAGCAAATAGGTGAATATTTTAATAGAACCTATATCTTCATACTTTTCCTCCCCAATAATCACTTGTTCTTTTTCTGGAAACTCTAATTCTGCATAAGCCTGCTCAGTCAAAAGGATATATTGTTTGGCGTCAATTGAATTTTTTAAAAGTTTATGAACAATTATTACGTCCACTCCCGACAGTTCATTAAACTTCCCAATTCGGTAGAAGAATGCCGAGCCACAATGAACAATGATTTTTAATTTTAGCATCTTCACATTGTTACAGGCATTGCAATTACATATGTTAGAGACACTTAGCTCTTCGATTTTTTCAGAAAAAACTCTGAAAAATTTCATCAATTTTGCGCCTGTACTACTTCTGACTTCTTCCCAAGCCGACTCACTATCTCCTTTGGCGGCATATGCAAATATTGCATCTCCTTCCAATTTAGATATCTCAAGTGGAATTTCGATCTGTTTCATTATGGCTTTTGTCAATTCAGTTATTATCACCTGACCATGCACCAATGCTGTCCTGTTCGACAGCATGTATCGAGTATAGCCGCTGATATCAGCGATTGTTAGTATCACTTTATTTGTATTTGACTCCATAACTACACCCTAAACCATATTGCCCTGTGAAGCAGAACGAGACTTTTTAATAGATGGATACGGCTTCATTTGAATCTGGTTTAACGTCGGATCGGTTTCAGGTATAACTGCAGCGCATTGGATTGCCTCCGTTAATTTATCATTCCGCCGGAAAATGCCTGACAGTTAATCAGGTTATAAAGCGTATGCAATCAACCAAATGTATGCTGCTGTCGCTTGCTTATCGTTGCTATCGGTTTGTCGATTATTAGCAAAGACATAATTAACATTGTTGATGTAAAAAATCCATAGACTCAGGCCGCCATCGCCTGAATCAGCCCTGCTAACTCCTCTGGTATCTCCCGTAATAAAGTTTTAAAATCGTCACGTACGCCCCCGTCCTCCCCCCCTTTGCCGACGGAGGTGTCCGCCACAGGATGACGGGGGCGTAACAACGGGATGAGTGTGTTGCACCGCTCCCACGCACCCACCGGCCACTAAGTTGCCGGGACCAGCCGGTCGTAGAGTTCCAGGGCCGCTCTTTCCAGTTCTTCCAGAGTACCCCCGTTGAGCAGCACGTAATCCGCCCTTTGCCTGAATTCCTCCGGCGTCATCTGGATTTCCAGCACCCGCTCCACTGTCTCGCGGTCCATCTTGCCCCTGGTCTGCATCCGCTCGATTTTAACCTCGCGCGGCGCGTCCACCACCACCAGCACGTCCATGTGGTTATCGAAGCCGAACTCGAAAATCAGCGCGGCGTCCACCACCACCGCTTTCACACCAGATTCGCGCGCTTCGCTCATCTCCAGCCCGATCCGGCGGATAATCTCCGGGTGGACGATGGAGTTGAGCACCTGGCGGTCGGTGTCCGTGCGGAAAGCCAACTCGGCCGTGCGCCTGCGGTTAAGCGATCCGTCGGGTAGCAACACCTGCTCACCGAAATGGGCCACCAGCCTGCCCAGAGCCTCGCTGCCGGGGGCCACGGCCTCGCTGCCCAGCCGGTCGGCGTCGATCACCATCGCCCCCCGTTTCTCCTTCCAGATGGCGGCCACCGTGCTTTTGCCGGAGCCCACGTTGCCCGTCAGTCCTATCGCCAGCATCATCCACCGCCTTTCACTTGCATTCCAGCCAGTTGCGGCCCATGCCCAGGTCCACTTTCACCGGCACGTCCAGCTTGCAGGTATTCTCCATCAGGTCCACAACCAGCTCGGCCACACCCTGCGCCCGGTCCTCCGGCACATCGAAAATCAGCTCATCGTGAACCTGCAGGATCATTACCGCCTCGGGATAGCTGGCCGCCAGTTCCCTGTCCACCGCTATCATCGCGGCCTTGATCAGGTCGGCGGCCGAGCCCTGGATCGGCGTGTTGAGCGCCATCCGCTCGGCCCCCTGACGCTGGACCCGGTTGGAACTGTTGATCTCCGGCAGCTTGCGCTTGCGGCCCATGATCGTGGAGACCCAGCCCTGTTCGCGCGCCAGGGCCACCTGACGCTCTAGATATTCGCGGACCTTGGGAAAACGCGAAAAGTAGTCGTCAATAAACTGCTTCGCTTCCTTGTAGGGAATCTTGAGCTCGTTGCTCAGCCGGTGAGCGCCCATGCCGTAGAGCACCCCGAAGTTGATGGTTTTCGCCCGGGAGCGATGCCGCGGGTTCACCTGCGAGGGTTCCAGCCCGAACAGCCGCGCGGCGGTCTCGGTGTGGATGTCCACCCCGCGGGTGAACGCCTCGATCATCGACTGATCGCCCGAGAGGTGGGCCAGGAGCCGCAGCTCTATCTGGCTGTAGTCGCAGCCCAGCAGCAGACGGCCCCGGGCCGAGGGGATGAATGCCTTGCGGATCTCCCGGCCCTCCTCGGTGCGGATCGGGATATTCTGTAGATTGGGGTTGTTACTCGACAGCCTGCCCGTGGCCGCCACCATCTGGTTGAACGAGGTGTGCACCCGACCCGTGCGCGGGTTGACCTGCCGGGGCAGCGAGTCCACATAGGTGCTCTTGAGCTTGGCCACCTCGCGAAGTTCCAGCATGATCCCCGGCAGCGGGTGCTCGTCCCACAACTGGGCCAGCACGGCGCTGTCCGTGCTGAACCCGGTCTTGGTTTTCTTGACCGGCTTGATGCCCAGCTCATCAAACAGGACCGTAGCCAGTTGCCGGGTGCTGTTGACATTGAACTCGTGGCCCGCCAGCTCCCAGGCCCTGCACTCCAGCGCGTTCAGGCGTTGCTCCAGCTCGCCGCTCATCTTGTTCAGGTAGGGCACGTCCAGCGCCACCCCGGCCATCTCCATCCGGGCCAGCACCGGGATCAGCGGCAGTTCCACCTTGCGGTAGAGCGGCCCCAGGTCTTCCTCGTCGATCCGCCTCTCCAGCAGATTATCGAGCAGCAGGGTGACATCCGCGTCCTCGGCCGAGTAGAACGTGGCCTCATCGAGGTCCACCAGATCGAACGTGACCTGCTCCTTGCCCCGGCCCGCCACGTCCTCGAAACTTTTCATCCGGTAACCCAGCAGATGCTCGGCCAGCGCATCCAGCTTACGTGAGCGCATACCGGGGTCCAGCAGGTAGCTGGCGATCATCGGATCACCCACGATTCCGCGTACGGACATACCGGCCAACTCCAGCACGGTCATGTCGTACTTGATATTCTGGCCCACACAGCCGATTGCCTCATCGGCCAGCAGCGGCCCCAGCAGCTCACGGACAGTATCCAGGTCCAGATTCCGACCCACTGAGTGGCCCACCGGCACGTACCATCCGCTGTGCGCCCGGCAACTGAGAGAGATTCCCACCAGTCGGGCCGAGATGGCGTCAAGGCTGGTTGTCTCCACGTCCACCGCGAATTTTTTTGCCCGTTTCAGTTCCGAGACCACCGCCTCCAATTCCTTGCGGCTGGTCACCAGGCTGTAATCCTTCTCCACTTTCTCGCTCTTCTGTTCCACCGTCTCCAACCCAAAACGCGGGCGAAGCGTGCGGAATTCCAGGCGCTCGAACATCCCGGAGAGCTTCTCCCTGTCCGGTTCGCTCATCTTCAGCTCATCCCAGTCCAGCTTCAGATCCAGATCAGTCCGGATCGTGACCAGCTTACGGCTGAGCATGGCGCTCTCGCGGCCCTCGGCAAGTTTTTTTCGCAAGCCCGGCTGGGGGATTTCCTCCAGATGCTCGTAGATTTCATCAAGCGACTCGTACCGGGCCAACAGCTTGTTGGCGGCCACCTTGCCCACGCCCTTCACCCCCGGGATGTTGTCCGAGCTGTCGCCGGTCAGGGCCAGAAAATCGATAGTTTTTTCCGGCGGCACGCCCAGGCGTTCGCTGGCGTTCTCCGGCCCCACCCACTCGGCTTCCTCGCCCCGGCCCTTACGGTTGTAGAGCAGCACTTTATCGCTGATCAACTGGTGGAAGTCCTTGTCGCCGGAGACAATCACGCACTCAACACCCTCGGCCGCGGCGCGGCGGGACAGTGTGCCGATCACATCGTCCGCCTCGTAGCCGTCCAGTTCCAGGATCGGCACCCGCAGGCAGTCGCGCATCAGCTCACGGGCCCACGGGATCTGCTCGCGCAAGTCCTCCGGCATTTTCTCTCGCGTAGCCTTGTAGGCCGGATAGAGTTCATCGCGGAAAGTGGGCTTGGAGGTATCCATCACAAACGCCATGTGCGTGGGCCGGCAGTCCTCAATCAGTTTGCCCAACTGCAACAGCATGCCGAACACGGCACTGGTGTTCTCTCCCCGCGAGGTGCGGCGCGGACTGTTGATAAAAGCGAAATACGCCCTGTAGAGTATCGCATACCCATCGATCAGAACCAACCTGTCGGCCAACCGGGGCCTCCCATCCACAGTGTTAATCCAGCAAAATATTAAGGAACTGTTATGATTGCCCGAGCCGGTGGGGCAAGTCAAGTTTTTTCGCCTCTGCCAACCTCAAGTGACAGCGCAGTGCTTGACACGTAACGTAAGCGGCTATAGAATATGAATCTACAAAACCCACGAATAATTAGTATCCTGCGAGATTATCGAAGTTGTCTGACAGAGGAGAACCAACCGATGGAAAAGATCCGGAGCTGGGGCTGGAAGTCCGCGTTTTTGCTGGTCAGCATGGGGATGTTATTTGCCTGTCAGGAAAAAATCAAAGCCGGTCCGCAAGAAGGCAGCGGTTTCACCTTCCTGATTTCCTGTGACATGCGCGAGTTCGCAAAGCCGGAATACCGCGACGGCCGGCACTTTGCCCAGGCGGTCCAGGCGATCGCCGACGCCGGTGCGGGGGAATTCATGGTCAGCCCCGGCGATATCGACCCGCCGCAGGATGTTCGCGAGGTGCTGGATTCGCTGATCGGTGCCGGTTACCCCTGGTATCCGGTGATCGGCAACCACGAAGCGGAAACACCCGAGGACATGGCCTGGCTGCGGGAGTACAACGCCGGCGGCGACAAGCTGCCGGGGATCGTTCGCAGCGGCCCGGAGGGCAGCGTGGAAACGACTTTCTCGTTTGACTACGGCCCGGTCCACTTTGCGGTGATCAACCAGTACTACGACGGCAGCAGCGATATCGGGGCCAACGGTGACGTGGTTGATGAGCTTTACCAGTGGCTGGCCGCCGACCTGGCCGCCTCCACGAAGCCCTACAAAATAGTGGCCGGCCACGAGCCGGTGGTGCCCGTACCCGATGAGAGCAGTGGCCGGGTGCGTCACGCCGATGACAGCCTCAACGAGCACGAGCAAAACAACGCCCGGTTCATGGCCCTGCTACGCAAACACCGCGCCATCTACCTCTGCGGGCATACCCACAACGCCTCTGTCAGCTATATCAACGGCCTCTGGCAACTGGACGCGGGCCATAGCCGCGGTGTGGGCGACATGGGCGCGCCCAGCTCGTTCATGCGGGTAAGCGTGGGCGAGGGCGTGCCGGAAGTGGAGCTGTGGCGGGACGACGGCAGCGGGAGCAACTACGCCCTGCGCTCAACCTGGACACTCCACGGAGTCGGGCCCGCGGGCGAGTAGCTTTGGCACTCCGCCGCACGTGCGGAGAACTATCCGCGCGGCGGGGTGTAAGTAAGGGCGGTATTCAGGGGTCGGACCGGCGGACGGGATTCCGTCTGTTTCCGTCTCTGGCCGAACACTGTTTTTGGGGATGGGGCAACAAGCTTCTCAAGGACCGTTGCGAGTATATTCGGGGTGAGCCGTTCCTGAAGCGGGAAAGGCTGATCAGATTTATATCGTAACGATGCAATTCGAACGGCTTGTCTTGCCCCTGGGCGACGATTCAAGCAATCCATTTTTATCCGGGCAGTGAAAAAGTGTTTTCACCGCCTTCCTGAATAAAATTTCCGGGTAAGACCGTGTCAGACGAAATAAGCCTGAAAAAAACCTTCCTGATTTCGATTCTGCTGCACCTGTTGCTGCTGCTGGTTCCCATGGGGTTGTTCATGGACTCCGCGGCCGACGAGGCCCGGGCCGAACAGGAAAGGGCCGAAAAGCAGCGCGACAGGATGACTTTCATTTTCGTGGACACTCCCGAGGACGCCACCGAGAGCGAAGTGGAGCAGGTGACTCCCTTCATTTCCGACAAGAACCTGGCCGCCAGCAACCCCGAAGCCCCGCAGGAGCTGGCAGAGGGACTGCCTTACCAGGAAGGCCGCTCGGAGATAGCGGCGATGACACCTGAGCGGCAGCCCTCCACCGCCACGCCCGGCATGCCGGACAACCCACGGCAACAGCAGCAGGAACGCGAACAGGTTAAACCGGAGCAGCAGGAAACCGGCGCCGTAGTCGACCCACTGCGTCAACTGGAGGCCTTGAGCCGCCTTACGCCCAAGGAACAGGAGCAACCCCAGCCCCCACAGCCCTTGCAGCAACAGCAACCCCAGGGCAGACAGGGCCGCCCGCCCATGCCCAACGCGCCCCGTTTCGACAACCGCCGGAGCCGGGCCGGCGTGGGCAGCGATTTCAAACTGTCAACCTACAACTGGAACTGGGCGCCGTACCTTAAAGAGTTGAAAAAAAAGATCGAGAGTAATATATATCCCCCACCAGCGTTCTTTATGGGTCTGGTTCACGGCCGCACGTTCCTGCGGTTCAGGATCCAGCGAGACGGATCGATGACGAATTTCGTGCTGATAACCTACACCGGGCACGAGACGCTGAAAAACGCCAGCGTGCATTCGATAAAAGCCTCGTTTCCGTTCATCCCCCTGCCCAGCGATTTCCCGGACGAGTACCTGGAGATCACGGCGGGATTTTTCTACAACGAATTTATCCGGTAAAGCTGGCTAAATAGAAAGCAAAGGCAGGTTGGCAGATGATTGAGCTTTTCCAGCAGGGCGGCGTGCTGATGTACCCGCTGGCTTTTTGTTCCGTGGTGGCGTTGGCGATAATAGTCGAGAGAGCGCTGAACCTGCGGCACGCCAGAGTGATCCGGCCCGATATCACCCAGGTGATCGAAAATATCAAGAGCCCCGAGGACCTGGGGCTGGCCTATGCTATCTGCGAGAAAAACAAGGGGCCGTTCAGCGCGGTGGTGCTCACCGCCCTGGAGATGAAAAAGCTGCCGAAAGAGGAGATCAAGGAAGCGATCCTCGACACCGGCCGCCAACAGACCCGCCGCCTGGAGCGTGGGCTGGTGGTGCTCGACACGGTGGCGGGTATCTCGCCGCTGCTGGGTATCCTGGGCACGGTGCTGGGCATGATCCAGATCTTCCGCGATATCACCCAGTTCGGGATCGGCCAGGCATCCGCGCTGGCCAGCGGCATTCAACTGGCGCTGATCACCACTGCAACGGGGCTGTGTATCGGCATCCCCGCGCTGGTGGCGTACAACTACTTTACAAACAAAGTTGACGGGCTGGCGATGGACCTTGAATACTGGGCCGGCTACCTGCTTAACAAGCTTTCCGGGTTCAACCATGACGCCGCCGCGCACGCCGGGAGAGAGAGAGCGGGGCGCTGATGCAGTTCTCCCAGCGGCACAGACGCAAAGCGGTTATCAACATCATCTCGCTGGTGGACGTGGTGTTCCTGCTGCTGATCTTCTTCATGGTCAGCGCCACGTTCATGGACGAGCCCGCGCTCAAGATCGCTCTGCCGGCGTCCGGGGCCGAGCCACCGGAGAGCAACGCCCCCGAGCCGATGACCGTTTACATCACCAGCCAGGGCGAGCTCTATTTCGGTGATCAGATGGTGCGGGTCGATGAATTGCCCGGGATATTCCGCAAGTCCATCGACGAGGGCAAGCCGCTGGTGCTCAACGTGAAGGCGGATAAGGAAGTGACCCACGGAAAGGTGATCGAGGTGATGGACCTGGCCCGCCAGAGCGGAATAGAGATGGTGACAATCGCCACCGAACACAAAAAGCAGTAGCAGTACTTTGACGCCAAGTTCCCGCTAAGATTAAGTGGCGCAATATTGCTATTGGCGGATCCCGGCACACCCCGCCCGCACGGACTGCGGGCACCCCTCTCAAGAGGGGGGATTTTGCCGCCAGAGCATCAATCCAGCGCCCGGCATGACAGGTTGTTCTTCTATTCCTTCACTAAAAGATGGGTCTGGCCACTACCACCAGAAGCATACATAATACTAGATAGTCGGTGCATTTATTCCCCTCTAACAAGAGGGGACACAGGGGGGGGAATGAATGGGGAGGATTAAAGCACAATACCTGCATAACACAGTAACGGCAGGGACTCACCCCACCGCCCCATCGCCGCTACCCAGCTCGTGACGCTCGGCATCGATCCAGAGCTTCTCCAGTTGGTAGAACTCCCTGGCCTCCGGCTGGAACACGTGCACCACGAAATCCACGTAGTCCAGCAGCATCCAGCGGCCGCTTTCCCTGCCTTCCACGTGCCACGGTTTGACCTCGTATTTCTCTCGCAGCAGATCCTCCACATATTCGCTGACCGCGCGCACGTGGATGTCGGTGAAACCGCCGGCGATCAGGAAATAATCTGTCATCTGGGTAATTTTACGAATATCCAGCAAGCCCACATCGGTCGCTTTTTTCTCCAGGCACAACTCGCCCGCGGCAAAAACGATCTCGCGGACCTTTTCCTCACCCAACTCGTTCTTGAGCTTCTTCCTCCGGGCCATCAGGCTCCCTTCCCTGATGGCTTCGCAAAAAGTCCATCTACCTCGTTGCGCTTCCATATCTCGCACGTTGCGGAGTACCTTTGAGTAGGCCCCCATTGCTCGATATTTGCGCGCCTCGCAGCTGGAGCTTTTTACTTTGCCATCGAAAAATATGACTTTCTACGAAACCATCTTCCCTTACTCACGATATAATTTCTGAATCCATCCGGGTCATGAAGGCATAAAATAATCAACCTGGCCGTTTATCTCAACTCTCACCGTTTTCCAGAGCCGGAAGCAACTGGACGCAGGCCCGGCGGACGAAATCGCGGGTGTGGTAATCCTCGTCAACCACCCGGCCGTTCCAGACCACGATATCCAGGTCGATCCGCCGTGGGCAGAACTTGTCGGAGCGGCGAACACGCCCCAGCCGGTCTTCGATCTCTTTCAGGCTGGCCCGCAGAGCCGGACGGTCGAGGTTCGTACGCACCAGAAATGCCCCGTTGATAAATTCCGGCTGCCCGGGCCGACTCAACGGTTCGGTACGCTCGAAATCCGAGCAGCCGACCAACTCGTGGAGCTCAGCCACCAGCTCGCGTGCGGCCTGAACATTACGTTCCGGTTCAATATTCGATCCCACAGAGACGATCACGGTATTCATCTTTCTTACCTCCCGGCGGAAAACCGGACCGAAACGGATTCGGCGAACCGCAGGCTGTGGGGCTTGTCCACCTCCACGGTGGCCCGCAGCACCCCGGGGCTTTCCATCACAAGCTCCAGCACATGGCTTGCCAGCGATTCGAGCAGCTTGAAACCGCTGCCCTCCACGCCCTCGATCACGCGCTTGGTGATCGTCTTGTAATCCACTGTCAGTTCGCCCTCGTCCCCGGCCACGGCCCGGGCGGCGTCAAACTCGAACTCGATATTAATCATCACGTCCTGCTTTTTCCTGCGCTCCCAGTCGTTGAGACCGATAACGCAGCGAAGAGCCAGGTCCTTGATCGTAACAGTCGCCAGTTTCACAGCAGGTGTTCTCCTCCGTCGACATGAATGACCTGTCCGGTGACAAAATCGCTGTTGACCAGATACATCGCAGCCTGAGCCACCTGCCGCGGGTGGCCGTGGCGCTCCAGCGGAATACGGGCCGCCATGCGCTCGAACTGCTCGCGGTTGCCGCCCTCTGGAGGAAGGATCAGTCCCGGAGCCACGGCGTTGACCCTGATCCCGGGGGCGAACTCGCGGGCGGCCATGCGGGTAAGCCCGGCCAGGGCTTTCCTGGTCAGCGTGTAGGCCGCGTACGCCGACTCATCGCGCACGATCCGGGTATCGAGCAGGTTCAGCACCTGCCCCCGCCCACACAGCCTGGCGAAATCACGCAGCAGGAAAAACGGGGCGCTAAGGTTGACCGCCATGTGAGAGTCGAAAAGCCCGACCTCGGTTTCGGCTATCGGCGAGCGCTCGAATACCGATGCGTTGTTGACCAGCAATTCCAGAGCGGGCGCCAGCCCTACCGCCGCGGGCAACAACTCCAGCATCCGGCGGCTATCGGCCAGATCGCACCCGACAAGCTGGCAGCTCACTCCCCGGCCGCGGACCTCTTCGGCGGTGCCCTCGGCGTCATCGCGCGAGGAGTTGTAGTGCAGGACCACGTCCCAGCCCCCTTCGGCCAGGCTCAGGGCTATCTCCCGCCCGATCCGCCTGGCGCCGCCCGTTACCAGCGCCGCTTTATTCAACATTCACTCCCGAATTTTCCTTTATCATTTTCGAAACAATTATAATCCTGCGACTCAACCAAGTTTATCATTTTGAGAAGATAATTCAACCCCCAAGTTATCCGCCGCCCTGCTCAAGCGTTTCCCCTCACAGCACGGCCTGGCGGCCCATCTCCCCTGCAGGTAAAGAAATACTAAAGTTTTAACGCTAAAATATCGAAATAAACAATAGGGACCACGCCCTGATCTTTGTTACAAGGAGGTAACAAATGGCAGGGAATGTATCGATGGCCTCTGCGATGCCCAACGCGATGCAATTGCAGGTCAAGATGAGGGATATCAGGCAAGCCGGCGCGGAAAATGTCGCCAAGATGCTCGATACGCCCAAACCGAGACTCTCCTACCCGCTGCCGGGAAGTAACTATGGTGTGGGAGTAAACCTGTATGCGTAAACGGTGCGGAAGAGCGATAGTATGGTCTGCTTCCACGCATCGCACGAGTACCTGACACAGCGCCGACCCGCCGGAAAATTCCGGCGGGTTTTTTATAGCCCCCGGCCACAATACAAAACCGGCAACCCATTTCCAGGAAGCCGGTTCTAAACTCGGCTGATAGTAGCTTTTGTTCAGGCGCTGATGTCCACGTACCTGCCCCGCACCCCGTCGGAGGGACGAGCAGCCTGCTCGACTGCCTGGGCAACACCGTCGATAAGCTGCAGCACATTGGCCTGCTGGTCCAGCGCCTTATTCTGGACGTTTGCCTGCACTTTCATCGCGATATCAAGGTTTTGCAATGCAACGTGCATCCTGACCATCCTCTTTGTCTTACTCTTTGAACCGGGCGCACATCCCGCCCGTGACATAACACAGTATATCGGCTGATAGCAGCGAAAACTTCAGCTCCTCAAGAGCACACTACAACTCATCCCCGCCCCAGCGCACGCCCAGCTCGTGGACGATCCCGAACCTGTCCAGGATACGCGCCACGATAAAATCCAGCAGGCCGCCGATATCTGTCGGCTGATGGTAAAACGCCGGGCTGGCCGGCAGGATCACGCCCCCGGCCAGCGTAACAGCGCGCATGTTCTCAATCTGGATCAGGCTGTATGGCGACTCGCGCAGCACCAGTACCAACGGGCGGCCTTCCTTAAGGGTTACCTCCGCCGAGCGCTCCAGCAGCGTGCGGCAGGCCCCGGCAGCCACGGCGCTGAGCGTTTTGACGCTGCATGGGCAGACCACCATCCCGCGCGTTGAGTGGCTGCCGCTGGCCGGGGGCGCGCTCAGATTGTCCTCGCTGTAGGCGGTCAGCCGCGAGACGTCGATTCCCCGTGCGTCAAGATGATCTTTCAGTTCGCCCGCGGCGAGAATCCCGGCCTCGCGAAAAAGAAGGTCGCGGCCCATCCGGCTGACAACCAGCTCCACTCCCACGCCCAGCGTTCCCAGCACTTCCAGCAGACGGACCGCGTAGGGTGCGCCGCTGGCCCCGGTTATCGCCACGATCAGATTTTTCCCACCGTCCTCGCTCAATTCGCTCTCCCCCAAATTCCCGCCTTAATATCGGCATTACAATCGAAAATATCGAAAATTTCCATTGGGCATAGTACCCTCCGCGGTGATAGCTGGATCGAAGTCAGAGACCGGCAATTCCCCGCTAACAAGAGGAATGCCCGCTGCAAGCGGGCGGGGTGTGTTAATTAAACCAACCTGTCAACCAGATTCAGCAGGAAAAACACCACGCTGACTATTCCGTTAACCGTAAAAAACGCCGCGTTGACCCTGCTGATGTCGTCCGGTTTTACCAGCCGATGCTCGTAAACCAGCATGGCAGTCACTGCAACCCAGGCTATCCAGAAAAAAAATCCCACCGGAAAAAACGTCCCGGTCCAGGCCAGCAGTGCCACTGTCGCCAGATGCAACCCCCGGCTGACCCACAGCGCACCGTGGGCGCCCAGCCTGGCGGGGATCGAATGCAGGCCCTCGCCGCGGTCGAACCGCTCGTCCTGCAGCGAGTAGATCACATCGAACCCGGCCACCCAGCACAGCACCGCCCCCGCCAGCACGATCACTCCCGCGCCGAACCCGCCCGTAACCGCGATCCAGGCCCCCACCGGGGCTATCGAGAGCGCCAGGCCCAGCACCAGGTGGCTCAGGGAGGTGAAAAATTTGGTCAGACTGTAGAGCAGCACCACAACCAGCGCAAGTGGACTGAGCAGCAGCGGCAACCGTCCCAGCAGCCAGGCCGCCAGCTCGAACACGGCCACGGAACCGGCCACGAACAACCAGGCCTGCCCTCGCGAGAGCTTACCCGCGGGCAGCGGCCGCCGCCGGGTGCGGGGGTTGCGGGAATCCACCCCGTGGTCGATCAGCCGGTTGAACCCCATCGCCGCGCTGCGCGCCCCGGTGAACGCGACCACGATCAGCAGGATTTTTGCAGGGGTAACGCTGTGCTGGTAACTGGCCAGCACCACGGCCGTGAGGGCGAACGGCAGGGCGAACACCGTGTGCGGCAACATCACCAGCCTGCTGTAGAGCCCCAGCCTGCCGACCGCACTCTGCCCAGTGTCAGTCAAGACCAAGCTCCTTCCACATCCCGTCCACCTTGCGCCGCACTTCCTGGCTCATCTCGATCTTATCCGGCCACGGCCGGCGGAAACCCTCCTGTGGCAACTTGCGCGTCCCGTCGATACCCATCTTGGTTCCGTAGTGCGGCAGGGGGCAGGCGTGATCCAGCGCATCGGCGGGCCCGGGGGTGAATATCGTGTCGCGCCGGGGGTCGATATTGTTCAGCGCGGCCCACCAGGCCTGCTGCGGGTCGGACACGTCCACGTCCTCGTCGAGCACCACCAGCACCTTGGCCAGCATCATCAGGCCCTGGCCCCACAGGCTGTGCATCACCTTGAACGCCTGGCCGGGGTAGCGCTTGCGGATCGAGACGAACACCAGGTTATGGAACACGCCCTCGGGGGGCATGTGGTAATCGACAAGCTCGGGCACCACCAGCCTGAGCAGGGGCAGGAAAATCCGCTCGGTGGCGTGCCCCATCCAGAAGTCCTCCATCGGCGGGGGCCCCACCACGGTGGCCGGGTAGATCGCATCACGGCGCATGGTGATTGCCTGGACATGGAACACCGGGTAGTCGTCCTCCAGGCTGTAGTAGCCGGTGTGGTCGCCGAACGGACCCTCGTTGCGCAGCGGCTCGGCCGGGTCTACATAGCCCTCCAGCACGATATCAGCATGGGCCGGGACTTGAAGATTTACAGTCCGGGCGGGTACAAGCTCCACCGGAGCGCGGCGCAGAAAACCGGCGAACAGGTATTCCTCCACCGTGTCCGGCAGCGGCGCGGTGGAGGCGTAGGTCAGCGCGGGATCGCCCCCCAGGGCCACAGCTACGTCCAGTTTCTGTCCCAGCCGCCGCGCCTTCTCCAAATGCTGCGCCCCGTGCTTGTGGATATGCCAGTGCATGCCGGTGGTGTTGCGGTCGTACACCTGCATCCGGTACATGCCCACGTTGCGCATCCCGTTTTCCGGGTCTTTGGTAATCACCTGCGGCAGGGTAAAATACGGGCCGCCGTCCTGGGGCCAGCACTTGAGCACGGGCAGACTGCCCAGATCGACATCCTCGCCCTGAAGCACCAGCTCCTGCACGGGTCCCTCGCTTACCGTTTTAGGCGGATATCTGGTCAGCTCGGCCAGCCGGGGCAACATCGCCAGCTTGCCCATCAGCGATTCGGGAACCTTCGTCTCCAGCAACTCGCCGATCCGCGCGGCCACTTCGTTCACGTCCTCAACGCCCAGCGCCAGCGCCATCCGCCGCCCGCTGCCCATCAGGTTGATCGACACGGGCAACTCGCTGCCCGCTACGTTCTCGAACAGCAGCGCCGGGCCGCCCGCGTGCATCACCCTGGTTGCGATTTCGGTTATCTCCAGCTCCGGGCTGACCACCCGCTTTATTCTGCGCAGCTCGCCCTCTTTTTCCAGCAGCCTGATAAACTCCCGCTGATCACGATACGCCATTTTACTCACTCCATAACAGTTCGATTGTCAGTCCGCCGTGGCGCTCGGTGTCCAGATAGGCAAACCGTCCCTCCACGTCCTTGCGGCCCCATGCTCCGTCCTGGCTGACCTGAACACCACGCTCTTTCATCATCGCCACCGCCGCGTCCATGTCCCCGACCGCGAACGCGATATGGTGGAATCCCTCGCCGTGGCGCTCCAGGAACTCGTCGTAAATGCTGTACTCCCGTGTGGGCTGAAGAATTTCCAGTCTGGTGCTTCCCCACCTGCTCCAGCCCATGTGCATGCGAAAGTCACATTCCCGGCCACGGTAGCGCCTGATCAATCCCTTGTTATCGCGGTCAACTCCACCGTTGTCAAAACCGAGACGGCTGTAAAAATTCAGTACCCGGTCCACATCGAACGTGCAGAGGGCGTACTGGACTATTTTACCAAAGGGCGCTTTTTGACCTTCAGGTGGAGCCGGAGTGGGCCTGCCGAGGCTCCTGACATAGTTCGGGGCATAGACCAGTTCAAACGTCACCCCGCCCACCGGCTCGGTGTCCATGTAGACAAAAATCCCCTTACCACCATTGAACGTACCGCGCTCCTGCACGGTTATGCCCAGCTTCTCCAGTGCGGCCACCCGGGATTCGAGCTGCTCCGGACTGGTCTGGGCGAACGCCACGTGCTGGATTCCCTCGCCATGTTTTTCCAGGAACTCGTCGTAGGCGCTGTAGCCTTTCAACGGCTGAAAAATCTCGATCCCCACCCGCCCCAGTTGCGCCCAGCCCCAGCGCACTGTTATGTCCACCGGCTTGCCGCGATAGACCGTATTCTCCAGCGTGTGCTCCCGGTCGATCGATACATGGCCCAGGCCGATATTGCTCCAGTAGCCAACCGTGCTGTCGAGATCCTTCACCACCCAGCCCAGATGGGACACTTCGCCCAGCGGTTCCGGCAGCTCGGGAACGGAGCCAGCCACCAGCGGTTGCAATCCCGCGGCGCCCGCGGCGAGCATCCCACCGGTGGCAGCCAGAAACCGTCGACGTCCAATCTGCTCTCCGGATTTACGCATCGCCCGCTCCTCCATCCACTTAATTTGCATCCGTTGGCTGTCCACTCCGGTACTTAAGATTTATCTATCATATCGTCTTTAACTTTTCAAATCAATCTCTTTGTCCCGGGTCGCCGCCGGTCATCGTGCGGCCAGCGATAAGGGCCGGGATGTTTGACTTACGGTTATTGAACGCTTAGCTTTTAGTAGCAACAGATTCAGGCAAAGAAGATTTTTGTTATCGCCCACAGTGTGGAGGGTAAAATGGATATTATTGAATTTGCCATGCAAATGGAAAAAGACGGAGAAAATTACTACCGTAAGGTTGCCGTCGGGGTGGACAATACCGGGATTAAAAAAATCCTGAGCATCCTGGCTGATGAAGAAGTTAAGCATTATGAGATATTCGCCGAGATGAGACGCCGGACTCCGGGCATCTCCCGGACGACCACGCCGGCGGACGTGAAAAACATTTTCGCCCGGATGAAAGAATCCGGAGAGGACATCAGCTCCAACCTGGGACAAATCGAGCTCTATAAAAAAGCTCAGGAACTGGAGAAGAAGAGCGAAGAGTTTTACATGGAGAAAAGCGAAGAGGTCGAGAGCGACGCCCAGAAGGAACTGCTGATCAAGATCGCCATTGAAGAAAAGCAGCACTATCTGATCCTGGAGCATGTAATCCAGTTCGTTACCAGAACCGATCAGTACATCGAAGACGCCGAGTTCGAGAACATCGAGCATCTCTGATTTTCCGCAGGCAAAAGATACGGTTGAGTTCAAGCCCCCATCGCCACTGAGGCGATGGGGGCTTTTCAAGCTTGGAACGTCCGTACATCCCATTTGCTTTGACAAACACTCTCAATTATATTCACTCCCTGCTTTTCTATCGGCTCTGATAACAAATTCGGCCTGCCCGTCCGACGTACATTAAATCAGACGGGGCAGGGCACAATAAGGAGAGACAGACGGCGCAGACATCTCGCTCAACCCTTGCCGGTTACCACATAGCGCATGAACATGGTATTCACCGGCTCCCCGCCGACACCGCGCACGAGTGTGCTGATCTGCCCCCTGTGGTAAGAACCGTGAGTGACAAGCTGCGTCACGATCTCGTTCAAGGTAAATCGCGACACGCCGCCATCGAGCAGTTTTGCCGTGTACTCGATACCCTGCCAGTCGTCCGGCAGGCCAGCTATAAAATCATCCCAGCGCTTTTGCGCGGCGCGGCCGATCTCTTCGCACTGATCCAGCCCCAACTCGGGGAACCATGCTATTTCCCGCTCGATCTGCCCGATCCGGTCCATCCAGGCGCTCCAACCAAGATGGATATGGGCCAGCAACGTTACGGCTCTCGGGGCTTTGCCTGCCACCGCCGCCAGGGAATCGCGGGTTTGGGCGTTGGCCCAGCGGTCGTAGGCGATCAGGCGGCGCAACATGGATTTCTCGCTCATCTATTGTCCTCCCTCAAATATCGCGGAAAAATTTATGTGGACGCCGCACGGGACGTATCCCAATCCCGTATGCGCTGTAACAAAAAACCGGGAACGCACCTCAAAGGTACGTTCCCGGTTCGTCAATTGCAAACATCGGTAGCCGAGGCCGGCTATTTCTTGCCGTTACCGGCTTCCTCGAACACCATTTCCTGACTGACCTCGCTCCAGTCGATTTCGCTGAGCTTCCTGTAATAGTTCCAGCGATTGGCGACCGCTTTCTGCGCCTGGTCCGCCAGGGTTTCGGCACGCTCGGGGTCATGGGCCAGCAGGGTACGGTAACGGTTCTCGGCGAACGTGTATTCGCGCACCGGGATAGAGGGCTGCTTGGAATCGAGCTGTAGTGGGTTCTTACCCTCCACAGCCTTCCTCGGATCGTAGCGGTAGTTGATCCAGTGCCCGCTGGCCACGGCCCGCTTCTGGTTACCCAGGCTGGTGGTCATGTTGATCCCGTGGGCGATACAGGTGCTGTAGGCGATAATGATCGACGGGCCGGAGTAGCTCTCGGCCTCCATGAACGCCTTGACAGTCTGAGCCATGTTGGCGCCAAAGCAGATACTGGCCACGTAGACGGTGCCGTAGTTCATCGCCATCATTCCCAGGTCCTTCTTGCCGATCGGCTTGCCCGCCGCGGCGAACTTAGCGGTGGCGCCCATCGGGGTTGATTTGGACATCTGGCCGCCGGTATTGGAATAAACTTCCGTGTCCAGCACGAGGATGTTGATGTTCTTGCCGCTGGCGATCACGTGGTCCAGGCCGCCGTAGCCGATATCGTAGGCCCAGCCGTCGCCGCCCACCGCCCAGACGCTCTTCTTGACCAGAAAGTCGATCACCGGCAGCAGGTGCTTGACCTCGACCATATCCTTGCCCTCCAGTTGGGCGCGCAGCCTGGCGACCCGCTCACGCTGGGCCTCCACACCGGCCTGGTCGCTCTGATCGGCAGCGAGAATCTCCGCAATCAGCTCGCTGGCCACGCCCTGTTCGGCGAGCTTGGAGAGCAATTCTGTCGCGAACCTGCTCTGCTGATCGGCGGTCAGACGCATCCCGAACGCGAACTCGGCGTTATCCTCGAACAGGCTGTTGCTCCACGCCGGCCCGCGGCCATCGGCGCGCGTGGTGTAGGGCGTGGTGGGCAGGTTACCGCCGTAGATGGAACTGCAACCCGTGGCGTTACCGACCATCAGACGGTCGCCGAAAAGCTGGGTCAGCAGCTTGACATACGGGGTCTCGCCACAGCCGGCGCAGGCTCCGCTGAACTCGAACAGCGGACGGGAAAGCTGGCTGCCCTTGACGTTGCCCAGGCTGAAGAGCGAGGGATCGGTGTCGGAAAGCGAGAGGAAGAAGTCCCAGTTTTCGGCTTCCTGCTCACGCAGCGGCGCCTGCGGGGCCATGTTGATCGCCTTGCGACCGGTGGGCTGCTTGTTCTCGTCTTTTTCCTTGCCCGGGCAGGCTTCCACGCATACGCCGCAGCCCGTGCAGTCCTCGGGAGCTACCTGAACGGTAAACTTCAACCCGGCGAACGCCTTGGTTTTGGCGTCGACACTTTTGTACGTTTCGGGCGCGTCACTCAGCTTGGCGCCGTCGTAGGCCTTGATCCGGATCGAGGCGTGCGGGCAGACGAAACTGCACTGACCGCACTGGATACAGACCGCGGGGTTCCAGACCGGGATTTCCACCGCGATATTGCGCTTCTCGTACCTGGTCGTGCCCGTGGGGAAAGTACCATCACAGGGCAGGGCGCTGACCGGGAGCTGCTCGCCCTTACCCTCGATCATTTTGGCGGTCACGTTCTGCACGAACTCCGGAGCGCCCGAGGGCACCGGCGGGATCATGTGGATATTGCTGGTAACACCGGCGGGGACCGTTACTTCGTGGGCATTCTTCAGACCCGCGTCCACGGCGTCGAAATTCATCTTCACCACGCGCTCGCCTTTGCTCCCGTAGGATTTCTTGATCGAACCCTGGATCGCCTCCACGGCCTCCTGCGTGGGCAGGATCCCGCTGATCTGGAAGAAGGCGGACTGCATGATCGTGTTGATCCGGGCGCCCAGACCGAGGTCGGCGGCAAGCTTGAGCGCGTTAATCACGTAGAACTTGAGCTTCTTGTCGATGATCTGCTGCTGGACCTCGGCCGGAATATTATCCCAAACCTCATCGGGACCGTAGGCGCTGTTGAGCAGGAACGTACCGCCCTCGGCCGCGTTGGCCAGCATGTCGTACTTCTCGACAAACGAGAAGTTGTGACAGGCGATAAAATCGGCCTGCTTAAGCAGGTAGGTACTACGGATCGGGTCTTTGCCGAAACGGAGGTGACTGACAGTGACCGCGCCTGCTTTTTTGGAATCATAGACGAAATAACCCTGGGCGCAGTTATCGGTGTTGTTGCCGATAATCATAATCGAGTTCTTGTTCGCGCCCACGGTACCATCGCTGCCCAGCCCGTAGAACATCGACCTGTGCACTTCCTGCGGGATACCGTAGGAGAGGTCGTACTCGAGGCTGCTGCCAGTGACGTCATCGTTGATCCCGATCGTAAAATGGTTCTTCGGCCTGGCGGCGGACAGGTTGTCGAGCACGGCCTTGGCCATGCTGGCGTCGAACTCGGCCGAACCCAGGCCGTAGCGCCCGCCGACGACAACCGGGTACCTGTCAAAATCCACCAGGCCCTCGCTCATCGCCTCGCCGATGGCGGTGCGCACATCGATGTAGAGCGGCTCACCCTGGGAGCCGGGCTCCTTGGTGCGGTCCAGCACGGCAATTTTTTGGACCGTGGCGGGCAGAGCCCCGGCCAGCGCCTGCATCGAGAACGGACGGTAGAGGCGGACCTTGATCACGCCGACTTTCTCGCCCTGGGCGGCCAGGTAGTCCACGATCTCGTGCATCGCCTCGGCGCCGGAACCCATCATGATCACGACCCGCTCGGCCTCGGGGTGTCCGAAATAATCGAACAGCTTGTACTGGCGGCCGGTGATCGCGGCGAACTCGTGCATCGCCTCCTGCATAATCGTCGGGGTCTTGAGGTAGAAGGGATTGACAGTCTCGCGGGCCGCGAAAAAGACGTCCGGGTTCTGCGAGCTTCCCTTGAGCGAGGGGGTATCCGGGCTCAACGCGCGGGCGCGGTGAGCGGCGATCAGCTCGTAGTCCAGCATCCGCTCCATCTCATCGCGGCTCAACTCGACAATCTTCTGCACCTCGTGGCTGGTCCGGAACCCGTCGAAAAAGTGCACGAACGGCACGCGGCTTTTCAGGGTGACGGCCTGGGAGATCAGGGTAAAATCCTGAGCTTCCTGGATATTGCCGGAGCAGAACAGGCCGAACCCGGTGCTGCGCGTTGCCATCACGTCGGAGTGGTCGCCGAAAATCGAAAGAGCCTGACAGGCAACCGCGCGGGCGGAAACGTGGAAGACCGTGGGGGTCAGTTCACCGGCGATTTTGAACATGTTCGGGATCATCAGCAACAGGCCCTGGCTGGCCGTGAACGTGGTGGTCAGGCTGCCGCTGCTCAGTGCGCCGTGGACCGCGCCGCTGGCGCCGCCCTCCGACTGCATCTCGGTAACGTTGGGAATCGTGCCCCAGATATTCGCAATCCCCGCCGCGCTCCTGGCGTCGGAAATCTCACCCATGCCGGAGGATGGCGTAATCGGGTAAATAGCGATGACTTCGTTGGTAGCGTGGGCTACATTCGCCACGGCCGTGTTGCCATCGACCATGATCATTTTTTTACTCATCATTAATCTCCCTGTGAACTTGAATTCCATGGCGCGTTAAGGCTGCTGCATCACGTCCCCGGGTGGTAGCTCCCCACCGGTGTTAAACGAATAATTCCCAGAAGGTTTCACGCCCGAGCGGAAATATTCAGCTGCGATTCTCCATGCCTGCGGTTAGTACCTGGAAATGTTTTCACTACAGGAAGTTACGGACGCGGCTGTGGATGCTGTGCGCAACGGTTAAGCGTCCGCAAGCGAAATGACCCCTGGACTGCGAAACTTAATTCAGAGCTCAGGTAATGTCAAGGACGGCAGGTGACAAGAGAGAGAATGATATTTTTTCCACCCGTTCCCGCCAGGGAGCTGAAACACCTCCCCGGCAACGCAAAAAGATGTCGTCCCGGAAGCTTATCGGGCGAGCCTGCGCGCATTTCCAGGCTCCGATTTGCTTCCGTCCCCCTTCCCGGGAGCACTTGCTTTTTGGATTATCATTTGTGCAGCGGTTCGCTCAGCAGCCGGGTCATCAAAAGCTCCCGCAACTTCGCGCCCTTTTCACGGGGTATCTCGCGGCCCAGCATTATTCGTCCCTCAGGATTATCCTCCACCCGCAAAGCTGGCAAAAAACCCCGGGGGCCAATCTCGATAAACACATTCCCCGCAGTGGTTTCCACCCAGCCGCCCAGCAAATAAGCAAACACGTTCAGGTCGGAAACATGAGGCAGCGTGGTGGCGTCCACCTTGTTGGTGCGCCACCATTTAATCGCCTCCACAAGGATTTTTACCGTGGGCAGCTTAGACTCCTGCAACCGCTTCACATCCTCGGTGCGGGGGCTGCAAAAACGGCTGGTGGACTCGGAGAGCAGCACCCAGGGTACGCGAGAGCGGGCGGCGATAACGGCGGCCACCGGGTCGTAGCGAAGGTTCCAGCCGATACTGTGCTCGCCGCCGCTGAAATTGCCGCCGTTGGAGACTATCTGCTTCAGCTTGGCCGCACTTGCCGGGTAGCGGGTAAGCAGTTGCCCGATATTGGCCATCGAGCCGATAGTGACCACGCTCACCTCTCCCGGATAACGCTCGGCCAGCTCCGCTATCAGCTGATCGGCCCTGAGCGCGCTGGCCGGCGGTAAACCTTGCTCGTCCGGAGCAATCTCGCCATAACGCACCCCGCCCGAAAAGCCGGTATAGGTTGTATCCGGCAGGGGGATATTGCGCACATAGCCCTCGGCCACCGGCAGCTCCGGCATACCGTAGAGTTGGGTCAGCTTGCGGGCCACCCTGCTGCGCGCCGCCACGTTGCCGTCCACCGTGGTGATCGCCAGCACCTCGAACTCCGGGCTGTTGAGCGCGAACGCCGTACAGAGGATATCGTCTATGTCCTCCGCTATATCAGTGTCGATAATGACCTTGATTTTACTCTCAGCGGTCAGAAACTCCGGGCGAACAGCCGGTATGACTGCGGCAAGAATCACCAACAGACACAGTTTGCGCACTGTGATCTTCCTGACTGAAGATTTGTATAAAAAATTCAAAGCCTGTCCGGGTAGTCGCCGATAATCCCGTCGACTCCCAACTCTTTCAACCGGGCGATCTCGTCAGGATTATTGACTGTATAGACATGTACGCGCAGGCCCTCGCGATGGCAGCGGTCAACCAGGTCGGCGGTTACTGACTGCTTGTTCAGGTTCACAGACCAGGCCCCGAGCCCATGGGCGATTGCGATAAAATCCTCCGGCAAGTCCTCGCCGAACAACGGGGCGCGGCGAATTCTCGGCTCGATCTCCTTGAGTTCGGCCAACCGGGCGTGATCGAACGAGCTGACAAGAAAATTATCCCAGGGAATTCCCTTTCCCCGCACGAACCGGCTCAGCAGCCCGGCCACGGGCGCGGCGGTTCCCGGCCCTTTGAGCTCCACGTTGACGCCACAGCGGCTACCGAGCAGCAATAAAACTTCACCCAGCGAGGGGATTTTCTCTCCCCCACCCGCATCGAGCTTTTGCAACCCGGCCAGGGTCATCGCGCCCACCTCGCCCGTGCCTCCGGTGGTACGGTCCACAGTGTTGTCGTGGATCACCACCAGCTGGCTGTCCAAGGACAGATGCACGTCGAGTTCCACCATGTCAGCGCCCTGCTCCAGAGCCCCGGCGAACGCCGCCAGGGTATTCCCGGCAAAAATACCGCTGGCGCCCCGGTGGCCCACTTTAAGGCATTCGCCCCTCATGTAGAACTCGCTTTCCACAGTGGCCCAGTTGTCGCGATTGGTGTAAACCAGTACGGATTTGCGGCCATCCCGGGAGGTCCACTTGTTGGAAAAGTTGAAGAAAACGGTCTTGCTGAAATCGACCAGGCCCAGCTCGAACGCGTTGGCGAACAGGACCGTGGTCCACGGCCCCCACGGCTCGGGGGCGTCGTAGATACCCAGGCGGCCGTCATGCTCACGGAACCGGCTGACATGGAGTGTGCTGAGGATGTACCTGCCCAGGCCCGCGTTGAACGCTACGCTGGTCCTCATCACCCCATTGGCCGGATCGCTGAACGCTGGCACGGCGCTGTTGTAATGTTCGCTCCAGCGCGGCACACCCGCCCCGTCCGCGCCTGCGAACCAGCGGTAGGCGTTTTTTTGATCGATTTCTCCACGAGGCGCCCGGATCAGCATCACATCGCCGGGTGTGTGGACATCCCACTCCAGGCTGGTCGCGCGCGGGGCGTAGACGTACACGTAGCCGTCCCGTGCGCCCTCATAACCCCTGCCGAACTGAAGGAACGTGAGCGCGAAAACCCCCAGCGTATCGCTGAACTCGCGCCTGTCGAATCGCACCCCGGCCGGTTGCCAGCTTACGCCCCTGTCCAGCGAGCGGTAAAGCTCACGGAACTCGTAGAGCGTCTCGTCAGAGGCGTCCCCGCCGCGCCAGAGCCAGAGCGTGTCCCCCAGGGCCAGTATCCCGTAGCTCTTGCCTCCAAAGGGCGGTTGCGGCAAACCCGCTCCGCCCCAGATATTCCGGCAGCGGTAATCGCGCGCACCGCCCTCGATCCGGCCGACACCGAAACTGACCCGGCCATCGACATTGGTTCCGCCGAACCCGCCGCCATCGCCCCAGGAGGTGTATTGATGGCCGTCGGCGGCCCAGGTAAGAGGCCAGTTGTCACTGCCGGGAGCCAGCTCGTCCAGCGTAGTCATCTCGAACCACACCGAGCCGATCTGCCGGCTGGGAGGATAAGCCGGGACCCGCTGAGCCAAAGCGACCACCGGCATGATCAGCCAGGCAGCCAGCAGCGCCACCGGCATAAATTGTTTTTCTCTCAAGGTCTGCCTCTATTGGATTATCAGTTGCGTTTGTCGGGTTGGATGAGCGCCATCCGTCCCGGGCCCATCGACGGCAGTACTCGCCGGCCGTCAACCCAGACCTCGCTATGCGGATCGGGTAGCCAGAACGCGCCCGCCGCGCTCCTGGGCTCGATGCCCTGCCGCGCCCGGCGCTGACCACTGGCGAACGTGCGCCGCGAATCGGCGCTGACACTCAGCCGGCGGGTCGAGCGGACAAGGGTGCGGCCCCCGTACTCCAGGCGGCTCCCCTCGCCCAGCACGTAGCCGGTCACCTGTCCATCCTTATCGGTACGCACCATCGCCATCAGCGCGTCCGTAACAATTCCCCCGCACTCAAGCAGCCTGCCGGGGGCGTCGCTGAATTCCTCGCTCTGCCAGAGAATCAGGTCGCGGAAACCATCGTTTATTACCTCCATGCTGGTTGCATCGTCGCAGCCCCGCACCTCCGGTCCCACCCGGAGAAGCGGCTCATGCTCGCCGTTGCGCCAGGCGGCGGCAACAGCCATGTAGCGCACCCGGACTCCCCGGCGGTTTACTCGCAACAGTCCCAGTTCGTATGGCCTGCGGCTGCGCCCGCCGCGCACAACCGAAAACTCGTGCTCGGGAGCCGAGGGTTCCAGGAAAGCGATCGCACAGGTGGCGCTGTCGCCCTGGAGCAAAAACGGGCTGCCCAACGTACCCTCGCCGCTTATCTGGTGGCCGGGGGTGTACCATTGCCAGTGGTAGTCGTGCTCACGGCCGTCTTTCTGGATATCGTCGGCGATAACCACGTAGGGGTTCGGCCCCTGCTTGGCGAAAATCATCATCCTGTCGGCCCGCACCGCCCCCTGGGAGCTGGGGATCGAGCGGTCGGCGTAGCAGCGGCTGGCGTCACCGCGCACGTAGTCGGCAAAGTGGCCCGTTACAACCCCGGTCAGCAGGCCGTTCAGGTCGCCATCGTCGCCCGCCGTACTGCGGTCGTCGGTGGGCAGGCCGCCCTGGTCGATAACCACCAGGTTGTGCTCGATATCCGCGCCGTGATGTTCGTGGCCGTAGGAGAAAATATTCTCGTGGGTGGCGAACGGCTCTCCGAAGGCGGTGAACAGGAAGCTGTTCATGTCGGTATGGCTATGGTTGGCGTTGGAAAACTGGGTGGTGAACGCGAACCAGTTGGCCTGCTCACTGTCCCACTCGTTGCGGGCGTACACGTGGCCCGCGCGGTTGGGGTCGATCTCGAAATAGTACGAGGTGGGAAGGTCCAGCGTGCCGGGAGAAACCGGCTCCAGCCCGTCCGGATAGAGCAGGAACACCAGCACGTTGTCGTAGCGGCGACGGTCGGCATATTTCTCGAACGTCCACAGCCCGGCGGCATCGCCAAGCTCGCGGATACCGTGAAGGTAGATCGCCTGGAACACGCGGCGGCCGTACTCGGTGTTATCCGCTATCTGAGCGCATCCTCCGCCGGGCATCCACTGGTGGCGAAGGTAGTGCATGGCGTTGACCGCACCGGTCCGGGCGATTATGTCGGGCCCGCCGGTCCTGCGCACGGCCTCGGCGAACTGGGTGGGGTTCTTGTGGTAATGGGCGTAGCCGGGACCTTCGTTGCAGATTCCGCTCTTGTCCCATGTTTCGGGGAAATAGTTTTGCGAGACTTTGCGCCAGCACTCGGAGAACCAGCGGCCCAAATCGGGGTGCCTGCTCTCGCCACGGATCGCACAGAGCAGCATACCCTGCGCGCCCACCGGGATCGCGCCGCAGTTGTAGCCCGCCTCGCTCCACCACCAGCTGGTGGTGTGGTCGTAAAGCGCCGCGCTCCACTCTTCCAGAGCAGCCAGGATTTTTTCCCGCTCCCCCACGGTCATCAAATCGAACAGCCAGTCCCAGGCAAACGCGAACGCCTTGGGCCAGTGCTCGGTGGCGAAAAAGTCACTGTCAACTTCCCGGTAAAACTCCCGGGGGTCGATCCCGGTGGCGATCGCCTCCAGGATTTCCACGGCCTTGCGGCCGGCGTCCCGGTCGCCCTCGATCTGATAGACCAGCGCCAGGCACTGGAGCTGCTCGCTCAGCCGCCAGCCCTCGCGGCCCACCGCCTGCCGGACAGTGATATCCGTATCGTAGTCAACCCCGGCGGCCTGCTTGATCTTGGCGTACGAGTCGGCGGCCATGCCCTGGCCCCTGGCTCGCCTGCGAAGAGCCGGCAGCTCCTGCTCGCTGAAAATAATCCCCGGGTGCGTGCCCGGCTCCACCACTACGTAGTTCCAGCTATAACCACTCCGGGCGTTCTGCTCCGGCGCGGGGCAACAAGCGAAGGAGACTGCCAGCACGGAAACTGAAAGCAGTCCAAAACACAATGGCAACAAAACATTTCGGCTTGATTGCATGAGAGCACCTCTGGCTTTGTTCGTCCCGGCGGATATTCCCTGTCCTCATCAACCGGCCGCCGCGTGTCGATCCGCCGGAAACAAATGAACTACTGCGCAGCAGAGTTGCGAGGCATCTGAAAAAAATCTCTTTCTCCCTCTTTCAAAGGAGGGCCAGGGAGCGATCTGCGAAAAATTCAGCGGGAGGACTGCCGCCGGAGCCTTTCCAGCTCATCAACCAGCCCGGCGAATATTTCCCTGGCCCGCGCCACGCTGGCACGGGCTTCGCAGGGGTAACCATCCACCGCGGCGCTCCAGCCCCTGTTCACAGCCCGCTCGCCCCTGCTGAATTCGCCAACCACCCTGGCGAACCCGCCGAACCCGTGCAGGGCGAGCAGCCCCTCGCGCGCCTCGGCGAAATCGAACAAAGCACCGTCCACCAGCCTGTCCAGCTCCCGATGGATTTGCCCGCACCCGGCCTGCTCATCACTTTCCAGCCGTTCCAGTGTTTGCAGCACACCCCTGGCCGAGGCCGCGAAATCGAAAATCCCCCGGCCGCTCTCGGATGCCATCTCCCTGGCCAGCCTGGCCTTGTAGCCGCGGCGCATCAGCAGCACCGCCACGGCCATCACCAGCACGCTGGCCGCCAGCGGCGCGGTCATCACCGGAATCCGCGCGGCGAACAGACAGGCCGCCACGGTGGACAGGGTAAGCAGGATGTAACTGAACATGGCCATCTCTTAATCTCCGGCATCCAGGGACGTCGCTGGAAAATATAAAAATTTGTATATTGTAATTTGCACCTTACCACTACTTCTTAAATTCCCCTTTTCAAAAAGGGATAACAACCCCCGCCCGCTTCCTGCGGGCACCCCCCTTATTAAGGGGGACTTGCCCCCCCCCTTGCCAAAGGGAGCCAGGGGATTTCATAAATCACAGCGATATCTATTCAAGTTCAGCCAATTCCACCAAGTACGCTGATCATCGCGAAAACCACGCCGACAACCGCGTCACCCACAATCAATCCCGCCGCCAGCGGCACGCCGGTGTTCTCAACCCAGCGCCTGCCCCTGAGCTTGCCGCTGACAACGTTCATCACGCTGCCCAGTCCGAACGGCAGCAGATAGACCAGCGGAAGGTACATCGACAGACCCACCATCACACCCAGGCCGGTGAACGTGCTGGCGCTCAGCACACCGCCGATCAACGCCCCGGCGGCATACTTGCCCAGCGGCACATCACCGCCCACCACGCCGCTGATCGCGGCATCCAGGGCCTGGGCCTGGGGCGCGGGAATCTTCGTACCCGCGCCGAACCCGTAGGCGTTCCAGATCACGTGGATCACCAGCACCGTGATAATCGGCCCCATCCAACTGAACATCAACTGAACCGCCTGCTGACGCGCGGGCAACGCGCCCACCAGAGTGCCTGTTTTGAGGTCCTGCATCATGTCCGCGCCCTCGGTGACCGCCACGCAGACAGTGGCCCCGATCAGCACGGCCAGCAGCACGCCGCTCTCGTGATTTGTGCTGTAGGAAAAAAAAAGGATAATAGTCACGGCGATCAGCGCCATCCCGCTCACCGGCGACCAGTCGGTCATGCCGGTGCACTGGGCCACGATAATCCCGGCCAGCCAGATCCAGAGCGTACCGGCCAGGGCGATTACGATTATCCGCGGCAGCCCCACGGGACTTGCCGCGATGAAACCTGTCACAACCAGCAGGACCACGCTGGCGATAGCGGCGATATAGAGCAGCTTCAGCGGGAGTTCCTCGCTGGGGCCGGACTTGTTCGCTCCACCGATTCTTCGCAGGCTGCTGAACGCCTCCCGGATCGAGGGCAGCGCCAGCGCGATCCCCATCAACGCGCCGCCGATCAGCATCCCGATCCCCAGCGGACGGTTCATCTCGGCGTGGGCCCAGGCGGAGGCGTCCACCCCCACGATTCCCTGTGGAATCCATCCCAGGCCAAAAGCGACCGGCGTGATTATCCAGTAGGCCAGAATTCCGCCCAGCAGCACTGCCAGGCCGGCCCAGCCGCTGATAAACCCCGCGCCGAAACTGAGCAGGCTCACTGCCCAGACATTTTCCACGTGGGCCGGCATACCCAGCATGGCGCCGAGATCAACATATTCGGCTATCCAGCCCAGATGCACCATCACGCTCACCAGCGCGCTGAACGCGATACCGACCGTAAGCAGCACGGCTTTTTTTATCCCGGCTCCGGGGCTGCGCAGGATCGCGGCTACCGCCGTGCCGCTGGGGAAACGAAGGCGATCGATATCGATCATCTGTTTGCGCAGCGGGATGATGAACGCCACTCCCAGCGTGGCCCCGCACATGGTGGCCAGGATTACGTGGAGAAATTCGAACTCGGCCCCGCGAAGGTAGAGCACTGGAATGGTTAAGATGATCCCGGCCCCGGTGCTGTTGACCGCGCTGGCGATTGTCTGGTTGATGTTGTTCTCTACGATGGTGCTGCGCCGCATGATGCCGCGCAACACACCCCACCCGACAATGGCGGCGATCTCGCTGCCGACAATCGTAAAACCGATCAGCAAACCCGCGTAAGTGATCGCCATGTTGAGGATCACGCCCACGATCAGCCCCAGGGTGATCGCCTCCCAGGTAATCTCGCGGTAGGGTCCGGTTTTGATCTCAACAGGGGGCATCGGCTGTCTTCGTCCAGGTCATTGATGATTGTATTATCGCCAGAAATTGCAGGTCAAATCTTTCGGAAATACTAACCAGGTCCCATCTCTGATGCAAGCGATTGTTCCACACTCAGATAGTGAACAGTGAAAGATACCAGCCTATCAGCGGCTTGCCGGCGAACACGTAGAGCGCCGCGCCCAGGGCCAGGAACAGCCCGAACGGGACCAGTCTGTCTTTCTTCAGCACGAAGTTGACAAACCCGAAGATAACACTGCCGGCCAGCGAACCGGCGAACACGGTAAACAATACCCCCTGCCAGCCGCAGAACGCCCCGATCATCGCCAGCAGCTTCACGTCCCCGCCGCCCATCGCTTCTTTCCTGAGCACAAACCGTCCGGCCAGCGCCACGCCGTAAAGCGTCCCGCCGCCCACCAGCGCTCCAATCAGCGCTTCGGACGGCTCCAGGCCCCCGGGCAGAAAACCGGCGGCCAGTCCGGCCAGCAGCCCGCCCAGCGAGAAAGCGTCCGGGATGATATACTCGCGCACGTCCGTGGCCAGGATACCCAGCAGAAGGTAGAGCAGCAGAAACTGGACCGGCCATTGCCAGCCGATTCCGGCGTGCAGCAGGGATGCCACCGCCAACCCTGCCGAGGCCAGCTCCACCAGCGGATACTGCGCTGAGATTCTTGAGCCGCAGTCCCGGCACCTGCCGCGAAGGATCAGCCAGGAGAGCACGGGGATATTATCCCAGGGGCGCACCACGTGGCCGCAGTGCGGGCACGATGAGCGCGGGCTGACGATGCTTTTTCCGCCGGGAAGGCGGATTATGCAGACATTGAGAAAACTGCCTAACATCGCGCCCAGCAACGCCGTGAGCGCTATCAGGATTGGTTCAGGAGTCATCGGTCCGCTCCGCGCCGGGCGTGGGAAAGCTGGTAGATTATTATCCCTGCGGCCACCGCCGCGTTGAGGCTCTCGGCCCCCCGGGCCATCGGAATCGAAACGGCGGCGGAGTGCAGCCGGGCGCTGAAAGCTCCCGCCCCCCCGGCCTCTCCACCGATTATCAGCGCGCACCTGTCCGGGATATCTTGCAGGGTAAACAGATCGGTTCCGCTCATATTGGCCAGATAAGTAGTAAAATGATTATCCCCCAGATATTCGGCGCACTGGTCCGGGCTGTCGCTGACGATCACGGGCAGACGGAACACCGCCCCCATGCTGCCCCGCACGGCTTTCGGGTTCCAGGGGTCCACGCTTTGCCCGGCCACCACAACCGCCGTGCAACCGGCGGCGGCGGCCGTGCGTACAATCGCGCCCAGGTTGCCGGGATCGCGGATCGTGTCGCAGATAACGATCAGCGCCTTGCCGGGCAGGGCGAGAGTCTCCAGCTTGTGGTCGGGAATCCGGCAGAGGGCCGCCACGCCTTGCGGGCTGGCGGTGTCCAGCAGACGGGAGAGCTCCCTGTCCCCGGCCCGGCAGACCTCGGTTTGCCGGGTCAGCCGCTCGACCAGGGCCGTGCAGCGCGGCTCATCGGTCTCCGCCGCCACGGCCCATTCGATCCCGGCATCGCAACCTGCCGCCTCCTCCACCAGCCGGACGCCCTCGGCCACGAACAGGCCCTCGCGCCGCCTGTGCTTACGCGCCTGGAGTTTGCGCAGCAGCTTACCTTTGGCCGTGGATAAATCCGGCAGTGCGTTCCAGTCCAAAGCAGGGATATCCTCAGGCTGTAGTTGATCGCATTTGACAAGCTTGTTGCTCCTTCCAAGTTAGCCCGCTCATCGCGCGGCTGTCAACAGGCTTCCAGCCACTTGCCGTGGGCTTAATAACTTGTTAGCCGGAGCGTTTTCCCGTATATTTATTTTTCGTGAAGTTTGCTTTTTATTTTTTCAGCCGGCGGCCCGCCATGCCAAAAGACAAGGTTACGATTCACCAGCTCAAGGCGCGCAAACAGGACGGAAAAAAAATCTGCGCCGTCACCGCCTACGACTACACCTCGGCGCGGTTGGTGGACGAGGCCGGGGTGGACCTGATCCTGGTGGGCGACTCGGTGGCCAACACGGTGATGGGGCTCGAGAGCACGGTGCCGGTGACCCTGGGCCAGATGATCTACCACGGCGAAACCGTGATGCGCGCCAAACCCAGGGCGCTGGTGGCGGTGGACATGCCGTTCGGCAGCGTTAACGACGGGGCCGGGCGGGCGGTGAACCGCGCGGTAAAAGTGTTCAAGCGCACGGGCGCCGACGCGGTGAAGATCGAGGGCGGCAAAGGACTGGCCCCGGTGGTGGAAGCGGTGGTTGGCTCATGCATCCCGGTGGTGGGGCACGTGGGCCTGATGCCCCAGTACCGCGCCATGCTGGGCGGGCTGAAAGTGCAGGGCAAGGAGCTCGAAGCCGCCCGCCGGATTATCGAGGACGCCCAGGCGATTGCCGCTGCCGGTGTGTTCGCTATCGTGCTGGAGGCCGTGCCGGCCCCGCTGGCCGAGCTGATAACGAGCCGGATCGACGTGCCCACGATCGGGATCGGCGCGGGTGCGGGCTGCGACGGCCAGATCCTGGTGCTGCACGACATCCTGGGTCTTTCAGTCCGCCCGCCAAAGTTCGCCGGGCGCTGGGCCGACCTGGGAGACGAAATGGTACGGGCGGTGAGCGCCTATCGCGAGGCGGTCCGCAGTGGCTCTTTTCCCACCGCCGAGCACAGTTTTAAGATGGATAAAACCATTCTGGCAAAGTTATGATAGCGGCGATCAGCAAGTTGATGGCAGAGCAGGAACTGGACCTGCTGTGGATTTCCGGCGCGAGCCACGAATGCCCGGAGGTCTATTACCTTACCGGCGGCGTCCCGCTCACGGCGGCCTGGCTGCTGGTTCGCCCCGGCAAACGTCCGCTGCTGGTCCACGGGCAGATGGAGCGCGAGGCGGCCGCGGCCAGCGGCTGCACCACAATCGATTTCAGCGCCCTGGGCCGTGAGCAGATCGCCCGCGGTGAGAACGACCCGCTGGCGGTGAGTCTGGCAATGTTCGTCCGCCTGGCCGAGCGCGAGGGATTCAGCGGACGGATGGCGATGCACGGGCTGGCCGACCCCGGCGAAGCCTACCATCTGCTCAAGGCAATCAAGCAACGCCTGCCGCAGCTCCGGGTGGTGCGCGACATGCCCCCGGTGATGGAAACCTCGCGCGCTACCAAGGACAGCGCGGAGCTCAAGGCCATGCGCTCGGTGGCGTCCGACTCCCAGGCGTGTATTCAGCGCGTATTCGACACGATTCGCGCCTGCCATGACAGTGCCGGGGTGGTTGTAAACTCCGGCGGCGAACCGCTCACTGTCGGCCGAGTCAAAGCCCTGCTGCGCTCGTCGATGGCAGAGCGCAACCTGCTGGAAACCCACGAGACAATCCTGGGACAGGGCCGTGAGGCCGGAATCCCGCACGCCTCCGGCGCCGACGGCGAGCCGCTGAGAACCGGCGTGGCCACCGTGTTCGACGTGTTCCCCTGCCGGAGTGGCGGAGGCTATTTTTTCGACATCACCCGCAGCTTTACTATCGGACGCACCGACCCCGGGTTCGAAAAATTATACAGTCAGGTTTACGACGTTCAGCAGCGGGCTATCGAGCGCGCCGCCGCCGGAGTGCACGCAAGCGAGTTGCAGAGGCTTGCCTGCGAAACGTTCGAAAGCAGCGGGCACCCCACCGTGCTCGGCAACCCCGGAACGACGTCGGGCTACGTCCACTCGCTGGGCCACGGGATTGGGCTGGAAGTGCACGAGGCCCCGTTCCTCCGCCTCCAGGACACCCCCGATGAGCGCAACCGCCTCAACCCCGGCTCCGTGTTCACTGTCGAGCCTGGGCTGTACTATCCAGAACGCGGCCAGGGAGTGCGGATCGAGGATGTGGTGTACATTACCGAGAGCGGCTCGGCGGAAGTGCTTGCGCCGTTTGCAAAGTTCAGCGTACTGGAACTCGAAGGGTAGGTGCGGGGGGAGTATGTTTCCCCTGCTGCGCCCGCCCGGCATTCCAACGCTTTTTATATTTAATAAAGAAATTCCAGGAAATTGACTATCCTCGCGGCAAGCCACGAGGTATTAAGCCAATTTCCTGGCACTTCGTGCCACCGGAATTTCAAAATACAGAAAAGCTAGTTCGGTAACCCCGCGGCAAGCCGCGAGGAATTCTTTTCGATTAAAGTCAGCTAAGACGAATAAGTTTTTACGGAGTCAGACAAATCATGCTCAAGGCAAGTTTCGGCTATTTCGACAAAGACGGCGCCGAGTTCGCGGTGACCGATTACAAAACGCCCCTGCCGTTGATTAACTATTTCTGGAACGAGCGGTTCATCAGCGGTGTCAGCCAGCAGATGGCCGGAATCGGCTGTTTTACCGACAGGCCGATGCAGTACATGCACCCCGAGACACGCAGCCTGATAGTGCGCGAGGAAAACCGGCATTTTTACGTGCGCGACGACGAGAGCGGTGAGTTCTGGAGCCCGGGCTGCTACCCGGTGGGAGTGGAGCCGGACAAATTTCTCTGCCGCCACGGGCTGGGCTACTCGGTTCTGGAGGCGGAGACACGGGGGATAGAAACGGTGATGCGCGTGTTTGTCCCGGAGGATGAGCCGGCGGAAATCTGGACTGTCACCCTTACCAACCGCTCGGACAGAAAGCGCCGGGTGAGCTTCTACAGCTTTGTCGATCTGCTGCTCACCGGTTACGACGAATACTGTGATTACCACTCGCACCTGCTCACCAGCTACGACAAAGCCGCCCACGCGCTGACAGCACTCAACCGCGCACCGGAGACGCCCCACCCCTGGTTCTGCGCTTTTATCGCCAGCGACCGCTGCCCGGACGGCTACGACGGGGCCCGCGACTCGTTCCTGGGCACGCCGGGAACGGTGGCCCTGCCGCGGGCGGTGGTCGAGGGCAAGATGGGCGACAGCGATGGTGTCTGCCAGCGGCTGGTGGGCGCTCTTCAGCACAAGTTCGAGCTGGCTCCAGGGGCCGGAGTGAGTTTCAACGTGGCGATCGGCGCAACCGACGGGCCGGAGACCACCGCCCGTATCGCCGGAAAGATTTTTGGGCCGGCAGCGGTGGAAAAAATGTTCGTTCAGGTGCGGGACAACCTGGCGGCCAAGTACTCCACGGTAAAAGTGAGCACTCCCGAACAGCGGCTCAATTATCTGTTCAACGGCTGGATCAAGCGCTCGATTCACCTTCACACCGAGGTCGGCACGGACACCGGCCGGGGATTCCGCGACGTGATGCAGGCCGCCTGGGGAGTGAGTTCCTATGATCCGCAAGGCGCGCGGCAGAAGATTATCGACTCTCTTGGGCACCAGTACGCCGCCGGCCACACTCTTCGCGGCTGGAACCCTGTCGATACGCACCATTACTCCGACGGCCCGGTCTGGATCGCCCCGGCCGTGGACAGTTATCTCAAGGAAACGGGCGATTACGCGTTCCTGGACGTCAAGGTACCCTATTTCGACAGGGACGAGGACACGATCTGGGGCCACACGCTCCAGGCGATCCGTCACAGCAGCGACGACACCGGTGAGCACGGCCTGGTGCTCATGCACTACGGCGACTGGAACGACTCGCTGAACATGATCGGTACCGGCGGCAAGGGTGAATCGGTGTGGACCACGATCGCGATGGTGTTCTCGATCAACACGGCGATCGGGATAGTGCGCAGCGTGCTCAAAGATGATGCGCTGGAACAGGAACTCGGTCAGCGCGCCGCGCGCTTGAGCGAAGCGGTGAAAAAACACGGTTGGGACGGCCAGTGGTACCTGGAGGCGATCAACGACGCGGGCCGGCCAGTGGGCAGCCACACGGAGCAGCAGGGCCGGGTGTATCTCAACCCGCAAACGTGGGCGCTGATGGCCGGCATCGCCGACGGTGGGCGCAGGGAACAGATCCTGAAAGCAATCGACGAGCAGTTGGAGTGCCCCTACGGCTCGATGGTGCTCTCGCCCGCTTACAGCGTGCCCAACCCCGGTATCGGACGGATAACTTATTTCGTGCCGGGCATGTGGGAAAACGGCGCGCCATACTGCCACGGCACCGCGTTCAAGATCATGGCCGACACCTACGCCGGCCGCGGCGACCGGGCCTACAGCTCGATGATGAAGGTGCTGCCCGACAACCCCGGGCATCCCAGTACAGTCAGCGGCTGCCCGCCCTACATGGTGACCAACATGTACTACGGCCCGGAACACCCCAGAGCCGGACGGATACTCTACTCCTGGATCACCGGCACGGCGGAGTGGCTGTTCAAATCCCTGACCTGCAACATGATCGGCGTGCGGGCCGGTTACGAGGGGCTGCTGATAGATCCCTGCATGCCCAGCCACTGGAAAAAAGCCGGGCTGGTCCGCGATTTTCGCGGCGCCACCTACGATGTGACCGTGGAGAACCCGGACGGCAGGCAGACCGGCGTGAAGTCGATAGAGTTGGATGGCAAGCCGATAGAGGGCAACGTGCTGCCGGTCCATGGCGACGGGAAAACGCACATGGTCAATGTTATAATGTGAATCAACGAATATCATAAATGATGGCGACGCCCAGCGCCGCCACAGATGTAAGTCGCAGTAAGCCTGAATCGACCTTGCAGATGGCACCTCAACCTGAGCAGGAGATTTTAAGATGAAAGAAGAAGTCAGGCTCAACCGCAGAGATTTTATCGGCAGGACCACGTTCTGGGCAGCAGCCGCCTCGCTGGCCGCGGGAGCAACCCAGGCAGGCAACAGCCAGATCAACGACAGTACTGTCCCGCCGCCATCGAGACTGGGCGTGGGTTTCCTGGGAGTCGGTATCCGCGGAACTCTTCTGCTGGAAGCCAGCATGAAAGTGGCCGGCGTGGAACCGGTGGTGGCCTGCGACCTCTATACCGGCCATCTTGACCGGGCCAAAGAAGTCGCGGGCAGCAAGCTGGAAGTTACCGGAGACTACCAGCAGGTGCTTAGCCGCAAGGATATCGATGCGGTGGTGATCGCCGCTCCCGACCACTGGCACAAACAATTGGTCAAGGACGCGCTGGACGCCGGCAAACACGTTTACTGCGAAAAGCCGTTGACTCATCGCTGGGAGGACGGCGAGGACTTAATCAAGTGGTCAAAGGCCAGCGGCCTGGTAACCCAGGTGGGCAGCCAGTACATGAGCATGCCCTGCGCCAGGAAAGCCACGGAGATGATCAAAAGCGGCAAGCTGGGCCAGATCACGATGGTCGAGGGCAAGATTCATCGCAACAGCTCCACCGGCGCGTGGTACTATCCGATCCCGCCCGATGCCAGCCCCCGGACAGTGAACTGGAAGCGTTTTATCGGCGACTCCAAGTGGTACGATTTCGACCTCAGGCGTTTCTTCCAGTGGAGACTGTTCTGGGACTATTCCGGTGGCCTGCCCACCGACCTGTTCGTCCACCTGGTCACCGCCACCCATCAGTTGATGGGCGTCACCGCTCCGGACCAGGTGGTCTCGTTCGGCGATATTTACCGCTGGAGAGAGTACCGTGACGTGCCCGACCAGATGACCGCCCTGGCCAAGTACCCGGAAGGGTTCACGCTCAAGCTGACCAGCACGGCCAACAACGGCCATCCCGGCCCGGCGCTGACCTTCTATGGCACCGAGGGAACCCTGGAGTACAACGGCGGCTCGATGACCTACTACTACGAGCCTCGCCGCGAGGACTTCCGCTATCCCACCCACAGCTGGCCAACCGCCACTGTCGATAAGTTCAAAAAGATCATGGACCTCAACGACGACCTTCAGCCGCTAAAGAATCCTCCTCCGGCCACGGAGGAGCCGACGGTTTTCAATCCCGGCGACGGTACCGAGGGCAGTACCACCGCGCACATGCGTAACTGGTACGACGCCATCCGCGGCGAAGACAAGGCCGTGGAACCGATGGAGATCGGAGTGAACGCGGTCAACGTGGGCCACATGGTCAATGTCAGTTTCCGCAACAACAAGATAGTGCGCTGGAACCCGCGGACCCGTAAGGTGGAGATGTAATCTTTTGCCTTGCAGCCTGATAGCGGAAAGCCGGGAGCGTCGAGCTCCCGGCTTTTTCGTTTATGTCCCAATGATTCCCTTTTTGCCGCTGAAGGAAAAGTACTGGAGCACCGCGGCGGGGCGGGCGGCACCGGCGCTGTAAGCGCCGCCGTCCCCGGCAGGGGACGGGCGCATGTTCCATGCGCGTGCCGCCCGCCCGGTTTTACTCCTGAGTTTCGAGGAACCTTCCCCCCGGTTGGCGTCCTCGCAAAATAATCCCCTCTATCAAGAGGGGTGTCCGCCACTGGCGGACGGGGTGTGTTATTCAATTCACCTCAACTCCGCCCCGTTCTCCCTCAGCAACAACTTGCGGCCACCGGGCAGGGAAACCTCGGTGCCTTGTTTGGTTTCTCTGTACGATGACTCCCGCCAGCCGCTTCCGGATGAGATGTCAATCACCTGCAGAAAGGTGTGCTTCCGCTGGCCGCTACGGCCTGTGATCTCCACCCGGCCCACGCCGGGATCGTTGAAGGTCGTGTCGATCTCCAGCTCGAATCTTTGTGCTCCGGCCACCCAGCCCTCCACCCACTCCAGCGTGGCGTCCGCTGGCTGAAGCAGTTGCAGCGTGGCCCTGCCGCCGTTTCTTTCAACCACAAACCGCTTGTTATCGACATCCGGCCGGGCCATGCAGTGCCAGAGCACCTTGGGCAGGTAGCGCGGATCGGAGAGCAGCACGCGGTCGCGTACCACCAGCCAGCGGTTGTCCACCAGCGCCAGCTCGCGGGTGAGCCGCTCCACCCGGTCGCCGGGATATGCCGCGCTGAGGTCGGCCAGCAGGTAGCTCAAATCGTCACCGGGCTGGTGGGCCAGAATCTGGCCGCTCTCAGCATCGATATCCAGCAGGTATTCTTTCATCGTGCCCAGTTCCTGGTTCGTATACACCCGCTGCCCGCCGATATCGTCCGGGTCGGCCGGGTCCTGGATCAGCAGGGTATTGTGGGCCACGCTCTGACGGTAAAAATTCTTACGAAAATCGCTGTTGTACCCGCCGGCGTAGGCGCCGGCCTCGGCCAGCAGCGGAGCTTTGAGAAAAATATCAATCGTACCCTGGTCATAGTGGCCGTGGTTGCCAAAATAATCGCCGCAACTGAAGAACAGCCAGAGATCGTCCGGCTCCCATCCCGAGCGCCAGATTGCGATTCCGGTACCGTATTGGCCGAACAAAGTTTTCGCGGGTAGCGATTCCACACCTGCTGCCGGACGGTCCGGGTCGAAAAAGAGGTAGGCGATATAGTCGTTGCCGATCTCGAACACGCTGTTGCTCTGCTCGGAGAGCAGACGGTTGAGATAACCCTGATAGACGGGGTTGTGATAGTACCAGTTGCGTTCGCTGATCACCCGGAAGCTGAACCGCTCGGATGTGCGGCGGTAGCAGTCACCGAACTTGGCCATCAGGCCGTCGGGCTGACGGCCGTAGATGATGAACTGGGCCTCGCGCGCGGCCCAGTTGTCCTGCTCGCTTTGTACCTCGCTCCAGAGGTCCTGGCCGGTGGCCGAATAAACCATGCTCAGGTAATGGCCGGTGAGCCACATGATATAGTGGCGGCCGTAGCCGAACCCGTTATGCACCGAGCCGCCCAGCAGCCTGCGCGCGGGCAGGAGATTATCGTTGAAATAGCTATTGGCGAACCGGGTCAGCTTGGGGGCGTCCTCGTAGTGGCCACTCAGCGCATAGCCCGCCGCCGCCACGCCCGTGGCCCAGGCGTACATCCGGGTGTGGAAAATGTGGCCATTGGTTTGCAATCGCTCATAGAGTTTCTCCCCGTCCTCGACTATCTGCTGGATCGCCAGCGCCTTTTCCCACGGGTCGAAATTCGGGTGGTTGTAGAGCCAGTCGAACACAAACGCCTCCCACATCACCCTGATCCCGTCCCAGGTGGTACCGCTCCAGAGGTTGGGCTCCAACAGCATGGCGATCGCGCTGTCGGCCGCAGCGCTGTCATCGTAAGCCAGCGCCCGCATCGCGTAGTTGGCCATCGAGCGGTTCAACCGGGTGTGAAACCGCTCGAACCGGGGATCGGCGGCCCTGGCCCGCAGCATTTCCATCGTTACAAGACGAGCATCTCCGCCGCTTTCGGCACGGATCATCAGGCGCGGATGGTCCGGCAGTACTTTTGGCCCCCGTTGGGCAAACAAGCCGGGCGTGGCCGCGAAAGTCAGCAAGGTCAAACAGAACAGGATTTTTCTTTGCATTGTATGATTCCCCCGGATATACTGTTAAATCTGAGGTTAAACTTACAAACATTTCGAACACTGTCATTACTCGCTAAAATAACTGCTATATCACTTGTTTGCCACTTCCTCGAGGGAAATTACAAGCAAACCATTTCGAGACCCCGATGACTCACAGAGAACGCTTTTTTCAGGTGTGCGACGGCGCGGCGGGCAGCTACGTCCCCTTTTTCCCCGACCTGACGGACTGGTACATGGCTCATCGTATCCAGCCCGGTCAGCCCTATCCGTTCGAGCCGGGCCAGTATATCCCGCAGGACGCGCAGATCAACAAGCTTGCCGGCAATATGCCCGAGGAATTACGCGACTTGAGCCTGCTGGATATTCACCGCCGTTACGACTGGGGCCTGCCGGTCCACATCTACGACTGGTTCCGTCACGAGTACAGCGGCCCGGTACGCTACGAGGAAAAGGTGGAGGGCAAAACCAGGATCAGGCGGTTTGTCACGCCCAGGGGAGAGCTTGAGCGGGAGGATCACCTGTCGGAGGATGGATCATGGGGACCGGTCTCATATTATGTAAAGGACATAAAAGACCTCGATATCATGCGGATCGTTGTCGAGCACACCACCTTCGTCCCGCAGTTTGACGAAGCTAATTCGGTGCTTGAGGCCCTCGGGAGCCGGGGCGTGGGCGACCTGCCCGTGATGCGCTCGCCGTTCGGCAAGCTTGTCCACGAGTACATGGGGTTTCAGAATGTCGTGTTCGCCCTGTTCGACCATCAGCAGGAAATTATCGATTTCCTTACCTTTCAGGAGCAGAAAGACCTGGAGCAGGTGCGTCTGGCGGCCGAAAGCCCCGGCCGGGTGGTGATTATCTCGGACCACGCCGATGAGAACCTGATCGCGCCGCCTTATTTCAAGGATTATTGCATTCCCTACTACCATAAAGCCCAGGCGATCCTTCACGATGCCGGCAAGCTGGTCAGCACCCACTGGGACGGTAACCACAAGGGCCTGTTTCCCCATCTTGCCGAATGCGGGTTCGATATCCTGGACGGCTGTACGCCCGCACCGATGAATAATTACGAAGTGGAAGAACTGGCCGGGGCGCTACCTGATGGGATGATTGCCTGGCTGGGAGTGCCATCGAGCCTGTTTTGCCAGGGACTGTCCACGGATGAAATCCTGGCGTTCGGTCAACGGATTATCGACGCGATGGCCGGGCGGGTAATCCTTAACGTGGGTGACATCCTGCCGCCCAATGGAGATATTAACCAGGTGGTGGCGCTGGGAGAATTGACAGCGGAGCATAACCTGAACATATAGTAGTGCCGGGCGGGCTGACACACCGGTCCGCCCATTCATCCACATGCGATATCGTCTTTAACTGGAGGCTGCCCCAATGAAATCCAAACTGCTGATCCTGCTTGCGTGCCTGGTTATGTTTGCCGCCCCGCTTGCCGCCGTGCAGATCAATCCCCAGCGGGTGCTGCTGGTGATCGGCGACCAGTGGGAGGACCCGGCTTCGTTCCTGATCGATCTCGACATCAACGACGCGCCGGAGTACGACCACACGATCCGTCCCAAGGGTATCGATTTCATGCAGTTGGTAGTGATGCTCAAATCGTGGGGCATCCCGTTCGATATCGTCCGGCTGGATCAGCAGTCGCTTGATATCAACATGTTACTGGACCCGGACGGCAATCCTCTGCACGGCTGTGTGATCTGGGCCGCCGATCCGCACGCTGACCTTCTACGGCAGGACTACGGCCTGCTGACCGAGGCCGTGGAGCAGCACGGCGTTAATATCGTTGCGCTCTCCAACCGGATCGACCAGCCGGAAATAGAAAAGGTGCTGGGCGTGACTTACAAGGGTTATTTTCACTCCAGCGACGATGCCACCGTGGGCTCAGGCCATTACCTGACCCGCACCCTGGGTCCCGTACTGCTCAGCATGGCCGAGGTAGGTTACATGCACCGTGTGCAGGCAGAGGCGGGAAAAGATACGGAAGTACTCGCAACCCAGGGTGAGTATCCTTTCCTCACACTGCGGCAGACGCCATCGGGCTCACGGGCGATCTGGATCGGTGGGGACGCCCTGATCATGTTCGACCAGCAGAGCATCCGCACCTTGCTGCGCAGGGCGATCACTTGTGCAACCGGCTACAGCCTGTACAAAACCTGGGAAAACCGGAAGATAATCGCATTTGACGACCCGGGCGGCGCGCAGAACTCCTGGCTGGAACACTGGCAGTATGCTACTCTTACACGCGAGCAATACCGCAAACGGCTGATCGAGCCGCTGAAGGCGCATAACGCCATAATGGTGATCAATGTGATACCGGGGTTCGTTAACGAGGACACCCGCCGGATCGAGCTGTCGTTCCAGCGCAAATTCACGGACAAGTTCGGCCGCGTGCAGGATTATCCATCGTCGAAACTCGGCCTGGAAGACGGTGTGGCCGAGGGCGTATTCGAGATTCAGTCCCACGGCTGGACCCACATGCAGCCTGACCTGGAAAGCGCTCCCGGACCGTGGTGGGGCGCTCCGCTCGATGGGGAGAAAGCGATGGTGGGCTGGTACCGTGAGTTCGGCGATACCCGTCGCGGATTTGTCGATATCCCGGCAGCAAGCCAGACTTTCCGGATGCGCACGGGCAGGCAATGGCTGGCCGACCTGTTCGGGATCGACGTGCTCTCGTTCGTCTCCGGCGGCGGTGGCGTCTCCGGCGACGAGTACTACAACAACACCTGGGTACTTGCCGCTCGCGAGGGATTCGGCTGGTTCTGCTGGCTCGGCGGCTACCTTGGCCCCGACATGGCCGTGCAAAACTGGCTCTTCGAGGGCACGGCGGAAAGCCCGCTGACAATCTCCGCCATGCCCGACGGGCACGATAAGGGAATCGCCGAACATCCCGAGCGCTTCGCGGAAACTTTCGAGCTTGGCGGGCCGGATGCGATCTATATCGGATTAAACGAGTTTATCGGCTACATGCACGCGGGCCGTCAGCAGCAATCTTCTCCCGGCGGCAAGGTTACATTCAATTTCGATCCGCACTACTGCCAGTTTTTCCGCGACAACGAATCCGAATGGAACCTGGAACTGGCCGACTGGGCGCGCAAAGAGCTTAAAGGCAAGTCCGTCTACGTGGACGGTAAAGCCGCTGGCGGCATCGATAATTCAGCAGTCCGGACTGTCAAAATCCCGGCGGGGCTGGGAGAGCACACGTTTGAGATAAAATAGAGCCTGGAACCGGCCGGAAACAGCGCCGGGGGTGGGTTATCGAAACCCACCCCCGGCGTTTTATGTACCTTTCGCTTCGAAATTTACCCTGCCTGAAAGATAATAATAAGATCTGGAAAAACCAGCCCACGCAGGCGCGCCCGGCACACTCATTGCCGAAGCCGCCACCGCCGGATTAATAGTGGCCCGCGGCGCAAAGCAATGAGTGTGCCGGGCGCGCCTTTGCCCTTATCTTTTGCCTTTCAAGCCGCTACTTCAGCGTATCTTCCTCCACGGTTATCTTGCCAAGCCGGTACCAGCCGTCATCGGTGACACCCTCGATCGCCAGCTTTACCGCCGGTTTGAGCGTGCGGGTGTTCAGCACGGCGATCTGAAGGTCGTAGTCGCCCTCGGGCATGTCGTGGGGAAGGAAAACGGCATCGTTCCAGATAATGTCGCCCGGGAGCCACTGGCGCATGTCCTCGTCCAGGCGGAACACTTCCGTGCGTTTTTTACCCACCAGGCGCAGGGCCGGCGTGAACCGGCGGTAGATCGGGGCCACGCCCTTGTTTTCCCACCAGGAGCGGAAACCCAGCTTGCCGTGGGGGCGGACCTTGTCGGGGTAGGAGAAGCGGCGCAGGACATAGCGGTAGCCCATCTTGTTCAGCCAGCGGTTGACCTCGGGCCACCACTCGGGCGGCACGGGGGAGCTTTTGGCGTTGAAACTGCTGATGTGCCACTTGAGCGTCTCGTCGAAAATGTAGCGCACCTGCTCAAGGTTGTATTTCTGCTTGTCGCGCCAGTTGAGCAGGGTCCCGCAGATTTCCAGACTGATCGGCGCTTTTTTCCACGCGTCTTCCATGCCGAACTCGATTATCCCGCGGGGATAATAGTCATACATGTGGGTCCAGCCTCCCTGGTCTTTGGCCCAGAACCCCAGGTCGCCGACACAGTCCACCCGCCAGCCGACATCAGCGCGCGAGATACCGTACTTGTTGGTTTTCTCGTCGGTAAGCAGCATGTCGAGGTGGGTATCGGGGAACGCGTCGATATAGGAATCCACCAGCGCCTCGCGCACCCACTGCTCCATCTCCGAGCTGCCGGCGCCCTCGCCCCAGAACCCGACAATCGAAAGATCGACCAGTTCCAGGTCCGGGTGGCCGTTGTAGCGGCGTCCCAGGTCGCTGACCATGTCGGTGTAGAGTTCAACGTAACGTTTGTCGTTAGCAGGTACGCGCCAGCGGGGAGCTTCCTTGAGCGAGTCCGGCTTCTCCGCGCCGAAAATCTTGCGCACCCACACGGGCACGTCACGCTCCGGGCCGGTACCGTAGGGGGCGATTCGCAGGATCAGGGTCTGGCCGCGTTCGGCGGCGGTTTTGAGCGCCTTGTCGATCATCGCCCAGTTGTAGTGGTCATCGGCATCGGGTTCGAGAAACCTCCAGTAGACCCGAAAATAGGCCAGGGTGGTGGCCGGGTGGTCGGGGTTGGTCAGGTCACCATCGAACTCCTGGTACTGGATCGGGAAGCCCTCGGTCCAGCCCATCCCGGCGTTGAGCGTATCGCCGTTGAACCGCTGGAATGTCATGAACCCGATTCCGGGGTTGTTCAGCACGTCGTCGGTCTCCACCGGACGCACCACCGTGGTGTCAGGGAACTGGTCCTGGGCCGGAAGCGCCGTTGCGCACAGAGCGCAGAGTACCGCGATCAGCAGTTTCTTCATCGTTGACCTCCGTTTGGAATTATCAATGGAACATCCTGGCAGAAAATCAATCCTTGTTCTCGTATATTACTTCGCCGTCGAACACAGTGTAGAGCAAGCGGGCGGGCATGATCTCGCGCTCATCCACCTCCAGCAAGTTGCGGTCGAAAACCGCCATGTCGGCCAGCATACCCGCAACCAGCCGCCCCTTTTCGTGCTCCTGAAAATCGGCGTAGGCTGGCGCTGCCGTGTAAAGTTCTATCGCCTCGGCCATCGTCAATTTCTCCTCGGGAATCCACCCCGGCCCATCCTCACCGGCGCGGTCCTTGCGACTCACCGCGGCGTAGAGTCCCTCCAGCGGGTCCAGCGGCTCCACCGGGGCGTCGCTACCGAACGCCACCACCGCGCCGACATCGAGCAGGCTGCGCCAGGCGTAGGCATAGCGGCAGCGGGCCTTGCCCAGACGGCTCTCGGCGTAACTCTTGTCGGTAATACAATGGGTGGGCTGCATGCTGGCGATAACTCCCAGCGCCTTGAAGCGGGGAATGTCGATAGCGGTCAGAATCTGGCTGTGCTCCACCCGGTGACGGCTGTCGCGGCGGCCGTTCTCGACAATCGCCCGCTGGTAGAGATCAAGCACGATCCGGTTGGCCCGCGTGCCGATAGCGTGAATCCCGATCTGGAAGCCGCGCTTGTCGGCCACCAGCACTTTGTTCGTAATCTCCTCCACGGACTGGACCAGCAACCCGGAGGTGGACGGTTGATCGCTGAACGGCCTGAACAGCGCGGCTGTGGCCGAGCCCAGGGTGCCGTCCATGAAAGCTTTCAGGAAACCGAACTTGAGTTTTGGATACTGTTTCCACGCGGCGCGCAGGGCCTCGTACCGGATCAATTCCCGGACATCAGCGGTAAGCGGGGGCGAAAAATTGATCCGGGCGCTCAGGCGGCCCTCGCGGGCCAGTTTTTCCAGCACCGCGGGATCTCCGCCGATATTTGTCACGCTGGTCACCCCCACCCGCGCCGCCTGTTTAAGCCCCAGCAACACCCGGCGCTCCTGCACGTCCCGGTCGTCCCGGTTCTCGTACCTGTCCGTTCCGGCCAACCCCATGGCGTTCTCTTTGAGCAGTCCGGTGGGGTTACCCTGCTCATCAAGGACGACCGTGCCACCGTCGGGGACCGGGGTATCGGCGCTGATGCCCGCCTCGCGAATGAGATAGCTGTTGACCAGCACACTGTGGCCGTCCACGCGGCGAAGAATCACCGGGTTGCGTGGCGAGATGGAGTCGATCAGCTCCCTGGTGGGCCACTGGTCGCCATCGCCGATCAGCGTCTGGTCCCAGCCCGTGCCCTTGACCAGCTCGCCGGGGCCGGTCCGCTTTACCCTCTCGGCCACCCGGTGAACAATTTCATCCCAGCTTTCCACTCCGGCCAACCGCACCGATTCCAGCGCCTCGCCTACCCCGTGAAGGTGGGCGTGGGCGTCGTTGAACCCCGGCGTGACAAACGCGCCGCCGAGCTCGATCACTTTTGTCCTGCCGTTTCCGATATAACGCGCGATCTCTTTGCCCGAGCCCACCGCCACAATCCGGTTGCCGCGCACGGCCACGGCCTCGGCCAGCGTGCGGGCGCTGTCGGCGGTGAATACCGTGCCGCCGGTCAGCACCAGATCGGCGGGCTCGGGAGCGCTGGAGCAGGCGCCCAGCATGGCAACAGCAAATATCGGCAGAAAAGGGCAGACCCAATGCATTGAAACTCCTCTACAGCTTTGGTTGTGTCACTGTAAAAATCCCCGGCGGATACCAGCCGCCGGCAGAGCGTCCCTCGCCAGCCGGGCGGATTCGGGGGCTCGCGGGTAAGCGGTGCCAGCGGGACGAACAGCGCCGACAGCGGCTTCTGTTGGCGCAAGCTCAGTCCTCCAGGACCTGAGTCCAGGGGTCGTGGGTCCATTTAAACTGCTTCATTTCCTCGATTATTTCCGGGCCGAGCAGATCCATCCCGCCCACCTTCACGTTGGCCTCCAGTTGCTGCCGGTTCTTCATGCCCACTATCACTGTGGAGGCATCCCGGTGGCTGAGCGCGAACAGCAGCGCCAGCTCGACCATGCTCAAATCCGGCAGGCGCTCATCCTTCCACTGTCTTATTTTCTCCACCCGCCTGACAGTAACCTTGATGTTGCTGCCGCCGAAATACTTGCGCCTGAAATCGCCCTTGGGAAAGTGAGTGTTTTCGTTGAACTTGCCTGTCAGCGAGCCCTCGTCCAGCGGCACGCGGACAATCGCGCCCACATCGTTGGCCCCGCAGGGTTCCAGCACGCTTGCGGCCGTACGCTGCTCGAAAATGTTGTAGATCACCTGTACGCTGTCCAGCTTGCCCTGCTCCACCAGCGGGGTCACGTCCTGGGGGTTCTGCTCGCTGGCCGAGATGCCGAAGGCCAGGATTTTTCCCTCCTCGCGCAGTTTCTCCAGCGTTTCGTACCACTCGTCGTGCTTGTTGAACCCTACTGTCCAGGTGTGGAGCTGCATCAGGTCCACCGCCTCCACGCCCAGGTTTTTGAGGCTGAACTCGACTCGCTGGCGAAGGTAGCCGGCGGGGTAGAACTGCCCGATATCGTCGAAATCCCTGTCCACCCACCAGTGCTTGCCGCAGGGCGGAATCTTGGTCGCCACGTAGACCCGCTCGCCGCCGGAACGCTCGGAGAGCACCCTGCCGATCAGCCGCTCACTGTGCCCGTTGCCGTAGGCCTGGGCCGTGTCGATAAAGTTGATCCCCTGCTCCAGCGCCTGGTGCATCGTGCGCACCGAGACCTCGTCGTCCATCCTGCCCCACGCGTCCCCACCGACAGCCCAGGCCCCGAATCCCAGTTCACTCACTTTCCAGCCCATCCGTCCGAACGTGCGATAACGCATCCGATACCCCTCCCGCCTGGCTTGAAGATTTATTTCCAAAGCGTTCCACCGATTATTCAAAATCGCCTTTACGCAGACCGCTGTCAAGACGGATGGCAGGGAATGCTTGACATAACATGTTTGTTGAATTAGTTTTGGGCCGTACCGTACGGGAGATGGAGTTCTCCTTACGCCGAACCGCCCATATTTACAAGGGCTAATGACTCCTGACGCAGACAGCTTGCAGCAAATGCAGCCGGCGCCGGGAGTCGTATAGAATCCGACTATCCTGACGCCGCGCACCCCGCGGCGTTTTTTCATAAGCGCTGAATATTGATGACTCGTTGAAGCAGACGAAACGGAAAGGCGACAGGTAAGAAAATGATGCAGAAAGTGCTGATGATAGGGTTCGCCGGTGCGCTGGGCACGCTGGCCCGTTACGGCATGGCGGGAGCCGTGCAGCGCCTGGTTGGGACCTCTTTTCCCTGGGGGACCGTGGCGGTCAATATAGCAGGCTGTTTTCTGGCCGGGCTGCTCTGGGCTGTTCTGGATAAAAAAATCCACCTTGACCACGGGCTGCGGCTCGCGTTATTCATCGGTTTCATGGGCGCGTTCACCACGTTCAGCACGTTTATCCTGGAAACCGGCCACCTTGTGCGTCAGGACGCCTGGCTGCACGCCGGGGCAAATATCCTGCTGCAGAACGCTATCGGGCTCTGCTCGCTGGCGATAGGGCTTACCTTGGGCCGGGGCGTTTGAATCTTTACAATACGAGACCTTTGATTTAATCCCGGACCGGTTGTGAAAATTATTTATTAGCAACCCCGAATTGAAACATAAATGATAAAATGGACTTCAAGCCCAAACATATCACATATCTTGTAGGGGCGGACCCCTGTGTCCGCCCGTGGGCGACCGGCCGATCGCCCCTAACGGTACTCGGAATTCTTTTTATGGGCTATGCACTTGACTCCCGTACCCACAATATGTTGTGGTTAAGAGATTGGTTTTCCGCCATGAATTTTCTGTTCGGTTACGGGAGCGATGATAACTGCCTGCTGAACCAAACGGTAAAAAAGCTTACCTCGCGATCTGGATGTTCTTCGGTTGAAGCGAAAAGTAAATTCGTCCAGGTAGTAGTCGAGGTGCGATGAATGCACTGCTCCTTGATGAGTTCCCTGCAACCAGCGCTTGAGCAAAGCGGTCACTCGATTTGCAAGTGGCAAGAGGTTGTTTCCAATATCAGCATCTTTACGGATTACCCTATGGATGTATCCAGTAGAAGACAGCCCTGCATATCCAGCCCAGCCGTCTGTTCTGACAACAGTGCCTGGCTCAATGAACTCTTGCACAGCAGTTACCAAACTCTGCGCAGAGGCATCGAACACCCGCTTAAGACGAATTCGTCCGATCCTTTTGCCGTCCTTTTGTGCTACAACGAGTACCAGTGCTTTACCTGCGGCGCCGCGACCACGATATATGGGCCTTTTTCCACCAATGTAAGTTTCGTCGATTTCTACAGTACCAGAAAGACGATCACGATCTGGTCGCACCATTGCAGTACGCAATTTGTGCAGCCAGGTCCAAGCAGTATGGTAACTCCCCAAACCAAGAACCCGTTGGAGGCCCAAAGCGCTGACACCGTTTTTCTGGTTAACAACGTACCAAATCGCCCGGAACCAAACCCTCAAAGGCTTTCGGGTATCCTGAAAAACAGTTCCCGCTGTTACCGAGGTCTGAACATCACAATATCGACACCGGTAAAGACCCCTTTGGGTAACCCACGCCTCCCGATGACCGCACCTGGGACATATAAAACCTTCTGGCCAGCGCAGGTCGAATATATATTGTCGGCAGGCTTCCTCGGTGGCGAAACGCTTCTCAAAATCAAAAATTGTCTTTGGATAGTCTTCCATACCCACATATACTACATATAGTATGTGGGAGAGTCAAGTGCATAGCCCAATTATCTAAAATATCACCAAGAACAAGAGAGAACTCCGGAGCAGCTGGAATTGTTTTAAGATGCCCCGCCTTGTAGGCGGGGTAATTCACTTCTTCTTTTGTGCCTAAAAGCGTGTTGAAAAATACGGAGAATGGGAATAAGGGTTGTCAAGGGCCGTTCCCCGTTATGCCGATCAAAATTTGGTGGAAGCGACGTAACTGCTGATATAACACAAATAGCAGTATTTGCAAAAGAAACGGCTTGTCTTGCCCTTGACAACTTGCCCGAGCAAAAATTTTCACATAGGGCGTTGAATCTCTTTATTTCAACACTCTTTGAGTGGCCATGTAATTCAACTCCCGCTTTTCAGCCCCTTAACCAGTTGCTTGATCTCCTCGGCGCGTTCTTTGGGCACCACCAGCGTGCGGCCTCCCGTACGCACCACCACCAGGTTATCGACTCCGATCAAGGCCACTGTCTCGTTCTCGTCCTCGCAGAACACCATGTTACCGGTGGCGTCCAGGGTTTCCAGCTTTCCCCGATGGGCGTTGCCAGCTAAATCCGTACCTAGAAACCCTTCCAGCGCCAGCCAGCCGCCTACGTCGTTCCACTCGAACCGCGCGGCCAGCATGTTGATTTTCCGGGCGCCCTCCATCACGCCGAAATCAATCGAAGTGGCCTCCAGCGGCTCGAACGCAGCGGCCAGCGCCCGTTTCCAGCGCGAGGTCCCGTCGGCCTCCACCGCGGGGCTCAAACATTCCACGTGCCCCGGCAACTGGCGCTCCAGCTCACCGGTTATGGTCTCGATACTCCAGACGAACATTCCGCTGTTCCAGTAGTAGCGGCCGCTGGAGAGGTAGTCCCCGGCCGTGGACTCGTCTGGTTTTTCCACGAACCGTTTCAGCTCAAAATGTTCTATCCCGCCGTCATCGTCCACCTTACCCCCGCTTTCCAGATAGCCGTAGCCGGTGGCGGGATACGTCGGTTTTATCCCGAACGTATAGATCACTCTCTGCTTCGCCGCTGCCCTGGCGGCGGAAACCAGATCGCTGCGGAACAGCTCCACCGGCCGGATCAAATGGTCGGCGGTCAGCACCGCCATCACGGGGTTGCCCCATCTCTTGCGTACCAGCAGGGCGGCCAGGGCCACGGCGGCGGCTGTATCGCGGCGCATCGGCTCACCGATCACGTTGGCCGCCGGCAGCGAGGGCAACTGCTGACGCACAAGGGCTGCAAGCGACTCGTTGGTCATCACCAGAATCCGCTCATCGCCCACCAGAGAGGCCACCCTGTCATAGCTCTGCTGGAGCAGGCTCCTGCCGCCGAACAGGTTAAGAAACTGCTTGGGCCGCTGCTCCGTACTCATCGGCCAGAACCGCGTACCCGCGCCTCCGGCCATGATCATCACCACCAGGTCCGGATTACCTGCAACGTTAGCCATCACCTCTCCCGCATCGATTTACACCTGCACACATGCTTAACGGCCCCACGGCCGGATTGATTTCGGATACATAATTGTAGGAACAACGGCCCCGGCAGGCAAGGGCAGCGCCCTGCCGCCTTGCCAAAGTGCGCCGCGGCATACAAATTAAGCAGAGCCCACTAAAAGCGTTCAAAAAAACGGGCGCTGAAATTATTTTTCAACGCCCCTCTTAACCGCAAGCTGGAGTAAAATGAGCGAGCCGGCAGACAAAACCGCCCCCGGCGTAAAAATACGCGTGGTGATGGTTACCGGGGCCTATTATCCGGAAGTTTCCGGGGCGGGCCTGCAATGCCGTGAGTTGCTGCGGGCCGCCGCGGGCCGGGAGATCGGGTTCAGCGTGTTAACCACCGCCACGTACCGCTCCCTGCCACCGCGCTCTGACGAGGACGGGGTAAGGGTTACCCGTCTGCCCGCCGGCGGGTTTTTTACCGTGCTCGCCTGCTGGCTGCCCCGGCTGTGGGAGCTGGTCCGGGCAATCTCCCGCGCCGATGTTGTCCATCTTCACGGGTTAAGCCGCAAAAGCTATCTTTTTGTCATGCTGGGCACTCTGCTGGGGAAAAAGATAATAGTCAAGCTGAGCAGCCTGGGCGAGGACGACCCGCCCAGCGTGCAAAAAAGCGGTGGCTTGCGATGGTTGTTCTACCGCGGGGCCGATCTGTATCTTGCGCCCTCGTCAGCGCTCGCCCGCGCCTGCCGGAGCTCATCGCTGCGGGCCGAAAAACTCCGCGAACTGCCAAACGGAGTCGATACTGTCCGGTTTTGCCCGGCCGATGAGGACAAAAAGCGCGAGCTGCGCGCAAAACTCGGCCTGCCGCTCGACGGGCTGGCGCTGGTAAGCCTGGGGCATTTCTCAATCGACAAACGGCTGGACTTGCTGGCCCGTGTCTGGAGCAGGCTCGAAAGCGCGGGCGGACAGGTGCATCTGTGGCTGGTGGGCGAGAACCGTCCGGGAGCATACGAGGTGGACGAGCGCGTGGCGGCCGCCGTGCGGACCGCGGCCGAAAACCCGAAACGTCCCGGAGAGCTGACCGCGCCCGGCAGGGTAGCCAACCCCCAGGACTGGTTGCGTGCGGCGGATATTTTCGTGATGCCCTCGGTGCGCGAGGGCCTGCCCAACGCGCTGCTGGAAGCGATGAGCTGCGGCCTTGCCTGCGTGGCCGCGCGGCTGGAGGGGATCACCGACCGCGTACTGAGCCTCGATGGCGATGAGACCGCCGGTCTGCTGTTTATCCCCGACAACCACGAGGTACTGGCGGCGGCTATCGGCAGCCTGGCGGGCTCCGGGGAACTTCGCGGCCTGCTGGGCCGGCGGGCGCGCAAAAAAATCGAAAAAGAGTACCGGCTGGAAACAGTGGCGGGAAAATACCGTAAAATAATCCTCGAACTGGTGGGCGGTGGGTATGTTGCCAGGCAGCACTAACGCCTTCCCGGCAAAAAATTTGGGAAAAGGGGAGAGCGCGAGAGGGGGAAGAACCTTTTTCAAAAGGTTCTTCCCCTCTCGCTTCTTTTGATCGGCTCAACACCGGTGGGGCGGCGGCGGCAAAAATCACTCCAGCAGGCCCGGTTTCAACTCCTCCAGAGCTACGTCAAACAGCGCCTTGTCCACGCTGAAGATAACCGGGCCGGAGGAATCAGCCCGCTCCGACGGCGGATAGCTGAACGCGGGCGCCCGGTTGGCCAGCAGGGTGTTCAGGTACAGGTCGTAGATCCCGATCTCGCCATCGCGGACAGAAACCAGATAGCGGCAGCCGTTATAGTTCAGCTCCGGATGCAGCTCCCTGAACCGGCTGCTCACGTAGCCCGCCGATGGTTCCCGTGGGCCAAAAGTCAGCTCCCGTGAAAGGCTGAAACAATACCTGTCCCCGCAATCCCAGACTCTGGCCCCGTCCAGCGTTACTATCTCGCTGCCGTTTGCCGGGATCGCCTCCAGCGGCGTCACCGCCTCGAACTGCCGCCAGTTGTCCAGCCAGCCGCGCCATACCTGTTCATCCGGCAGGCTGTCCCGGGCGATCACGCAGCTAACCGAATCGCGCTGGGGGTGGCTGTAGCGGCGATACAGCGCCAGAAAACGCTCCACTCCCAGCTCCTCCAGCAGGAAGCGGACATAGAGTCCCGAGGCCGGATAGGAAAAACTGACCGCCTCCTCCAGATACGCCCGCTCGCCGAGCAGCGAATCGAGCTCCACCAGCGATGAGCGGAACAGGAAGCAGCCCACGTCGAGCATCACCGGCGTATCGCGGCCGCCACGCCCGCCCAGGGCCACTGCCAGGCCCTCGCGCAGCAGGGGATGGGTCACCGGCAGGGCAGACTCCAGTTTGAGTGCGGCCAGCAGGTGGGCTACTTCGTGGTAGTGGTCGCTGAACGTGGTCAACACGTAATCGTGGCTGACCACGCCCATCCCGCGGATAGCGTAGCCTGTAAGCCGCTCGATAGACTCCGGGCTTTTGCACAGGACGTAGACTATTTTCTCCCGTTCCAGCAGTTCCAGCTTGTCCGGGGACAGCTCCAGTCGCGCGGCCGCCTGGAGCACGAACATGTCGAGCGCCTCGGCGGCCGAGGGGTGGAACGTGGCCGGGTCCTCGATCAGGATCGTGAAAAAGCGGCTCTGGTGACGAGTGAATTCGCGGGTGAAATAGCGCACCGGCGTAACGAACCAGCCGTCCTTGAAATAGAATGCCCGCTCCACCGGGCCAAGACTCAGGCGCGCCACGGCCCAGCCGTCCCGCTCGTCCGAAACCTCCACGCTCCAGGCCGCAGCGGAGGCCAGCACCCGGTGCTTTTGCGCGGCGGTCAGGTCGTAGCCCAGCATGAATTTGTGCCGGACACCCTCGTACTCGATCCCGAGCCTGCGGGACAGGGCCAGCTCATCGGGGTGATGGAACTCCGCCAGGCTGTCGCTTTCCCCGGCCACGGCACGGACGAAAGCCCGTGCCCGCTCAACAGTTAGCGCGTGGGCGAAGGAAGCAAGAACTGTCAGCGCCAAAAATGCACAACCAATAATCTTCATAAGAGTTTTTACTATTAGATGTTAGAAGCCAGGGATAGTGATGTCGTAAAAAGTCAGCTTTGCCGATGGTAAAGAAAAAAGCTTCATATACGAGGCGCGTAGATTTCGAGGAATGCAGCGTACCGTAAGTACGCTGCAGTGATGAGATAATCTTACGCAACGAAGTAGATGGACTTTTTACGAAGCCATCGGGGTTTTATCGGCAAAAATCACATCAAGCTCAACGGGTCGCGGTCCAGGGTCAACCGGCAGTTGCCTTTCGAGGGTGGCCGTGAATTTTTACCGATCCACAGGCCGATATTTCTGATCTGTTCCGTTTCCCCGCTCTTGAGGATCAGGTGATAACGGTAGCGGCCGCGCAGTTTCTCCAGTGGGCAGGGCGCGGGGCCCAGCATTGTGATTAATGAAGCTGTTTTCTTTTCGGTTATGTACCCCAGAACCCGGGCCGCGGTCCGGTCGGAAAAATCCCGCACCGTGGCCTCGTCGCCGCCGGAGAAAATTACGTTGAGCAGGCAGACGAACGGCGGGTAACCGGCCTCTTTGCGAAGAGCCAGCTCATCACGGGCGAACGAGCGATAGTCGTGGTCAACGGCGCAGCGCACCGCCGGATGAGCCGGGTTATAGGTCTGGATCACCACCTCGCCGCCCTTCTGGCCGCGGCCCGTGCGTCCCGCCACCTGGGCCAGCAGGCAGAACGTGCGCTCCGTGGCGCGGAAATCGGGCAGGTTCATCGCGGTGTCGGCGTTTATCACCCCCACCAGCAGCACGTTGGGGAAATCCAGCCCCTTGGCGATCATCTGCGTGCCCACCAGGACGTCGGTCTCCCCGCCGCGGAGGCGCTCCAGGATTTCGTGGTGCGACCACTTGCCGCCCGTGGTGTCCATGTCCATCCTGTCGACAGTCAGTTGGTCGAAATGCTGCTTGAGCAGGCTTTCCACCTGCTCGGTGCCCATCCCCAGCGGGGCGACCTGCTGCGAGCCGCAGGCGGGGCAGGTGCGCGGGATGCGGGCCTGATGGTCGCAATAGTGGCAGACCAACCGGTTCAGCCTTCGATGAACCGTCAGCGAAATCCGGCAGTGGGGGCAACCGACCACCTCGCCGCAGTCCTCGCAGAGCACGAACGAGTGGAACCCCCGGCGGTTGAGCAGCAGCAGCACCTGTCCGCCCGCCCCGGTGGCGAACCCGATTTCCTCCAGCAGCTTCTCGCCCACCAGATGGCTGCCGTCCTTGGTGTAGCCGCGGCGAAGGTCCGAGATGCTCACCTGTGGCAACGCCAGGCCATTGACCCGCTCGGGCAGCTCGTGAAGCGTATAAACCCCATCATTGGCCCGCTGGAAACTCTCCAGGCTGGGCGTTGCCGAACCCAGCAGCACCGTGCCGCCCGCGCGGCGCATCCGCTCGATAGCCACCTCGCGGGCGTGGTAGCGCGGGGTCGTGTCCTGCTTGTAGGTATGCTCGTGCTCCTCGTCGATTACGATCAGCCCCAGGTTGTCGAACGGGGCGAACACGGCCGAGCGCGGCCCCACAGCCACCTGGTAGCGCCCCGCGCGGATCTGCTTCCAGATATCGTAGCGCTCGCCCTCGCTCAGTCCGCTGTGAAGCACCGCCACCTGCTCACCGAATACCGCACGGAAACGGCCCGTGGTCTGGGGCGTAAGGGCTATCTCCGGCACCAGCACGATCGCCTGTTTGCCCTGCTTGAGCAGCGGACGCAGCAGTTCCATGTAAACCAGGGTTTTACCGCTGCCGGTAACACCGTGCAGCATGTGGACGCCGTGGGAGTCGGAGGCGCGCAGAAGCTCGTCGATCACTTCCAGTTGAGCAGGAGAGGCGTCCGGCAGCTCGTAGTCCGGGAAATCCACCGAGCGGAACGGATCGCGGGGGTCGAGAACCTCGTACTTGTCCACCAGACCCTTGCCGGCCAGCGAGCTGACTATCGCGCCGCTGAAACCGAGCCGGGAGAGCAGGCTCAGCTCCACGGGTGCGTTCAACCCCCGCAGGTAATCCATGCACTCGCGCTGACGGGGGCTGCGCGCAAGCAGTTTCTCCGCCTCTGCCGGATTTACATTCTCCGCCGCCTGGACCATCGTGCGCGAGCGCTCGCGGGGCAGGATCGGCAGATGGTCGGCCACTTCCACAACTCCCGCGTCAACCAGTTCGGTAAGCTGCTGGCCGGGGGATCTGACCTTGAGACGTTTGGCCAGCGCGCTCTCGAGCATGTTGCGCCCGGGACGTTGCTCCAGAAGGTGCAGAAGCCGAAGCTGAAAGCGGGAAAAATTATTGAGCAAGGGGATTTCCACGGGAACCATGCGCACCATGCGGTCGCCCACGCGAAGCAGCACGCCGGGGACCACCGCGCGCACGGCCTCGCCCAACTCGCAGAGGTAATAGTCCGCAATCCAGCGGGAGAGCTCCAGCAGCTCCGCCGGCACCAGCGCGCGCTCGTCGATAACAGCGCTCAGCTTTTTGAGCCGGACCCCCGCCGGGGGCACAACGCCCGCCTCGGTGACGATCCCGGTCAGCACCCTGCGGCCCAGGCTGCCCACCACCCGGCAACCCACGGGCAGTTCGCCGTCGAAGCCGTCGGGCAGCAGATAAGTGTACGGTCCGCCGCCGGGGATCGGGTAGACCACGTTGGCGGTGCGGTATTTTTCGGTATATTGGCTCATCGGCAAGAGATACCGTGAAACATGGATGTCCGGTCAGGAATATGCAGAGAAGCAGTTCCTATGCAAAAAGGCATTATCGAAGTATCGCTGATTACACACCCCGCCCGCTACCAGCGGGCACCCCTCTTTGTAGAGGGGAATCGCCGGTGTGCTGCTGCTGCAAAAAATAACTGGAAAAACAGAATGCGCATGAAAAGTCCGTCTGTCATCAGCCCGGCAGTTTTTCCGCCGTGGCCGCGTCCCCGGCCAGCCGGGCCAGGCCCTCCAGGCCGACCTGGCCGCCACGGGCGAGCCGCTCGGGAAGGTTGTCGCGGCTGAAAACGGGCACTTCCGGGTTGCCGGCGGCCTTGTGAACACCGCAGACAACCGCCACGGGCACAGCGGCGGCGCGTGCGCGCTCCAGCACGCCGCTGATCGCCTTGCCGCCCATGCTCTGGGAATCGAACGAACCCTCGCCGGTGATTATGAGCCGGGCGCCGCGGATGCAGTCGTCGAATTTGAGCGTATCGAGCACGTAGTCGATTCCACTGACCAGCCGCCCGCCCAGAAAAGCCGCCGCCGCCGCACCCAGCCCACCGGCCGCGCCGGCTCCCGGCATGGCAGCCACGTCGGCCCCCAGGTCCTCTTTCAGCCTCAGCGCCAGGTTGGCCATCCCATGCTCCAGCCGCTCCACCATCGCGGCGTCCGCACCCTTCTGCGGTCCGAATATCCGGGCCGCGCCATCCGGGCCAAGCAACGGATTGGTGACATCACACAGAGCGCGCACGTCCAGGGCCCCAAGGCGACTATCCGCTCCATCAGGGTCGATCCGGGATATTTTACCGAGAATTTTGCCGCCTTCCTCCTGGAGCTCTTTACCGCTTGCATCGTAAAACTTCCAGCCCAGGGCGCGGGCCATCCCCACCCCGCCATCGACCGTGGCAGAGCCGCCGAGCGTGACCGCCAGCGCGCGGATATCGTGCTCCAGCGCCGAGAGAATAAGCTGGCCCAGTCCGTAAGTATCGGCCAGCCAGGGATTGCGTTCAGCGGGCGCGAGCAGGCTCAGCCCGGAGCTGCGGGCCATCTCCACCAGCGCCTCATCGCCGGGCAGCAGCGCGTAGTCCACCTCCCTCTCCCGGCCCAGTGGATCGAGAACGCGAGCCATGCAGCGTTCTCCGCCGGTTCCTGCCAGCAGCACGTCCAGGGTACCGTCGCCGCCATCGGCCAGAGGCAGCTCCACCGTGCGGGCCTCCGGCAGGCGCTCGCGCACTCCGGCGGCCATGGCGGCGGCAGCCTGCGAGGAGGTAAACGTGCCCTTGAACGAGTCTGGCGCGAGAATGATGTTCACTACGATCAGGCTCCTGCCCAGTGAGAAAAAAGTTTCGAGGGTGTTAATATAACCGATGGCCGCGGGGGCCGAAAGCTGATTCCCATCCTCCCGGCAGCGAAAAAGAACAAAATTTGTGCAATCTCCGTGGTAACGGTGAACCTTTTGTTCGTCCGCGAGGATCAGTTTTTCTTTCCTCGCGGCAGGGCGTGGAACATTCCTGTCGAAAAAAAAGCCCCGGCAGGGACACGCCCCGGGGCTTTTCTTCGTAACTCTCGACTGTAGAATACCGGCCTACTCTTCCCGCGCAATCCTGTTGATCTCCCTGACCAGGTTCTCGATACTGAACGGCTTGGCCAGCACACCGCTGAAACCGTAGCTCGCGTAATCGGCCATCACCGGATCGTCGTAATAGCCGCTGGAGACGATGGCCCTGACCTGCGGGTAACGCTGCCGAAGCGCGGCGATTGTCTGCACGCCGCCCATACCGCCGGGGATTGTCAGGTCCATGATGACGATATCGAACTCCCGGCCGCTGTCAACCGCCTCGTCATAGAGCTCGATAGCCTGCCGGCCCTCGGCCACCGCGCTGACCAGGTGCCCCATCTCCGCCAGAATCCGTTTCAGGCTGTTCCTGTAGAATTGCTCATCGTCCATGACCAGGATTTTCAGCATGCCGCTCTGCGGCTCAATTGCGGCCTCAGCCTTCCGCCCCGCACGGTTGTTCTTCTTTTTCGATGCCGGAAGCAGGACGTGGAAAGTGGCGCCTTTAACGTCGTTATTCTCCACGCTGATATCCCCACCGTGCTTTTTAACAATCGAATAGGCCGTGGTCAAACCCAGACCGCTGCCTGTCTGTTTGGTGGTAAAATACGGGTCGAATATCCTGGACAGGCTTTTCTCCGGTATCCCATGGCCGGCGTCTTGGACGGAAACCCGGACGTAATCACCAGGGCTGACCGAAACGGCCCGTCCCTGGCCGACCCTTTGATTTTTGATTTCTACCATGACGATTCCACCCTCGGGCATTGCCTGGCCGGCGTTAATCAACAGGTTGCTGAACACCTGGCCCAACTGGCCCTCGTCGGCTTCAACCGTCCACAAATCTTCACTGACCCTCAGTTCGCACCTGGTGTTAGAGCCGCCCAGCGAAAGCGAGATCGTATCGGTGACTATTGCAGTTATTGAGGTCTGTTTTTTAACCGGCGCCCCGCCCTTGGAAAAGGTTAACAACTGGCCGGTCAGGTCCTTGGCGCGCTTCGTGATTCTCTCGGAATCCTCGATCAGGCGTTTGACTTCCTCCGGGTCATCCCGGCAACGCTTTGCCGACCAGAGATTGATTACCAGCGCAGCCAGCAGGTTGTTGAAGTCATGGGCGATACCGCCGGCGAGCAATCCGATCGACTCCAGCTTGGAGGCCTTGATCAACTCCTTCTCCAACTGCGATTTCAGAGTAATGTCCCGCACTATCCCCTCATAATATTTCGTCCTGCCGTCGGGCCCCCTGATCGCCCTGGAGATTTCCTCAATCTCCAGCACATCCCCATTCTTTTTCAACCAGGTCGATCTGAAACCATCCACTTCGCCCTGTTTTTCAATCAGATCAAGAAATTCCCGTCTGCTGCTGCCCTCCTCATAGCCATCGGAGATAATGTTAATCTTCTTCAAATCCTCGAAAGATTCATAGCCCAGCATCTTGATCATCGCCGGGTTTGACATCAATACCTCGCCCTCCGGTGTGGAACGATAGAGTCCGACAGGGGCGTTCTCGAACAGCGTGCGCAGACGCTCCTCGCTGACCCGCAGTTGCTCCTCGATCCGCTTGCGTTCCGAGAGGTCCACATCGATACAGAACATCAGGTTTTCCTTACCCTCCAGGCACACTACGGTATGGATCGAATAGACAGGTACATCGGAACCGTCCTTGTGCTTCAGTGCCAGCTCCCCGGACGGCATCAGTTCTCCGCTCTCGGTGGCTTTTTTGCCGATCTTCAAACCTTTTTTGAACAAAGGCAGTATTGATGCGGGTATTATCAGCTCCGCCAGATTGCGCCCGATCGCTTCCCCGGCCGTGTAGCCATATACTTCCTGGCTTGCCTTATTCCAATACCTTACCGTGCCGTCGGTAGAATAGCCCTGGATAGAAACTCCCGGAAGATAATCCATCAGATTGCGAAAGCATTCCTCGCTCTCGAGCAGGCTCTCCTCGGCCCGCCGCTGGCTCGTAACGTTCAGAATGTAGCTGATAATCTGCGCCACGTTGCCGTCGGGATCAAAAACGGGATAACCATAAATTTTATACCTGTTTCCATCGGGCTTTACTGCGCGCTGAGTGTATTCACACGCAAAAGGCCTTCCGGTCTGCCTGATAGTTTCCACGAGGCATTTTGTTTTTTTTGTGTCGCATGGTTTGTCCCGGTTGTAAAGCGCCCCGTAGCATTTAGCCCCCTGATCCAACCCCATTGCCTTACCGCCGCTATTGGCGACCACTATACTGTAGTCGTTTACATCTATCACGGCAAAAGGGTACGCCAGGGAGTCGATTGTATGGCGCAGCGGGTCGCTCTGCCAGGCGATAATTTCCCGCTCTCTTTTAACGCGGGCGATAAGCAATACGCAGCTCCCGCCGCCGAACTCCACCAGCTTCAGTCTGGCCTCGACATCGATCCGCCCGCCGGAGCTTGAAACAAGATAACTTTCAACCTCGAAATCTCCCTTTGTCAGTTTATCCCGGCCGGAGCAGAGAATATGGTCCTCGCTATTCCCAAGGACTTCCTTGATGTGCCTGCCGGTCAACTTATCAACATCCCATTCCAGCAGAGCCTCGCCTGCCGGGTTGACAGCAAGGATAATCCCATCGCCACCGTAAATCAGGGCGGTGTCGGACACACTGTTAAACAGCGTCGTAAAAGCGACCTGAGCATTACGCGGATCAATCCGCAAATCCGCCGGACTCTTTGGCCGCGGTCTGATCGTTTCTTTTTTTCTGTCAACCATTATCGAATCCTGAATTAACTAAATCAGCAATAGGCTGTAATGGATTACGTCTGTTGATTGATTATCAACCCGGGAGAAGAAATTCTCGCAAATAGTATAAAAAAATAATTATATACTTTCCCCCGAAAGAGCAATGTTATTTTTTCGTAATGACATGCGGGCAATACAGATAACGCACTATACGGGAATATCGTTGCAGGCTAAGTGCTATTTTGCCGTGCAGAATGAATAAAACTGAATGAAATTGATTTTATTTACCGGTTCGAGCGGGTTAATAATCCGCCAGGGAAAAAAGAGGCCCGGCGCTTACGGGAACGGCCGCTTATCAGTGGTTTACGGTTTTGTGTGTGGACGGAACGTGGCCGTTGACGCCAAAGTGCCAACCAAACGCGAGGCAGACCTGATGGATATGCTTGCGGGGCGAATCTTCTTCAGCGAGCATGCTGAAGACCGTGTAGTACAGATTCAGATCGGCGGCGGGGCTCAGCGGCAATTTGAAGCCTGTGGAAAAATTGTTGCTGTGGCAGTTGGTCACATCTCCGACACCGGTGTCGGCCAGCCTGAGATAGAAGTCGTTGTAGATCCACCATCCCAGACCGCACCAGTTGAAACTGCGCCAGAGCCGGGGCTGGAGGCGGATGTATTGCAGGCTGTTTTCATCGGTCAGGTACTGTAAACGTGTGCGGACATCCAGCCGCCATTGCCCGAAGCGGGCCAGCACGATTGTGGGATCGAAAAGCAGATAGGTGCTCCGGAACCAGCCGTCTCCACGGGTCCGGTCCTCTAAACGCAGGCACACCGGCAGTTGCACGCGCGCGTTAAGGCTGTAGCTGGCGCAGACATCGAGCTTGCGGTAGTAGACCTCGCTGAATTTCTCTCGGAAGCGCGTCTGGAAGGCGCCCCGAAAATCCCAGCGCGGCAAGGCTTTCCAGCTTAAGCGGTTTTCCAGCCTCAGCGCCTTTGTATGCTGTGCCCCGGCCAGCACGTGTACAGTGGCGGCAATAATCAGCAGAATAAATGCGGCAATTTTTCTTACATTTACCGTTCTGTTAATCAAAACTTTACCATTTTTGGGCGATAATCTTAACCTGCGAAAAACAATGACATGACGGAGGAGAGAGATGACAACTCCCTGATTATCAAGTCACCCGGTTGCCGGGGAACACAGAGTACCCGGCCTTTTGGCGGGCCGGGCGCGGCGGTGCGCCGCCCCCGCCTGCCCGCGCTAGTTCAGAAATTGACCTCGAACGTAAACTGGCCGATCGTTTCCCGCTCGCCCGTGTCCTCGTGCTCCACAGTGTCCACATCCAGGAACATCTTGTTGTTGCCGGCCACGTGGTAAACCAGCCCGCCGATAACGCGCGTGCTGGTACGGCCGGTGGCATCGCGGTTGAAATTAAAATAGTCGTAGCGGCCGAAGCAGCCCCATTTTGTGTGGGGAAGCTTGTATTCGGCGAACAGGGAATATCCCTCCTGCGGCGCGGCGCGGCCATCGGGAAGCAGGGCCTTGCCCTTGCTGTTGCCCTTGCCCCTGTAGTACTGGCCGGTAAGCACGTACCACTGGTGCTCCAGCGAGACCATCGCGGAGTTGACCGAAAAATCAGGCGCGGCCTCCGTGTTGCCCTTTCCCCGTTCGAACAGCCATGAGCACTGCAAGCCCGGCAGCACGTCCGGCAACGGCCGTAGCGTGAGCCGGCTCTCGAACACCTTGTTCCTGTTGTTTTCCAGGGCGTGATAACCGCCGCCGTTGTATATTCCCAGCGCCAGGCTGCCGTAGCGCCCCGCGTACTTGTCGTTGACTTTCTTC
>JAJRTS010000019.1 GCA_024278175.1 Gemmatimonadales bacterium | reverse complement strand
TTAACCTTTTCCCAAAAAGCATCGGACACTTCCCAAGAGTGAATTATTGCCATAGCACCTCCAAGGTATAATTTTCAATACCTGAAGCAATATGACAAAATTATTTCAAAAAGTAAAGCTTATTTACGGATAAGTTCTTAACTTGGTATGTGGTTGTACGGAGCCATATGGGAGGTAGCCTATGGCCGTGTACAAACGCAAAGATATTTGGTGGCTTGACTACTACATCAACCTTAACGGCAAGAAAGAAAGGAGACGAGAACCGGTAGGATCACGCAGAGATGAGGCTATTGCCCTTTTGCATGAGTATCGCTTGCTAGTCAAATCAGGCATTGACCCGAGAGAAGTTGGTTCAGATTTTGCGCAAGTGGAAATCCAGGAAAGACTTCTTGGTAAGGATGATAGCGATACTGCCGAGATGTTTACTCTGGAAGAGTTTGTTCCCACCTTTATGACTCTGCATGGGGAACATCAGAGTGAGAAGATGCAGGAGTCGTATAATACCAGTCTGGGTCATTTGCTTCCCGTGTTCGGCAAAGATCGCCTTGATGGAATTACCAAGGTTAAGGTTCAAGCATATATGGCCAATCGTAAGGCAGGGGCCAGTAAGGCAACCGTCAACCGGGAAGTAGCTTGTTTGAAAGGCATCCTATCAAGAGCCGTAGAGTGGGATAATATCGAGAAAAATTCCCTCGTTGGTCTAAAGCTTTTAAGAGAGGCTCCAATAAGGGAACGATATCTCACTCCTGAAGAGGCCGAACGATTGATTGAGGCTGCTCGGTCACACTTGCGCGATATTGTCATCTTTGCCCTGGCTACCGGAATGAGGAAGTCCGAGATATTCGGACTTACCTGGAATGACGTGGTGATCAATGAGCGATTCAAGTTTGGAGAGATCACTTTGATCGGGAAGGGCGAAAAGCGGCGAAATATTCGGATGAACCGCACGGTTTTTGAGCTGCTGGCAAGGCGAAGGAAGACAAGTAAAAGTGAGTATGTTTTTCCTTCCCCAAGAACCGGAAGTAGACTGGATAACGTAAGGCGTTCATTTGCCTCAGCATTGCAAAGAGCTGGCATTAAGAATTTTCGCTTTCACGACCTGCGTCACACCGCTGCTTCCTGGATGGTGCAGGGTGGTGCTGATATTTATGCGGTGCAGAAGATTTTGGGGCATTCACACGTTAGGACTACCCAACGATACGCCCATCAGTCTCCCGAGCACCTGGAGAGCCAGATCGGAGTGCTGGACGAATTTCTTTCTCCCAAGAAACAATCTGCCGAGATTGAGAATAAGGCGGTGGGAGAATGACATCCGTCGAAAAAGTAGTCACACGGCTCTATTTTGAGCAAAAAAATGCGGGCCTGCGCTCTACCGCAAACCCGCGTCCTACATGGATCTAATAATGGTGGGCGCTACTGGATTCGAACCAGTGACCTCCTGCTTGTAAGGCAGGCGCTCTAACCATCTGAGCTAAGCGCCCATTATTCCTGTTAGATGATAATCGCCAGGGGCACCAGGATGCAGTAGCCCGCCACCAGGCACACCGGCGCGAACGTAATTGATCCCATGCCCAGCGCGATATGGCCAATCACGATCACAGCCAGGGCAATCACGAACAGCAGCAGGTTCTTCTGGCTGAACGCCCGGGCGAGATCGGTGTTGACCGCCTGAGCCTGGCCTCCCTGCGATCTTTCTTTTCTTTTCCTGTCCGCCATGATCAGTTAGTCCCTTTAAGGTTAACCCGATTTACGGGATGTCTAATTTACATTTCCGCCGGTACCAGTCAAGCCATATCATTTCAGACCAGAATTATTCCGGTTTTACCGAGGCAAGGTACTCGGTAATCCGGCGGTCGTACTCGCTGGTGCGACGGAACACGGCCCGCGCCAGATCGTAGCGCAGCGCCAGGTCCAGCGATCCTTCGTTGACCTGTAACTGCTCGAGCACCCCGGCGTACTGGTCCGGCGAGGTAACCACCGCCACCGCGGTGTAATTCTTGGCTGCGCTGCGCAGCATGGTCGGCCCGCCGATATCGATCTGCTCGATCGCCTGCTCCAGTGTTACGTCCTCGCGGGCGATAGTCTGCTCGAACGGATACAGGTTGACCACCACCATGTCGATAAGCTCCACGCCCATTTTTTCGCACTGGCGCATGTGGTCTTCCAGATCACGCCGGGCCAGCAGTGCGCCGTGGACCTTGGGATGCAACGTCTTGACCCGGCCATCGAGCATCTCCGGGTGGCCGGTAAATTGATCGACACTGCGGATTGTCACGCCGGAGTCGGCCAGGTGGCGCGCCGTGCCACCGGTTGACAGAATTTCCACGCCGAACCCCTCAAGAGCCCGGGCCAGCTCCACCACCCCACTCTTGTCGGAAACGCTGATCAGCGCCCTTTTGATCTTGATTCTGTCCATTGCTGACTCCGCAGTACTTGAGTTAAACCGAATCAATCGCGTATGATCCGCACACGTTCGCCGGATACTTCCACCCGGCCGGTGGCGATCAAATCCACAACCTCCGGCAGCAGTTCGTGCTCCTGCTCCAGCACCCTTGCGGCCAGTTGTCCGGCGCTGTCCTCGAAATAAACCGGCACCGCGCGCTGGGCTATCACCGGTCCGCGATCGTAGTGTTCGTTGACGAAATGTACAGTCGGCCCGGAGAGCTTGGCCCCGAAGCGGAGCACTGCCTCGTGAACCCGACTGCCGTACATCCCCTTGCCCCCGAACGAGGGCAGCAGCGCCGGGTGGATATTAATCATCCTGTTGCTGTAGCGGGCCACCACGTTGGGCGGAACCAACTTCAGATACCCGGCCAGCACCACCAGCCCGATCCGCTCCTGGGCAAACAGCTCGAGCAGACGCGCGCCAAAGAGCTCCGCGGCGGCGAACTCCGAGGGCGACACCACTTCGCCATGCACTCCGGCCCTGGCCGCACGCTCCAGAGCGCCCGCTCCCGGACGGTCGGAAACCACCAGCACAACTTGCGCGGGCGCTGGCGAATCATCGCCGGGGGGGAACCTGTCGAGCAGGCACTGAAGGTTGCTGCCACCGCCACTGGCCAGCACGGCCACTCTCAGTTTTTTATTTTTTGCTGTCGCCGCCATCCAGCCTGATCTCTGGAATGTTGGAAAAGTTACCGCACACAAAAAGCGATATCGCCTAAAGCTGCCAGCCATCGCGGAACTGCTCCAGCGGCTCGCCCTCGCCGGTGGTCATCTGCTCGGTCTCGGGGTTCCAATGGACCCTGCGGCCCGTGAGCAGGCTGGCCGTGCCCATGTGGGCCGTAACCGCCTCCTGGAAACCGTCCCCGATATTACACAGCGTGTCGGTGTCGTTGGCGCGCATGTGCTCGAGCCAGTTTTTGTGGTGCAGGTAGGTGGTATTAACTCTGCGCCCACCCCGGTAGGTATAGAGCAAGCCTTTCGAGAGGCTCCAGGCGGCGGTGGCGGAGGTGAGAGCCTCCACTCCCTTGCCCGAGAGATTGCGGTAAGAGATCATCGGCCTGTCGGGTGTGACCCTGCCGCTGGCGAGCCAGTCGGCATAGCGTGCGCTGCGACGGTCGGCGTAGATCTGCACCCCCCCGTCGAATTTCATCGTGGCCTCGCTACCCAGGTAAATCTGGTCGCGGTTGAACTGGCTGCCCAGCGTGGCGTCGTAGACCACTGTCAGGCCCCGGTCCGGCCACTCGTAGACCACCTGGAGCACATCGGGCCACTGGCGCACAAGCAGCGGCACGTCCGGTCGCGTCCGGGCCCCTGCCGGCACCGGCTCATCGGTGCCCAGCGGCTCGCCGTTCGCATCGACAATCGCCTGGTACTGCTTATAACAGTACGTGCCTCCCGAGGCGAAAGCGGAGGCGGGAATCCCCAGCTCCATGATCATGTTGATCAGGTCCATCTCGTGGGAGAGTAACTGGCCGGACAAACCCGTGCTGTAATCCTTGAAACAGGTCCAGTTGAAAAAGCGGTTTGGATCGTAGGGCCTGTGCTCCCTGTTGGACACGTACTGTTCCCAATCCAAGTTACGAGGCCCGGAAGCGGCGTCCAGCGGGCCGTGGATTTTGGGCACGTCACGGAACCAGGCTCCGCTGTTGGAGTTGCGGTTCGTGTAGCACTGGATCAAGCTGATATCGCCCAGCATCCCCCTGGCCACCACGTTCATCGCCGAATCGTACTCCGCGCTGTTGCGGTTCTGATGCCCCAACTGGAACACAATGCCTGCCTTGCGGACTGCATCGCGAAGATCGTAGATCTCGTGGATGTTCTGGGTCATGCATTTTTCCACGTAGACATGCTTACCCGCCTCGGCAGCGGCCTTGGCCACTGGGGCGTGCCAGTGGTCGTCGGTGGCCACGACCACCGCGTCCACATCGCTCTGGGCAAGCAGTTCCTGGTGGGTCCTGTACGCCTTGGCCGTGCCGCCGGAGGCCCGCACGGCGAACTCGACATTCGGCTGATAGAGGTCGCAGACAGCGGTGCAGCGCACGTTAAGCGGCTCCCTGCCGGCAAGTTCCTGCTTGACCTCGGCGGTTAGCTCCTCGGGCACGAACAAGCCCAGGGCGCGAAGGTGGTCTTTGCCCCTGCTGCCCGCGCCGATAATACCGATATTGATCGTATCGCTGTTGCCCTGATAGGAAGGGAGCTTCTTGTACTTGCGCTCCATGAAAGGATGCGTCTTTTCCGGGCCGCCCGCCTGCTCCAGAAGCTCCTCGCGCCGGCTCCCGTCCACCTTCCCCTTACGCGTTGCGGTATAAGCGAACGCCCCCAGGATCGGAGTCCCGGCGGCAGCTTTCAGAAAATCCCGGCGGTCCAGGTTGTTGCCCATATCGATAGCCTCGTTTTCCCGATTTGCTCACAGTTATCATCAGCACTTAAAAAGGCACTCCCCTGAAGCGTATCAACCACATTCAGGGGAGCACCTGGCTTCAACAGGTTATACTCTTACCGGCCGGCCTCAACTGAGCGCCGGAATTTTCGGCTCGTGTTCGAACTCCACCTCCTGGGCCTCCTCGTTCCAGTTCACCCGCGTACCGTTGAGGTAGGAGTAGGTGGCCATGTGGGCCGTGATCGCTTCCTGGAACCCGTCGTCGATATCGCACATCGTCTTGGGGTTGTTGTCGCGGATATGATCGATCCAGTCCTTGATGTGCAGGTAGGTGGTGTTGATCAGCCGTCCGCCGCGGTAGGTGTAGAGCAGGCCCTTGGCCACGGTCCACTGGGCGGTGGCGGCGGTGATCGCCTCGATACCCTTGCCGGCCACGTTGCGGAAGGAGATCATCGGCTCATCGGGTTTCACCTTGCCGTTGTCGAGCCACTTGCGGTATTTATGGCTGCGCGGGTCCGCATACACGTCCACACCGCCGGTCAGGTCCATCGTGGCCTCGTCGCCCAGATAAATCTGGCCGCGGTGCCAGTTGTTGCTCAGCGTGGCGTTGTAGACCACGGTCATGTCGCGGTCTTTCCACTCGTAGACCACCTGGTAGACATCCGGTACCTCGCGGCGCAACACCGGCACGTCCGGACGCGGCAGGGCGCCCTCGGGCACCGGCGCGTCACTGCCCAGCGGCTCGCCCTGGGCGGTCATCAGCGTGGTGTATTCCTTGTGATGGTACACGCCGCCGGAGGCGGTGGCGCTGCTGGGGATCCCCATGTTCATCACCATGTTGATCACATCCAGTTCGTGGGTCAGCAGGTCGCCGGAAAGACCGGTGCCGTAGTCCCAGAAGCAGCGCCAGCGGAAAAAGCGGTTGGGATCGTAGGGCCGCTGAACCGTATTGGCCGTGTACTGTTCCCAGTCCAGGTTACGGGGCCCGGAGGCCGCGCTCTTGGGGCCCTGTTCCTTGGGGATGTTGTAGACCCAGGCTCCGTTACGGCTGTTGCGGTTGGTGTAGCACTGGATCAGGCTGACGTGGCCCAGCATCCCCTTGTCGATCACTTCCATCGCCGAATCGTAACGGTTGCTGTTACGGTTCTGATGGCCGAGCTGGAAGATAACCCCGTTTTTCTTGACCGCGTCGCGCACGGCGTAGGCCTGGGGGATGGTTTTGGTCATGCATTTTTCGACATAAATATGCTTGCCCGCCTCGGCCGCGGCGATAGTCACCGCGGAGTGGTAATGGTCGGGGGTGGCGCAGACCACGGCGTCGATGTCCGGGTCCGCCATCAACTCCTGATAAGTCTCGTACACTTTGGCGGTTCCGCCGGAGGCGGCCACGGCCCATTCAACACTGGGCGTAAACAGATCGCAGACAGCCACCAGGCGAATGTTCAGCTTCTCGGTACCCTCCAGGCCACCGGCGCCGTCCTCGTCGGGCGGATGAAAACCGGCGGCGCGCATCAGGCTTTTACCCCGGCCGCCGCAGCCGACAATCGCAATATTGAGCGTGTCGTTGGCGCTGCCCTTGCGCTGGTAGTTTCTTTTGAGCACGTTCGGGTTGGTTTGCGCGCCCTCGCGGCCGATCGAGAGAATTTCCTCCCGGGCCAGCGTGTCTTGCTTCTTCTTCGCCTTGAGAGAGAGGGCGAAAGCACCCAGCACCGGGACGGTGGAAGCGGCTTTCAGGAAATCTCTCCTGTTTACGCCGGATGTTTTATCGTTATCAGCCATCAGTATCACTCCTGGTTTCGGCAGGCTTCATCTCAGGGGGTGAAGCATTTGAACGGATTATCGTAAGGTGTAGTACTCTGCACTCTCGAGCCGCTACCGCCTGGCGAACAACCGGTCGAAACCCCACATCGCTCCAGAGGGCAATACCAGCAGCACCAGCACGGCCGCCATCTCGACCAGGTTTTTATTGACGACCATGTAGCTGCCCTCGCCCGGCATGAACTGCACGCCCACCCACGGCGGGTTGGACAGGTAGAACATCAGCAGGAACAGAGCCGCCACAAGCAGGGCGCTCCTGGTGAACAAACCCAGGATCAGCAGGATACCGACCAGGGTCAGACCCCAGGCCATCACAGCGTCGATCACACCCACCATCGACGCCGAACTCACCATCGATTCAAACATCGGACCAAACGGACCGGGGGCCGCCCGCAGATAGCCGGCCGCCGACCAGGCGTCTGAACTGAGTTTTACGTAACCTTCATAAAGAAAATGCCAACCGATAACCACCCGCAGGAACGCAATCAGGAATGTCTGCACTCCCGAGTAGTTTTTCAGTGTTTCGCCCAAGCCGCTTTTATCTGCCACTGAACGCACTCCCATCTGATAGTGTAAATAATGACAACCAGCTTAACTTATTACATGCCAAGCCATTAAGGATTTATTGCGGTGCGTGCCGGGACGGCACAATTTCTAAACTAACTCTGGCCCAATATTGTAGCAAGGAATTTTTCCCATCTCATCGTCCGGCTCACAGGGCCGGCCTTGTAAGTTTATTACCAACATCAAGTTTGAATATCATTCCCATCCACTTGCCGCCGCTTGACATAGCCCGGCGCGACGAATATTATTCGCCTGCGCCGGCGATCGGTTTCGCTCTTGCCTCCCAGCTTGCCGGCAACCGTGCCATCCCTCTTTTCAGGAGCGTCACTTGGCATCATCTCTCTCTGTTTTTTACCTTACAGCGGCATGTTGCTCCGGCTACCTGGTGATGGGTCTTACTTTCGCGTTGATCGGCGTGGGACTCGAAACTTTCGCCGGGCGCACCGGCGCCAGCGTGGCGGAAATCGGCAGCCTGTTTTTACTCAGCATGGGCGGGGCCACATTCCTGATGCTGTTCGCCGTGGGGCCGATAATCGACCGTTTTGGACAGCGGCCGGTCCTGGTGGCCGGCGGCCTGGTCTGCGCCGCTTCGATGTGGCTGCTCGGCTTTGCCGACTCGCTGGTGGAAAGCTGCGCCCTGATGTTCGCAATGGGCGTCGGGGCGGCCTGCCTCAACGGCGGGGTGAACACGCTGCTCAACCACCTTCACCGCGGCAACCCCGAGCGGATGCTCAACGTGGGCAACCTCTTTTTCGGAGCCGGAGCGGTTATCATGCCGCTGGCGGGAAGCTGGCTGCTGGGCGGGCCGGGTATGGGAGTATTGCTCAAATTCGCCACTTTCGCTTGCCTGCTGCCGGCGGTGATGTTTTCCGTGGCTCGTTTTCCGGCCAACGTGAACGTGGAGGATTTCCGTCTGGCCGATGCCGGGCGGGCGCTGAACGACCCGCTGGTTATCCTGTTCTGCACGCTTATTTTCTTCTATGTCGGCCTGGAGGCCAGCATGGGAGTCTGGAGCAGACCCGCCGTGGCGGGCAGATGGGGCCTGCGCCCCCCGCTGGACCAGTTGCTGCTGGCCGGCTACTGGGGCGCGCTGATGACCGGCCGCCTGCTGGCGGGCACCCTGCTGCATAATATCCCGGGCCGGACGATGGTGCTGCGCTGCTCGGTCGGAAGTCTGATCGGCTTGACCGTGTTCGCTTTTGCGGGCAACCTTTACCTGGCGGCGTTCGCGCTGTGGTTCTCGGCACTGTGTTTCGCGCCGATATTCCCCAGTACCCTGGGTAGCGCCGGCAGGGTTTTCACCAGCTATACAGGCACCATTTTTTCAATGGTTATCGCCGCCAGCGTACTGGGAGGAGTGTCGATCTCGGCCGCGGTGGGTACGGCGGCCGCCGCTGGTTCGATGCAGGCAGGGTTGATAATAGTGGCGGGATGCGCGGGTATGATGTTATTAATACAGGTAAATATCAGCCGCCGGGTTAAAGCCCGGCTCCAGTCCGTTCCGGCCTCGGCCGATGCAGTTTCAAAATCATAAGAGCAATGGAGTGTATTTATGAGCCAGCTAAATCGCAGGCAGTTCATGGCCACGGGAGCGGCGGCAGCCGCGGCAGCGTTTGCAGGCGCCCTGCCCGCCACGGCCCGGGCCGCGGTAAACGGGAAAAAATTCAAGATTTCCCTGGCCGCCTGGTCGCTGAACCCGCTGTTCGACAGCACCTGGACCAATCTTGACTTGCCGCGGATCGTGCGCCAGGATTTTGGGTTGGAGGGTATCGAGTTCGTCAACCGTTATTTTGCACTGCCCAGATACCGCTACCTGCAGGAGTTGAAAAAGCGCTGCGCCGATTACGGGATTACGCCGGTGCTGATCATGGTCGACGGCGAAGGCGACATGAGCCATCCCGATAAGGCCGAACGCCGTCAGGCGGTGATCAACCATCGCAAGTGGATCGATATCGCCGATTTCCTGGGCTGCCACGCAATCCGCGCCAACGCCGGCTACGTAAAAGCCGGTACGATCGACGACCGGGTGAAACGCTGCGCCGAGAGCTACAGCAAGCTGATGGAGTACGCCGACCAGTGCGGCATGGAAGTGACTATCGAGAACCACGGCGGTTTCAGCTCCATCCCCGAAAAGCTGATCGCGGTAATGAAAATAGTGAACCACCCCCGTTTCGGCACCCTGCCTGATTTCGGCAATTTCCCGCCGGAGATCGACAGGTACGACGCCCTGCGCAAGCTGATGCCCTACGCCCTGGCGGTCAGCGCCAAGTGTTACGATTTCAGCGCCGACGGCAAGCACGGGGCCTTCGACCTGGACAGGATGATTGAGATCGTGCTGGCCGCGGGCTACAACGGGTTCGTGGGGATCGAGTACGAGGGCACACAGAACACGCCTTACGAGGGCGTGTTGTACTGTAAGAAGCTGTTGGAAAAACACCAATAATACTCTTAATTTCCGATCTGAAGGAGTATCTCTAATGAGAATCATCACCCGCAGGGGTTTCATCCGCTCGGCCATGGCCGCCGGCGGCGCGGCGGCGCTGAGCCCCGTGTTCTCGATGGCAGAGCAGATGAAGAAGTACAACTTTAAAATCTCGCTGGCCGCCTGGTCGATCCAGCCCTGGTTCAACAAAACCTGGACCAACCTGGACCTGCCGCGGATCGTGCGCGAGGACTTCAACCTCGATGGCCTGGAGTTCGTCAACAGCTTCTTCACGCTGCCGCGCTACGACTACCTCAAGGACCTCAAACAACGGGCCGACGACTACGGGGTCAAGCTGGTGCTGATCATGTGCGACGACGACGGCGACATGTCGCACAACGAGAAAAAAGAGCGTGAAATAGCGGTCCGCCAGCACCATAAATGGATCGATATCGCCTGGTTCCTGGGCTGCCACGCCATCCGCGGCAACGCACGCACGCGCACACCCGGCTCCAACGAGGAACGGGTCAAACGCTGCGCCGAGAGTTACCACTTCCTCTGTGAGTACGCCGACCAGGCCGGGATCAACGTGACCGTGGAAAACCACGGCGGTTTCAGCTCCATCCCCGAGTATTTCGTGATGCTGGCCAAAGAGGTGGACCATCCCCGGTTCGGCCTGCTGCCGGACTACGGTAATTTCGAGGAGGGAGTGGACCGCTACAAGGCACTGGAGATGGCAATGCCCTACGCCAAGGCGGTCAGCGTGAAGTGCCGGGATTTCGACGAGAACGGCAAGCATGAGGCCTGGGACCTGGACCGGATGGTCCAGATCACGTTCGACGCCGGCTATCGTGGATTCATGGGTATCGAGGCCGGCAGCAAGGAGCGCAGGAACTACGACAACGTGCGCGCCTGCCGCGACCTTCTGCTTAAATACAGAGCCTGACCAACTAGAGCGGCGGGGGCGAAGCAGCCCGCTTCGCCCCCGCTCAACCCTTCTCCCCCAGCCGGACGGACTTTCCCCATGAACGACTTTCGCTCCCGGCAAAGCGGCGGCGGCGCGGATATCGGCCCGGTTGCCCTCGCGCTTTACGCCCTGTTCTTCCTCTCCGGTTTCTGCGGACTTGTCTACGAAATTATCTGGATGCGACGGTTCGCCGTGGGTTTCGGCAATACCACCTACGCGGTCACGGTGGTGCTCGCCGCGTTCATGGCCGGCCTGGCGGCGGGCAGCAAACTGTTCGGCTCTCTGGCGGACAACCCGAACCGCAAGCACTCCCTGCTGACCTATTACGGCTGGATGGAAATCGCTATCGGCGTCTACTGCCTGGCGTTCGACAACCTGCTGGGTGTCCAGCGCTCCGTGATGCTGTGGGTCTACGGCGCCGTGGACCCCACCGGCGTGCTGAGCCTGGTCGCCAAGTTCGCCCTTTCGATGCTGCTGCTGATCGTGCCCACCCTGCTGATGGGCGGCACGCTGCCGGTGCTGATCAAGGCGCTCAGCAAGCGGCTGCCCGAGGTGGGCAAAGTCACCGGCCGGCTGTATTTCATCAACTGCACCGGCGCCGTTGTGGGCACCCTGGCCGCCGCGTTCTGGATGATCCCCTCGCTGGGCCTGCCCTTCTCCACGGCTATCGCCGCCGCGATCAACATCCTGGTGGGCATGGCGGCCCTGGGGCTTCGCGGCCGCCTGGACGAACCCGTCTACGGCGAGGCGCCGGCCGCGTCCACCAGTAGTGCGGACCCTCCGCCGGGTGAGCCGCTCTCGGGCCGTGTTGTCACGCTGGCCCTGGCCGGGATTTTCGTCAGCGGGTTTACCGCGATGGTTTACGAAATCAGCTGGACGCGGGTGCTCTCGATGGTGCTGGGCAGCAGCACTTACTCGTTCGCGCTGATGCTGGCCGCGTTTATCAGCGGGATAGCCCTGGGCGGGCTGCTGATCAGTATGCTGATCGACCGGATAACCAACCCGGCCCGTGCGTTCGCCGTGCTGCAGGGGGTTATCGCCCTCTCGGTGCTGGCGATGTTGCCGCTCTACAGCCGCCTGCCGCTGTTCTTCCTCTCCGTGCGCGAGGTGATCGTATTCAACTACGAGGCCCACGAGGCGTTCAAGTTCGTGGTCTGTCTGCTGGTGATGCTCCTTCCCGCCACGGCGTTCGGGATGGGGTTCCCGCTGGTGGCGCGTCTGGCCACCGGGGGGATGAGCGAGGTGGCCGGCAGGGTGGGCGGAGTCTATGCGCTCAACACGCTGGGAAATATCGCGGGTAGCGCGCTCTGCGGCCTGGCGATGGTGCCGCTGCTGGGGATCAAGCTCACTATCGAAACAGCCGTCGTGCTGAATCTGCTCACCTGCCTGACCCTGCTGGCGGCAATTGGCGGCGGGCGCAGGCTCAAAGTGGCCGTCTACGCGGCCAGCGCCGTTGCCCTGATCGCCTATTTCCTGCTCGCTCCCGGCTGGGACCGTCACCTGCTCACCGGCGGGGCATTCCGCTACCACTCCGCCAGCCCCGGCTCCTCGGCCGGGAATTTCTACCGCAGCGCCCACGAACGGGAATTCGTTTACTACCGCGAGGGAGTAAGCACCACGGTCAGCGTGGAGCGCGACGGCGAGACCCTGATGCTGCGGGTCAACGGCAAGGTGGACGCTTCCAACGAGTTCGACATGAACACCCAGTACCTGCTGGCCCACCTTCCGATGCTGCTGCACGGCGCCCCGCGGCGCGTGCTGGTAATCGGCGCGGGCAGCGGGGCCACCTGCGGGGCAGCGCTCTCGCACGAGGAGCTTGAGCGGCTGGTCTGCGTGGAGATCAGCCCCGGCGTGGCCGAGGCCAGCCGCCTGTTCGAGGACATCAACCGCCGCTACTGGGAAGACCCGCGTACGGAGCTGGTTATCGACGACGGCCGTAATTACCTGTTCCGCGACGACAGCCGCTGGGACGTAATCACCAGCGAGCCCTCGAATCCCTGGATCGCCGGAATCGGCAACCTCTACACGGAGCAGTTCTACGCAGACTGCGCCCGTCGGCTGGCCCCCGGCGGACTGATCTGCCAGTGGATCCACCTCTACGAGATGGACGAGAGCGTACTGCGCACGATCCTGATCACGTTCACCCGCACGTTTCCCCATGCCGTGGGATTTAGTTCGGTGGAAAACAACGACCTGCTGCTGATCGGCTCACTGGAACCTGTCGAGGCCAATTTCGAGGAGATGGCCAAGCGAATGGCCGGCCCGGAAGTGGCCGCCGACCTTGAGCGGATCGGCATCACCAGTCTTTTTACCCTGCTTACGACACAGGTGTTTGATGAGGATGGTATTCGGCAGTGGGCCGGTATCGGGCCGGTCAACTCCGATGATTTCCCGATTGTGGAGTACAGCGCCCCCCGCGGCTTTTTCAACGCCGACCGGGTGGACCTGCCAACCGAGTACCGGCTGGCCGGGGCGGATAATTTTCTCGCGCGTTACGTCAGGGATCACCCACCTACCGCTGATGAGCTGGTGGAGACAGCACGCTACCAGATGGTCTCCGGGATGACCTACCTGGTGTTTTCCGCCCTTGCCGACGCGTTGGAGCGAGCGCCGGAGCATCCGGAGGGGCTGGAGCTGATGGTGCGTCTGCTCACCGAGCGAAAAAAATACGCCGAGGCAATGGAGGTGCTCACTCGCCTGCGGTCCACGGGAGCCGAGCCGCTGAAATTACTTGAGTTGGAGTACCCGCCGGCACTGGCGCTGGCAGAGCGCCACGGGGCATCCTTGATTGACCCGCCTGATTTCTCCCGACCTGTGGAGATCAAACGCGCGCTGATTGCGCTGGAGCCGGAGCGGGCGGCTCACTATTACGATCTCGGCGAAACATTCCGCGCCGCGCGTCGCTGGACGGAGGCGGCGGAGGCTTTCGAAAAAGCGCTGGCGCTGGGCAACGGCACCGGCGATGACGGGTTGCCCGAGACGCCGTTGGTGCTGCATATGATCGGTGAATCACTGCTGCGGGCCGGGAAGCTGGAGCGCGCCGGGCAGGTTTACGGCCGCTTACTGCGGGAATACCCCGGCAACGAGCTGGGCGCCTCGATGCTTCGGCTCATCGCATACCGCAAGCTGCTGGCGACACCGGGAACCCCTGACGTGGAGCGGCTCAGAGAACTGTTCGGCAACTGAAATACGAGGCGGAGGTTGCGAAACACATTGCAAAAAGCAAGATTTTTTTCAGATTGCAGCCGGGGTAAACCGATTTTTAGTTGCTTGTTTTTCGTTGCGTTTTTTAAATCGTTTAAGTTCTGTCAGTTACAGGACAACGTTTTTGTGGCACGATACATGCTTTTCTCACAAACTGCCTCGACATTCTTTTTCTCTCTCTAACTACTTTCAAAGGAGCGTCTCGGATGAGAGGACTTCGCAACACCAAGGGTTTCACCCTGATCGAACTGTTGATCGTCGTGGTCATTATCGGTATCCTGGCCACCATATTGATCAGCCGTTTCACAGGCGCCAAGGATTCCGCCTACCTGGCTCATTGCAACACGATGGCCGAAGCGGTCAAAACCGCCGCGCTGAGCTACAGCACCTCGCGGATCGACGGTGCCTCGGCCACCAAGATCAGCCAGCTCCAGAAGCTCAACTCCGATATCGCCGCCACGGTCAACGACATGAAACTGACCATTGCCGGCAGCGTGCTGACGATCGATCACCAGAAGATCACCGAAAGCACCAAGGCTGCGGTCAACCTGACCACGGGGGCGGTCACCCCGGCCTCACTGGTCGAATAGCGGCCAGACAATACCAGCACCGGCAGGCGTAGCGAGGCTGGCAACAGCTTCCGCTACGCCTGTGTTTTTTACCCGGTGTCGGCCACAGGCTCCGGGGCTGCCGTATCTGCCGTGGATACAAGATAAACAGAAAAAATCTGTGGACATCGGCCGCCGGAGGCGGTTGAACAATTACGACGGAAAATGTAAAATCAGGCAGGACATCAAACTCCCGGGGGGGCGCCAAGAGGAAACCATGCTTCCGTACTCTCGCTCCACACAAGGTTTCACTCTGATCGAACTGATTATCGTGATGACCATGCTGGCGATAGTGGTCACCGTGGGCGCGCCCAGTTTCAGCGGGTTTATCCAGGAGGGCCGTGTCAAGTCCGCCGCCCGCGCCGTAGCGGTCTCGATCCAGACCGCCCGCCTGAAAGCTATCAATGCCAACCGCAGGGCGTATATCGATTTCGCGCCCGGTACGCTCACCCCCGCCGACAGTTTCTACACGATCTGGCTCGATACCGACGCGGACCTCAATTTCGACGATGGCGAGGCCGACAGCAGCGGTCTGGCCATGCCGGACGTTAAAAACTCTATTCCGGGGTTCGCCCTGGCAAGGGGTGTCTCGTTCAAATCCACCGGAGTCACCTCCGGCCCGGACGGCCTGGCTATCGCCGCCGACGGGGTCGATTTCGGCGGCAGCGACGCGGTCAGTTTCAACGGCCGGGGCGAGGCCTCCTCACCGGGGGTTGTCTACCTGAGCGGCGAGAACGGCAGTATCTATTCGGTCACTGTCACCTCGCTGGGCGCGGTGCGCTCCCGCCGCTGGGAGGACAGCACATGGAAATGAAAGAGCTGCTTAAATCGCGACGGGGATTCTCGCTGGTGGAAATCACTATCGCGCTGGTGATCGGCGCGGTGGGCCTGCTGGCGCTTGCCGGGATCCTGGTCTATACGATGCAAAGCAACCGCCAGGCCACCGACATCTCGATCGCCACCTCGCTGGCCCGGCAGAAAATCGAAAAAATCAAGCTGACCGATTTCAACTACGTGGTCGGCGAGACCGAAACCGGTCTGGACGCCAACGGCGTGAGTATCCTCGGCCAGGAAGGCAAGTATATCCGGGTCACCAACGTGGTGGCCGACGCCGCGGGGCCCAATACCAAAACCATTACGGTCACGGTCTACTACGGCGGCGATACGAGCAACGACGCCAAACGCGCCCAGATTACAACGATAATTTACCCCTGACGCGCCCTCCGTGGCGCGCCGGAGAGTGACAGCAATGAAAGTCAAGATGTTAATGCAAGTGGACAGAGGATTCAGCCTGGTGGAAATGATGATCGGCCTGACGATCACGATGATAGTCGTGGGCGCGTTTATCAACCTGCTCATTAACCAGAACAAGAGCTACTCCAGCGAAAGCCTGCGCCAGGAGATGCATATCACCGGCCGCGTGGCCCTCGATGAGATCCAGCGCGAGGCGATGAACTCCGGTACCGGCCTGCCCGGGCTGCTTCCCCCGATTCAGGTCTTTGACGGCGGGACCACCGAGCCGGACACGATCACGTTTATCTACGTACCCCAAACCAACATCTCTCTGGAATTAGCCACCACTCCGCCGCCTAACGCCAATGCGAATTCGATGAAGTTCAGCGCAACCTCGGACGACGACTCGCTCGCTGTGGGCGACCACCTGATAATCTACGACGAGTCGGATTTTAATATTATCGAGATCACCAATATCAACACCGCTTCCCATACCGCGGTTTTCGTCCCGCCGGCCGGAGTCAATACGCCCAGCGGACTGGCCAAGGCCTATGATCCGGCCTCCACGGTAATCACGAGGGTCAGCGTAACCTCGATGACTGTCGATAAAAGCGACAGCCAACATCCGCAACTGATAAAGTTCAAGGGCAGCAACATGCTGGGCGCCGTTGCCTACGATATCGAGAACCTGCAGGTGCTGATCTATTTCGAGGACGGCGACACCGCCAGCGTGGCCGACACCACCGATGGCGACACCACCAACGACCCGATGGACCTGGACGCGGTGGAGGTAACCATTACCGCCCGCTCCAGCCGCGCCGATACCGAGCGCAACATGGTAGGCGACCAATACTGGCGGCAGGAGCTCACCGCCATGGTGGCGCCGCGCAACCTGATCTACTAACGGGGGCTTTTACCGGGAGAGCGACCGATGAAAAAAATGCTCAGGACATTGAACAATCAGCGTGGCGTGGCGCTGATAACCATGCTGCTGCTGCTGAGCGCGCTGACTATCCTGGCCGTGGGCGCGGTCTATGTCAGCTCGATAGACACCCAGTTGGCGGGCAACTACTACCAGAACAGCCGCGCGTTTTACGCGGCCGAGGCCGGAGTGGAAAAAGCGCTCTCGGATATCCAGAGCCTGCTCGACGGGGCCGGAACGATAACGGACGCCGAGTTGGCGGCGATCCTCCCTCCGACTATAGACGACTTTACCTGGGAGGAGTTCAGCGTCGTACGCGCCCCCACCAGTTTTGTCGACACAATCACCACCGGGCCCTACCAGGGGATGGTCAGCCTCAACCTGCCGATCACGATCACCTCCAAGGTGCTGGGGCCCAAAAACAGCCGCTACCATATTATTGTCCAGGTGGAGGGCATCCAGATACCGGTCTTCCAGTTCGGCGTGTTCTACGATGACAGCCTGGAAATCCACAACGGCCCGGTGATGGACTTTATCGGCCGGGTGCACACCAACAGCGACCTGTTCCTGGGCACCAACTCCACCACCCGGTTCCATAAGATGATCACTCTGGCGGGCGACCTCTACCGCTTCCGGATCTGGAACGGACAGACTTTCAGCGGCACGCTGCTGATCTCTGACCCCGACAGCAATTTTGTCGCCCTGACCTACGACAGCGGGACCTACGCGGGCGATGACGAGGGGTTCGTAACCCGGACCAACGCCGATTTCAACGGCCGGCTGCGTACCCGCGCGCATAATATCACCCCGCTGGGTATGCCGATCGCGGCCGGCCTGGCCCCGATCGAGATTATCGGCCGCCGCAGCGCCGGGGACGACCCCACCCTGGTTGCCGAACGCCTGGACTGGAAAGCCGATACCAGGATCTACGCCAACGCCGCGCTGAGTTCGATCTCGATCACGAACAACAGCGGCAACCCGAAAGTGCTGACCGATCCCACCGCTGTCTACGCCAGCTATGACGCGTTCTACGACGACCGCGAGGGGCAGTGGACCGACCTGCTGGTGATTGACGTGGCGAAACTCGCCGCCGCCGACCTGGCGGCCGGGGTGATCTATGCTACCATTGACGAGCAAGCCGGGCGGCACAAAGGGATCAAGCTGATCAACGCAACCAGCCTGCCCGCGCCGATGACCGTGGCCAGCGATAACGCAATCTACGTGCAGGGCAGTTACAACACGGTCAACTGGCAACCGTCGGCCGTGATGGCCGACGCGGTCTACCTGCTGAGCAACTCCTGGTCCGACGCCGCCAACCACAATACGTCCAGTTCGCTCAACTCGGCCAGCACAACCACTTTTTATCTGGCGATGATTTCCGGGGACACGCCCAACGCATCGGCTTATAACGGCGGCCTGGAAAACTTCCCCCGGTTTCTGGAGTCCTGGAGTGGACGGACCGCCACGATCTACGGCTCGTTTATCAACCTCTTTCTCAGCCAGAACGCGGTGGGCCAGTGGAGCTACGGCAGCCCGGTCTACCAGGCCCCGGCGCGCGACTGGTGGTTCGAGGTCCGCTTCCTGGACTTCAACAACCTGCCGCCCGGCACACCCTCGGTGGGTACCGTGCTGCGGATCGCGTTCAGGCAGGAGTTTTTTATCTGAGCGACCAACTTAGCGCTGTTATGATACGAGAGCATCTACAGGGATACGGCATGTTGTGTCCCTGCTTTTTCCGCTCCTGAAATGCAGATACCAAATTAGCTGATTGAAAAAACAGGAAGGAATTAGTTGACTTGCTATAGCGGGGCGTTGAAAAATATCAACGCCCCGCTAATCTTAATCTCAGAAACTATATCCCATTGAAACCCTCTGGGTCTGCTCCAGGTCGCGGTGACCCACCCAGGCGTAATCGGCCACCAGAGCGCGAAGGCTGAAACCGGCCCCGAACGAGAGGTTGTTCTCATCGAGGCCCGCGCGCAGAAACATCCGTTCGTAGAGCGAGTACTCGGCTCCCACGTGCAACAGGCTCATCAGGTAACGGCTGTCATCGCGGTAGTTCCTGCGGCGGCTCTCCAGCGGCACGGACAGCTCCAGAGCGGCGCGCAAGAGCCCGCCCGGCACCGCAAAACCATCGGCCGTGGCCACTCCACCCGATACCCAGGGTTTGATATACTCGCGCTTGCCCGTGGAGAACGCCAGGAACGAGGTTGTCACATCCCTGGCCGATACGCTCCAGAGCAGGGGCACTCCCTTGATATCAGCGGCGAATATCGCTCCCAGGTCGAACCCGAACCCGGTGGCGGTCACATCGAGATAGCGCTCGTGCAGCAGCTTGATATTGATCCCCACATGGTGACGCTTACCCAGCTTGCGCCCCAACCCGGCGATAAGCGCGTAATCGTTCTTGCTCACGTAGCGCTCGATCACCGGACGGTTGTCATCGCCGGGAGGCCGGGCCGGATCGGGCAGTTTGGTAATCGGGATGCCGCCCACGCCCAGATTGATCAGCCCCAGACCTACGGTGAACGGAGTGTCGCGCTGGCTCAGGCGACGGGTATAACCAACGAAATTGTAGCTCACCTCGCCGCCGAAACGCTCGCTGTGCATGAACGCCAGGCTGTTGGGCCGCTGCTCATCGGCGGTACGCGACAACCCGGCCGGGTTCCAGTACAGCGCCTCGGGGCCGGTTGCCAGCGTGTGGAACGCGCTGCCCATCCCCAGCCCTCGCGCTCCCACGCCGATACTGAACGGCTCGCCGGCATATTTACTCTGGGCGCCGGCGCCGCACGGGACCAGCCAGAGGCAAACTGCCGCCGTCAGAAAACATTTAACCATTTTTGCGGTCACCCCAGGTTGCCTTTGCCGGATTTGCTTGACAAGGTGGAAGCAGATGAGATAAAATGAACTTAACTCCAGGGGGGTGGTTTCGGATGCCGTTTTTTGCGTCTTCTCCCCCGACCGGCATCGCTCCACAAAAAGCATCTATTGGAAAACGCTGTATGAAAAAATTCAGCCTTGTCGCATTATTGTGCTCTCTGGCGCTGATCGGCCTGCTGCCCAAGGAGGAAGGCCGCAGGCACCAGGCCTCGCTGCCCACCTTTGTCGCCGAGGCCGTCTCCGCGGACAACGATTTCCGCTATAAGGGTCCGGGGCCACTGGCCGGAATCGGCCCCGGGGAGCTGGCCGCGGGAGAAAAGCTGCTGGGCGAGTTCTGCTCCGGCTGCCACTCCGCCAGACTGGTGCTGAAGAGCGGAACGCTGGCCGGCGAAGTGGACTCGCTGGTTACCGTGATGATCAACAAAGACCGTAGCGAACTCACGGAGCGCCAGCGCCGCCTGCTGGTCGGCTATCTGAAATCCCGCTTCCCCCGCAATTGATTTTTTACCGTCTGTAAAAATCCTCCCGATCAATCAAACGGCATGCCCGTCCTCATCCTGTTGCAGGACCCTGGTAATTACCGGCACGTTGGCCGCCAGGTAACGCGAGCGCTTACTCCAGGCCCGGACCACCGGCAGCGAAACCGCCAACCCGGCAAGCGCGGCCAGCAGCGCCAGCATGTCGTCACCCAGGCCAAGGCTGATCCTGTCCTTGAGGGCCATCGCCAGCAGGATCCCAAGCAGCATGAACACCAGCGGCAGAAGATACAGCACCATGCCGCCGCGCAGCAGCACGGCCTCGTCGATCGCTATTTACACCTTGTCGCCGGGCCGGGCGCCCACGGGGTTACGCACCACGGCCACCGTGTCGCGGCCTGATTCCATCATCGTGACGTTGCAGGTGCTCTGCTGATGGCAGCCGTCGCACATGGCGCTACGCGAGACCTCCACCCGGGCCAGCGCTCCCTCAAGGGCGGTCACTGTCCCATGACTGCAAATCCTCGCCGTGTTCGTCCGGTTCATCGTCAACTCCCGATTCAACACCTGTCAGTCCGGCCAGAAACAGGGCCGGAGATTGCTGACCGGCCAGTTCGCTGATATCATATTGGCGGTAGTCACACTCTACTTCATCCAGGCGCGTCAGCATCCCCTCGATCACCTCGGCCAGACGGCTGGCTGGAATACTGGCCTTGCGGCTTTCCAGACGGGCCGTTACCGCACCCCGGCCATCGAGCTCGAACGCCACGGCGGCCAGTTCCAGGCGACCGGCCCCCTGGCTGCGGGTGACAATCAGGAAATGCCAGTCGTGCTCGCCGCGCCGCAGGCGGTCGAACAGGAACAGGCGGTCGTAATCAACCCCGATCCCCGGCCATGCGCTGCCGATCACCTCCAGCAACTGGACCGCGTTGAACGCGCCGCCGCCGTTACCTGGCTGTTTGTTATCCACGCTCACACTTTCGGCTCCGGGTCATTGCCGCCGTACTCGGCTCTGAGCACCCTGGCCGCCTCCACCATATTGCGCAGACTGAGCCTGACTTCCTCCCAGCCCCTGGTTTTCAGGCCGCAGTCGGGGTTGACCCACACGTTTTTAACCGGCACGTATTCCAGCACCTGGCGCATGTGTTCAACCATCTCCCCGGTGGTCGGGACCAGCGGGGAGTGGATATCCCAGACTCCGGGGCCGATATGGTTGGGGTACTGCCTGTCGCGGAACACCTGCAACAACCGGCCGCCCGCGCGGGAGTTCTCAATCGAGATCACATCGGCGTCCATCGCGATAATCTGCTCGATAATCGTGTTGAAATCGCTGTAGCACATGTGGCTGTGCACCTGGGTGGAGGAAGCGGCGCCACCGGCAGTGAGCCTGAACGCGTCCACCGCCCACTGAAGGTACGCTTCCTGCTTATCCTGCTGCAGGGGCAGTCCCTCCCTGAGGGCCGGCTCGTCGACCTGCACCACTCCCACTCCCGCCTGCTCCAGGTCCAGCACCTCGTCGCGGATCGCCAGGGCGATCTGCCAGCAGACCTCGTTGCGGGCAATATCCGTGCGCACGAACGCCCAGTTAAGCATGGTCACCGGACCGGTGAGCATCCCCTTCATCGGTTTGTCGGTCAGCTTCGCGGCGTATTCACTCCAGCGCACGGTCATCGGTCCGCGGCGATAAACATCGCCGTAGATCACAGGCGGTTTCACGCAGCGGCTGCCGTAGGAAATCACCCAGCCGTTGCGGGTAAAGTAGTAGCCCTCAAGCTGCTCGCCAAAATACTCCACCATGTCGTTACGCTCGTACTCGCCGTGCACCAGCACGTCGATTCCGTATTCCTCCTGCATCCGCACCAGCTCGGTGATCAGCTTGCCGATCTGCTCATCATACTGCTCCAGGGTCAGATCGCCCTTACGAAGTTGGGCGCGCAGCCGCCTGACCTCGCGGGTCTGGGGGAACGAGCCGATCGTGGTGGTGGGAAACAGGGGCAGACCCAGCTTTTCGTTCTGTCTGGCGATCCGCTGCTCGAACGGCTCGGCGCGGCTGAAATCCTTCTCGCCCAGAGCGGCTATCCTGGCGCGCACCGCCTCCACGTTTTTCAGCGCGCTGGCCGCTGCCGCCGCCGTGGCCTTGCGGCTGCGCTCCAGCACGGCCGCATCGCCGGCCCTTGCGCCACCGGCCAGCGTACGGGCCAGGGCGGTCAACTCCAGCACCTTCTCGCGCGCGAACGCCATCGAATCCTGCACCTCGCGGGGCAGACGGTCCTCGCCCGCCATTGTCACCGGCACGTGCATCAGTGAGCAACTGGTCGAGAGCACAAGCCGGCCCTCGCCAACCAGGCCTTGCAGCTCTGCCGCCCGCGCCAACACCGCGTCAGGGTCGCAGACCCAGATATTACGGCCATCCACAAGCCCGGCGAACAGGGTTTTACCCGCAGGGAAACCCTTGCCGCGGATCAGTTCCAGGTTCTCCGGCCCGTGGACCAGGTCCAGCCCGAGGCCATCGACCGGCAGGCCGGTGAGTGCTTCGTAGTTCGCGCCCACATTGTCGAAATAGGTCTGGATCACTATTTTAGCTTCGCCCGCGACCCCGGCCAGAGCAGCGTATGCCTTTTTCATCACCTCGCGGGCCTCGTCACCATAATCGGCGGCCATGCACGGCTCGTCAAACTGAATCCAGGTCACGCCACGACCGGCCAGCTCCGCGATAAGCTCGCTGTAAACCGGCAACAGGCTGTCGAGCAAATCGAGATTACTCCGGCCTTCCCGTCCACGGCCCAACAGTAAAAAACTGACCGGACCGATCAGCACCGGCATGGCGGGCACGCCCTGGCCGATAGCCTCATCGACCAGGGCCAGCAGACTGGCGGAGGCCAGCTTGAATTGCGTCTTGCCTGAGAACTCCGGCACCATGTAATGGTAGTTCGTGTTGAACCACTTGAGCATGCTCAGCGGCCGTACGTTGCCGGCCTCGCCCTTTGTCCCGCGCGCCATCGCGAAATAGCGCTCCAGGTTTACCTCCTCGCCGGCAAACGGGAACCGCTCCGGCACGGCGCCGGTGATGGCGATCATGTCCAGCATCTTGTCGTAGTAGCTGAAATCCCCCACCGGAACCATGTCCAGCCCGGCGGACGCAAGGAAGTCATAATTTTCGCGGCGTAGCGCTTCGGTTTTCCGTTCCAGTTCCGCCTGGTTGATTTCTCCGCGCCAGAAAGACTCGACCGCGAATTTCAACTCCCTCCCCGCCCCAATCCTGGGGAAACCCTGGATACTCGAAAGCATCAAGCTCTCCTTAATATTAAAATGATTGCCGATAAAACCCGGCAAGTCGCTTTGACGGAAACAATATAATCAAAGGCCGCTGTTGGGGAAATTTATTTAGCGCGTGTGAATATTGGCGGATTGCGGTGCTACTTGAGAAATTATGCAGCACCCCGCGCGGAACGCACGTCGCCGGGCACAGCACCGGGCAAAGTACCCTTACAGTGATTACAGGGGGGCATTCTGGATGGCGTGGCATGGATACGTTGCTAACCCACGCCCCAGGCGGAGATATCGTCGGGATCAGGCTCAGCGCAAGACGAGCTCTTGCTTTCGTTGCCGTTTTTGAAATCCTGGGTACCGCTCAGCAGGGCAATCCCCGCCAGCAGCAGCAGCATTTCGCACACCTGAGCCGCGATTTTCAGCTTGGCCATTGCTTCAACCTCCGACAAGTAAGAAAACATTGCACTCGCTACTTGGGTAGCAAGTCCCATTCCAGAACCTCCGCACCAGCCCTATCCGCCCGGAACCCCGTGAAAACTGCATTAAGCGGTAATCGCGCTCGCTTGCCCGGCGGAACCGGTCTGGGAAAACACTGCCGACCTGAGTAGCGAATTGCCAGCGTTTATTGACACAACTCCTTCGATCTCCTATTATCCGGTATATGCCAGCTATGGTGGTTTTAGAGGGCCGCCCCAAAAACCATTCAGCGATCCTTGAGATCAAATTTATTTTTTTATTAGCTGTCAAGGGCACCTGCATCAGTCTTTGGATAACCATCAGACAGCTTCATTCCCATGATGACTTTTATTAACGCGCTGCTAATGTCCACCGCAACAGGAGCCACTCGATGCCAACCGATAAAAAAATACGACGCAAGGAGTTTATCACCAGATGCGCCGGGGCAGCGGCGGCGGGGATTGGGATGGGACTTGGCGCGGGCTGCGGCCCCGGCGCCGAAAACGCGTCCACCGGCGAGGCGGCGAAGCCCTCGCATTCACCCGCCCCGCAGAGCGCGCAAAGCCACGGCCCGGCCATGCGCAAACTGGGCGGCCCCGGGATAGAGGTGACGGAGATCGGGTTCGGCGCCAGCAGGACGATGGACCCGACGCTGATGAACTACGCGTTCGAGCAGGGGATCAACTTTTTCGACACCGGCCGCGCGTACTACAACGGCCAGAACGAAGTGGTGGTCGGCAAGGTGTTCAAGGACCGACGGCGGCAGATAGTGATCAACTGCAAGGTGCAACCCGGCTCACTGGAAAAAATGCGCTCCGATCTGGAAGCCAGCCTGAAAGCGCTGCAAACCGACTTTGTCGACTGCCTGCTGATCCACGGCGCGTCAAAACCGGAGCACCTCTACGGGGAGCAGACTATCGAGCTGCTGGAAACCGCGCGGGAGCAGGGGAAAATCCGCACATTCGGCTTCAGCGTCCACAGCGGGGCGGCCAGGCTGCTGGCCCTGGCGGCGGAAAAGGGTTTTCACGAGGTGGCGATGGTGCCGTATAACTTCATGGGCGGATTCACCCACATGCTCGGCGGCAGTTCAGCCCAGTGGGACGCCGATGAGCTGGAGAAACAGATAGCAGCCTGCGCCGCCGCGGGAATCGACATCATCGCGATGAAGACCTGCTCGGGCGGCTACATGAAAGACGACAGCGGCCGTGGCAGCTACCCGGCCGCGCTCAAGTGGGTGCTGCAGAACCCGCAGGTTAAAACCACAGCCACGGCGATGGGCAATTTCCAGCAGATCGAGGAAAACGTCCACGCCTTTGGTGCGCCGGGCGGCGCGCTGAACCAGGATGAAACCAAAGCGCTCAAGGTTTACGCGGCGGCCTACGGCGCGCAGTACTGCCGGATGTGCGGCTCATGCGACGGGAAATGCCCCGCGGGTGTGAACGTGGCCGAGGTTAACCGCCTGCAGATGTACGCCGAGAGCTACGGTGGCGACATGGCCCTTGAAGCGCGCGGGACGTATGCCTCTCTGGGCGGAAGCGATGCCGCGGCTTGCGCAAGCTGCGGTAGCTGCCGGGTGGATTGCCCCTGGGGCCTGCCCCTGCAACACAAGCTGAGCCGGGCGCACGCCGTGCTGAGCTGATGGCTTCGTAAAAAATCCATCTACTTCGTTGCGTTAGATTATCTCGTCACTGCGGCGTACCCTAAGTACGCTTCATTCCTCGAAATCTACGCGCCTCGCAGCTGAATCTTTTTACTTTGCCATCGGCAAATCGAACTTTACGACATCATCTTAGTGGACAGTTGAAACCGGACGAATAAAAGGTAGGCTCCCTCTTAATTATTACCTGAGACCTTTGATTTAATCAAAAAATTAAAAGAATTGTCACTCCCCCTCTTTTTTTCCAAAACTTTTCATCAAGGGGCATATCTTTAAATCAGGTCATGCAGTTACAATTAACAGGCCTGAATTTTTTTTGATACACAAAAATGAGTGATCTGAAAAACTTCCTCATAACAATTCAGTCGGCCAATTTTTCAAAGGTCTCTACCTGTACTTTTGTTCATTGGGTGGCAAGCCGCAGCACTCCCGCCGCGCCGAACGGCGGCAGTGTCACTTCCAGGCTGTCCTCGCCGCTGGAGGTAACTCTCAACGGAACCTCCCGTGGAGTTCGCGAGGCGCTCTGCCAGAGGGCCCGGTTATAGACCGCCGCTCCGGTAAATGCCAGCGTAACTTTCATACTCATCCTCCTGGACTCATCAGCCAACATCACACCCGGCCTTGCCAGGCAAAGCAACAGGTACTGTTCCACTCCCGAGCGGGAAGAACTCCTCTGGAACACCTGGCTCCGGACTCCCGGGGGCAACCCGATCCGGATCGGGTCCAGCCGCCACTGCCGCGCTGCCAGCAGCTGAAACAACGGGCGATAGGCCCGGCCCAGCGCCTGGTCCCGTCGCAGTTCGGCATGGGATGGGATAACGCCCTGGAGCAGTTTTTCCTTGAGCAGTTCCTCCAACTCCACCAGCGACAGCCCCCGCAGAGCGTCGCCGGGGTCGGAGATCACCGGCCGCCAGATACCCAGCAGCGCCGCCTGGCGCAACTGCTCGGGCCGTGTTGCGCTGAAGCACAGCATATCGACTCCCTTGCTCTCCACAACCCGGCCCGGCATGGCGGTAATTGTCAGCTTGCGATGCTCGTTTACCAGAGCGATCAAGCGTTCGCCCACCCTGACCCGGTTGGCCCCGAGATCGGCGGCGGGGCGGTTGTGGGCCACGGTCAGGCTGTCGTCGTGGGCAAAATCGATCCCCGTTGCGCTCCAGTCGGGGAAATAATACCCCAGGGCCTGGGGGTACAGTTCCAGCATCTGTCGCTGCTGCTCCAACATAGCCTTGCCGAACGGGCTTTCCGGCGCGGCGTACATCATCAGCCGCCCGTCCCCGGCCACAATCGGCTCGCCGCGCTCGTTTTCGGCGATGTCCTCTCCGTAACTGCTTTCGGCCGTATATTTACCGCACGATGAGCCCCAGGCGCCATCGAGCACGGCACGTAGCTTGAACTGCACCAGGTGGTCGATCACCGAACGCACCCGGCCGACAGAGACTTCGCCCAGGGAGCTGTCCTGCCTGCTCTGCCAGCTGAAATCCTCGAAGCGGCGGGCCTGGGGCGGCACCCACTCGCCGCTGCGGAACACGTTCCAGGCCAGCCGCACTGCCCCGGTGCCGTCTTTCCGGATTTGCGCCAACTGCCAGAGTGGCGGCAAGTCCGTGCCCAGTCCGGCCAGCGGGGCCTCGGCCGAGCGTATCCGCCGCGGAGCCTCGAAATACTCCCGGTGTTTTTCGGCGAAAATCCGCAGGGCGTCGCGCCAGTCAGGCTCGTGGGCGTAGAGCCACAGGCCGGCGTGAAGGCTCCTGACGCCGGATGCGCCCACCAGATCGAACGTCACCTTGAGCCAGTCGCACTCCTCCAGCCGTGGAGACACTCCGCGCGGCACGACCGACGGCTCGATCTCGAACACCACGCGCACCACCGGCAACTCCAGCGGCACAGCCAATGAAAAAGCCGGGCCATCATTCCGCCGGAACGAGATCAGCGGAATACTCATGCTGTAATCACCGTCGGCTCCGGGGCCGTAAACGTACCTTCTGCGCCCGCGGAACTCCTGCTCATCGTCACTCTCGCAGCCCGGGACCCAAATCCTGCTGCCGTGCTGAATCGGCAGCATAAAAGTGAAACCCAGTGAGCGAAGAGGCGCATCCTCGTCGTCGAGACGGACCTCGTAATCGAGATAGACCCCATCGCGGCCACCGCTCACTTTCTTGTTTATCCGGTAGCCGTCGGGCAGCAGCAGCTGGTCAAACTCCACCGCGCCGTCGCTCTCCCGGTAATCCAGCACCAGAGTCGAGTCCGTAAGCGGACTCACAGTGCGCCCGGTAAGTCCGTCTCGCATGCTGACCGTAAACGTGGCCCGCCTGTCCTGGTCGGGCCACGGCCGCAGGAGTTGTTCGCCGCTGGCCTCGTGGACTATGCTGGTAACCCGGGCGCTGAGCGAATGCAACTCGATGCTGATCCCGCCGCCTGTTACCTCGATGGACTTGTCCTCCAGGGTTTTAAGCGGCGGCTGCAGTGAACAGCCGGCCAGCAGTGCCAGCCATGTGGCGGCGAAGATTTTCGCTGTTCGTATTTTCACCTCGAATTCCTCCGGCTTGCTGAATGGACCCGGCCGGCCGGTCCACTATCTCCGGCACGCCGCCCAATAATACACAGTTGTGAAAAGAGTCGTGACCCTTGAAAAAAATAATTCCGGTCGCCCGCGGGCGGACACACGGGTCCGCCCCTACAAAATATTCGGTAAATCCAGAGTTTATAGTTCATTCTATCATTTAGATTTCCAATACAGGAGTGCTGAAAAACTCTCCCCGAAGCAAGCTGCGAGGTATCTGCTCCCCCTTAATCTCTTTTCTTGAGGAGGAGAGAACACCTCCCGCCCGCTTACGATTCGCTCAGCGCCGCCCGGATCAGCTCCGCCGCCCGGCGGGGTCCGATCACGCCGGCAACCGACGGCAGGTCGGGTCCGTGGGGGCTGCCCGTAAGCGCCAGGCGGGTGGGCATGAACAGCAGCTTACCTTTGACGCCTGTTGCGTCCGAAACTTGTTTGAGCAGCGCCTTGAAAGTCTCCGGATCAAGCTGCTCAAGCCCCTCCAGAGCATCCGCGATAGCCGCCAGCGCCCGGCGGGCGTCCGGGTGCGCGGCCAGCTCCCGGTCCTCGCCCTCCAGAGCGCTCACGCGGCCGGCGAACCCGGTCAGCAGGTCCGGGACATCGCTGAGCAACTCCAGCTTATCGCGCAGAGCGGCCACTATCAGCGCCCACTGGCGCTCGTCGAAACGCCGCCGCGCCTCGCCCGCGAACGACTCCATCAGTTCCGATAAGCGCCGCTCCGGCAGCTCGCGAATGTGCTTGCCGTTGAGCCAGCGCAGTTTCCGGGGATCGAACACGGCCGCGCTGCTGCCCAGGCGCTCGAAACCGATTTCAGAGCGGATCCGCTCCACGCTCAGCAGCTCCTCGCCCGAGGGCGACGACCAGCTCAGCAGGCTGAGGTAGTTGATCAGCGCCTCGGGAAGGTAGCCAGCGGCGCGGTACTCGCCCAGGCTGGTGGCGCCGTGGCGCTTGCTGAGCAGTTTGCCGTCCGGCCCCAGGATCATCGGGATGTGCGCGAACCGTGGCGGCGTCCCTCCCAGCGCGGCATAGAGCATCAACTGCCTGGGCGTGTTGCTGAGATGCCCGTCGCCGCGCACCACGTGGCTGATCTCCATCGCCAGATCGTCGGCCACCACCGCGAAATTGTATGTGGGGCGGCCGTCGGAGCGCAGAATCACAAAATCGGCCACCGTGGAGTTATCCACCTCGATATCGCCCTTGACCAGATCGCTCCAGGCGCTGGTTCCCGCAGGTACGCGGAAGCGCACCGACGCCGGGTCGCTGCCGCTGCCGGGTGTGTCCGGGCCGCTGAGATGGCCGCGATAAACCGGCTGCTCTCCCGCCTCCAGCCGCTCCGTGCGCCAGCGGTCCAACTGCTCGTCGTCCAGGCGGCACCAGTAGGCGCGCCCCTGCTCCACCAACTCAAGAGCCAGCTTGCGATAACTCTCCCGCCGCTCGCTTTGACGGTAGGGACCGTGATCGCCCCCGGCTTCCGGCCCCTCGGCCCAGCTCAGTCCCAGCCAGCGAAGGTCCTCCAGGATCGCCTGTTCACTCTCGGCCGTGGAGCGCTCGGTGTCGGTGTCCTCGATACGAAGGATAAACTCGCCAGCGAACCTACCGGCCAGCAGCCAGTTGAGAATCGCCGTGCGCGCGTTGCCGATATGCAGCAGCCCCGTGGGCGAGGGCGCGAACCGTACTCTGAAATTTTCAGCCATTACACTCCACCATTCCAGTTGTTTGCCCGGTCGGCGTTATTTCCTTACCCTGCGCTCCAGGCGCCGGGCCCTGTGGCGACTCACGCCGCGCAACCAAAATATTATCGCCACTACCACGACCGCCGTCACCACGCCCAGGCCCAGGTTGACCTCGCGCAGCATGGTCTTGATATACTCCCAGCGCTGCCCCACGGTGTAACCCAGCCAGACCAGCAGGGTATGCTGGACTATAATCGAAACCGTAACCGGGAAAATAAACTTGCGCGGCTTGAACCTGCTCACTCCCGCGAACAGGGGCACCATCGAACGCAGGCCCACCAGGAAACGGCTGCCGAAAATAGCCAGTTGGCCCCACTTGCGATAGAACAACGCCAGCCTGGCCAGCATGTCCTGATGGAACAGCCGCTTGTGGCGCATGATAAAACTCCGGCCACGGCTCAAGCCGATGTAGTAGAGCAGGAGGTTGCTTGCCAGGTTGCCAGCCGCCGTGAACAGGAACACAGGCAGCGGAGCGATCAGCCCCCGCCCGGCCAGGTACGCGCCGAACACCGTGATCGTATCCCCCGGAAACGGCGGGAAAATATTCTCCAATGCCGACGCGGACATCAGCAGGCAATAAATCAGCCACGGCGGCAGTGTTTTCACCGCCTCTAAAATTACAGTCTCGAACGAAATCTTTACCGCCCTTTCCGCAGGTCGTTGCAGAGGATCGCGAATCAATCGCGCATCTTCGAGTAAGATAAAATAACTATGCTCCGGCCTCCACCGCGCGCACAAGCATCACCGCCCGGGCCTCTATCGCCTCCTCGCGGCCCACCGGCCCCACGCCCTCGCCGGTCTTGGCCTTGATATTCACCGCGCCCACCTCCAGCCCCAGCACATCGGCCACCCGCGCCACTATCCTGTCCATGTGCGGGGCCAGCCTGGGCCGCTGGGCGACTACCGTGGCATCCAGGTTGACCGGCCGCCAGCCCAGGCCCGCCACTTTCTCCAGCGCCCGGCCCAGCAGCAGCGCGCTGTCCGCGTCCTTGAACGAGGGGTCGTTGTCGGGGAACAGCCGGCCGATATCGCCGGCGGCCGCCGCGCCCAGCAGGGCGTCGGTAACGGCGTGCAGCAGCACGTCGGCATCGCTGTGGCCCGCCAGCCCCAGCTCGAACGGAATCCGAACCCCGCCGATAATCAGCGGCCTGCCGGGCTCAAGGCGGTGAAGATCGTAACCCTCGCCGATCCGCAGCGGAATCTCGTTCATTGGCGCTCCTCCCCCCTCGCGCTCCAGTCGCCAGCGGACGTAGTCAAGGTCCGGCTGCCCGGTGAGCTTGAGATTGCCGTAATCGCTTTCAACAATTTTCACCGTGTGGCCGTAGTGCTCGCATAGCGCGGCATCGTCCGTGGCCTCGACCCCCTCGGCCAGCGCCCGTTCGTGCGCCTTAAGGATCATCGGCAGCGGAAACGTCTGCGGGGTCTGGGCCAGCCACAGCTCCCGGCGGTCAACCGTCCCGTCCACCAGGCCATCCCTGCCACGCTTGACAGTGTCGCGCATGGCGGCGCAGGCCATGGCGCCCGTGCCGCCCGCTGCCGCCTCGAACGTGCGGCGGATAAGCCCGGCGCTTACGAGCGGACGGGCCGCGTCGTGGATCGCCACCAGTTCGGCCCCGCACTCCCGCAGCGCTCTCAGGGCGTTATGGACAGACTGCTGACGGGTAGCGCCGCCCGCCACCGCCGCCACCAGCTCGCGTTCGCGGCCTTGCAGAGCGGCGCTGAACTCCCCGACTGCATCTTCGGGCAGGGCGACCACAATCCGCATCACTTCCGGCAGGGCCAGAAACGGGCGGATGCTGTGCTGCAGGATACTCGCCCCGCCGATGCGGACAAACTGCTTGCGAGCGCCGCCGTCCATACGCAGGCCCTTGCCGCCGGCGGCGATCACCACCGCGCAGGGCGGTTTTTTTATCGATTTTGGCTTACTCAACGGCATTGCTTCCTGCTATTAAAAGAAAAGAAAAAAGCAAAAACACAACCGCCTGTGTCCCCCTGCTTTATTAAGCGACTTAACCGCCGCCGCTTATTGGCTTTACTGCAAAGATGCGCTATCGATGGCGGCAATGAGCTTACCAGCACGTGGTAAAATTCCCCCTTGCAAAGGGGGTGCCCGCTGTAAGCGGGCGGGGGTTGTCACTTACCACCAACCTGCCGGGCCGTGGATAATAAGAACTTGTCCGGCTCTCTGGCTCAAGACCCGCTTTCCTTACTTTACCAGCGCGGCTTTCACCGCCTCGGCCAGCCGCCCGCAGACAGCGGTCTCGATTTTTGAGCCCCCGTTATCCCCGCTCCTGAGCTGCGGGCAGACCAGCCGGGTAAACCCCAGCTTGGCGGCCTCCGCGCATCGCCGCTGCATGTGGCCCACCGAGCGAAGCTCGCCGGCGAGTCCCACCTCACCGGCGAACACGGAAAGCGGATCAAGGGGCTTGTCACGCAGGGCGCTGAAAATACCGAGGCAGACTCCCAGATCGGCGGCTGGTTCGATCAGGCGCAGGCCCCCCGCCACGTTGACAAACACGTCCTGGGTGGCCAGCGGAAGGCCCAGGCGTTTTTCCAGGATCGCGAGCATGATCGCCAGGCGGCGGCTGTCGTAGCCGGTGCTGACCCGCTGGGCGGTGCCGTAGCCCGTGGGAGTAACCAGCGCCTGGACCTCCACCAGCAGGGGCCGCGTACCCTCGATCGTGCAGACCACCGCCGAACCGGGTTCCCCCGCGCTACGGCCCTCCAGGAAATAACCGCTCAGGTCGCCCACCTCGTCCAGGCCGCTGCTGCCCATGCGAAACAGGCCGATCTCGTTGGTGGAGCCGAAACGGTTCTTGACCACGCGCAGGATCCGATGGGCCTGGCCGCCGTCGCCCTCGAAATAGAGCACGGTGTCCACCATGTGCTCCAGCAGGCGCGGCCCGGCGATGGACCCGTCCTTGGTCACATGGCCCACCAGGATCACGGTGATCCCCTCGCTCTTGGCCAGGCGCAGGAACCCGGCGGCTGTCTCCCGCACCTGGGCCACGCTGCCCGGGATCGAATCGAGGGCGGAGACGTAAACGGTCTGGATCGAATCGACAATCAGCACGTCCGGGCGCTCGCGGGCCAGTTCCCGCTCCACCGTTTCAAAACAGGTTTCGGTAATCAGCCTCAGCCGCCTCCCGCCATCGACCCGCAGCCTGCGGGCGCGCATCCCGATCTGGGCGGCGCTTTCCTCGCCGGAAAGATACAGTACCCGGCTGCCCGCATCGGCCAGCCGCCCGGCGAGCTGCAACATCAGCGTACTCTTGCCGATCCCCGGATCGCCGCCGAGGAGCAACAGCGATCCCGGCACCAGTCCGCCGCCGAGAATATTATCCAGCTCACCGATCCCGGAACAGACGCGGGGAGTGTCGGCCACGCCGCCCGCGACAATTTCGGAGAGCAGCAGGGATTCACCCGCTCCAGCGACCGCGCCCACGCGGTGCGAGGGCTGACGGGAGGCGGCGCTGTCGTGCACGGTGCGTTGCTCCAGGCTGTCCCAGGCACCGCAGTTGGAGCAGCGGCCCTGCCACTTGGCGAACGAGGCGGCGCAGGAAGTACATTCGTATCTGGTTTTAGGCTTTGCCATGTTTTGCCGTGTTTTGCCGTGTTTTGCCGTAGTCTGCAAAAAAACCGCGGGGTGGCGGCTCACCGTGTCCCTGGGTTAAAAAAGAGGGGGCTTTAGGGGGGGACAACCCCCTGTTTTCCCCTTTTTAAAGGACGTCCTGTAAACAATGTACAAAAAAGCGAACTATAATCCCCCTCGATTCCCCTTTTGGCAAGAGGGAAGACACACCCCGCCCGCTTTCAGCGGGCACCCCTCTTGATAGAGGGGACTGGCTTCCCCCCCTTTGGCAAAGGGGGGGGGAAGGGGTGGACTGTAAAAAATTCAGCTTACCACCTTGTAAATGCAACAGCTTACCCCGCAGCAAGCCGCGAGGAATTCTTTTCGATTAAGAGGGACTAAAACGGTAATACCCCGTTCCCACGCGGCAAAAACAGGGACTTAAAAATTCCCCCTTAATAAAGGGGGTGCCTGCGAAGCAGGTGGGAGTTGTTGCAATAACCAGCTAAAACGGCGAAATATTGATGAACTTTTCCGGCTGCTCGCGGAACTCGCGGAGCAGGTTGCGCGCCTCCAGGGTTGTGGCGCGCAGGTCCTCGTAGAGCCGCTCATCCTTGAGCAGCCGCCCCAGGGTTCCCCGCCCGTTATCGACCTCCACCAGCATCGTATCCAGCCGCGCCGAGGCGCTCTCCAGCCCGGAGAGCACGGAGGAGAGATCGTCCTGGTTCTCGTCCACAGCCCGGCGAATCCTGACCGCTGCGCTGTCGAGTGAGGCCAGCGTCTCCTCCAGCAGGCGGCCGTAGTTGTCGAGCCGAAGGCTGAACTCCAGCCCGTTCTCGGTGAGGCGCTCCACGTTGGCCAGCGTGCGATGGAACGTGCCGCCCGGCCCCATCAGCGTGTCGATCCGGTTGACCAGCGTACGCGCGTCATTGAGCAGCACGTTGGTGTGCCGGGCCACCTCGACACCTTCCTTGATCAGATCGCGAAGGCCGGGGGCCAGATCGCCGCCGATTCTCGCACCCGGCGGCAGCGGTGCGCCCCGGCCGATCTCCAGTTGAACGTAGGCCTCGCCGAACACGTCGGAAGCGTCGATCAGGGCCACCGAGTTCTCGTTCAGCTCTATTGCGCCATTGACGGTGAAGAGCACCACCGCCTTCCTGCCCTCGAGAGCGATAGACTGCACCCGTCCCACCGGCACTCCGGCCACGGTGATATTATCGCCCTCCTTCAACAGACCCACCTGCTCGTAGGCCGCGCTGTAGAATTCCTCGTCCTGGCGCGAAAGGTAGCCCCGCAGGAAAAACACGGTCCAGAGCACGACCGCGAATGCGACGATCACCACCACACCGACAATTATCGTTTCCCTGCCGCTTTTATCCATGCTGCACTCTCCGTTTCCGCTTACAGCCTGCTGTCAGCTTTCCCGGCCGCCCCGGGCACCTTGGCGGTTCCGGCCAGAAACTGCTTCATCAGGGGATGGTCTGTTTGACGCGCCTGCCCGGGCGTGCCCTCGAACACGATCCGGCCGAGATCGAGCAGGCAGATCCGCGTGCCGACTTTAAGCGCGCTGGCCACATCATGGGTGACCACGATACCGGTAACACCCAGGCTGTTGCGGGTATCGAGAATCAACTCGTTAATCGAGCCGGCGGTGATCGGGTCCAGTCCGGTGGTCGGTTCATCGTAGAACACCACCTCCGGGTCCATCGAGATCGCCCGGGCCAGCCCGACCCGCTTGCGCATCCCCCCCGAAAGCTCGGCCGGCATTTTCGCCGAGGTGCCGGACAGGCCGACCGCCGAGAGTTTCCGCTCCACCACCCGCGCTATTTCATCACGCCCAAGCCGCGTATGCTTGCGCAGTCCCAGCGAAACGTTCCCGCCCACGCTCATCGAGTCGAACAGCGCGGAGCTCTGGAAAAGCATGACCATCCGCTTACGCAGCTCCTGAAGTTCGCGGCTGTCCAGGGCGCTCAGCCTGTGGCCGTCAAAAGCCACTTCTCCGCTGTCGGGACTCATCAAGCCCACCATGTGTTTGAGGATGACGCTCTTGCCCGCGCCGCTGCGGCCCATGATCACCAGCGTTTCGCCGCGCTCGACACTCAGGTTCAGCCTGTCGAGCACCCGCTGTCCACCCAGGTCCTTGCACACGTTTTTAAGCTCTATTATCGGGCCGCCCTCCGGCATCATTTTACCCCACGGGAAAGAGCAGCATGGCCAGGAAATAGTCGAACATCAGGATCAACAGGCAGTTGGTAACCACGCTGCGGGTGGCGGCCATCCCCACCCCGGCCGCACCCTCGCTGGTGCAATAGCCGTAGAAGCAGCCCACCATGGTCAGCGTACCGCCGAACACCAGCGACTTGAACAGGCCGCTGTAGACGTCGTAGGGGTAGACGAACTGGCGCATGCCCTCCAGGAACGCCGTGGACGACATCCCCAGGTAATAGACACACACGGCCCAGCCGCCGGAAACCGCGATCAGACAGCCGTAGGTGACAATCACCGGCATCATGATCAGCCCGGCGAAAAAGCGGGGCAGGAGCAGGTATTGCACCGGGTCGATCGCCATCATCTCCAGGGCGTCTATCTGCTCGGTGACCCTCATCGTGCCGATCTCGGCGGCAATCGACGCGCCCACGCGGCCGGAGATCACCAAAGCGGTAATCACCGGGCCCAGCTCGATAATCGTGGCCTTGGCCACCGCCGCGGCGATAAAGATCTGCGGGACGTATTCCTCGATCTGGTAGCTGGTCTGAACGGCCAGCACCATGCCGGTAAAAGCACTGGTGACAGCCACCAGCGGCAGGCTGTCCACGCCGATCCGGATCATCTGGGTGACAGTCTCGCCCCGCACGCGCCAGATAAACGGTATCCCGGACACTACCCGGCCCAGCAGGCGCACCGCCTGTCCCAGGCGGAACAGAGACGCCAGCGTACTCTCACCCACGAAATGGAGCAGATTAAAGACCACCTCAGATCCCCTGTTCCAGTTCCTGCCGCCGGGAACGGTTTTCGAACCTGGTGAAATCCCTGATAAAGTTCAACTCCGCCATGCCGGTGGGACCGTTACGGTTCTTTTCCAGGAGAATCTGGGCCAGACCCTCGGTGCTCTGCCCGTCGAGCTCCCTGATCCCGGCCTGCTCGGGACGGAAGATGAACATCACCATGTCCGCGTCCTGCTCGATAGCGCCGGACTCGCGAAGGTCGGCCAACTTGGGTTTCTGGTCGGAGCGGTCCTCCACGGCGCGCGATAGCTGGCTCAGGGCCATCACCGGCACGTTGAGTTCCTTGGCCAGCGCCTTGAGCGAGCGGCTGATCAGGCTCACTTCCTGCTGGCGGCTCTCGATCCGTCCGGAGGTGCGCATCAGCTGCATGTAGTCCACTATCACCAGCCCGATTTTCTCCTGCTTGGCCAGCCGCCGGGCCTTGGCACGCATTTCCAGCACGCTCATCGCCGGTGCGTCATCGATAAAGATCGGGGCCTCGAACAGGCGGTTGGCGGCCTTGTTGATATTGTGCCACTCCAGGTCGGTAAGTTTGGCGCGGCGCATCTTGTTGTTGTTCACCCGCGCCAGGGTGCAGAGCATGCGCTGGACGATCTGCGCCTTGCTCATCTCCAGGCTGAAAACGGCCACCGGGATCGGCTCGGGGTGCTCGGAGGTACCCATCGCCACGGAGAGCGCCACGTTAAGACAGAACGCGGTCTTGCCCATGCTGGGCCGGCCGGCAACAACAATCAGGTCCGAGGGCTGCAAGCCCACCGTGAGGTGGTCGAGGTCGGTATAGCCGGTGGGCACGCCGGTCATCGTGTCCTTGTTCTGGGCGCGGACTTCGAGATCGTTGATAATGTCGTGGATCAGGTCCTTGACCGCGCTGAAACCCTCCTTGAGCCGGAAGTCCTGGATGTTGAAAATCCGCTCCTCCGCCTGATCGATCAGCCTGTCGATGTCCTCGACGGGGGTGTAGGATTCCTGAATGATGGTGGTGCAACTGACGATAAGCTGGCGCAGCATCGCCTTCTCGCGCACGATCCGGGCGTGGAAGACGATATTGGCGGCCGTGGGTACGCTGCCGGCGATGTCGTAAATGAACTGCAAGCCGCCCACTTCCTCCAGTGCGCCGTCTTTCCTGAGCTGGTCGGAGAGAGTGATCGGATCGATTTCCACTGATTTCTCGTAGAGCGCCATGATCGCCACGAACAGGCGGCGGTGGGGCTCGCTGTAGAAACAGTCGGCGTCCAGCATCTGCACGGCCTCCCCGATTGCCTCACGGTCCATCAACATCGCTCCCAGCACGCTGGCCTCGGCATCCTGGGCGAACGGCATCTTGCGATCAGATTGCTCCGGTATTTTTTCCTGTAGCTGATCCGCCACTGACGTTTTCCTCGCTCAACTTCGGTGTGACGCGGGGCCAGGTGCATGCACTGGCCCCGCAACATCCTCAATCCATCAATTGCCGGGGCGATAAACCGCTCCACTGGAGGCCCGTCCCCCGGCCTGATCATAGACCTTGCGCGCCAGCAGCATATCCTCCCAGCAGCCGCGCTTCCAGTTGGAATTGCGCAGCAGGGCCGCCGGGTGATAGGTGCTGACCACCTTAACCCCGTGGAACTCGCCGATCTGGCCGCGAAGGTCGCGCATGGCGGCTCCGGGCGAGCCGTGGAAATACCCGGCGCTGAAACGGCCGAGGGTGACTATTACCTTGGGCTTGATCAGCTCCAACTGGGTCAGCAGATAGCCGTTGCACTCTTCGATCTCCTCGGGTCGCGGATCGCGGTTGCCCGGCGGACGGCACTTGACCATGTTGGCGATATAGATTTCCTCGCGGGTGAACCCGATCGAGGCGATGATTTTAGTGAGCAACTGGCCGCTTCTGCCCACGAACGGCAGGCCCTGGCGGTCTTCCTCCGCTCCCGGTCCCTCACCGATAAAGAGCATGTCGGCCCCGGGATGGCCCGCACCGAAGACGAATTTCGTGCGGCTCTCGTGAAGGCGGCAGCGGGTGCAGGAGGCAATCCGCGCCCCGAATGCCTCCAGGCTTTCGCCCGGGCGGGGCTGACCGGACAGTTCCGGGCCCGGTTTCACGGCCTCCGGAGCCTTGCCCGCCTCAGGGGCGGCCGCCTGTGCGCCAGGATAGTCGGCCAGGTTGATGTTTTCAAGGAGTAAAAAAGCCTCGCCACGCTCCTCCAACTGGCGCAGGAACTGCGCCGCCAGTTGATACAACTCTGACCTGTTGTCCACTTTTGTCCTTTCCCTGATGCTATCACTTTTGCGTTTCGATTACCAATTCCAGCAGCCTGTCGGCCAGCTCGTCCTTGCTCATCAGCGCCAGCTCCCGTTTGAACCCGTCAGGCCCCAGCACGGTTACCCTGTTGGTTTCCACCTCGAACCCGGCTCCGGGCTGTGTGGGGTTATTGAGCACCACCAGGTCCAGCCCCTTGCGCTCCAGCTTGGCACGGGCGTGCTCCTCTTCCCGCTCGGTTTCCACCGCGAAACCGACGACAACCGCGCCTTTTTTGCGGTTGGACGAGAGCCAGGCGAGCACATCTGGGGTACGCTGAAGCTTAAGGATCAACTCCTCGCTGTTATCTTTCTTAATCTTGTGCCGACTCGCTTCTCGCGGGGCGTAATCTCCCACGGCCGCGGCGGCAAACACCAGATCGGCGCGCCCGGCCAGCGCCTGCACCTCCTGGAGCATCTGGCCTGCACCGCCGATATCTATCCGCTCCACGTCCGGCGGGGTCGGCAGCGCCACCGGCCCGGACACCAGATAGACTTTCCGCGCACCCTGACGGGCGGCGGCGGCGGCGAGAGCGAACCCCATCCGTCCGCTGGACGGGTTGGAGATAAAGCGCACCGGGTCGATTCTCTCGCGGGTGGGTCCGGCGGTTACCAGCACGGTCTTGCCCTCGAGCAGGCTGCCCCCGCCCAGCAGGGCGGCGATATGGCTCACCAGCACTTCACGATCCGGCAGACGGCCCTCGCCGCTGGCCCCGCTGGCCAGCCTGCCGGCCGTCGGCGGCACCAGATGCACCCCGCGGCCTTGCAGCAACTCAATATTGGCCCGCGTGGCCGGGTGCCGCCACATCCGGGCCTCCATCGCCGGGGCAATCAGCACGGGCGCCGGGCAGGAGAGGCAGGTGGTGGAGAGCAGGTCATCGGCGATACCGTGGGCCATCTTCGCCAGGATATTGGCCGTGGCCGGGGCGATAACGAGCAATTCGGCGAACTCGGCCAGGCGCACGTGATCGATCCCGCCGGGCTCCTCAGCGCCGAACGTGTCGGTGTAAACAGGCTCACCCGTAAGTGCGCGCAGGGTAACCGCCCCCACGAAACGGGTGGCGTTGCCGGTCATCACCACCCGCACCCTGGCTCCAAGCCGCACCAGGCGGCTGGCCAGATCACAGACCTTGTAGCAGGCGATCCCGCCCGAGAGGCCCAGCACGATTCTTTTCCCGCCGATAACGTGCTCCATCACTGCCCGCTCCCTCGTCCGAGGAAAGTATCGATCAGCCGGGAAGTATCGCCCAGCCGGCTGACCTTGAGAGATTCAGCGGCGATAATGCCCTCGATCCTGTCACAGGCCAAATCGATGGCGTCGTTAATCACCAGGTAATCGAACTTGTCCATTTTCTCGATTTCGCCGATTGCGTTGTGCAGACGTTTGCACAGAGCCTGTTCATCCTCAGTGCCACGGCCGCACAAACGATGGCGCAACTCCTCCATGCTCGGTGGGATCAACTGGATATAGACCCCGTCGGGATAGGACTCTCTCAGGGAGAGTGCGCCCCGGGTGTCCACGTCCATCAGCACGTACCGTCCCCCGGCCAGGATACCGTCTATCTGGCTCTTGAGCGTACCGTAGAGGTTACCGTGGACCTCGGCCCATTCCGCGAATTCCCCGCCGGCCACCCCTGCCTCGAACTCCCGGCGGTCGAGGAAGAAATAGTGCTTGCCGTGAATTTCGTTATCGCGTGCGGGCCGGGTGGTGGCCGAGACGCTATAGCTGTAGAGTTCGTTACGGCCCAGCAGTCTGCCGATAACCGTGGTCTTGCCCGCGCCACTGGGGGCTGTAACCACTACGATGAATTTTTTTGCACTGAACATGGAACTCAATTTACCATCCAGTCTGAATGGCTTTCTACGAAATCATCAGTCCGGGTTATCCAACAATCCGGGCCGGGGTTGTTTTGCCCATTTAAAGCTTATTGTCTTTCTCAAGCCCTCCGCGAGAGCTTTGAGCCTGAGGTCGTAGTGAATTTTCAATTCCGCCCCTGTTATCAGCTTAAGAGCACACCCCCGCCCACTTCCAGCGCTCCCCCTTTGCCAAGGGGGACTAAAGCCGCAAAACATCGTCCGCCGCGCAAACGTCCTGTGGGCACGGGTTAACTCGATATTCTCCACCTGCTCGCGCACCTTTTCCAGCTCTTCCTTGACCGACACAATCAACTGGGCGATCTCCGAGTCGTTGGCCTTGCTGCCGACAGTGTTGGCCTCGCGGTTAAGCTCCTGGACCAGGAAATTGAGCCGCCGGCCCACGACTCCGCCCTTGGAAATAGTTTTGCGCATCGCATCGAGGTGGTGGGCGAAACGGACCTCTTCCTCGCTGAAATCCCACTTGTCCGCGTAGTAAGTAATCTCCGAGATCAGCCGGTTCTCGTCCACCGTCTCATCCGCCACGGCATCCTGCACCTTGGCCAGCAGGTTCTCGCGCAGCCTGGTCAAGCGCTCCGGCCCCTTTTTGGAGGCCAGGGCCATGTGCTCCTCCATCGCGTCGATCCGGGAGTTGAGATCGGCGGCCAGGGCCTCGCCCTCGCGCCGGCGCATCTCCAGCAGCGCATCGACAGCGAGCGCCGTTGCCTGAGCTACCCCTTCCCACAACTGCTCCTCGTCATACTGCTGGGTCTCTGTCTTGAACACGTCGGAAATCCGGGTAAACATCTCCAGGTTCGGCTCCCCGGCGATACTGAATTTCTCCTTCATCGTACCGAACAACTCCAGGTAGCGCAGGATCATCTCCTCGTTGAGCACAACCTGGGAGCTGCCGTTTTCGCTGGTGTCCCAACTGACCTGGCAGGTTACGTAGCCCCTGCTGAGCTTCTGTTTGATCGTATCCTTGATCCGCGGCTCGAACGAGGAGAGCGTACGCGGCGTACGGATATTGAAATCCGAGTAACGATGGTTAACCGTTTTGATTTCCACGGCGAACGTGCCGCATTTCAGGGTAACCTCACCCCGGCCGAATCCAGTCATGCTGTTAATCATCTCTTGCCTTTCCGCGACAGTAAAGAACCGGCTCAACTCTTTTCAGTAGCTTGTTGAAAAAACACTCTTTCAGAGGAGCGGCGGTGGCGCATTGTGATAACGAGGCAGAAAACAAGCCACCAGCAGGAAACCGTCCCCGCCCGCAATATCGCTGCCGATCCTGTAGCGATGGCGCCCCGGCAGGGCATTGATCACAAATACGCCCGGTTCGCTGAGTTGCCAGCCGGGGTAGCCGTATAGCCGGATCGTCTCCGCGGGTGAGGTGGCGAACCTTATCTCGCCCAACTCACTCTTGTCTTCCTCCACGAACACGGTATAGCTATTGAGCGGGGAGGCTTTCCCCTCCGGCGCCGCGCTCAGGGTGACCACGATCATTCCGGTAACTCCCTCGACCTCGAACTCCAACCGGCCGCCACCGACCCGCAGAAACACCTCGCCCTCCCAGCGGGGGTCAGGGCTTGAGATTACCTCCATCGGCGCATCCGACACCGGGCTGAGAAAATGCAGCGATGTCAGCGAGGCCAGCACATCCTCAGGAATCCGCTCCAGAATCGCCGAGGGCACGGGGCGCTCGCGAATATTCAGCGCTTCCAACGTGGCCGTAGTGCCATCGACAGTGCGCGCCCCGGTCCAGGTGACAGCCCGGCGACCACCCTGATAAGTATATTTCGAGACTATCGCCCCGGCCCTGGCGGTTTTAACAGCCACCGTCCGAACACCACCCAACGCGGCGCTGCCGCCTGCGCCCAGCCAGGAGCAGGAGAGTTGGACCGCGGCGGCCAGCAGCACGACAAGCATCGCATCTCTCATCACGGCCCTCCCGCCGGGGGGCTCACTCTCCCGGCGTTGAGCGACTGCCTCAGAACTCCGAACAACGGTTCGGGAATTGTGCGCACCTTCATCCTACGGTCCACGCAGATATGCTCGGTGTATCCCTCCACAAGCAACTCGCCAGCGCGCATAACCCTGTAGCCGAATGCCACTTTTCTGCTGCGCAGCAACTCGAGCACCGTGTTCACAACCAGCTTGTCTTCATAATAACTGGGTCTGTGCAGCTTGATATTCGCCGTGCTGGCCGGAAACAGGACCCCCGCCCCCTCGTCCTCGAGCTTGCTGTAGGGGAAACCCAGCCGGGCCAGGTAGTCGGTGCGGCCCACTTCCATCCACACCAGGTAGTTGGCGTGATAGACCACGCCCATCCTGTCCGTTTCGGCGTACCTGGCGACAATGATGGATTCCATGGCAAAGGCCACGTCCGGCTCCTCCGCCCGTTCAGTCAAGCTTCAGCCTCAGCAGGCTCGATGGGTTAATCCGCTTATCCCGCCAGCGGATTCCCCAGTGAAGGTGCGCTCCGGTGACCCGACCCGTGGCGCCCACCTTGCCGATCACCTGTCCCTGCTCGACCATCTCCCCCTCGGCCACGTCGATCTCGACAAGGTGGAAAAACATCCCGATCATCCCCAGCCCATGATCGATATAGATACTGTTGCCCGTGAAAAAGAAATCACCGGTAAGCAGTACTTTCCCCGCGGCCGGGGCGATAACCGGAGTGCCTTCCGGGGCGCTGATATCCGCTCCGGAATGGGGGCTGCGCGGCGCGCCGTTGATAATCCTGCGACTCCCGAAGCGCCTGAACTCTCCCTGGAGCGGGGCGATAAACTCTTTGCCCCAGAACGGCCGCTCCGACCAGGCTTTCCATTTGCGGTTGCGCAGAGCGGTCTCGCGCTCGATCCTGGCCGTGCCGGCCGAGTCCGGGAACACCTTGGCCGGTGGCAGAGTGAGCTTCTGTACCGGAAAACCGGCGTCCCGCACATTGATACTGCGCACCAACTCCTCCGCCTGAGCGCCGAAGGGCCGGGGATTGATCACCAGCTCGTAGCGGCCGGGCTTTTTGTCCATGTCCACCGCCAGCAGGGTGTAGAACGAGTCCGGCGCGATGCGCACGAACGGCAGCTCTTCACCGCCGAACCTGCCGGTGACGGTATCGAGCGCGCCGATAACGTAGACCGGTGCTATCTCGCCCTGCACTATCGAACTTCCGGGCAACACAAGCTCCACCGCCGCCCGGGCCGGAGCCGCCGCAAGCAGAAGGCCGAGCACGATAGTTAATATTACCCGCAAGAAGACTCCCCGTTTACTTTACGCAACAAATTCCAAATCCAATCCGGTTAATTAATATAATAAATAGGGACGAGAGAAAACAGTTGCCCGCCGGGCCAACCACAGTCTATTTTATGCCGGTACTCAACAGCTGAGAAAAAAAACAACAGGAACCGCTAATTTGCAGCTACCGCCCCATACAGTTGTGCCGGTCGCCTCCGATGAGCGCGTGGTTTTTTTCAGCGACGCCCATCTGGGCAACGACAACACCTCCCAGTCCCGGCGCAGAACCGAACTGCTGTGCACTTTCCTGGCCGGTCTGCCCGGCCGCGCCGAGGTCGCGATTATTCTCGGCGACCTGTTCGATTTTTATTTCGAGTACCGCAGCGTGATCCCGGCCCGCTACCTGCGGGTGCTGGGTGCGCTGGAAACCCTGACCCGCGCCGGGGTACGGACCTATTACGTGGCGGGCAACCACGATTTCTGGCTGGGGAGGCTGTTCACCGACACGCTGGGAGTCAGCGTTGAGCCGGACGCGCTGCTGCTGAACAGGGAGGGAGAGCAGAACTGCCACGTGCTGGCCGCCCACGGCGACGGGCTGGGGGAGGGCGACACGGGCTACAAGATTCTCAAGGCGCTGCTGCGCAATAAAATGCTGATCGGCGCGTTCAGACTGATCCACCCGGACTGGGGCTATGCGATCGCCGAGCTGACCAGCCGCACCAGCCGCAAACACACCGCCCGCCACCAGGACAGGCGCGTGGAGGCTTCCGCACGAACCGGCCAGGCTTTGCTGGCTGCCGACAACGAACTGGACACGGTGATCCTGGCCCACACGCACACCCCCGACGACCGCCGGTTCGAGAGTGGCCGCTACCTGAATACCGGCGACTGGTGCAGCCATTTCTCATGGATCGAGTGGCCGGCCGCGGACCGATTTGTGATGAAACACTTTACAGATTCAGCTATCGAGAAACTTTGAACAACACCGCACAAGCCCCACCAGCCGTTAATTATTTGCCTTCCAGGCAAGCGTATTGAAAATACGATGTTCATTGGGAATATAGCTGTCAAGGGTCGGCCGTAGAGCTGATTCACACGCCCTTGACAGCGTAAAAAAGAGTAAAAAAGAATAAAATTTGAATTCAGAGCCGTTGAATGTCTTTTTCAACGGCCTTCCATTGCCCGCTGCATCCAGCCGACCTCATCCAGCAGTTCCCGGCGCCAGCGCTCGGCGGCGTAGGTGTCCAGTTGATTGTGAATCTGCCGGATCACCGCCGGTCCCGAGGGCTCCACCTGCTCCAGAATGGCCTTCAGCTTAGCGGCGGCGCCGCGGCCGCGGCGCCGCACCGCTTCATCATCGGATGCCTGGCAACGCACCGACAGGGCGCGGACCATGTAGACCAGACGAAGGTCCTCGATCCCGCGCCTGATCCCCTGGTATTCCGGCGAGGGGCGCAGCATACTCTGCCCGGCAGCGGCGGGATAGGCGGCGCACCAGTCGCGGCGGCGGCCGTCGAGCTCATCGGCGGGATCGCCCTCGGTAAGCTGGTAGGCGAAATAATATACCCCCCGCGTACCGCTGCGGGGCAGGAACCAGCCCGGGATCAGCCGATGAAACGCTGCGTCGTGGCCGGTGTCGTAGCTGCCGAACGCGGGCAGGTAGAAAAAAGTGGATAGCCCGCGTCCGGCTGTCAACTCCACGATGCGCGGGAAGACGGAACTCACCTGGATCACCACGGCGTCCAGATAAAAAGACAACTCCTGCACGGACGAGGTTGTATTAAGGTCGCAGAGAGTGAGGATCCCGTCCATGTTGTCCAGCAGGCCCAGGGTATGGCGGGCCAGGGCCATCTGGCCGGGATCGTTCGCCGGCTCGTCGACCGGGAAGAACATCAGCCTGCTCCAGCCCCGATTGATCGCCGTGTTGTTCATCAGACGGATCGCGCCGGTGAACCTTTTGTCGTGCTGCCCGGTCCAGCGCGAGGCGTCGCGGGGCAGCTCCAGTTTCTCGTAGATGTCGGCCACGTACAGCGAGGTGGGCCGACTCATGCCGAAACGCCGCATCTGCGCCATCACCCGGTCAAGTGTCACCACCCGCTCCCAGTCGATCCGCAGCCCCCCGGCCTCGCTGAGAGTAATGAACGAGCCGGAGAGGCTGACAGCGTTGATCCCGTGCCCGGCCATGTCGCGCAGTTGGTCCCGCAGTAACGCGGGGTCAGCAGGCGGGTAATAGTAGAACCCGACCACGACACTGTCGGGCAGGGGCGGCAGCGTGATATCGAGTACCTCGATCCGGTAGGGTACTTCCAGCGCAGCACGGCCATCGGCCTGCACGGACAGCCTGCCCTCGTAGATTCCCGGCCGGGTATTTTCCGGCACCGGCACATCGAGCCAGTAAAACAGGTTTTCGCCCACGGGCAGACTCATCGGCGAGGGGCTCTCCAGCATCCGCGTGCGCACACCGAACACCCTGCTTGAGCTGCCCTCCAGGCGGGTGGCGGCGTAGCGCGCCTGGTAGAGCAGCGATTGGGTGCGCAGCGCCCCCTGCTCACCGGTGGGTGAACCGGACAGCGAAACGCGCACTCCGGCCAGGTTTTCCAGTGCCTTGACGCCGAACACCAGCGGGGCCACCGTGCCGCGCGGCACGCGTTCGTAGAGCACCCCCACCCTGTCTCCAGCGTGGGGATTGGCGTAGGGCGTGGCGTCCACCAGCCCCTTGCGCTCGAACATCATCATCCCGGCAGCGGTCTCGGCGGGCAGGGGCACGGGTGCGCTCTCGGGATGGATCATCCTGCCGGCGGTGAAAACATATCCGTCCTCGGGCCTGCGTCCGAGGTGAGGTGAAAAGGTGGCGGCATACGCCAGCCAGCCCTCATCGCGTGAGAACCGGCAGCGACCGATAGAGACCCGGCCTTCCCTCGGTGCGCACAGCAGCCGGACCTTCACCGCCCTGACCCGCCCGGGAACCAGGAGCGAGCGCGTATACTCGATCCAGCCACGGGTGTCGCCCTCGATTTCCTCGCCGGCCGGAGAGTCGATCGCATGGAGCACAGTATCGCCCACTGTGCGCAGTGAATCATCGAGCAACAACAGGCTCACACTCACCAGCTCACCAGTTCCCTCTTCGGTGCGCACTGCATAGGCGAACGAAACCGGTCGCCTCGGCTCGACAGCCAGCGGCTCGCTGACAAGTTCCAGCCTGCCCATGCTGTCGGAGTCAATCACCAGGCAGCGCAGCGTATCGCCCGCATCCAGGTAGCTGCTCCAGTAAACACCGGCGCTGCCGGTACTGTCCCAGGCCACTTCTCCCCTGTCCGATTCGAACAGCAGGCCGGGGACTTTTTGATTTCGAGCGCAGGTGGTGAGAACGATCAGGAACAGGGCAAGCGCGACGAGCGGAGCGAGCAGCTTATTCATCCTTGAAACTCCCGGTACTTAAAAAGGTTGGCTGGTGGCGCGCAGGGACGGCAGACTAAGGATATTATTACTATCTTATCACACAGACAGGATGAGGGCAATCCAAACCGACAAAAAAAGCGCAGGCCCCGAAAGGGCCTGCGCTTTATCGCCTGAAACACAGTGGACCGCGAATCAGTTATTTAACCGTGATCGCACGTCCCTTTACCTCTTCCCGCTTGGGCATTGTCAGCCGCAGGACGCCATCGGCGTAGTTGGCCTCGATCTTGTCGCCCTCGACCTGGCTGTTAAGCCGGAAAGAGCGGCTGAACTTGCCGTAGGTACGCTCGGCCTGGTAAACACCTTCCCTGTCGTCCTCGAACTCGGAACGCTTCTCGGCCTCGATCGTCAGTACGTCGCCCTCGACGTTAACTTTCAGGTCTTCCTTTTTAACGCCGGGGAGTTCGGCGGTCAGCACGTAGTGGTCATCTTTCTCGTGGATGTCCACGTCCAGCGTGTTACCCACGTTATCCCGGGCGAAAAATTCGTTCATCAGGCCAAAAAGGGGATCCCTGTCCCATCCCCTGCTGTTGGCCACCGCGTTACGGGTAGCCGCCGGGTTCCATCTTGTCAGTCTCATCATAATACCTCCTGCTGAATTAACGGGTTGACAACATTGTTTAGCCACCTGGCCACCTCATCCGTTTTCCACCCTCAGTTAGAGCAAGGGCCGTGCCATACCTCGCTATCAGCGCATACATGCCTTTACCACAAGAACTTACGGCATCTCCATCGGGCCTCTCCGGCCACACGCCACCGCAGCCGCAAACAACAAGTGGGCCATATTGGCAGATCATCTGCCAGGCGGGCCCAGCCACATGCCATTATGGCCGATAGGATTTATTTTTTCGCCATAACGCAAAAACGGCCGCCCGGATTATTCTCCGCGCGACCGTCCACATTTATAAAACCACACCGAAAATCAGCTTGTCATTTCATCATGTTTCCCGCAACAGTACGGCCGATAAGCCCCCATGGATTTTGATGGGGTCGGCTCGAAAAGCGCACGGGGAGCAACGCGGCTTATCTGCCGCTGTTTTTATCCTTATTGCGCGAGGGGCGGCTCCCTCCCCGGCCGGGACATTCGCATGCTATTTCGCTGAACTCCGCCAGCGGCACCTTGCGCCTGAAACCCTCGCGGTTTTCCAGTTCCACTTCCTCCTGAAACAGATTCACCGATGAGACACGTTCCTCGCGGCCCTCGCCCGTGCGGTAAATTCGCCCTTCCTTGGGAAACTTCTTGTTCTGTTGCCTGTAGAAATCCCGCTCGTACATCAGGCAGCACATCAGCCTGCCGCAAAGGCCCGAAATCTGGCTGGGGTTCAGCGAGAGGCGCTGGTCTTTGGCCGCGCGAAGGGTGACCGGCTCGAACTCGCAGATAAAACTCGTGCAGCACAGTTTGTAACCGCAACGTCCGCAACCACCCAGACGGCGGGCCTCGTCGCGCACACCGATCTGCTTCAGCTCGATCCGGGTACGGAACGCCGAGGCCAGGTCCTTGACCAACTGCCGGAAATCGACCCGTTTCTCGGCGGTAAAATAAAAGAGCACCTTATTCCCGTCGAACTGCCACTCGGCGTCGACCAGTTTCATGTCCAGACCGTGCTCGGCCACCTTCTTCTCGCAGACCTCGAACGCCTCGGCCTCTTTCTCGCTCATCCGGCCCATCTTATCTGTTTCCTGCTCACTGGCCATCCGGCGCACAATACTCAGCGGGCCCTTTTTTTCCGGTACCTTGCGTCCGGCCGTATCGCCGACCTCACTGACCCGGCCCAGGTCTTCGCCACGATCCACTTCCACAATTACGTAGTCGCCGGTCTTGATTTTCAAACCCTGGCGGTTGCGGAAATAGTCCTTGCGCTCGCGCTTGAACTGAACCTCGATTACATCCGACGATTTATTTTCCGGCTCCTTCACCGAGCACCTCTTTCGCCTCGTTCAACAGGGACCAGCCCAATAACCTCAAGTTAACATTGCGGTTAAGGCTGTCTCCAAGATTAACTGTCCTCTCGACTAATTTAATCAGTTTCCGCGAATCCGCAACCTGCCCCGCAAACGCATCTATCCGCCCCTCTCCCGCCGGCCGGCCCGTAACGCAGACCAGCAGCACATCGCGCATCGCGGCGGCCAGCAATCCGGCGTAACGCTCGAAATCACCACGGTTGTAAAACGGCCCCTTGCGGTCGTCAAGCAGGGCCAGGATGAGATTATCGCTCCTTTCCAGCAGCGCCGCCAGGGTTTTATCCACCCACTCGCGCTGCGCTTCGAGCACTCCATCCTCTCCCAGGCCCAGCGCCACCGACAGATTGCCCTCGGCCACGGCCGCGGCGCGCCGGGCGGCGGACTCCCCCATGGCGTAGCGACCGGTAAGCAGTTGCGCCACCGTGGCCGGCGAAGGACGGGTGAGCCGCAGCCGCTGGCAACGGCTGAGAATCGTGGGCAGCAGACCCGAGGGCCGGGAGGTGCAGAGAACAATCGCTACGTTTTCCCGCGGTTCCTCGAGCAGCTTGAGTAACGCGTTGGCAGCTTCCTGGCGCAGGCGGTCGGCATGGGTGAGAACGAACACCTTGCGCCGGCCCTCGTAGCAACTGCGCCCGGCCTCGGCCCTGATCATCTTTACCGACGCCAGGTGATGTTCGGCCTTTTCGGCGAACTCGATCGCCCGGGCGGGCCGCGCCCGCTTGCGCTCGTAGAGCTGCGCCAGCTTACCCTCGTCCGGTACGCCGGCGCTGTAGTAGCTTCCTGGCAGCGGGAAGCTCCAGAACACGTCGGGATGACCCAGCGCGGCCACTTTGCGGCAACTGTCGCACTGGCCGCAGGCGGCGCCCTGACCGCCGTTTTTTGCGCAGTTCAGCGCAGAAGCCAGCCAGAGGGCCAAGCTGCTCTTGCCGCTGCCGTCCGGGCCGTGGAACAGCAGCGTCCCGCCCAGGCGGCCGCGCACCATCGCCGAGACCAGCATCGACGACTGGACCTCCTTGTCCACCAGTTCGGTCAGGCCCAAGGGGCGGATGTCAACGGCGGCCGTGCTCATCTCCCGCTCCCGATCCTATTTTTTGCCCAGCCAGGTCCGGGGATTCACCGCCCGGGTCCCGTCGCGCAATTCGAAGTAAAGAATAGGGCCCTGCAGGCTGCCCGTTTCACCCACACTGGCAATCACCTGGCCCTCGTTGACAAAATCGTTCACATCCACGTAAACATCGGCAAGGTGCGCGTAGATAGTCCACATCCCGGAGCCGTGGTCCACCATCACCGTTTTGCCGTAGCTCAGGTACCACTCGGCCATCACCACCCTGCCGGAAGCGACTGTGTGGACCGGCTCGCTAAGGGGAGCGCGGATTTCCAGGCCGTTATTGATCACCTTGGTCCTGGTGATCTCATCGGTGTAGAGCCCGAACCCCCGCACCACTTTACCACGGGCCACGGGCCAGCTCAGGCCTCCCATCCGGCCTTCCAGATAAGCGACCTCCGGAGCAAGAGCGCGGCCCTCGCGGCGCGCCCGTTCCTCGGCCTCCTTGCGCCTGCGCTCGATCCGGGCAATCAGGGCCAGCATCTGCTTACGGTCCGACTTGCGCTGCTCGAGCACCTTGAGCACCTCGGCCCGCTCTGTTTTAACCGAGCCGAGCAGCTTCTGACGCTGCTTCTCGCTTGCCTGCAGGCTACGCTGTTCGCTCTCCAACTGCTCGCGGCGTTCGATCCGCAGAGTCAGTTTCCGCTCGCTGGCGCCACGGTATTCGCCGTAGGTGTGCTGCAGGTCGCGGACCTCTCTCACCAGCCGCTTGTCCTGGGCGGCGATCAGGGTCAGGTACTTGATCCGCTTGAGAAAATCGGTAAATGAGTGGCTTTCCAGCAGCACTTGCACCGAGTGCAAACGGCCACGCTTGTAGATTTCGCGCAAACGGCGGTTCATGATCGACTGCTTGCGCTCCAGTTGCCCGGACAACGAGGAAAGCTGGCGTTTAATGTAGCTCAGCTCGGAGTTCAGCTCGCTGATTTCCGCGTTGAGATTTTTCAGGTTGTGGCGCGACTGGTCAATCTTGCGCTCCACTTCCTGGATCTGATGCACCAGGCTTTGTTCTTTTTTCCGCAGCCGGCGCGCCTTGCCCTCGGTGGCCTCGATCTCGCCTTCGAGTTGTTCGAGCTTGCCGCGGCTGCTTTCGAGTTCCTGCTCGGCCTGGCGCACCTTTTCCTGCTGGCCGGGGCAATCCTGTCCGAACAGGGCTGTGAGCGCCAGGCAAAGCGGAATGATTATTTTCAAATACCACGACTGCGTCCGCATGGCTCCGGTCGCGTCCAGGGTTGGCATAGGTGACAGGTTCCCGTCCAGGGGCTAGCGGGGCGCCCTAAAAACTCTCAACGCCCTCAAATATTTTTTTCTTGATTGGCCTGGTCGGCCGCCCGGGGGCAAAACCGGCCGTTTCTTTTACTGATCCGGCTAGTTGTGTTTTTCCAAGCTGTTGCGTTGCTTCCGCTTGCTTTCGACAGGTCACAACGGGGAACGGCACCTGAGAAATCAAAGTCCCGTAACTACCCCTTTTTCAACACGCTGCTAGATCCGTCTGAGATACCGCCCCAGGGAAATCCAACTGCCCAGCAGCCCCAGCAGCGCCCCGGCGGCAACCGTGTAAAGATAATAGCGGTCCGTAAAACCGGTAATCGGAATCAGCTTACGGTTGAACAACTCTGTTATCGCGAAAATCCCACCAGCGGCCAGCGCTCCGCCAAGCGTTCCCTTGAGCACGCCCTCGATCAGAAACGCGCGGCGGATATAGCCGTTGGTGGCCCCGACAATTTTCATGATGAAAATTTCCCTGCTGCGGCTGAACACGGCGATCTTGATTGCGCTGGAGATCAGCACCAGGGCCACCAGTGAGAGCAGGGCCCCGCTGATCACACCCACCACGCTGACCACATGCTTGAAAATATCCATCCTGCGCAGCCACTCGCGGCCGTAGTCCACCTCCTCGACAAACGACAGTTCGGCCGCCCGCGCCGCCACGGCCTGGACGTGGAGCGTATCGCGATAACCGGGCTTCATCGTGATATTCAGCGAGGCCGGCACCGGGTTGGACTCGAGGTCCTGAAGCAGGTCGCTGTCGGCGCCCAGGTCGCGGCGGAAATGTTCCAGCGCCTCTTCCTTGCTGACGAAGTTCACCCGGTCCACCCCCTCGACCCGGCCCAGGTCCTCCACAGCCATCCCCACCCGGCCGGTGTCGGCGTTATCGCGGATGTAGACGACTATCTCGACCTTGCTCTCAAAATAGCGGATCAGCGTATTGAGATTCAGCAGGGCCAGGGCGAACATCCCCAAGGCCAGCAGGCTGAACCCGGTGGAGACGATGGCGAAAAACGACATTGTTTTGGCCCGGCCGAACCCGAGCAACGCTTCTCTCAACGAACGCAACGCCGTCTTCCTCCAAAATCGGGTAAAAGAACGTAATCAGCCTACAGGGGGCAGGTTTCCGCCGGAGGCGGGCGGCGCTTCCGGCGCGAAAGAACCCGTGGGCCCGTCGTAAATCAGCCGGCCGCCCGAAACGTACAGGCGCCGCACATGGTCGCGGTCCTTCAGCAGGCTGTAGTCGTGGGTGGCCAGCAGCACGGCCATACCCATCGCGTTGATATCCTCGAGCCTCATGAGTATCTCGCGGCTGATACCGGGGTCCAGATTACCCGTCGGCTCATCAGCGATCAGCGCGTAGGGCTCACCCACCAGCGCACGTGCAATCGCCACGCGCTGCTGCTCTCCGCCGGAAAGCTCCAGCGGATAACAACACTCCTTGCCCCCCAGACCCATCTGCTCCAGCGCCTCGCTCACCCTGCGGCGGATAAACGAGCGCGGCGCGCCGGTAACTTCCAGCGCAAAGGCCACGTTCTCGCCCACGGTGCGGCTCTCCAGCAGTCCGAAATCCTGGAACACGATTCCGAGTTTGCGTCTGAGATAGGGGATTTTTCTGCGGGAAATCCTGCGGGAGCTGTACTCGGCCACCCTGATCTCACCAAGCAGGGGGCGAAGGTCGTGGTAGATCAGCTTGAGCAGCGTACTCTTGCCGCTGCCGCTGGGACCGGTGAGAAAAACGAACTCGCCCTTGTCGATATGGAAATTAATCCCGTCCAGCACACGCGCGCCTTTGGCGTATCCGGCCGAGACATTGCTGAACTCTATCATCAGGCTTTCTCCATCCGGGCCGCGGCAACAGCCAGACGGAGCGCCTCTGCCATGCTGCCCTCGTCAGCCAGAGCGCGGCCCGCGATATCGAGCGCGGTGCCGTGGTCGGGAGAAGTTCTTACGTAGGGCAGGCCGAGCGTGATATTCACTCCGCCGCCGAAAGAATGCATTTTAATCGCCACCATCGCCTGGTCGTGGTACATCGCCAGCACGGCGTCGTACTCACCTCGCGCGGCCCGGACGAACACCGTGTCGGCCGGCAGCGGCCCGGCCACGTTCAGCCCCCGGGCGCGGGCGCTCTCCACCGCCGGAGCGGTGATGCGCTGGTCCTCGTCGCCCGCCAATCCGCCGTCGCCCAAGTGCGGGTTCAGAGCACAAACGGCAATCCGGGGCTCGACGATCCCGAACACGCGGCGCAACCCGGAGTCGATCACCCGGCACTGGCCGGTTATCAACTCGATGCTCACCAGCGAAGGGACTCTGGACAACGGGACATGGGTCGTGGCCGGGACAACCCGCAACGAGCCTCCGGCCAACATCATCGAGACTTCCACATCGCCGGCCAGATGGGCCAGCATTTCCGTGTGGCCGGGGAAGCGGTATCCGCCCAGGTTCAGGGCATGCTTGTCCAGCGGCGCGGTTACCAGTGAGCGCGCCCGGCCCCCGGCAATCGATTCCACCGCCCGCTCCACCGCGCGTCCGGCCCAGCGCCCGGCCAGGACCTGGTTACCGGCGAGAGCCTCACGCAATTTTTTTACCGTGCCGACACCGGCCGGGAGTTCATCATTGTGCGCAATGTCAACCACGGAGTCGAGAGCCGACCTTACCAGCCAGGAGTAATCCCCCGCGGGCCAGAGTTCCTCCGCCTGCATCCTCAGGGCGGCCGCGGGCCAGAAGACGAGTGGCCGGAACCTGCCGATAAATTCCTCGCGCGCGAGCGCCCTGAGCAGGACCTCGGGGCCGATCCCGCGCACATCACCGGCGCTGATCGCCACCGACGGAAGGCCCGCCGCGGCCTCGGTTACGGCGTTTCCCCTCCCGGCGCTCACGCTCAGTAGCCACCGGCCAGCGGTGACCAGCCCTTGAAACGCACGTCGATATATGTCTTTTCCCTGAGCTGGTTCACGTAGGCCTCGATCCGCTTGGGGTATTCCAGGCGCTCGATCACCTGCAGCTTGACATCATCGAACGTGAGCGGCGCCTCTTTTTTGCGCTCCAGTTCGTAGACGACCAACCAGCCGTGGGGCCGCATCTCAATCACAGGGGAAATACGTTCTCCATCCTTGCCGGGCACGGGGGTCAACTCACCCATGAGCGCATCACGGAACTCGGCGGGCTGGATGTTACCCAGCACGGAAAAACCGGGAGATTCGTTCAATCCCTCTTTCTGGTCGCTGTATTCCATGGCAAGCTGGTAAAAACTCTCTCCGGCCAGCACGCGCTCGCGCAGGGACTCGGCAAGATTGAACGCCCGCTGCCAATCCTCATCGCCCACCTCGGTCATGGCCAGGATATGGCGCGCCTTGACTTCTTTCTGCCTGCGGGCCTCGACCCGGATCAGGTGCCAGCCGAACTTGGTCTGCACCATCCTCACGTCGCCCACCCTCATACTGAAAGCGGCCTCCTCGAACTCCTTGACCATCTCGCCCCGGCTGAAAAACCCGAGGTCGCCGCCACTGGATGCGCTGGGGCCATCGCTGTTGTGCTCGGCCAGCCAGGCGAAATCGGTTTTGCCCTCCAGGTAGACCTTGTAGAGGGAGTCGATCCTGGCCTTGGCCCGCGCGATCTCGGCCTCGCCCGGTTTGGGCGGAATAATCATGTACTGAAATTTTACCTGCTCCGGGCTGTCGCCCATCGGCTGCTGCTCGAACAGCTCGCGGGCCTCCTGCTCGGTAACCTTGACCTGGGGCAGCTCGTGGCTGTGCTCCCGAAGGTATTTCTGGCGCAGCAGTTCCTCTCTGGCGTTCTGGCGGTACATTTCCTTAAGTCCGAGCAGGGTCTGGCCCACCGCGGCCAGGTCGCGCTGGAACTCGGCCTCGCTGTTGTAGCGCTTGCGAAGGTCGTTGAGGCGGCTCTCCACCAACTGGTTCAACTCGTCGTCGGTAACCTCGATCTTGGCCACACGCGCGTGATGCAGCAGAACTTTGTTGCCGATCTCCTCCTCCAGCTTCTGTTGGGACAAGGCCCTCATGGCGGCCGTGTCGGCGGGGTCAATGCCCTGCCGCTGGGCGGTCTGGATGGTGAGCATCTTGATTTCGCTCGAGAGGATGATCTCGTTGCCGACCACGGCCGCTATATCATCGAGCACCAGCCTGCCGTTGCCGGCGCTCTGCTGGGCGGCCACCGCGCCGCAGGCGATCAGAATCAGAAAAAAAAGGGGACCTCTGATAATTAGATTTTGAAGCGAGCCCGAGCGAGAAGCTGCTCCGGCAAGGCCTGAGGAGAAAAACCGCCGGAAGCATAGCAGCGCTATGTTGAGGACGGTTTTTATACAAAAACGCAGCCGGGCAGTTGTGTAGCCGGGCGCAGCCAAAAGATGATTATGAGAAGTTCCCAAAAGTCTTGCCGGCATAATCCACACCTCTACTTAGGGTAGCGTTGCAGGTATTCGGTTTAAAAACGTAATGTTGCGCTACCGGTTAATATCCCCAGCCGGGGTAAAATGTTCGCATGAATAATAATGGAGCGCTAAGGCCGAATACCCGCTATCCTGCTGTTCTGCCGTAAATTACAAATATAACCGGCGAAAGCAGGTGTGTCAATCGGCTCCGCGCGTATCCGGGCAAACCCTGCCGATAACCTCTTCCAGCCCTTTCCCCTGATCCGGCAGGAACTCCCGCAGGGCATAGGCCTCCCTGAGCCAGTAACAAGCCTGCCCGGGGTCACTATCTTTAAGAGTCAACCCCAGATTGGCCGCTGTAAAGCAATAATCCTGAGGATACTCTTCCTTCTTACGTATCTCCAAAGCCGCCCGGTAACACTGAACCGCCTTGCGCACATTCTCCGCCCGCTCTGCATTGTCCCGCGACGGCAAATCCTTGTAGGCATTGCCCAGGTTGTTCCGGGTCATTGCATAGTCCCCAGGATACTCTTCCTTCTTGTATATCTCCAAAGCCGCCCGGTAACACTGAACCGCCTTGCGCACATTCTCCGCACGCTCTGCATTGTCCCGCGACGGCAAAGCCCTGTAGGCAGTGCCCAGGTTGTTCTGAGCCGTTGCATATTCCACAGGATACTCTTCCTTCTTGTATATCTCCAAAGCCGCCCGGTAACACTCCAGCGCCTTGCGCACATTCTCCGCCCGCTCTGCATTGTCCCGCGACGGTAAATCCGTGTAGGCATTGCCCAGGTTGTTCTGAGCCGTTGCATATTCCACAGGATACTCTTCCTTCTTGTATATCTCCAAAGCCGCCCGGTAACACTCCAGCGCCTGGCGCACATTCTCCGCACGCTCAGCATTGTCCCGCGACGGCAAAGCCGTGTAGGCATTGCCCAGGTTGTTCCGGGTCATTGCATAGTCCACAGGATACTCTTCCTTCTTGTATATCTCCAAAGCCGCCCGGTAACACTCCAGCGCCTGGCGCACATTCTCCGCACGCTCAGCATTGTCCCGCGACGGCAAAGCCGTGTAGG
>JAJRTS010000018.1 GCA_024278175.1 Gemmatimonadales bacterium | reverse complement strand
TCAAATCATTACCGTATCAACTGGCATATGAATTGCGATATCAGTTCTCCCCCCCATATTTCTCTCCACCTAATGATCAAGCCATATTCATCCATGGAGCAGGGACATGGACAACAGAAACCGCGAAATGGGCTTACTGCTCGAGAGCCTGGAACTGGCCGCTGAAATCCGCAGGTGCGATGATAACGTAAGATATTTTGCAAATAGCAAGTTGCCAAAAGAGGAAGCGCGGAAGGTGATCGATTATTTTGAGGCCGCAAAAAGGAAGTTATTTTTGTCTTTGCTCGAAAGACTCGAGCAGCGCCACTAATCTATCCATTTTCTGATCTATTGATTTCAAGAGCAATACCATCTGTTCGCTGGGTTGAAGCAGGGGGCCTGCCTCCCTGCTTCTTTTTGCATCAAGGAACGCCGCGCCGAAATTTTCTATGACCTCAGCCCCCTCGGTTAGCTTTTCCACAGTAGTGTCCAGCACTTCTGCAACTTTTTCTAACATCGGCCAGGGTATCTGGTTAATGCCACGTTCCCAAAGCCCCAAAGTATTGAAATGAATTCCCTCGCCAACCATAACGGCTAACTCTTTTATAGTCAAGTCCTTGCGCTTTCTGGCCGCCCGGATATTTCCGCCAACTATTTTCTTGTCATAGTCCATATTAAAAACCGAAAAAAAGTTGATGCGAACACTTGACAGACATGTGAGCACATGTTATTATATGTTCAAAGGCATTACTTAACCATACTTAAAACCAGGGGGCACAATGATCCCTTTCGACCACATTCCCCGTCACGAAGGCGAAGACAAGAAGCAGCTCACCACTACGATCTATAAGAGCCTGGACGACTGGCTTGAATCCCTGAGCGCCACGACACGGGCCGGAAAAACCGACTATATCAACGAGGCGCTGTTTCGGTATAAGCAGGACCACGACCGTGCCGCCGCTGCTTAACCACTATACTCCCGGAGGTAAAAAATGAACGTCGAACTTAAAGCCTTGCTTACGGAAGTCAATCTGCTCCTTGCTAAGATTCAGGGCTTTCTCCAAACCGAAATTTCAGAAACGCGGATAAACGTGTCCGACAAGTCCGCCGATCAGATTGTACAGTCCGTTGATCGAAATATTAAATCAGCCTGAAGAGCGGAGCGCACCGGCATCCTTGGCTATGTCAAAGCAATTCGCGCGAGTTTTTATTACTACCGCGAAAGCCGCAGAGATTCGCGGTGAAAAGAATTCAACTATGTCGTTGAGGTCGTTAATCGGTGGAGGCTGCTCAATCCCAAGCATTTGAGCAATAATTTCTTCAAATTTATTGCTACTGGCCAGAACCAAAGCATCGCGGTAAATGTTATCAAAGCTTGTTAAATGACCATCGTTATGTTTAGGCAAGTTCCCCTCCGAACAGGAAAGGTTACATGACTGACCAGGCAAAAGACGATCCCAAGCGCAAAGAAATCAAAACGCTGGACGATCTTCACCGGGCTGCAAAAGACGTTATGGCGTATGTCACTGCCAACTATGCCGAGACCGAACAGGAACTTGTGCTGCACGAGGCGGCCAGATACCTGCGTCTGCGTGGGCTGCACGATCAGGATTAGTCTCGCGGCTTCATGGCGACTTCGAGGGTGAATAAAAAGGCTGCTGCTTAATCGCTCATCTGCCCTAAGTATAGCCGCTGAGGGGCAGGGGTGTCAATCCAAACCGGAGGTGAAGATTGGATTCACAGGCCGAGAAGATCAGTGCCATGCTCTATCTGGTGTTGATTTATGATCCGCTGCCGGGAGTAACGCCCCAGGGCGCGGCTGACTATTTGGGAGTTAAGCGCGACAGGCTTTACAAGTGGGCTGCTGGCCGCAATCCCCTGCCGGCTGAATTCATCGCACCGCTTTACGAGTACACTGCCGATCCCCGCGTGTACCAAATGACTCTTCCTCGAGGGTGTTCTTTTCTTGACAATTCCAGATATGAGGCCGGGCCATTCGAGGCTGATACAAGCCGTCTGCTGGCCGATCTCACCAAAGAAGTGTCTGATGTACCGGTAGCCTTCGCGGAGGCCATAGCCGATGGTGTGATTGACGAGGCGGAGCTTTCCGGGTTGGTGCGCGAGGGCAAAGAAGCGCAGGAGAAGATAGAGCAGATGATGATTCAGGCGCGACAGAAGGTCAGCCGTCAACCGATGCTGAGGCTGGAGGTGGCATGATGAGAATCGATTGGCGGATAGTGCGAGAGTACGGGCGGGAGGGGTTGTCGCTGCTGGGATTTCTGCTGTTTTACGCCGTGATCTTCTATCTGTTCGGGATTGTGATCATAGGAGGTTGATATGTCTGCGACCGTTATTTCCCTGGAGGCGTTCCGCCAGCGGCAGGCGTGGCTCAAGCTGGCCCAGGCGATCTGTTCCCCGAAGAAAAAAGAAGAAAGCGAACCTGAACCACCGAGGGCGGCGTAATAATCAACCCGGAGGGAAAGAAAGTGGCACTATCATCATTCCAACAGGAGCAACGCAGGAAGCGTATAGGCGCAAGCGATATATCGGCAATCTGCGGCCTGAATCCGTGGCGCACGGCAAAAGACGTGTGGGTGTCTAAAGTATATGTGCTTACCCCTGAAAAACACAGCCCGGAAGCGGCGGAGCGCGGCAACTATCTCGAGCCATCGCTACTCGATTACGCTTCCGCACAAACAGGGCTAAGCATCATCCGAAACCAGCGGCGGGTGAAGGGCATTTTTACAGCACAGCATGACGCGCTGGCGAAAAGTGCCCCCGTGGGCTTCGAGGCAAAATCAACCAATCTATCCGCCGAGTGGGGCGAACCCGGAACCGACCAGGTGCCAGATTACGTCAACTTGCAATGTCAGCAGCAGATATATGTGAGTGATCTTGAGCGCGTTTTTGTGCCGGTGCTGACAACCGCTTTCGGACGGCTGGATATGCGGCTTTACAAGGTGGAGCGTAACATGGACGTGATCCGGCGGATTGTCAAGATCGGGGAGGATTTTTGGGATAATCATGTGCTGGCTGAAATCCCCCCGCCGGATGAACAACCCGCCCGCGTGGAGTTGCTTAAACGGATTGAGCGCGTACCGGAAAAAATAATCGAGCTATCAAGTCTTGACTGCATCGAGGCATGGGAGGCGGCAAAAAATCGTCGCCTGGGTGCCGAAAAAGAGGAAAGGCAAATGTTTGCCCGGGTGCTTGAAGCGCTGGGTGACGCTGAGGCGGCGAAGTTACCTGACGGCAGGTTGCTGTCCTACTGCACGCAAAACGGGGCTGACCGCCTTGACCGCAAGGTACTCAAGGCAAAATACCCCGACATCTATTCGGAGATCGCCACCCCGAACTCATACCGTGTGGCGAGGTTGAAGAAGGCCAGTTAACCGGAGGAAAATATGACTGGAACGGCAGTAGCGGAGCAGGAAAAAAGAACCATATCGACCATGCTTGAGGCCAAGCGCCCGGAAATTGAGCAATTACTGCCAGCGCACGTTGATGTCAACCGCTTTATCAAGTCGGCACTATTGGCGGTGGCGCGGCAGCCAAAGCTGAAAAGCTGTACCTCGGCCAGTTTATTCCAGGCTATCGTTTCCGCGGCGGAACTCGGTCTCGATTTCACGCAGGCAAAGGGTCATGCCTACCTGGTTCCCTACGGCAACGAGGCCACGTTCATGCCCGGCTATCGCGGCCTGATCGACCTTGCCAAGCGCAGTGGCACAATTACCAAGATCGAGGCACACCCGGTCCACGAAAATGATGAATTTGAACTGCGCCTCGGCACGGAAAGCAGACTCGACCACAGGCCATTGTTGAAGGGTGATCGCGGCCCGGTCCAAGGCGCGTATGCCGTGGCTTTTTTTGACAATGCCCCGCCGCAGTTTGAGTACATGACGCTCGAACAACTTGAGTCGATCCGGGGTCGCAGTAAGGCCAAGAATAACGGGCCGTGGAAAACGGACACCGATGAGATGTATCGCAAGACGGTGGTGCGGCGGCTGGCCAAGTATCTGCCAATTTCTCCCGATCTGGAAAAAGCGATCGAGGCAGACAACCGGGCTATTGGCCTGCTGGACGCTGATATTATTGAGCCGCAGGAGGATGGTGAGCGCACGGCGGCGCTGGCCGGGAAGCTGGAGAATAAGGAGAATAAGGACAGCGGCGGAGAAGGGTTGGAGTTGTCGGCATGAACGATGATCCCCCGAAATGCCCTGAGTGTGGCGGCTACAATACTGTGGTTCGCCAGATATACGGTAAATATGACGAGGCCGAGTGTTTGGACTGTGGATTCGAGGGTGACAACGCGCCACCAGAAGCGCATTTCGGGAGCGGATACTACTGAAATTGAGGGAGAGCGGTAGTTCAACGGAGAACACGCGAAAGAGGCCCTGCGGATGCGGATTCCAGCCCGCCCGCTCTCCTGTCAAAATAGGTAAAAACGACCTGGCCGGGCGGCGTGGCGAGTATCCACGATAAAACCGCTGGCACATATGCCGCTAACATGGAGAGCATCGGAACGGGGTCGATAGACGTGTGCTTGGCAGCCCCGAAAGCCGGTAATCAATCCGGCCCCGGCAGGTCAAAACAAACAAAAGTCGGTTAAAACAGACCAAAGCAGGAAAGGGCGGTCTCGCCGGGCCGAGGGGGTGCCCCAAGTGGCCACAGAGTGGAGCGTAAGGACCCCCTGCCCTTTCCTGTCATCGATGATATTGCGGGGTAGAGTACTGGCAACTCAGGAGGCCCATAACCTCCGTCATGCGGGTTCGAATCCCGCCCCCGCTACCAAAAAGAGACAGGGGCCGGTGGTCACCCCGGGGCGGTTCTCAAAGCGAGTGGCCCCGAAAAATGAGCCCAACGCCACCGGCTCCTGTCCAAAGTAAGGTAAAGATGGCCGATCACCAGCACAGCCTATTTTGCGAGACAATTGAGGAACAATTCGAAAAGTTTCTCATCGCCAACCCGCATGTGTACCGGGAGTTTGTCGCCCGGGCGCTGAAACTGCGGCGTGCTGGCTGGAAGCACTATGGCGCCAAGGCGATTGTCGAGGTGATCCGCTACGATCACAATGTCAAAACCGAAAGCAGAGATCCATTCAAGGTCAATAACAATTTCACGTGTCTGCTTGCCCGCAAGGCTATGGCCGAGTATAGTGAACTTGCTGATTTTTTCGAGACGCGAGAGCGCAAGGTGGCCTAAGCAATTCAACTATATCGGGAGGCATGATGAGCGACTATAGCGAAAAACTGAAAGACCCTCGTTGGCAGAAGATGCGGCTGATGATATTGGAAAGAGATGGCTGGAAATGTCGCAATTGTGGAGCCGAGGACAAGACTTTGCATGTTCATCATTTGGCCTATTCCCCTGGTGTCGAACCATGGAATTATGATATCGATATCCTTGAAACGCTGTGTGAAGAATGTCATGAAGCGGAGTCATTGAATCGGCAAGAGTGGGAATATCAATTATTGAAGCAACTTAAGCTGTGGGGATTTCGGTGGATTAATATTAAGGATATTGCAGAGTGTTTCCAGAAAGGAAAGCGGGCCAATATAGCAGCTTGTACTTGGGTATTAACTGACATGCTGAGAGCGGCTTTAACAAATGATGAGTATTTCTATGCCTATATGAAACACATGATTGACGTAAGAAAAGGCATTAAAAAGGCTGGCTTGGTGCCTAATCTGCGAAAAGCTTATGCAGATTACCTAAGGAAAAAACGAAGAGAAAGGAAAAAGGGGTAAATGAAGTGGTTTAAACATCAAATCGGCTCTGCCGGATCGGGCAAAGAAAGCAAGTTTATTTTCAGGCTGATTGCGGAATTTGGTGGTGATGGGTACATGGTCTATTTCGTGGCCATGGAGATAATCGGTGATGATTTTGACGTAAACTTGCCGGGATTTTGCCGAGTTCCTATCAAGTATTTCACCGGAAAAGTGCAACTATCCCGTCAAAAGTTGCTCAAGATTCTAAACTTTTGTGACGAAAACGGGCGCATTTCTGTCAATGTTGTTGGTAAGGATATAGAGCTTAACTGTCCTAAATTTGCGGAGTTCTGTGACGATTACACCGCTAAGTTACTCCGTAGCGCCTCCGAACAAAGTACGGACAAAGTACAGAAAAAATCCCCCCTAGAAAAAGAAGAAGAAAGAGAAGAAGAAAAAAAAGATGATGTTGGCGGGACGGGTGCGCAAAGCGACCCGCCGCCGCCCACCGATGATTCACCGGTTTTTCTGAAAATTCCCTTGCAGGACAATACCGAGTATTCGATCACTGAAAAAATGGTTGACGAATACTGCGAACTGTATCCACGACTGAACATTCGCCAATCTCTGAAAGAATGTGAGAGATACTTTAGGGTTGATCGCCCGGATAAGCGAAACCAATACGTTAAGACGCTTAAAGGCCGAATCACCAAATGGCTGCGGCGCGACTTAGATCGCGGAAAAAACATTTTAACTACCGGCACACCTGCAAAGCCACGCAATCCCTTTCCGAAAACCGTGTACTGCAAATACTGCGAAAAAGGCAACGAGGGCTTTGAAATATCAAGTTACGAAGGGAAATGTCCTTACTGCAAGCATCGGTACTATGTGCGGCGAGATAACGCATGGCACGAGGCAGAGCCGCCACCGGCGGCGGGCGGCAATATCGGGGGTATTGTCCAGTCACTTGCTGCAAAATTTGACACCGGAAGGAGGACAGCATGAACGGAAAAGGAACGGAAACACCCACGATTACAATCACCGACCAGAAGTGCAAGGACTGCGGCAAAGAGGGAGCGTTGGAAAAGACGGGCCGTTGCCTGACGTGCCAGGCCGCAGCTGCTGGATTGGGCACAATGGCCAACTGGCCGGACGATGAAGAAAAGTTCTGCGCTGCGGTGGAGGTGGAGAAAATCGCCCGCAGGCTGATGAGCATGAGAAAGGAATTGTGGCTGCCGGAAAAAGCCAGAATCTACTACCGTTTCCGGAAAGAAATGTCTGGCGATAAGGCCGGTGAATGCCGGCTTGTCAGCAACACGTATCGGGACCTGATCGACTACGATTACATCATCACGGTTGATTGGTCGCGGTGGAAAACCTACAACCAGGGTCAAAAGGATCAGCTTGTTTATCACGAGCTATGCCATATCGACCTGAAAGAGGGCGGCAGCTTCGGAGTTGCAAAGCATGATTTTGAGGGCTTTGTCAACGAGTGGATTTTATACAACGACCTGATCAAGGCCGACTCCAATACGGGCCGGATATTCAGCCGTCAGATGAAGCTTTTCGATGATGAGGACCAGCGGGAGAAGAAAACAGCGTGAAGCAGCTTGAGAGCGACATACAGACCTCGATAAACAAGCAGCTGCCGATACTGACAGATCACTTCTACCCGGTGCAGATCGATGTGAATTTGGTGTCGTTCCGGGGCAAGAAGATACTGCGAAACTGTCGCCCAGGTGTGGCGGATTTCTTTATCCAGGGTCCGCATGACCTGGGATTCTGGCTCGAGGTAAAACGCCCTGGTGGATACCAGCGGCAGAGTCAAAAGCTTTTCCAGCGTGACATCACAGCCAATGGTGGGAGCTACTATATCGTGCACTCGTTACGCGAAGCCCTGGAATGCTGTGTGGATTTCTGCGGTCGGCACGGTGTAATTGACCGACGGCTGGAAAGCGTACTTGAACAGTGGAAAGCAGCATGAGAAAGCAAAAACACAATGCGATCGGTTGGTGTCACGAGACCAGGAATCCGATAACCGGCTGTCTGCACGGTTGTTCTTACTGCTACGTTCCTCGCGTCAAGGGCAGGTTTGAAAAAGACCCGATGAAGCCGGCTTTTCACCCGGAGCGGCTGGAAAGGATGCGCAAGGAATTAGCAACAACAGAGCCGTCCAGGGTGTTTGTCGGTAGTTGCGCGGATATGTTCGGAGAATGGGTTCGGCCTGGCGCTGACGTTACCCCGGACCATGTGCGCCAGGTGCTTGATGTTTGCAGCAAGCTGCCGCAGCATAAGTTTATCATGTTGACCCGCAACCCGGCCCGACTCGCTGATTACGATCTGCCATCCAACTTATGGGCTGGCATTAGTGTTTCTGACATTGAGAAGCGCGATATGCTGGCGCTTAATGAACGGGTGGACATCTACACGGCAGCAGTTCCGCCCGGCCGCAGAGTGCTGTCCTTAGAACCATTAACTACAACCTATTTCGATTCGAGCTGGTCCGCCCCGGTGCTGGTCACCGCCTGGATGGGGTTGATGGACTGGGTAATTATTGGCGGGCTGACGGGCAAGGGCGCACGGCCCACGGAGCGGGATGAACTGCAATACCTGGTTGAATTTGCACACAAGGAATGCGGCGATGGCTCCACTATCCCGCTGTTCGTCAAAAGCAACGCGGTGGCCGATACGGCCGATCCACTGAGGGTGCAGGAGTATCCGGAAGGACTGAGGCTGGCATGAAAAGCCGAAAATTGTTGCCCATAACTATGAAAAATATTGTTAAGCGGATGAGCTGATGAGCAAAATTTGGTTGTCACAACGAGCGGCTTGTATTTACGCCAGTATCGGCCACGACACACTGAAAAAGTGGGTGTTGCGTGGCTGGGTGCGCGAATGGAAGGTACCCGGCACTGCGCGGGGATTGCGATACAGCCGGGAAGATATTGATGCGGTGATCGAGCGCAATATGACGAGGCCGCGCGAGGGGAAAAGACAACCCTTGAAACTTGAACCTAAATCAGCATAACTTTCCAGTGCGGTAATCGTGCTGGAGAGGAGCGCGATATGAATTACAGAGAGCCACGGTTACGCAAGCGCGGCAATCGCTGGCAAATTGATTACGTCAACCCTGATGGCATCAGGAGGCAGCTATCGGCAGGGTCAACCCGGCAGGGAGCCGAGAGGTTCAAGGCAAAGGTTATCGGCTGGCTGCTTGAGGGCAAGGACCCGGAGCGCGAAATGGGACGCGCACAAAGGCAAGCGAGCGTAACGCTCGATACGTTTTTTGACACGTTTTACAGGCAGCATGGCGTGGACAAGTCGGCCAAAACGCTGGAAAGTTACAACACGTCAATCAAGAATATTCGCCGTGCAACGGAGCTGAAGAATTGCCCACTGTCCGAAATCCGTTATCCGATTGTGCAGGCGTACCAGGAGGCGCGGAAGGCCGAGGGAGCGAGTAACCGGACGATCAACATGGAAACGGGGTTGATTTCTCTGATGCTGGATCACGCCGTGCGGTGTCAGGAGATCGAGTACAATCCCTTGCGGAACGTTAAATACCGCTTGAAAGAGCCGCAAAAGCGGGACGTTGATGTTTCCGCCATTGATCCGGAGAAAGCCCTTGCCCTCTGTACCCGTCAGTACCAGCGGGACATGCTTGGTATCTTGTTCGATGCCGGCTTGAGAAAGCGGGAGTTGTTACACCTGAGAGTCGAGGAAGTCCACTTCCCGGATGTCTTTGACGAAATTGCCGTTGTGTTCAATGTGACGGTCAAGGGCGGTAAGCGGCGGCAAGTTGGCGGAGGTGTCCGGGCGCGGGAAATCCTGAAACGAGTAATCGCCGATCGGGAAGAGGGATGGGTATTCCCCAGCCCGCGTACAGGCAGGCCGTTTACCTGTATCCACAAGGGGCTTGACCGTGTGTTTCGGGATGCAGGTCTGACCGCGATGGACGGTACGAAATTCAGGATTCACGATACCCGGCATTGGGGAGTGTCATCCAAGTTGGCTGATGGCTGGTCCCTGGAGGATACGCAGGCTTTTTACGGACATGACTCCCGCCTGTCCACGGAACGGTATAGAACCATTGATTTGAATGCAGTAGCCCGGCGGAAGGAAGGATGATTTGTGACAGGATTGTGACAGTTAGGCTTGGGAACACCTGCCAAGTGTAACAGGAAACCCGGCAAATGGTTGATATAACTGGTCGGGGCGGCCGGATTCGAACCGGCGACCTCCTGCTCCCAAAGCAGGCGCGCTAACCGGGCTGCGCTACGCCCCGCACAGATTTTCGGAACTGCAAAATAAACTATCCGTCCGCCTGTTGTCAATCTCGCCGATTTGCCGCAGGGGCGGTTACGCTTCCTGCCGGGGCCGCAGCCTTTCCGGTTGTTTGACGGGTGGCGACAAACACCGCGCCGCCGATCAAACCCACCAGAATGCCAACCAGCGTGGCCAGTAACTGGGTTACGGCCGCCAGGTCCGCGGCTCCCGCGATAGCGGCTATCGAGGCGACAGAGGTGAACAGGGGCGGCCCGATAGACTCTCGCACGCCGACCCCGCCGAAACTGATCGGCACTATCGCCACCAGGGCGATCAACGGAACGAAAATCAGGAAGTAGATGAAATCGATTTCAAAGCCGATTGACAGGGCGCAGACATAATGCACCGCGATACGAAGTAGCTGAATCACCAGTGAAAGCAGGAAAACCCTGATCGCCAATGGGTGCTGCTTGCGGTATGCGTGAAAAAACTCGTGGCTTTCGCGGAACTTCGCCACCGGAGCGAATGTCTTGTAGCGCCCCAGGATAACATCGTAGATCAGGCTCGATACCCGGCGGCTGAACAGCACCGCGGTTGCCAGGATAAACACGCCGAACACGATAAATATATAGTTGATGATGTCCTGTTTGACCGCTGCCTCTCCTGTAACCAGCAGCCAGCCGCTACCGGCCAGGGCGAACAGCGCCAGCAGGAAAAAGCCTGCAAACCTGTCGACAAACGTGGCGGCCAGACCCTCGCGGCCGCGTTTTTCCACCCGGCTGATCGAGTAGATTTTAACCACGTCCCCACCCAGCGCGCCCGGCAGGAAATTATTGAAAAACAGGCCGATGAAATAAAGTTTTACCGCCCGTCCGTAGGGGAATATGATTTTCTGTCCTTGCAGCAACAGTTTCCACTGAAGTGCGCCTGCCAGGTTGCTCAGCACGAGTATGCCCACCGCCAGCAGGAGCAGCGTCAGATCCGCTTCCAGGATCGTGTTTATGTCGTAGCGGGTACTGATCCACCACAGGAGCACAGCTGTCACGGACAGTTTTGTGCAAGTGCTGAGAAAGGTTTTCATCGGCTTCTGAACGTTGAATAATCAGTACGAGACCTTTGATTTAATCCCGGACCGGTTGTGAGAATTATTTTATGAGCAACCCCAAGTCGAAATTCAAATGATAAAATGGGCTTTAAGCCCAACTATATCAGATATTTTGTGGGGGCGACCGGTCGGTCGTCCCGGAGGGTGCTCGGAATTATTTTTTCAAAGGTCTCAGTCCAAAGGTTCCTGCGGCTTGCTGGCCGGGCAGGTTTTACTGCCGGCCAAAGCCGATCCGGCCGGACGCAGGCCAATATAGCGCGGCACTCGCTGTTTGGCAATCCTTCAAAATGCACTCCCCGCCGGTGCCTGTTGGTCATTAAGCCTTACTGGACTTGTATTTGGAGCGTAAACTGCTATATTTATTCTTTACCCCTAAAAGCGTGTTAAAATATACGAAGAATAGGAATAAAGGTTGTCAAGGGCCGTTTCCAGCCAAGCCGGTCCAAAACAGCTCGAGCGACGCAACGGCTTGATATAACATAAGTAACAGGATCAGCAAAAGAAACTGCTTGCCTTGCCCTTGACAACCGAACAAACGAAATTTTTCACCATAGGGCGTTGAACGTATTATTTCAACGCCCCTCTAAAACAGATGCAAAATGCACGAACTGTCGATAGCGCAAAGTATGCTCGAAATAATCGATTTGCACGTGAGCAAAAGCGGCTGCACGCGTTGTACCGCCGTTACGGTGCGCGCCGGGCTGTTGAGCGCGGTGGACGAGGAGGCGCTCAGTTTTGCGTTCGAAACTCTTTGCGAGCAAACGGCTCACAGTGGAGCCGTGTTGAGTGTGGAGAAAACGTACCCTACGGCCCGCTGTGGCTGTGGATGCACGTTCAAGGTGACCGACCTGATCTACGCCTGTCCGGAGTGCGGGGCGGTCACGGCGGCCCTGAGCGGTGGAGATGAGCTGGATGTCATCAAACTCGAGGTGGAATGAACAATGACTACAATCGATATCAACGACAAGCTTCTTTCCAAGAATGACCAGCACGCGCTGGCCAACCGCAGGCTGTTGGACAGCAACGGAGTCTGGTGCGTTAACATAATCGGCGCACCGGGTTCGGGTAAAACCACCCTGATCGAGCGTACGGCCGACAAGTTCGCCGGCGACCCTGAAATCGGAGTGCTGGTGGGGGACCTCGAGACCCGGCACGACGCCGAGCGGATCGCGGCCCACGGGGTCGAGGTCTACCAGATTATCACCGGCGGTACGTGTCACCTCACGGCGCGGGTTGTGGGCGAGTATCTTCAGCGCTTCGATATCGGTTCGCTGGACGTGCTGATCGTGGAAAACGTGGGTAACCTGGTTTGCCCCACATCCTACTATCTGGGTGAGCACAACCGGATGGTGCTGGTCAGCACGCCAGAGGGTGATGACAAGCCGCTGAAGTATCCCGGCGCCGTCCATACCTCGGACCTGATGCTGGTGACCAAGACCGACCTGGCTCCGTACACCAATTTCGATGTTGCGCGGGCCGGTGAGAACGCACGTCGGATCAACGCCGATATCGATGTGTTCCCGGTTTCGTGCACCAGCGGCGAGGGGCTCGATCAATGGTTCGACTGGTTTGGAAAGCATGCGGCGGAAAAAAACTCACAACAGGCCTGAGCCGTCCGCGGGCGGCATGGTACGTGAGCGGATAACAGTCGGCGGAATTGTTCAGGGCGTCGGTTTCAGGCCGTTCGTTTACCGGCTGGCCCGTGAGCTGGCCCTCACGGGCAGGATCGTCAACACGGTCCACGGTGTAGAGATCGAGGCCGAGGGCCGGCCCGGAAACGTCGAGCAGCTGGTGAGGGCGCTCAGAGCCGATGCGCCGCCGCTGGCGCGTGTAGGCGCTATCGGTCGCAGGCCAGTAGAGCCGGAGGGCGGGAGCGATTTCAGGATCGAGAACTCGCCGACAGCCGAGGGCCGCACGGCGGGGGTGGCCCCGGACAGCGCTGTCTGCGCGGATTGCCTGGCCGAGATGTGTAACCGCTCGGACCGTCGCTGGCGCTACCCGTTTATCAATTGCACCAACTGCGGCCCGCGCTATACGATTATCACCGACATTCCCTACGACAGGCCGACCACCACCATGGCCGGGTTCGAGATGTGCCCGGACTGTCGCCAGGAGTACGAAAATCCGCTCGACCGTCGTTTCCACGCCCAGCCGAACGCCTGCCCGCTCTGCGGGCCGAGGGCCTGGCTGGCGACTGCCGATGGCTCGGAGCTGGAGCTTGCTGCCGGCGAGGACCCGCTGCACGTGGCGGGCCGCCTGTTGCGCCGGGGGCATCTGCTGGCGGTCAAGGGACTGGGAGGTTTCCATCTGGCCTGTGACGCCACCAGCGAGAAAGCAGTGGCCACTCTTCGCTCGCGCAAGAGACGCCAGGGCAAGCCGTTCGCCCTGATGCTGCCCGGTCTGGCCGCGGTGGAGCGAATCTGCAGGACCGACAGGACCGCGCGCGCATGGCTGGCAAGCGCAGCCCGCCCGATTCTCCTGCTGCCGAAAAGGAAGCGGCCGGCCAGCGGGTTGGCGCTGTCGGTTTCGCCGGGCATGGAGGAGCACGGTGTGATGTTGCCCTATACGCCGCTGCATTATCTGCTGCTCGAGGCGGCCGGCGATCTGCCGCTGGTGATGACCAGCGGCAACATGTCCGATGAACCGATCGTTATCGATAATGAGGGCGCGCTGGACTCCCTCGCTCAGGTGGCGGATTATTTCCTGCTGCACGACCGGCCGATCAGGATGCGCAACGACGACTCGGTGATGCGCCGGGCGGGCCGGAAAGTGTTCCCGGTCAGACGCTCGCGGGGGTTCGCGCCCCGGCCGGTGCGCCTTCGCCGTAAACTGCCGCCTGTGCTGGCGGTGGGCGGACAGCTTAAAAACACGGTCTGTCTCGTGCGGGGGCGGGACGCGTTTATCAGCCAGCACGTGGGCGATATCGACGGCGGCGACAGCTACCGCTTCTTTGTCGATACGGTAGGTCAGATGCTGCGCCTGTTCGAACTGGAGCCCGACCGGGTGGCCTGCGACATGCATCCCGGCTACCAGAGTTCCCGCTGGGCCAGGCGGCATGGCGGCAAGCCGGTGGTGGAGGTCCAGCACCATCACGCCCATATCGTCAGTTGCATGGCCGACAATGGGATTACGGGCAGGGTGCTGGGGGTGGCGCTCGACGGTACTGGCTACGGCCCGGATGGTACGCTCTGGGGCGGGGAGTTTCTGGCCGCCGATGAGAGCGGGTTTGAGCGCCTGGGGCATCTTCCGCTCTGCAAGTTGCCGGGAGGAGAGGCCGCGATAAGGCATACCTGGCGCACTGCCCGCAGCCTGTTCGGCGCTGCGATGGGTATGGAAAAACTCGATAAGCTGGGCCTTGAACTGTGGAGCCGGGTGGGCCGGGATGCGGTGTCGACAGTTGACAGGATGATCTCTACAGGGATAAATTGTCCGCTCTCCAGTGGCTGCGGCCGTCTATTCGACGCGGTGGCCGCGCTGACCGGTGTCTGCACGGAGGCGCTCTACGAGGGCCAGGCCGCAGTGGAGCTGGAAGCAATGGCGACCCGCGTAAGCAGCGCGCGGGCCAGGAAGTATGAGTTCAGGTTGAATCAGTCCGGAGCGATGGTGGTGCCTGATCTGGCTCCGCTGCTGGAGGCTGTCGCCGTGGACTGCGCGGGTTCAGTGGAACCGCCGGAAATCGCCAGGGGTTTCCACGACTGCCTGGTGAGCGTTATCAGCGCTGTCTGCCGGCGGCTGAGCGCCGAGAGCGGGCTTAACCGGGTGGTGCTCTCGGGGGGCGTGTTCAACAACCGGCTGATCCTGGAGAGTCTCGGTTGCCGGCTTCGCGGCCTGGGGCTGAGAGTCTACAGCCACCGCGAGGTGCCCCCGGGCGATGGCGGGATCAGCCTCGGCCAGGCCGTAATAGCGGCCCATAACTGATGGCTTCGTAAAAAGTTCATCTACTTCGTTGCGTTGGATTATCTCGTCATTGCAGCGCAGGCGTAAGTACGCCTCATTTCTCGAAATCCACGCGCCTCGGATCTGAAGCTTTTTACTTTGCCATTGGCAAAATCAGACTTTTTATGACATCATCATAACTGAATAACAGGGGAGATACCGAGATGTGTCTTGGAATTCCGGGCAGGGTGGACAAGATCGAGGGCGAGATGGCCACCGTGGAGTTCGGCGGCGCGGACCGTCAGGTGAGCCTGGAGCTCGTCCCCGGCGAGGTGAATGTGGGCGACTACGTGCTGGTTCATGCCGGGTTCGCCCTGGAGCGGATCGATGAGGACGAGGCGCGCGAAACCCTTCAAATGCTCAAGGAGGCGATCGGTCTTGAAACATCGCAGTGAATACAGGAACCCCCTCCTGGCCGGCGCAATCGCCGACAGGATCAATCGGATCAGCCGTAAGCCATGCTCGTTCATGGAGTTTTGTGGCGGACACACGCTCACTATCGCCCGCCACGGGATCGGTTCGATGCTGTCGGAGCGGATCAATCTGCTCAGCGGGCCCGGTTGCCCCGTGTGCGTAACCCCGATGGAGGAAGTGGACCTGATGTCCGCCCTGGCAGGGTTGCCCGATGTGATTGTCGCCACCTACGGCGACATGCTGCGCGTGCCAGGAAGTAAGGCCAGCCTGCTTGAGCGCCGCGCCGAGGGCGCGGACGTACGCGTGGTCTACTCCAGCTACGACGCTGTGGAGCTGGCGATGAGCAACCCGCATCGGCAAGTCGTGTTTTTCGGGATCGGGTTCGAGACCACGGCTCCGGCCACTGCCGCCGCCGTGCTGAAAGCTTCGTCGCTGGGCCTGGAGAATTTCTCGGTGATCAGCGCCCACAAGACCACGCCCCCCATCATCGCCGCCCTGCTAAGCAGCGGAGAGATGCGTCTGGACGGCCTCGTCTGCCCGGGGCACGTCAGCGTAATCACCGGAGTTGCCCCCTACAGGCAAGCCGCCGCCCAGGGGGTCTCGTGCGTTATTACCGGGTTCGAGCCGGTTGATATCCTGCAGGCAGTGCTGATGCTGGTCGAGCAGGTGGAGCAGGGCAGGAGTGAGGTCGAAATCCAGTACAGCCGCACGGTGCGCGATGAGGGCAACCCCAGGGCGCTGAGGATAATGGAGCGGGTATTCGCTCCGGTAGCGAGCAACTGGCGGGGGATAGGCGTTGTGCCCGGCAGCGGACTGGAAGTGCGCGAGCAGTACTGCGCGTTCAACGCCAGGAACAGGTTCGACATCACGCTGCCGGAAACCGATGAACCAGCCGGTTGCATCTGCGGCCGGATCCTTCGCGGCGCAGCCTCGCCCGCCGACTGTCCCCTGTTCGCGGGGCGTTGTACCCCCACCAGCCCGGTGGGCGCCTGTATGGTATCCAGCGAGGGCGCCTGTCAAGCCCACTTCCGGTTCCGCGGACATGCCCGCCTCTGAGAACAACAGCATTTCCTCAGTCATAACTGCGCTACTGGTATGGATTTTGCATTTTTCTCGCACGCAACGTCAATTGAGGAAAATTAAAATCCAGCCAGGAAACCCTTATGACCATCCACCGCATCCGGCGAATAGCCGTGGTATTGCTGTCAACTCTGCTGCTGACGGGTATCTGCGTTTACGCAGCCGGCAGCCTGACTGTCATCCGGGATGGCAGCCTGATATTCGCCAAGCCGGACAACAGTTCGGCCGTGATGGATATTCTTGCCCGGGGCACCGTGCTGGAAGTGCTGGAAAAGGGAACCAAATGGCACCGGGTCCGGACTTCCGACGGCGGCGCTGAAGGTTATATCCGCAGTGAATCGGTGGGAGAGAGTCTAGTTCCCGGCGCGTTCAAACCCGATAGTGTAAGAGTGGGATCGCCCCAGTACCTTCAACTGCAACGCTCCTTGGACAGCGCGCAGCAGAAAATGCAACGGATAGCCGGGTTGCTCGATACCATGGAGACCAGGATCGCCTACGGCGCAACAGCCGATTTGCTCTCCCGGGCCGGGCCGGCAGGCAGCCGGCTGAAAGCCGGAGCGGGAGCAGGCGGCGTGTTGAGCCAGGGCTCGGAGTACGACAAAGCAGTGACGGTTTTTTATGGTGCGATGGTGGAGGATACCGATTTTGCCGCCGGGCTCTCCGCTGCCTGGTTCCCAGGCCTGCCTGCCGGCCTGGGGCTGGAATTCGAGGCTGGGGCGCTATTCCCGGCAGGTGTCGACAACGCATATTGGGGGCAGGCCGGAGTGCGCTGTCCGCTTCAGCGATGGGAGCGTGTGATTCCCTACGCAGCGGTGGCGGCGGGAGTGATCAGACGAAAGCTGCCCGTGGTGGGTGGCTCACAGGTCACGGACACGAACGCCTTGCTGAGCGCGGGTGGTGGCATGCTCATCCGTCTGGCCGGGGCCGTGGCGATTACGGCCGATGTAAGGTATCTCTGGGAGTTCGCTAAGATCAAAACCCGGGCGGATGGCAGGGGATATCTGGGAGTGACATTGCTCAGGTAGAAATGGAATCAACTCCAGCCGAGTCTCAGGATCTCCGCCCGGATGGACAGGCGCTGATAAAACTTGTCGCTGTCGTAACGGTTATAGCCCATGGGAATTTTAGCCGGCTTGCCGCCCTCGATAAACTTGAGGTGGTTAAGGAAAGTAGCCACTCTGGAGCCCTGTTCTATTTGAGCGAGCCTTCGATGGCTGCTGCTCACGTCCACGGGCGGATCGTTGTCCTTGGCTGAGAAAAAGATTGTTCTGCGTATTTCGGTTTCAGTAACGAAGTCCTCGCCGTAGAGTATATTCAACTCACTGTCCGTATCCTTTGTCAGCAGTTCGTCGTAGCCTCCCTCGGTGTAGACATCGACGTACTTGTCGTAGGTGTCGGCGGCATCGCTGAGCAGCGCCCCCCAGGCAGCGGCTGCTCCGTAGGTTTTACCCAGGTACACAAGCGCCGCATCGTCGCTGACACCCGGCCCGGCCACCCTGCGGAAATACACACCCTTCGCTTTCGATTTTTTGGAGCTCGTGTGGCTGTTTACGATCACGCCCAGTTCACGGAGTTGGTGCAGGCGCTCGGCGTCAAATATCTGTTCGCCGGTGGCTCTCACGGTCAGCCCAACCCGGTCGAAAAGTTCAGGATCGACAAGCAGTGTTTCGCCCGCCCCCAGAATCAACGGGGCTCCGCTCAGGTTAACCTTAAAGTGCTCTTCACAGTCATGGCGCATTTTCCAGTTGTCCATATAGCCGGCAAGCAGGAAACCCTTGAAAAAGGGTCTTGCTTCTACTTTCACGCCTTCCATGAATATCAGTCCGAACGGGTTGGAAGCCAGGTCGTCGGCGGGGCCGAAACTGATTGTCTCCAGCCCGATTGAACCCCTGATAAATTCCCGTAGTCCGGTTAAAATGGCCTGTCGTTCCCGTTTGACCTGATCGGCCCGCATACCCATATCTTCCGGGCCGATCGCACGGATAACGTCTTCCACGCTCGCGTCCTCGAACGAAAGCGGCCGGCCAAGATCGTCATGGAACATCCCGTGTCCGTTCTGTGCTCTTCCGCACAGCGACTGCGGCAGCAGAAGCGGTTTCAGCACCGGGGATATCTGGATGGGCAGGGAATGAAGGTAGAGGTAGTCTCTGCGCGCCAGTTCGTCGAACAACGGGCGGTCCCCGGTAACGGAACAGGGAATTACCTTAAGCCTGCGCTGCCCCTCACGAACATGGTCAAAGCTGTAATCCACATCACCACGCAACTCGGAGAGAATCATGTCAATTCTTCGTGTGCGGCCTTTGCGGATCCTGCTCTGTTTTTTTTTCTTGCGTGGCATCTGCAATCCTGATAACTACCGGCGTGCTGGAACAGTAGTTGCCGAGTTCAAAGAGGAAAATACAGCGACAGGCGGGTCAAAACAAGAAAAGGGGATGCGCTAGGCGTCATCCCCTTCTGGCTTGCAATGCTTGTCTACGGTCTTATTTGGTTTTACCCGCTTCCAGGAAGCCCTTGACAGCCTTGGAAATGTCTTCCAACTTGCCACCTAAGGGGTCTACATCGGCTTGACGGCAGAATTTTTCGAGCGCCCATTCGGGAGCCCAGAAGGCCTGCTCGGATTCCAGCCATTTCTGCAATATCGCCGCGTTACGCTCCCATACCAGCCGTGCCTTGTTCGACATCGCGCCCGTGGGAGCCGGAGCCCTCTGTCCGCTGGTTCCGTATTGCGCGCTCCGGCTGTCAGCCACGGCGCTGAGGCCGGGGATGCTGCCGTTGGCTTTGAACAGGGAGAGGATTTCTTCCAGGTAGCGGATGATTAACTTGAGGGAATGATTTTCAGCCAACTCACGCTGGATGAACCGCGGGATTTCCGTTTCGAGCATTTTTTGCAGTTCCGAATCAGAAACACTGCCCCGGGCGGCAGGCAGTCCCGTAAACTTGCCTTCACCCAAAAAGCTTTGCTCAAGGCACGCCTTGACGCCATCGGTTGACGTGAGTTGATCCAGGCTGATTGCCAGAATCTCGGAGAGTTTCATCAGGTACTTCGCTGATGGGGCTCCTTTGCCATTCTCCCATACGCTGAGGTTTTGAAATGCAATCCCGAGCTTTTCAGCCAGGGAACGTTGGGAAAGGCCCTTGATCTTTCTCGCTGCCTTGATATTTTCCCCAATAATTTTTTTCTGATCCACAGTTGCGGACATTACGCACCACCGGAATTGAAGGTGATAAATCTTAGCCGAGCCCTTTATTCCAGCCTGAGATATGTAGAGGAATACTAGGGGGCTCAAATAATTGACATTCGAGGGTTCGCTGAGAATACGAATCTTTTCAGTGGTCGCTACAGTAGTGCAAAGGATAATAATAGGAATAATCACTTGTCAAGGAAAAATGAACCACATTTTATTATAACTAAGATGGAACCACATGGCAAGATAGCAGATTTGTATAATAAGGTCTGATCTGCGGTGGAATATTGTGCTTAAAATATAAACAAATGTTTATTTGAGCTTGCCCGCGTCATCCGGGCTGGGGATCAAATCGGGGCCGATCAGTTACTTTTTTGCTTACTGGTATTTTGCTGATGCTGAAATTTGGAAATCGGCATCTCTTTGATAGGATGGAAGATACGTAGAGCGGTGGTGCCTGTATTGATAGCATACCGGCGGGGGGCGTGGTCAGCCATTGGCTGACCGCTGAAGCCAGACCATGACAGTGTGCCCGTAATATGAGGATGATATTATTTATGGATCGGGAGTATTCACTTCGCTCAGATAGCCCCTGCATAGTATTGTGGTTATGCAGTTTACGCCCGATGCTCTTTTTTGCTTATTGCCTGTTTATGATCCTGCCGACTACTACTGCATTTTGGAGAAATCGTAGTAATAAATTCTCACGGTTTGTCAATAATCCGCCGGCTGGTTATTAAAGTATCTGTAAACCTATTAAGATGTTACCGGCGATGCTGTGGAAAAAGAACTTACTGCGGCTTAACCCGGATTAACTGATTTGGATAATCACAATACGATTTTTTCTGAAGGACTCTGACCTTGAAGCCATCTTATCATTAGTGGTGATTCAAAATATCACTTATGCGGCATATTTTATGCGCCTGAGTCAGGTGTATTTCCCATTTAGATTATATATGAGCAATTAATACTATTAATGCTATCAATACTATCGATGTAGTTGGGATTATTATGTGAGGTTGAATTCTTTCTCCTTTGCGCGGACATGACTTTTGGTAGCTTGACTGCCGCCAGAGCCGCCTCTATATTCTTCCCTGCGTGTTAAGGAAGCACTTGAGCCGGGAGTGAAGCATGGCGGCCGGGTATTGTAAAAGAATGATTGTAAGGGGAAGAGTGCAGGGTGTGGGCTTTCGCTTTCATGTTATTCACCTCTCGGAAGACTACGATGTGACCGGTTTCGTGCGCAACCTTCCCGATGGCGGAGTGGAGATAGTGGCCGAGGGCAGCTCAGAGCAGGTGGAGGCTTTTATCGAACGAGCCGCTCAGGGACCGCCGGGCAGCAGGGTGAGAGAGGTTAAAACATACCTGGAGCAACCCCGGGGCTGCTACAATTCGTTCGGGGTTCGGTATTAAACCAGTTTATCGACCCCGGCCCTGGCGAACAGGTGGCCGGGGCCGCGCGGGCAGGTTATGGCCGGTACAAAAACATGGCGTCTTTTGCAATCAGGATCTCGCTGGCCGGCGGTAGCTGTGCTGCTGATCCTGGCGGTATGCGCGGCATGCGGCGGCCCGATGAAAACATCCGGCCCTCAACTTAAGGTATCCGATTTCGATTCCCAGGACTACCGGCTGATCTGGCCCCTGCCGATATTGACCACCGCCAGGATGACTTCACCCTTCGGTCGCCGCAAGGACCCGCTCAGCGGCATGGGCCGCTTTCACGGCGGTATTGATCTTGACGGTGAAACCGGTGAGCCGATCTATGCCGCCGGCGCCGGTAAAGTCATTTACAGCGGACAGCGCAGCGGCTACGGTCTGCTGTTGATTATCGACCACGGCAAGGGATTGAATTCCTACTACGGCCACTGCTCAAAGTTGCTTCGCTCCAGGGGAGAGACGGTGGACCGGGGTTCCGTTGTCGCGCTTATCGGCAGCACGGGCCGCAGCAGCGGTTCGCACCTCCATTTTGAAACCAGGAAACACGGCCAGCCGTTCGATCCGGCGTTGATCCTTCCGCGGCTGAAAAAACCATGATAATGATCACAGCGTGACTCAAACGCAATCACGAGGAGAGTGCATGTCTGACTACGACCATCTGGCCAAGGCGATTCGCGAGGTTCCGGATTACCCCAAAGAGGGAATCCTGTTCTATGATATCACTACCCTGATCAATAACGGTGAGTTGTTCAACGAGGTGGCCGATATCCTTCATCAGCGCTACGCCGGTGCGGGAATCGACAAGGTGGTGGGGATCGAGGCCAGGGGGTTCCTGTTCGCCCCGGTGCTGGCTTACAGCCTCAAGGCCGGGCTGGTCCCCGTGCGCAAGCCCGGCAAGCTGCCGGCCGAAACCGTTGAGATCAGCTATGACCTGGAATACGGTACGGACAGCGTGCAGATGCATAAGGATGCTGTGGCGCCGGACGAGAAAGTGCTGATTGTCGATGACCTGCTGGCCACCGGCGGTACCGCTGCGGCAACCTGCAAGCTGATCGAGCAACAGGGCGCTCAGGTCGTGGGCATGGCGTTCGTGATAGAACTCGATTTCCTCAACGGGCGCGAAAAACTGCCCGGACAGGATGTGTTTTCGATAATACATTATTAATTACCCTAATCCAGCGACAAGGCTGGGGAAATCATTTTTAAAATGCCGCAACAGTATTAAGTTAGGCCACATAAGACACATTGAGGGGTAACTTAAATATTCACCCGGCGAGTGCGAAATGGGACGCAAGCCGAAGAGAAGATC
>JAJRTS010000017.1 GCA_024278175.1 Gemmatimonadales bacterium | reverse complement strand
GGTCTCCTGGCCCGAAGTCCTGCGCAGGGCGGCCAGGTTCTTGAGCTGTGTGAAATCAGCACGGTCCAGGGAGTAGTCCCGCAGATCGCCGTCGGCGGGAGCTTTCCAGAAAAACTGTGTGTCCGTGCCACGATTCGCTCGGTAGCCGTTATAGTCCCAACTGCTGTAACTTGTCGCCAGCGGGAAGCGCCACAGTTCACGGTCCGGCGCATCGGTACCCAGAAAAAGATTGTTGCGGAAATGGGCGTTGGAATAGGTCTCCGGGCTGCGGCTCTCAGCGATAATTGTGTTATGATACACCAGCAATCCGGCGGGCTTGACCTTGAACTTGAACGCCAGTCCCCAGGGAACGTGGTAGAGGATATTACGGATGAAATATGCCGGGCCGCCGAACACGGGTTGGGCGCTCAGCCCGCACTGGGCCGCGTTGAAACAGCGGTTGCGCATGATCCGGATATTGTGAACTCCACCGTCAGCTTCGATAAAATCATCGGTCATCAGGTGGATGTCGTTGTTGTAGAAATCAATCGCGCTGGCCTGCCGGGCGCGGTCCTCCGGCGGGGAACCGTGGGTGCAAACGCAGATTGCATCGTGGAAGTACGCGATGTAGTTATGACAGACCACATGGCCGGAACCGTATACCTTAACCGCGTAGTAGCTGTCCAGCGGTGTGGCGCCGTAGCTATCCGGGTCGTACCAGCCGATCAGCCGCTGACGGTCGTCGCGGCCGATCATCGTGTTGTCGGCGATATAGAAATCGCTGGAGCCGTCGTACTGGGTGGTCACCGCGATCCCCACCTCATCGAAATAGCAATTCTTGACCGCAAGCCCCTTGCAGCCGGTCACGTCTTTCATCCCTGCCTGGATCGCGATATCGGTGTCGTGGAAAGTGAGCCCCTCGAAGATGTGCCAGTCGGCGGCCATCACGTTGAACAGATTGTAGCACCCGGCCCCGTCGAATATCACTTCGCCGTCGCCCGCGGCCCTGATCGTTATCGGCCGCTCCGGGGTTCCTTTGGCTGTTAACAGGTAAGTGCCGTGGAAATCGAGGTTCAGCGGGTCGGAATAGCTGGTGCGCTCGCTCTTGTAACGACCGGCGTGGACCAGGATAATGTCGCCAGGCTGTACTTTGCGCTCGGCCACCACGGCCCAGTCTCCGCCACCGGCGCCCTGGTACTCCTTCATCAGGCCGATGAACGCGGGTTGTTCTTTGGGGCCTTGCCAGCCGGGAGGATATACGTGCAACACGCGGCCACCCTCGTACGCTCGCGGTTCGGAACGAGTGCGCAATGTGACTATCCTAACCGAATCTCCGCTTACACCATCCGGGTCGGTCATCACCATCCGGCACTCGTACCCGGTACCCGGCTCAAGGTCCAGGATGCTGCCGGAGAACATCTCCGGGACAGTGTAGTCCAGGTAAACGTCCTCGTTGTAAACCCTCTCTCCGCCGATTCTCAGCAGGGGAGGCCCGGACTGCCACTGCGTTTCACCAGCCTTACGATATGAGACCGCAACCTGAGCGTTGTGGTTGTCGTCGCCATCGATAGACCACTCGAAACCGAGGCAGATCAATGTGGGTCGTTCGACAGTGAATTCCCCTGGAGTGACCGCATCCTGGGCGGAAACGGCGGGAGGCAGGAGAGAAATGATCAGCAGAATCAAATTCAGCGGTTTCATGGGCGTACTCCAGCGGGCAGGTGGGAAAGAACAGCATTTGAATCAAAGCACAAGCTGTAACTGAAAACGGCAGGAAAACTACACCTCCGCCAGCGCCTCGGTAAACGCATCCAGCTGCGTTTTGGTACGCTGCTCGGTAACAGCGATCAGCAGCTTGCCCTCGTGCTCCGGGTCCAGCTTGCCCAGGTCGATCCCGGCCAGGATATTCTGCTCCAGCAGCTTCTCGATAACTACTGTGGGCGCAACCGGCGGCACAACCGCGAACTCGCGGAAGAACGGCGCGTCCGGCCAGGCCAGCTCCCAGCCGTCGAGGGCGGAAATCTTATCTGCCAGGTAGTGGGCTTTCCGCAGGCAGAGCTCGGCCACTTGGCAAAGACCCTGCTTGCCCAGCAGGGAGAGATGGATTGTGGCGGCCAGGGCGATCAACGACTGGTTGGTGCAGATATTACTGGTGGCTTTCTCGCGGCGGATATGCTGTTCGCGGGTCTGAAGGGTCAGCACGTAGCCGCTTCTGCCCCGGTCGTCCTCGGTAAGGCCCACCAGGCGGCCCGGCAACTGCCGCTTGAATTTGTCGCTGGTGGCGAAATAGCCCAGGTACGGGCCACCGTAGGAGAGAGGCACGCCCAGCGGCTGGCCCTCGCCGATTGCGATATCCGCTCCGGCATCGCCGGGAGATTTGAGCACCCCCAGAGCGATCGGGCAGCCGGCCACGGCCACCAGCGCCCCGGCCTCGTGGGCCAGACGCACTATCTCGCCGGTATTCTCGACCACGCCGAAAAAGTTCGGGCTTTGCACCAGCACGCAGGCCACGTCCTCGCCCAGCGCCTGTTCCAGCGCGGCCAGATCGGTGGCGCCGGCGGGGGCCGGGAGCACCTCGACAGTGCTCACTCCGTCCAGGTTGTAGGTTTCGACAGTTTTGCGGTAAGCCGGGTTGAGCGCGTCGGAGAGCAGCACTCTGGGGCGTTTTTTCCTGATCGCCCCGGCCATCAGTACTGCATCGGCGCATACGCTGGCCCCGTCGTAGCCGCTGGCGTTGGCGATTTCCATGCCGGTGAGCTGGATAATCATGCTCTGGTACTCGTAGATCGCCTGCAGCGTGCCCTGGGATACCTCGGCCTGGTAGGGAGTGTAGCAGGTGTAAAACTCGCTGCGCAGCAGGAGCTGGTCGATAGCCGCCGGGATGTAGTGGTCGTAGGCTCCTCCGCCCAGGAAGCTCACCGCGCGGGAGGGGTCGTAGTTGCTTGAGGCCAGCTCTCTGGCCGCGGCTGCGGCCTCCATCTCGCTAAGGGGATGGGGCAGCTCTATTTTCGCGGCGGCCTGTTGCACCTCGGCCGGTATCGAGCGGAACAGCTCATCGACACTGCCGGCGCCGACAGCGTCGAGCATCAGCCGGACTTCTTCGTCTGTATGTGGTGTATAGCGCAATCTGTACCGTTTTCCTTTTCCTCAGACAATCATGTCCTTGTAGTCCTTCGCCGAGAGCAGCTCGTCCTCGTTCATCTCGCCGAGCTTGATCTTGATCATCCAGCCATCGCCGTAGGGGTCGTCGTTGATCAGCTCGGGTTTGTCCTCCAGCGCCTCGTTGACCTCCTCCACAGTGCCGGTGGCCGGGCTGAACAACTCGCTCACGGTTTTAACAGCTTCGATGGTGCCGAAACTGTCGAGTTCCTCTACCTCGTCGCCCACCTCGGGCAGTTCCACAAAGACTATGTCGCCCAGTTCTCCCTGGGCGTAATCGGTAATTCCCACCGTGACCACGCCGTCCTCGACACTGACCCACTCGTGCTCCTTGGTGTAACGCAGATCGCTTGGGATTTTCATTGAATTGAACCTCTTGTAGGGATGAAAATGTAACGAAATTATTTTCAGGATTTTGTGTCTTGTATTCTCAACGGAAACACTAAACACCGGGACACTTTTTGTCAAGGGCTCCCCGCTGCAAATTTACACGATAACGCGGGCCGCTGTACTTTCATTGTGCCGTGCCCCGCCGTTTATTATACTCAATCACTGTTCCCACCCCCAAAGCTATTTTTGAGAGGTTTCTCCGTCATGGCCGTAAACCGAATGGGCCCGGTTTTACCTGAAATGTCTCTGGAAGAGAAGATCGGCCGTCTGCTTTGGTGCGGATTCCAGGGTTACCGCCTGGCATACAACAGCGCGTCGTTCGCCGGGCAGCGCAGGATGCTTGAGAGCGGACTGCTGGGCGGGCTTGTGCTTCACGGTGGAGACCTGTACGAGAGCGCGACCCTGATCAACCAGATCCGCCAGGAGTGTGGACGGCAACTGGTTGTGGCCGCGGATGTGGAAAACGGGTTGGGCAGCCTGCTCAACGAGGGCACCTGTTTCCCGTCCAACATGGCGTTCGGGGCCACCCGCAGTGGCGAGTACGGGTATCTGGCCGGCAAGGTGATCGGCGAGGAAGCCAGTGCGACAGGGATCAATCTGATATTCGGCCCCACCTGCGTGCGGCCCGGAGCGGGCTTGCCGGAGGGCCTGCCCGATGTGCGCTCGTTCGGCGGGAAGCTGCATCTTGTTACCCGGCTGTCGATTGCGTTCGTCAAGGGCCTGCACGACGGCGGCGGGCGGGCCGCGCCACGCTATTTTCCGGGTACAGCCTCGGTGCATAGGGAGGAAATGACCGGCAACCGCTGGCTGCATCATATGCGCAAGTTGATGGTGGACACGGAGTTGAGTATCTATGAGATGCTCTTTCAGGACGGGTTGGGCGCGTTGATGGTGGACTGGCGCGAAATGCCGGACCCGATGTCGGGAGAAAACTCTCTGGCGCTGACAAACCATCAATTGCTCGAGGCGTTTCTCAGGGAAGTGATGGGTTTCGAGGGGATAACGATCAGCCCGGACCTTTCCAGGCCCGCCCTGGGGGCCCTGCTGGAGGGCGATATGCTGGCTGCGATGATTAACGCAGGGGTGGACGTGCTCGCCGGTGTGCCCGCTCCGGAGCGGGCGTTGAGATCGATCCAGCGGGCGGTAGTGCTGGAGAAAATACCGCTGGCGCGGATTGATACTGCGCTGGAGAGGGTGCTCAAATTCGAGGCCGGGCTCAAGAGCGGGGACAAGCAGACGATCAGGCCCGAGCAGATCGACAAACTGGTGGGTAGTCCGGCCAACCGCGAAGTGGCCGACCGGATAGCCGAGGACGCGATTACCCTGCTGCGCGACCGCCGGAGCGTACTGCCGCTCGACCCGGCCACACATCGCACCCTGCTCAATATCTCGTTCATCGCCAGGGCCGACAGCCAGTTGGACAATCCGCTGGAGGAAGCCCTGCGGGAGAATTTCGACAGGGTAATCGCCCGGCAGATAGAGAGTAACGCGCAACCCTCGGCGCTGGAGGAAGCCTGGGAGGAAGCCGATTTCGCCAACGTGATTCTCTGCTCGATGTTCACCAACCAGTCGCCCGAGTATTCATGCCACGGGTTCTCTACCTCCCAGATCGAGTTCGTTCAACGCCTGATCAAGCGCGAGAAACCGGTGATCATGGTCGCTTTTGGCGATCCCCGCACGATCAGTCTGTTCCCGGAAATCGACTGCTACATCTGCCTCTACAGCGATTGCGGCGCCAGCCAGCGCGCCCTGGCGCGGGAGCTGTTCGGGGAATTGGTACTGCCGGTGAAAGGCAAGCTGCCGGTGGAGCTGGATTCAAATTTTCCCTATGGTTACGGCCACAACCTGTACTGACGGATAATAATTTGTCCGGCCTCGTATTGAAATAACACTGTGACGATTCGCTGGTTGCGGCAATGTGCCGGAGAACCGGATCGATTATCAGCTATCCTGTTAACCAAGCCAGGAGCGGACTATGAAAACCGCCAAAGCGAGATGGGTCGAGGGATTGCAGTTTGTCGCCACGGCTGAGAGCAATCATGCGATAGTACTGGACGGCAGCGCGAAGGCCGGCGGAGCGGACGCCGCGATTCATCCCGGCGAGTTGCTGCTGACAGGACTGGCCGGCTGCACGGGTATCGATGTGATCTCGATCCTGAAGAAAATGAAAGTGGAAATCCGGGAGTTCGAGGTCCGGGTGCGGGGTGAGGCGGCCGAGGAGCATCCCATGTACTGGAAAAAGATTAACGTGACCTACTGGGTCAAGGGCCGGGACGTGCCGGAGGACAAGCTGCGCAGGGCTATCGAGTTGAGCCAGGAAAAGTACTGTTCGGTGGGTGCTTCGCTTAAAAACAACGTGGTTATTACTTTCGATCACCAGATCGAGAGCGACGGCTGAGGATCAGTCCCGACGCTCCATGGTCAGTTCCGGCAGCTCTATCAGCACGCTGACGCAGCGCTCGCCGCCCGGCTGCCCCGGCTGCACGCAGGTGGTGCCGCCAAGGTTTGCGCGCCACGCGCCCCCGCAAGACGGGGATTCGTGAATGTGTCCATGCAGCGAGAGCAGCGCACCGCTTCGTTGAACGAACCGCGCCACGGCCCGGCTGCCAACGTCGTCTCCGCTACCGATAATCCCCAGCCCGGTCCCTGCCGGCGGCTGATGGATAACGTACACCGTGCGCCCGGGGTTCTCAGGGTGGGGAAGGCTCTCCAGGTGCTCGGCCATGCTGGGCAGACCGGCCACCTCTGAGGTCCAATCATCAATTGCCTGGATTCCGTCGGGGCCGGACGCCAGCGCCTTGCCTGCGCCAAACGGTGAAACCGAATCGGGCAGGTCGCGAAGGCAGCGATCCTTGAGCGAAAACGGTCCGTCGGTGGTCATCGGGCAGCCCACGAACGTATACCCGCCGAACTCGGCACTCTCATTGAGCAGGGACAGGGCGTTGCTCGCCGAATTCATCACTTCGCGAAACAGTCCGTCCAGCCCACGCAAATCCATATTTCCCAGCGTGGCCAGCAAGGTAATTCCCCGCTGCCGGCAGCGATCAATGTAATCCGGCAGCCAGTTGTTCAGGAACGCCCGCTGGACCGCGAACAAATCCCGGCCCAGCGGCAACAGGTCTCCGCCGTAGACTATCGCCTCGGCGCCGGCCGCGGCCGTGTTTTCAAGCAAGCTGTTGAAGCAATGCGTACGTCCGTGTATATCAGTGGCATAGACGATTTTCATCCGTTTGGTTTCCCCCGTTTCCGAGTTTTTCCCCCCGCTCGGTTTCGCTGCAATTTAAAACCATCGGGTTACAGACCGCAAGTGGGCGCACGCAAACGTCCACAGCCTCGGATACAGCTAAACCCGTGGTCTGGACCGGTCGATAATAACACAGGGTTACGCCCGCGGGCGCGGCTGTTTATTATTTGCCTTTTTCGTGGCATTATGTAAAAATTAATAAGTGCGGTTTGCCACTGGATCACTCTTTCATTTTCAAGGCGGAAACCGTGATGGCGGTCAAGGGCGAGCTTGAGGGCCTGATTCACAACCATAACGTGTTGATCTCACGCGGATCAATTCTGGAGGCGGCCAAGATCAAGGAATTGATCGCCGGATACCTGTCTCAGAAGGACATGGCGCCCCGTCTCTACAGGGCTATCCGCGACAAGTTCGAGGAGTTCATCTACTGTGCCGAGACGAATTTCGAGCGCTTCAAGGAAATCATCAACTACGAACATCTGACCCAGCTCGAGTTTTTCTACCCCGAATATTTCGACGAACTGACCATCGAGATCAACAAATCGGCCGAGAAAATGATCACAGCCCACAGCCCGCTCTATACCGGCCTGCTGCTCGCGTCCAGCATCCATGCGGACAAGAAAATCATGGCCGGAATTGTGGAGCATTTGCTCGATAAGCACGGGTTCGAGGAGATCGAGCGCATATTCGACAGGCTGGAAGAGACGAGGCTGATGAAGATGCGGATGGTCAACGAGAACTCTCTGGTGAAGGATTTTCCGCTGATCAACGACAGCGAGGCGGCCGAACGGATTGGCAAGGCCCTCTACGAGCTCTACAACATCGAGGCGGATAAGCTGGAAAACCTTCAGAGCGAGTACTCCGCCGCCAACGCCTACCGGATCGGCAATATCCTGACCTCTTATTTCGACAACCTGGAGTTGATAAAGGACGCGGAGATGGCCAGCACGGCCACGCTGTATCTCAAGGAGGTCGTGGCCCGCACGAACAGCGATAATATCGGCAAGCTGATCTCGTTTCTCCAGCGTTTCCGCAAGAACCCGGCGATCAAGCGCTATGGCGAGGCGAATCCCGAAATTTTCGGCAGCTATATCAACAGCCCCGACGTGCGTGACGGTCTGGTGGAGCTTGTGCGTAACCTGCTGGGCAAGACCCGGTTCGACGAGGTGGACAAGCTCTCGACCACCCTGGATGGCATGATCGGTTTCCAGGCCACTTTCCGCGACCACCTGGCCACGCTGAAGGAAAACGGCTTTTTTGTTCAGGCGATCGACATGGCCGAAAAACTGCAGTTGCGGGGAGAAATCACCAACGAGCTCAAGCTGGAGGCGTTCGGCAAGCTCCTGGACGAAATTCATAAAAACCCCGTCAGGGGAGCTGTCGGTCGCCTGAAAAAATTCAGCGCCAAGCAGAGGATTAATTCGGAAAGCTATCCGCAAATCTCCGATATGGTATCGAACAAGATCCACGGAGTCGAAAAAACCAATCCGGAAATCGCCTACGATCTGGAGGGCCTGTACCGGTTGCTCAAGATCGAGCGCAAGCAGGCGGGGGGCTCCGATTTCAATCCCGGAAAGCTGTTCGAGCCGATTATCTGGTTTTTCGGGCTGCTTTTCCGCGGGTTTATCCGGCTGGCAGCGATCATTGCCGGGAGCATCAGTTCCTCGCGCAAACCGGGCCCGGCGCAGGGGACAAGGCCGTGACCGGCAATGGTTGCGTTCCCGCAGCAAACTCTGCCGCTTTTTGTTCATAGCTTCCCCGCTCAAACCAGCTCGTCGATAAACACCCGCCGGCCCGTCCTGTTGCTCTCGAGTGCCGCCGCCACCGGCAGCAGGCTTTTCAGCCCTTCCTCTCCGTTGACTGTCGGCTCCCTGTCCTCGCGCACGGCGCACTGGAAGTCCCGCAGCTCGTGGCCCAGGCTGTCCACCGGCTCGAACTCGATCCAGTGATCGCTCTAGTCCACGTGCCCCGCGGCGTCCAGCCGCTCGATCCGTCCCTCATCCGGCCAGAACAGATAGCGCAGCGTGCCCTCACTGCCGTGCCAGATCGTGTAGTGGTCGTTATGGATATAGCTGTTGGCCAGCAGCGCGGTGGCCCCGGAGTCGAACTCCAGGACGGTGGCGCTGAAATCCGGGTTGGGCATCTCGACCATCACGTTCTCGAAGTGCGCGCTCACGCTCAGCACCTCGCCCAGAATCGTGCGCATGGTGTCGATCTGATGGATACCCAGCTGGATCAGCGCCAGCCCCGGGCAGGTAGAGCCGCTGCGCCGCCAGTGGCCGGGCGGGAGATCGAACGCGTTGGCGGCCCCGCAGTGACCCTCCACCGAAATCGGCTTGCCGATCCGTCCGCCCTTAATCAGCTCGCGGATCTTGCTGAAGCTGCCCAGGAAGCGGCTGTTGTGCCCCACGCAGAGCTTCACACCGGCCTCGCGGCAGAGGGCGATTATCTCCGAGGCCTCGCCGATCGTGTTGGCGATCGGTTTGTCGACGAAGACGTGCTTGCCGTTGGAGGCTGCCTGCCGGGCCAGGGCGGCGTGCTCGTGGTTGGGCGCCGCGATAACGAGCGCCTCGATATCATGGCGCGCCGTTATTTCACTTGCGCTTGCGCAGTTGTCGCAGCCGAACTCGGCGGCGAAGCTGGCGCCCGCGGCCGGGTCCAGACTGTAGCAGGCTTTCAGCTCGATACTTCCGTTGCCGGTTCCGCTCACGGCCAGGTTGCGGCCGAAATTAAGTCCGATCAGGCCGACTCTGAGTGGCTCCATTTTTCTTACTCCCCCGGTTGCAATGCGCGCGGACATAATATATTATCATTATATTAGAGGGGCGCCCCCCCAAACTCACAACGCTCTCAAATGAAATATTTTGCCTGGTTTGCCTGGTCGGCCGACCAGGTGCAGGGCGATACATTTCTACCCAGTGTGTGAAAAGATTTTTTTGCCGCCATCCTTCAGGACTTATACCGGCTCTGGGCCAGTGCCGGCAACGGATGTAAATATAGGCTTGCGTGGATTAATTGTACAGCCGAAGCCGGTGGGCGCGGGCGCGGAAGTTTGTTGCCCAGCCGCCACGGTGGTTATATTATTGTTTTCCCGGCAAGTTGTGATGGCCGGGTGACAATTAAGACTTGGATTCGGGGGAAACGTGGCGTCATCGGCAAACGGGGCGGAACTGAGCAGGGAGAGGATCGCCACCGAAACTCTGGAACGCTATACCGGCAGCCCGGCCGGAGAGTTTCAGCCGCAGGTCCTGCTGACCAATTTTCAGCATTACGTGGACGAGTTCGCTCAGGACTCCGGCGCTAGCAGCACAGTCGGCAGCGCGATGGCCGCGGCCCACGACACCACCGAGCGGATCAGCATCATCCGCTTCGGGATCGGTTCGCCCAACGCGGCGTTGATCATGGACCTGCTTTCATTTATCGAGCCCCGGGCAGTGGTTTTTCTGGGCCTGTGCGGCGGACTTTCGACAAAACATCACGTTGGCGATTTTTTTCTGCCAGCGGCTGCTATCCGCGACGAGGGCACCAGCCACCACTACCTTCCCGAGCGGGTTCCGGCCATGCCGTATTTCCACATCCATCGCAGGCTCAGCCTTGCCCTGGACGGCCGGGAGCTGAGCTACCGTCACGGTATCATCCATACGACAAACTACCGCTTCTGGGAGTTCGACAAGCAGTTCCGCGACTGCCTTGTGGCCGAGAAGGCGAAAGCTATCGACATGGAGTGCGCAACCCTGTTCAGTGTGGCGTTCGCCAGGGAGGTCCGCGTGGGGGCGCTGCTGCTGATCAGTGACCTGCCACTGGCCAGTGGCGGGATAAAAACCAAGGACAGTTCGCAGAGTATTTTCGACCAGTACACGAGTTTGCATCTGGAGGTTGGCCACGAGGCCCTGGCCCGTATTCGTGATGATGCGCTGTAAGCTGCCTCTCGATACGCCGATGACGGATTCCGGCGGATCCGGCCGGTCATAATTTCTGCTCATTCGAGCGCGGGATATCCGAGATGAAAAAAATCCAGGAATATTCAGTTGTCCCATCGCTGCCCGGCAAGCTGGCCGGTCTGAGGGTGATCGCCAGTAACCTCTACTGGAGCTGGGACCCCGACAGTATCGAACTGTTCAGGCGGATGGATCCGCAGCTCTGGGAATCCACCCGCCACAATCCGGTGATGATGCTGCAGACAATCGACCAGCAGGTGCTCGAGGAGCTGGCCGACGACGACGGGTTTATCTCGCTGCTGGAACAGGTGAGCGAGACGCTGGATAAATATGTCAACGACAAGAAGACATGGTTTTCCCGCGAGTATCCGGAGGCTGTCGATAAATTCAAGGTGGCATATTTCAGCGCCGAGTTCGGCATTACCGAATGCCTGCCGGTCTACTCGGGTGGCCTGGGTATCCTGGCCGGCGATCATGTTAAAAGCGCCAGCGACCTCGGCGTGCCGCTGGTGGGTGTGGGGCTGATGTACCAGCACGGCTATTTCCGCCAGTACCTGAATATCGACGGGTACCAGCAGGAGGCCTACTACGACAACGATCCGTTCAAGATGCCGCTCCACCTTCAGCGCAATCCCGACAACGGGACCCGCAAGATCACCGTTGACTTCCCGGGCCGAAAGGTGGTAGCCAGAATCTGGCACGCCAAGGTGGGCAGGGTAAACCTCTACCTGCTCGATACCAACCTGCCGGAGAACCGCCCCAACGACAGGGCGATTACCTACCAGCTCTACGGTGGCGACAAGGAGATGCGCATCCAGCAGGAAATCATGATCGGTGTCGGCGGGGTTCAGACCCTGGCGGCAATGGAGATCGAGCCGTGTGCGATCCACATGAACGAGGGCCATGCCGCTTTCAGCGGTATCGGCCGGATCCTGCGCCTGGTCGAGGAGCAGGGCCTCGCGTTCGAGGAAGCGCTTACCGTGGTTCGTTCCAGCGGGATTTTTACCACCCATACGCCGGTGCCGGCCGGGATTGATATTTTCGAGCCGGTGTTGGTGGATCGCTATTTCTCCCACCTCTACAACCGGCTGGGTATAGACCGCAAGCAGTTCCTGGCCTTGGGCCGCCGTGACCCCGACAACGATCTCGAACCGTTCAACATGAGCTTCCTGGCCATGCGCCTGAGCGCCCATTACAACGGGGTGAGCCGCCTGCACGGTGCGGTCAGCCGCTCGATGTGGCGCGCCAACTGGCCCGAGGTGCCTGTGGACGATATTCCGATCACCCACGTGACCAACGGGATCCATATCGCCAGTTGGATCAGCCGCGAGGCAGGCGAACTCTACGACCGTTACCTGGGCCATCGCTGGCGCGAGGACCCCACCGCCAGGGAAGCCTGGGAGAGGATCGACTCGCTGCCCGACGAGGCCCTCTGGCGCACCCACGAACTTCGCCGCGAACGCCTGGTCTCGTTTGCCCGCCAGCGGCTGAAAAACCAGTTGATCGAGCGGGGAGCCACCAGCCAGGATATCGAGCAGTCCGACCGGGCGCTGGACCCCAACGCGCTCACGATCGGTTTTGCGCGGCGCTTCGCCACCTACAAGCGTGCCACTCTGCTGCTGCGCGATGTTGACCGGCTGAAAAAGATGCTCACGGACGAGCAGCGGCCGGTGCAGTTCCTGTTCGCCGGCAAGGCGCATCCCCGCGACGAGGAGGGCAAGGCGCTGATCCGCCAGTTGATCCACTTCGCCCGCGACCACCAGATGAGGCGCCGGGTGGTGTTCCTGGAAAACTACGACATGATCGTTTCGCGCTACATGGTCCAGGGAGTCGATGTCTGGCTCAACACGCCTCGCCGCCCGATGGAGGCCAGCGGCACCAGCGGGATGAAAGTGGTCCCCAACGGAGGACTGAACCTCAGTGTGCTCGACGGCTGGTGGGTGGAGGGCTACGAGATAGAGCCGAACACCGGCTGGGCTATCGGCCGGGGCGAGGAGTACGACGACCTGGCGTTGCAGGACCAGGTGGAGGCCAACGCGCTCTACAATCAGTTGGAAAACGATGTGATTCCACTCTTTTACGACCGCGGCTCCGACGGTCTGCCGCGGCGCTGGATCTAGAAAATGAAGGATTCGATCAGCAAACTCTCTCCCGAGTACAATACCCACCGGATGGTGCAGGAATATGTCAGCCGTTTCTACATGCTCGCCGCCAAAAATTGCACCGGCCTTCGCGAGGGCGGCTATAAGGAGTCCAAAGATTTCACGGCCTGGAAGAAAAAAATGCTCGACAACTGGCGGGACCTCTCGATTGCCGAGGTCACGGCCGATACAAGCACGGATTTCGTTGTGGGCCAGCAACTCCAGGTAACTGCCAAACTCAAGCTGGGAGCCCTGAGTCCGCAGGACCTGGCCGTGGAGGTCTATTACGGGCCGCTGGACGCCGGGCGCAATATTATCGGCAGCAGCACTGCCGAGATGATTCCCGGTGAGGAAAACGCCGGAGTCACCACGTACAACGGAAAGGTGCCCTGTAACCACAGCGGGCAGCACGGCTACACTATCCGGGTGCTGCCACGGCACGAACATCTGGTCAACCCCTACGAACTGGGCCTGATTCTCTGGAACTGATAAGCGAAGGGAATACCGCATGCGGCGCAAAACCAAGATTATCTGTACCCTGGGGCCGTCCTCGAGCGACCCGGCCGTGCTCGACAAACTGATCGCAACCGGGATGGATGGGGCGCGAATCAATTTCTCCCACGGCAGCCACGAATCCAACGGCAAGCTCTACAATGCGTTCCGCCAGGCCGCCGAGCGCGCCGGCAGGCCCCTGCCGATCATGGGCGACCTTCAGGGCCCCCGGATCAGGGTGGGAGAAATCGACGGTGTACTGGAGCTGGTGGCGGGCGAAGAGGTGGTGCTCAGCTCGCAGGAGGAAAAGGCCTCCGGCAACCGGATCGGCACCACCTATCGCTCACTGGCCCGCGATCTCCATCCGGGAGTGAGCGTGCTGCTCAACGACGGCCTGCTGCGTCTGCGGGTGGAGGACGTCAAGGGCGATGACGTTCGCTGCCGGGTGGAAGTGGGCGGCGCTCTGACCAGCCACAAGGGAATCAACCTGCCGGACATCGCTATCAGCGAACCGCCCCTGACCGAAAAAGACCTGGATGATCTCGACTTCCTGATCGCCCAGAAATTTGATTTCGTCGCCCTCTCGTTCGTCCAGCGGCCCGGCGATGTTATCCGGATCAAGGAGATTATCGACAAGGCCGGCAGCCGGATGCCGGTGATTTCCAAGATCGAGAAACCGGCGGCGCTCGATGAGTTAGAGGCGATCCTGGCCGCAAGCGACGGCGTGATTGTCGCCCGCGGCGACCTGGGCGTGGAACTGGGCGTGGAGCGGGTGCCGGCGGCCCAGAAGCGGATCCTGCGTGCTGCCGGCAAGGGTAGCATCTATTCGATTACAGCCACCCAGTTGCTGGAGTCGATGAGCAATGCGCCGGTGCCCACCCGCGCCGAGGCCTCGGACGTAGCCAACGCCGTGTTCGACGGGACCGATGCGCTGCTGTTCACTGGTGAGACCGCCGCCGGGCACTATCCGGTGGAGACTGTCGCCACCGGGGCCAAGATCGTGGCCGAGGCCGAGAGCACGCTGGAGGCTTGGGGCGACCGCACCATGCTGCGCCATCAGGCCGCCGCCGATTTCTCCGAGGCAATCTGCCACGCCGCCGCCGACGCGTCCCGCGATCTGAACGCCGCGGCGATCGTCGTGGGCAGCCAGAGCGGGAGCACCGCGCTGCTGATGAGCAAGTTCCGCGCGCCGATGCCGATCGTGGCCATCAGCGACCGCGAGGACGCGGTGCGGCGGATGAACAGCTTCTACGGCGTGTTCCCGGTGATGCTGCCCAACATGCACAACATGGAAGAGTCCGTGAGCGCCGCGGCAAAATACCTGCTGGAAAGCGGGATTTGCAACAAGGGAGACGTGGCGGTAATGACGTTCGGGGCGCCGCTCTCCGAGCGCGGCGGCACCAACACGCTGCGGCTGGTGAAACTCTGATTTTTACTACGGGGTGTGCGTAATTGAAAGAGCCGCACCCGGTTTGCCGCTTGGCACATTCTTGTTTTCACGGGCAGACACATGGGTCTGCCCCTCCTTATTGTAGAGGAAAGAAAATCCTGAGAATGGTACGGAAAAACTTCCGATGTTCGAGGAAATCGTAGGGGCGAACCTTGTGTTCGCCCGATTTATTAGCGGTCTTTGTTTGTTGTTACGCAGGACGCAAATATTGAAAAGCTTGAATGTACTGGACAGGATCGGATTCCAACCCGATCCCTCTGCCCTTGCCGCCCGCCTCAGGCTGGACACTCTGACCGGGGCGCTGCCGCTGGAGCGTATGCTGGCCGGCTCCGTGCGCCTCGCCAGGCCGCGCGCGGCTTTCGCCCTGTTCGAGCCGGTTGCGAGAAGCCGGGACTCGGTGGAAATCGCCGGGCAGGTGTTCAGCAGCCGCGTTCTGCGGGTTAATCTGAGCGGGGCGCGCACGGCCGCGCTGTTCGTGGCCACCTGCGGAGTGGAGCTGGAGCGCTGGGCGCAGGGGCTCGACGATCCGCTGGAGCGCTGGGTGGCCGACGAGATTTGCGAGGAAGCACTGGGAGCGGCTCTCCGGGTTTTGGAGGATGCGCTGGATGGGGAACTCGATGGTAAGTACCGGGTATCGATGAACCCCGGCTCACTGGAAGACTGGCCGCTTACCGAGCAGGAGCCGCTGTTTTGTGCGCTGGAGCGGAGCGGTGATGTCGCGGGAGCAACAGGGGTCGAATTGACAGAAAGTTTCCTGATGAAGCCGCGCAAGTCGCTCTCGGGGGTACGGTTCGCTTCCGGGGAGCAGTTTGCCGACTGCGTGCTCTGTCCCCGCCGGGACTGTAGCGCCCGCCGGATGCCCTACGAGCCGGAGCGGTTCGGGCGGCAATACGACGGGGCCAGACGCGGTTCTCTTTATGCCGGAACCTGCGGCCGGGAGCCACTGGGCGGCCCGTTGAGCGAGGGGCGGTAACAGCGGCCCGGGAGCTGCCCCGGCCGTGGTGAGACAGGTGGCGGAATCAAGCGCCGAAGTAAGACTTATACCAGCCGATAAACCTGTCCAGCCCCTCTTCTATGGAGGTTTTCGGCTCGAACCCCAGCAGGCGGCCGGCCCGGTTTATGTCGGCATAGGTGGCCTCGCAGTCGCCCGGCTGGATCGGCAGCATCAGCTTGTTGGCCTCCCGGCCCAGCTTTTTCTCCATCAGCTCGATCAGGTAGAGCAGTTCCACCGGCTTGTTGTTCCCCAGGTTGAAAATCTCGTACTCGAACTTGTGTTCCAGGCAGGCGGTCACTCCCTCCACGATATCGTCGATATAGGTAAAATCCCGCCGCATGTGCCCGTAGTTGAACACCGAAATCTGCTCGTCCCTGAGGATCGCCTCGGTAAAGAGGAACATCGCCATATCCGGCCGTCCCCACGGGCCGTAGACCGTGAAAAAACGCAAGCCGGTGGTGTTGAGCCCGTAGAGGTGGAAATAGGTGTGGGCCATCAGCTCGTTGGCCCGTTTGGTAGCTCCGTAGAGCGATATCTGGCCCTCCAGACGGTCGTTCTCGCTGAACGGGACCTTGGTGTTCTTGCCGTACACGCTCGATGAGGATGCGTAGATCAGGTTCTCCACCTTGTGATGGCGGCACATTTCGAGGATATTGAGGAACGCCTCCAGGTTGGAGCGCTGGTAGGCTTCCGGGTGTTTGAGCGAATAGCGTACCCCGGCCTGGGCCGCCAGATGGATCACCTGGCTGAATTCCGACGAGGCAAAAAGCTCCCGCAACGCCTGCGTGTCGCAGAGGTCCAGACGGTGGAAACTGAAATTGGGGAAGGCTTTCAGTTCACCAACCCGGTCCCATTTGAGCTGAGGGCTGTAGTAGTCGTTTACTATGTCAACTCCGGCCACACGCTGCCCGTCTTCCAGCAGTTTACGCGCAACGTGGTAGCCGATAAAACCGGCCGCTCCGGTAACCAGGATCATCACATGCTCCAACTCAGTTGTTTGTCGTCATTGCCGCAAAATCAACCGCAAATATAACCTCTCCGCCGCTCAGATCAATCCCGTTGCGCCCCCTCCCTCCCCCCACCCCTGTGAGAGAAGGCCGCGTTCAGCGCTTGAAATGCAGCAGCGGAATGCGGATCACCTCGCCACGCTCCGTTTCGGTGATATAGACCCAGTCGCCGCCCAGCGCCACGTTGGTCAGGTTTTTGCCGAAACCGCTGGCGCAGCCCAGCAGGTTGCCATCCGGGCTGACATAATAAACCTTGCCGCCGCCGTAGTGGGTGATGAACAGGTTGCCCTCGCTGTCGGTCTCAATCCCGTCGGGACCGTTGCCGCCGGACATCAGGAACACCTCGCGGCCAGGGCCCGAGACCCCGTGGCCGTCGCCGGTCAGCGTCCAGGCGGTCACGTTGCGGCGCACGGTCTGGCCCACGTAGAGCGTGCGCAGATCGGGAGAGACAGTGAGGCCGTTGGGGAACGCCAGGCCGTCGAGCAGCTTGTAGAGCTTCTGCTCGGCCATACTGTAACAGAACACCCGGCCACCGGTGGTTTCGTCCTCGCGGTACGGATCGGTAAAATAGAGGTCCCCGTTGGCGGCCAGGAAAATGTCGTTGACCTCGTTGAGCGGCTTGCCCTCGTAGCTGTCGGCAACCGTGGTCACTTTTTTTGTGGCCAGGTCGATCCGGATAATACGCTTACCGTCGTACTCGCAGGCATAGATGGCATTTTGAGCCGCGTGGTAAGCCAGTCCGTTGGCCTTGCCCTCGCCGAGTTCCAGCAGGTCGATAAAAACCTCCGCCTTGCCATCCGGGGATATCCGGGCGATATCCCCCTCGCGCTTGTAGATCACCACGTAGAGGTTGCCCTCGCTGTCGAACACCGGGCCCTCGGGGAACGTGAACCCGGAGGCGAAAACCTGGTAATCGCACTGTGCGCAGGGTCTGGCTGCTTGTAAATTCGGAGTCGCCAGTGTGGCCATCAACAGAACTGCTGCAAAAAAAACGGTCCTCATCGCCAGGCCTCCTCAAGGAGTGGAAAGTTCAGTTTTTCCGGTGATATTACGCCTTTGGCTACCAACTCCCGCCGGGGTAGGCGGTCAGCGCATCCTCACTGGAATAGGTCATGCTCGTGTCGATCCGGGTGTCCGGGCCCCAGGCGCCCGCCACCGGATCGATCAGCTCGATCCAGACCCGCCAGTAGCGGAAATCTCCGAGCTTTGTCAGCGATGGGTAGATATAGTCGCGTTTGTTGAGATGATAGTTGATCGCGATATCCAGCGCGCTCCAGCCGTTAAGGGTGCCCTCGCGGGTTTGCAGCCCGGGGTTGATCCATTCGTTGGTGAACGGAATATAGCATACCCAGTGGGCCTTGTCCCAGCCGTCCTCGCGGATTTTTACCTCCACGTTGGCGTCGCCGTCCACGTAGGCTCCCCGCGCCGGGTAGTCGATGCTGGCGGCCAGGGCCTGCACCAGCCAGCTCATCGTTCCGCACTGGCCCCAGCCGTGGGCCAGCTTGCCGCGCCCTTCCACCTTGCGGTCGTGGGCGTGGTTCTCCGGGCCCACGGCGTTGCGCGCCCAACTGCTCACCGCGCCGATCGCCTCGGTTTTACTGCCGGTGCGCTCGAGCGCCTCGCGGTAGACCGGTTCGGCAAGGCGACGGTAAGCCCAGATCTCCACCGGGTCGTCGAAATTGATCGCCGGGTGACGGTACTCCATGGCCGGGATTATTATCTCTTCCCGGGGTGGCTCGGGGTTGGCCGGCCGGGGAACCGGCTTGCCCAATAGCCCGAGCGTGCTGACCGCCTGCCAGCTGGCCTGCATCTCGCCGGGTGGCTGGACCGGAGTCTGCTCGCTGGCGGCAAAGCGGGCGAAAGAGCCGTCCGGGTTCTGCACCGAGGCCAGCCAGGCCGCGCAGTCGGAAGCCGGGCGGGCGGCGCGGGACGTGTCGCTGTCGCTCAGGGGCAGGCCCAGCAGGCGCAGCGCCCGTACAGCGTGCCAGGTGTCTGCCGTGCGGGAGTAGTGGTCGTAGTTATTCCAGTCGTCGCCATGCCCCAGTTCGAACCCGCCGTCGGCTTCCTGCCCGCGGGTGGAGAGCAGGAATTTTTTGATTGCGGCGGGACGTTTGGGAGCGGCTCCCAGCAGGCTCAGTGTGGCCACGGCGTAGCCGGTGCCCTGGACGGAGGAGAACAGGAACCCGTCCGGGCTGAGGCTCAACCCGCCGCGCAGCGCCTTGGTTTCCTGCTGCTCTCGCAGCCAGCCGACCAGCCCGGCCGAGTCGGGAACGGGCAGTCCCAGGGTTTTCAGCGCGCCCACGGCCCAGTAGCTGGAGTAGGTGGCCGATTCGACTGTCTTGCCTGCGTACTCGGCGGCGTCGAACGCGCCGGAGTCCCGCTGGCGTGCGGCGATAAATTCCGCCGTGGCCGCCGGATCAGGCGGGGCCGAGCCGAGCAGATCAAGGGCCCGTACGCCCCAGAACGTGGCCTCCAGGCTGCTCTGACTGCCCCATGGCAGGGTTTTGCCCTTGCCGAAATAACCGTCCTTCTCGATAAAACCGCCATCGCTCTGCTGGCGCGCCTTCAACCAGGCGACCAGTTCCTGCCTGGCTGATAGCTTACCGAGCGCACCCAGCGCGTCCAGGGCTTCGAGCGCCATCCCCGTGGTGCTCGTGTGGGCCGAGTCGCCGGGGAACCAGCCGAACCCGCCGTCGCCGGCGCGGCAGGCGTTGATCCAGCCGACGGTCGGGTGCGGCCCCTCGGAGCGGGCGGCGGCCTCGGATTGACGCGGCTGTTGGGGCGTGGTGCAACCAGCGACGATAATCGTCGCAATCAGGAAAAGCCTAATTCTGGTCATCGGATATCCTCGCGGTTAGGGTTACCGTGCTAATTTTAATCGTGCGATTGCGAAAGTAAAGGAAATCGCCGCACCGCGGAGCGCTCTCTTGCAGAGGCCGACGGGGGATAGTATTATTTGAAGTCAGATATTACCGTAAGGCAATCAACCGTATCATAACCGGATTAACTCGGGTACAGGAGGCCCTGAAATGAACAACCCTTTAGCGGTGGGCGAAACCGTTCCCGGCGGGCGCGCTATGCTGCTGGTGTCGTTGGCATTGGTCGCCGTGCTTGCGCTGGCCGGCCGGTCCGTGGCCGGCTTGCCTGTCGAGGACGCCCGCGCCAGCCGCCTGATCGACGCCGATCATTTCGAGCTTAGAATCAAGATTCCGGAAACGGTTGCAGAACTCGAAAGCCGCAGGGAAGAGCTGCGGCAAAAATTCCTGCTGACCAACGGCCTGTGGCCCATGCCCGCTAAATGCGAGTTGAACCCCGTAATATTCGATGAGAAGCAGGGCGACGGGTTCCGGGTGGCCAAGGTCTATTTCGAGAGCCTGCCGGGCTATTACGTTACCGGTAACCTTTATCGTCCCGCCACGGGCGACGGCCCGTTTCCGGCAATCGTCTGCCCGCACGGGCACTGGACTTACGGCCGGCTCACAAACGGGGAAACCGGTTCGATCCCCGGACGCTGTATCGACCTGGCGAAAATGGGCTTCGTGGTCATCAGTATCGACATGGTGGGTTTTAACGACAACTTCCAACTGCCCCACGACCATCAGAAAAGCCGCGCGCAGATGAAGGCCGACAAGCCGCTGCCCTACGAACCGCGCAAGTTCCGCGGCGTGTTCGATTTCCCCAGGGCCAGGCTCTACGGGCTCTCGCTGGCCGGTCTGCACGTGTGGAACATGATCCGCTCGGTGGATTTCCTGACCAGTCTGCCGGAGGTGGACGATGAGCGCATCGGCGCGACAGGCGCCAGCGGAGGGGCCAGCCAGACCCTGTTCCTGATGGCCGCCGAACCCAGGCTCAAGGTGGCCGCACCGGTGAACATTATCGGAGCGGCCAAGCACCCGGGGTGCCGCTGCGAGAACGCTCCGGGCTGCTGGGTGGACATCAGCACGGTGGAGATCGCCGGGATTTTCGCGCCGAAACCGCTGATTCTGCTCAGCGCCACCGAGGACCCCTGGACCAACAGTTTTCCCACCCGCGAAATGCCGATAATCAAACGCTACTACGAGCTCTACGGGGCGGCGGACAAGGTGAAAAACGTCCATATCGAGGGTGTGCACAACTATAACGCCGCCAGCCGGGCCGCTGTCTATCAATGGTTTGCCGAACAGCTTAAAAGTCCCAGACCCGCGATCAGGGACGTGCGCTCTCCCTTTCCCGGACTGGCCGCCCTGGGTGATCTGCGCGTGTTCCCCGACAAGATATTGCCCGAACAGGCAAAGAATGGCCTGGAGGTGATCGACGACTGGATCGCCGCCAGTGAGCGGGAGCTCCAGGCCAGATGGCCGAAAAACAGGGCGCAACTGGATCTGTTCTGCGAGGAGTTCGGCGGGAACCTGCGCCGCCTGCTGCAGGTGGAAGTCCCCCGGGCGGACAAGGTTATCATCGAGAAACTCGACAGCCAGGTGCTGGGCGGGATCATTCACGAGAGTATGGCCGTTGGCAGGGACGGCGCGGGAGAGCGTTTCTCGCTGGAACTGGTCAGTTCGAGCCCCGCTCCCAAAGGAACGCTGGTGCTGGTGCGGCCGGAGTGGCGCGGCGGAATGTTCCAGCCCGACGGGGGGGGGTTCAAGCCGGCGCTGAAAAACCTGGCTGTGCGGGATTACCGGGTTATTCGCATCGGCGGGTTCGCCAGCGGCGAACTGAGGATTCCACGCAAGACCTGGGAGACGTTCAGTTGGCCCGAGGCTTATAACCGCTCCAACCGGCTCGAGGCCATCCAGGATATCCTGACCGCGTTGGTGGCCGTACGCAAACAGTGGCCCGATCAGCCGATTATCCTGGCCGGGATGAGTGAAAGCGGCCTGCCGGTTGCGTTCGCCGGGGCCGTGTTCGGCCGCTGCGAGCAGGTGTTTGTCGACCTTCACCGGACCGATCCGGGTTACGATGGCGAGTTGCTGGAACTGCTGCCCGTGGGTTCGCTCAAACGAGTGGGAGATTTCCGCACCGCCATGCTGATGTTGATGCGCAACCGGGTTTCGCTCTTCAACGCCTCGCCCACGTTCGACGGGCAATGGTACAGGGACCAGGCGGCCAGGCTGGGGCTGTTGGAGAATATCGATTTCCGGCTGGATGAGAAGCTCAACTGGCTGAACGGGCAGTTGTAGGATGATTTGCAGCCGCAATGTAAAAAGCGCCCGCCGGGTAATCCGGCGGGCGCTTTTTTTGGTTTTTCCCCGGCCACGGCCTGCGCTCGCCCCTGCGCGATAAACACAGTTGCCAGCTGGAGTGATTCTCGAAACAATTGTCCGCTTGATTATCCTTCGTAGGGGCGAGGCATGCCTCGCCCGCAAAGAATACAGCAGGTGCACAGGTTGACGGGCGAACACGAGGTTCGCCCCTACGATGTTCTACGAGCAACGAAAGTTTTTCCGTACCATTCTCAGGATTGTCTTTCCCTTGCAAAAAGACAAAACTTTTGATAACAGCTAGATCAAGCGGGATTGTCGTATCAGGCCTTTTTGTCCACCCACACCGGGCTGGTCCAGGCCAACTGGCCGTTGCGCTGGGTTACGCGCACATAGTACCAGTCGTCACGGCTCCCGTCGCCCGTGTCCGTGAAACCGAACGAGCAGCCGGCGTTGACCGCGGCCACCGGCCGGTGCAGGATCAGCGACTCGTCGGGGAACGGGCCGGTGAAGGCCACTTCGTTCTCACTGAGCAGTTCGGCCAGGGTTTTGCTGAGAGTCATCGCGGTGGGCCGGGTCAGCTTCAGCGTAATCCTGGTCTCGGGTCCTCCGTCGATCCTGATCGCCACCAGGTTGGTGGGCCGCTCGGCGAAAGCGTCCAGACGGCTGGTGTAGCTGGTCAGTTCGAATCCGCCGGGCGTGTTGTCGGCTATCCGGTTGCGACGGTCCTCCACCAGCGGGCCGCTCTGGAAGCCCGGCATCAACCCGATTATTTTCCCGCCCTGCACCCTTGCGCTTATCTCCCAGTCGCAGATGCGCGGGATGCCCAGGCTGGCCCACGGGCCCCAGCCGTATTCCAGGCGCACGATCACGGGCCGGGCGAACGGGTTGGCGCCGGGTGTGCTGTCCGCGGGGTGTTCGCGGTGGATAACCCGGTTGTTTTTGATCACTTCCACTTTTTCCACAGTGTCCCAGCCCTCCACTTCCACCGCGATCCTGCGCTGAGCCGTGAACGGCAGTTCACTGCCCATCACCTGGCCGTTGACCGCGAAATTGACCTTGATCCTGTCGCCGGTAACTCCGTAGCAGCGCCGCTTATCCAGCGAACCGAACAGCGACTTACGGGTAAGCTCCGGGGCCAGCACCACGGCCAGGCCCTCGCCATAGGCGCCGGGGAACCCCAGGTGGTCGTCGGTGGATGCCAGCACACCAACCCGGTGGCCGGCTTCCAGCACGGCCCGCAGGGTGTTGGGCTCCCAGCGCCCGCCCATCGAGTGACGGATGTAGTCGAAACTGCCCTCATCGCTCTCCGCGCTGCCGTGCTCGCTGTAGATTTCCAGTAGCTTGTTGACCCGCGGATCCCAGTGCTCGGGGTTGGCTCCCCGGTGGCCCCGAAGGTAGGCGGGGTGATGGGGGATCAGCAGCGCGCCTTTGTCAAATGCGAACTGCTGGAGTTTTTTGAGTTCGTTGAAATGGGTCAGCGGCAACTCGTCGCCGGGGGACACGATGCAGAAGTCGCCGAACCGGCTGCTGTGCCACTCGTAGCCGGGGAAGGTGACAAACTCGCCCGGACGATGGTATTCCTTGTTAAGTTGTTGCACTTCCGGCCAGCGGCGTCTGGTGGTCTCGAACCCGTCGAGCCATTTCTGTTCCTTACCCTGGGTCATTTTGGGTACGTCGTGCCACCAGCTATGGGGCGTACAACTGAAAAAGTCCAGATGGCTGTCGGCAATCTCGAATGCGCGTGTGAGCGAACCGCGCGCGTAGCCCACCTCACAGTGATTGTCCAGGTCACCGTAATAATGGTTGAGCCCTTCCGGCAAGCCCTCGGCCCTGCCTGCGGGAGCCTTCGCGCTTTGCTCTGTTTTAGCGCACGCCGCGGTGCTGATTACACCGCCGGTGGTCAGCAGCGCGCCGAGTCCTGCCAGCCAGTTTCTGCGATCCATAGATCAGTCTCCTTGCACGGCTTGAATGAAGCGCCGGACCTTAACGGTTTGATCGAGCCGGTCGGCGAGGTTATCTTGAGACATGGAAAAGCTATTGACAACTCAAACTCCTCAAGAGGAATGTAAATTAATTGTAGCAGATATGGAATAATACTCGTTTCAATATATATAGCCGGCAGGCACAACGTCCGCTGAAAAAACGGGCATTCATGGTTGAACCATCTCTGCAAGGGAGAAGAGCGTGAATTATTTCGAATCCGGAGACTTGAAAAAATTCGGCGAGATCGGCAAATTTCGCGGCGAGCTGGCGAAAAGCTTTTTCGAGTACTACGGCAAGGTGACAGGCGAGGACGGCGCGCTGACAAAGCGCGAAAAGGCCCTGATAGCCCTGGCGGTTGCGCATACGCAGAAATGCCCCTACTGTATAGATGCGTATACGGAGGCGTGCCTTTCCTGCGGGGCCGATCCGGAGCAGATGTCCGAGGCGGTGCACGTGGCGGCGGCGATGATGGCCGGGATCACCCTGGTGCACAACGTGCAGATGCTGAATAAACTTGAAAAACTGGGCGCTTGAACAGCAATCGCAATACAATGATAGTGGGGAGGAAAACGGATGGTCAATGAACCGGCGTGTGAATTCAAGACCAGGCTCAGAGAGTACAAGCTGGACATTCAGCCCCGTAGCGTGGAGACCCTTCAGGTCAACATGGGCAGGCTCTGTAACCAGACGTGCATTCACTGCCATGTAAATGCCGGGCCGGATAAAACAGCGGAGCAGATGAGCCGCGAGGTTGTCGATAAGTGCCTGTCCATCCTCGAGCGCTACAAGCAGATCGTCAACCTGGACATCACCGGCGGCGCGCCCGAGCTGAACGAGAACTTCACTCACCTGGTGGAGTCGGCAAGCGCGATGGTCCGCACGGTGATGGTGCGTCACAACCTGACTGTTACGCTGGACCCCCATCCGGTAACGGGCCGGAGCATGGGCTGGCTGCCCGCTTTTTTGGCGGAGCACAAGGTGGAAGTGGTCAGTTCGCTGCCCTACTGGAGCTCCTACTTTACCGACAAGCAGCGTGGCGTCGGCACGTTCGATCGCAGTATCGAATCGATGAGGCTGCTCAACGAGATCGGTTACGGACAGCCCGGCAGCGACTTGGTGCTGGATCTGGTCTACAACCCGGCCGGAGCTTTTCTGCCCTCGGATCAGCAGCAGTTGGAAAGCGATTTCAGGCGCGAGCTGAAGCAGCGCCACGGCCTGAGCTTCAACCGCCTGTTCACGATCACCAACATGCCGATCAACCGTTTTCGCGAGATGCTGGAGCGGCGTGACGTGTTCGAGGAGTACATGGAAAAACTGGCCGGTGCGTTCAATCCCTGCGCCTCCGGGGGAGTGATGTGCCGCGATATTGTCAGCGTGGGCTGGGACGGCTGTCTCTACGACTGCGACTTCAACCAGATGATGGGCCTGCGGATGAATGCCGGCGGGCCGATGGATGTGGACAATTTCGATCCCGGCAAAATTCTGGAGCGGCGGATAACTTTCGGTGAGCATTGTTTCGGCTGTACGGCAGGGGCGGGCAGCAGTTGTACCGGCGAGACGTCCTGAGTCGCCCGCCGGTGGTTCGCTAAACGGTGGACATGCGGCCCGGTTGTTTACCCCGCACCCCGCACAAAAAGAACACCACTGCAACCTGATTTGAAGCTATGAAACAGCTTGCAGTCTTCGACCATATTACTGGTACGGCAGCCTGGCGCATAGCTCCCCCCCCCAAAAACAGAGCCGTTGAATGTTTTTTCGGGGGCGGCCCTGAAGAAAATCTCCGAGGTTCGGGCAATGAAAAAATGTGTTTTTCTCGACCGCGACGGCACAATTATCGTGGAGAGAAATTATCTCTCGGATCCCGCGGGGGTCGAGCTGCTGCCCGGGGCCGCCGAGGGGCTGGCCAAACTGGCGGGGTTGGGTTACCTGCTGGTGGTGGTCTCCAACCAGTCGGGGGTGGGCAGGGGCTATTTCGATGCCGCGCAGGTGGAGGCGGTGCATGCCAGGCTCGACGAGCTGCTGGCGGCCGGCGGCGCCGGGATCGATAAATATTACTTTTGCCCCCATCGGCCGGACGAGGGCTGCACGTGCCGTAAACCATTACCCGGCATGATAGATGACGCGCTCCGGGAGCTGAACATCTCCGCCGGTTGCAGCTTCATGATTGGTGATAGCCTGTGTGACCTGCAACTTGGAAAAAACGCGGGTCTGGAGCCCGTGCTGGTGCGCACCGGCTATGGCTCGAAACTGGAAAATGAAAAGGCTGTCGCACAAACAGGTTGCCGGGCGGTGGCAAATAATTTGCTGGATGCGGCCGGTTTTATCGAAAGCTGCGAATCCGGTAGCAGTGATTGTCCTGCTACGTAGTACCGTAACTGAGTGAAGGCAAGGGTCTGGAAACGAAATAAGCAGCGGTTGCTGTAGCGGTTTGCATGACTGTTGAATCGTTCACTATCAGGGGAACGAGGGGTAAAGGATGTCCGGAAAATTTCGTTCAGGCGGAATCATCACGTTATGACAGCTAATACTGGTTACGGTTTCCCTGGCCGCATCGCCAGGGAGCAGGTCGGTCTTACGATGTCCGGGACTACGGCGCGGCGGGCGACGGTCTGGCCAAGGACACCCGGGCCATCCAGCGGGCGGTTGACGCGGCCAACGCGGCTGGCGGCGGCCAGGTTTATTTTTCACCCGGAGATTACCTCTCCGGCACGGTCATCCTCAAGAGCGGGGTGACCCTCTACCTGGAAACCGGCGCGACCCTGCTGGGCAGCACCGACACTCTCGACTACCCGTCGATCCGCCCGGCGTTTCGTTCGTTCACCGATGGCTACGTGAGCCAGAGCCTGCTCTACGCCGAGAACCAGCGCGAGATCGGTATCGCCGGCGGGGGACTATCAACGGGCAGGGAGAGCATTTTCAGTGGAAGGAGTACGGCAACAGCGACGACGACGCCCTGACGCTCAAAAGCACTGCCGATCATCCAACGGAAAACGTAACTATCACCAACATGGTGCTGTCCAGCGGCTGTAACGCGATCAAGACGGGCACCGAGTCCAATGGCGGGTTCAAGAATATCTCGATGACCAACTGCGTTATCGACTCGTACATCGGCAAGAAGGGGTTCTACGCCCTGCCGATCGGCTCATCGGGCATCTCGCTCGAAATGGTGGACGGCGGCACGCTGGAAAACATCACGATCAGCAACATCACGATCAAGAATGTAAGCTCTCCCCTGTTCCTGAGGCTGGGCAACCGTGCGCGGCCCTATGCTCCTGACGCTGAAAAGCCCGGCGTGGGCAGTTGGCGCAATGTTGTGATTTCCAATATCGTGGCAAGTGAGCTGGGCGACTATGGCTGCTCGATTATGGGCATCCCGGACAAACCGATCGAGAACGTGACCCTGAGCAATATCCGCATGCGCTTTCCCGGCGGGGGCACGCGCGAGCAAGCCACGACCGCACTTCCTGAGCAAATCGACGGTTACCCTGATGCATGGCGGTTTGGTACGCTGCCGGCCTACGCAATCTACGCCCGCCACGTGGATGGTTTGCGGCTGGAGAATATCGACGTGGAACTGGAGACGGCCGATGCCCGGCCCGCCCTGGTGTTCGACGATGTGGCCAATCTCAGTCTGGACGGGTTCAGCGAGCGACGGGCGGGGGAGTCCGCCGCGCCGGTGATGGTCTTTCGCGATGTGTCCGATGCCGGTATCCGCGCCTGCCGACCGTTATCCCAAACACCGGTGTTCATGCTGCTGCAGGGGGTTGTCAAGTGGATCAGCGTTATCGGTAACGAGTTCTCCCGCGTGGGCAAGCTGTTTGCCACCAAGGACGGTGCCGACAGTGGAGAGGTTTTCCAGGCCGCCAACAACTTTGGAATTATAAATGAACGACAACAGGTGAAATTTCCGTGGTTTTTCCTGGCCTGAACAGGGGCTCTCTGCCGAGAGTAAGCTGAAATCGCCGGTTGGAAAGGCTTATAAAAAAAGGCGAGCATTGGCTATCCGGCCAATGCTCGCCTTTTTAGTCATTGATCTGTAATTATTTTTTCTTGGCCTGCGGCGGTTTTACTAGCCGGTCCCAGTCATGGTGGCCGACCTTCATCTCGAATTTCAGCGTGGTCTCCTGCGGAATAAAACACGTTACGTCATCGCAGGCCTGGT
>JAJRTS010000016.1 GCA_024278175.1 Gemmatimonadales bacterium | reverse complement strand
TGCTCCAGGTAGGTCATCTGGTTGGCCAGCAGCGCCCGGTTGCCGTTAACCCCTGCCTCGATGAACGGGTGGTGCCCTTTGGCGTTGGGGGTGAGCTCCCGGGTAAAAGCATTGACATTGTTCGCCGGGTTCCAGAAAGTGAGGTTCCAGCGGTTTGGATAGTTGTCCTCGAAATAGCACAACTGGTACAGCTGAAGGTGAACGATCACCCCGTGCCCTGCCAGGACCCGGGTAACCTGGCGGAAGTTTTCCCAGTACTCGGGATCGAATGCCGTAAGGTCGAATTTGAGCGGTGAGGAAGATACCGCCTTGAACGGGAAAATGCGGCCATCGGTCTCCACCGGGCACCAAGCCAGGCCGGACTCGGGGTAGCCCCGGACATAGTTCATCCCGTGTTCTTCCTGCCAGGCGGCCCAGCGGCGGACATCGTAATCTTTTGACCCCAGCCTGACAGCCCAGGGCATCAGCTCGCTCATGGCCCCGAAAGCGAACACCGGTTCCCCGTCATAGGTGAGCATTCCCTGACCCGCGTCCATTTTTTCCACGGCCAGACCGGAGGAACAGTACCCGGCGCCCATCCAGGCGCAGAGCAACCAAAGTGTCAGGGCGACAGGCAGCCATCTTTTCATCAATAGTCCTTTCCCAAGGGGAACCGGCCGCGAAAAGGCGAGCCGGTCTCGTAAGCGCCCATATCGGGAGCTTGCCCTGAAAAACCATCGTTGATGTTCGCTAAAGCCTTTCCCCGGTCTATGCCGGTGCTCACTGTTCAGCCCCCTTTGAAAGTGAGTAATATCTGCCGCGGATTGATTACTAATAATATTTGTTCGGCCAAATCATTACCAGTATAACAATTCATCCAAACGCCAAAGCATGCTTTGGCCTGTCGAATAGAGATGGGGCAAGTACTGGTTTCCGGTGCGGGTGCGGGGGCGATTTCAGCGCAGAAGCCCGGCGGCCAGGCCGTTACAATATTCCTCTATCGCTGTATAACCCGAGCTCATCACCCGGCTGTGATCATTGCTGTTGGCGGGGTCAAGGCCGTTGGACGTTTCCCAGACGTCGGCCATGCCGTCACGGTCGGCGTCCGGCGGGGCGGGCCGCGCACTCAGGCCTTCCATCAGGTCCGCCGGCTCCCGTTTGCCCCATGCGCCCGTGCGGGAGCGGACTTCCTCGACAGTGCGGCGGGTAACGATATCGCGCGGGAAACAGCCCGCCCTCTCCAGTACCAGCTCGTATGCTTCCAGCGATGATTGAGTGGTCACGAACGGGGTGGAGAACTCGCTGGGCCAGCGCACTCCCAGGGCGCAGAAATGCTTGAACGACGGGTTGAGGTGAGTCATCTCCCACGGGTTATCAACCACTCCCAGACCGTCCACATAGTTGTCCCGCAGGTAGTAGAGCGCGCTGTCGGCAAAACAGAACGGGCGGATATTCTCATTCGATGGCCCGCGCTTGTAGTAGTTGCCCACAATGTTGAACCCCAGCTTGTTGGGCGGGTTGTCGTGCAGGAACCCGTCGCGGAAGTTGTAGATCACGTTGTTGCGCACATCGCTCGGCCCGTTGGCCACGGCCGGGTGGCGGCGGCTGTTGTTGGCGAACAGGTTGTGATGGACCGTTATCTGGCCGCCTTCGGGGCCGGAGAGGATGCCGTAGTTATGGCGGCCCTTGTAGTGCCCCTGTGTGCAGGCTTCCTCGATACTGCACCATTGCACCGTGATGTAACGCGCCCGGTAGAGGCCGATATTCTCGTCCGTGCTCCAGGCCACGGAGAGATGGTCCAGAACCGTGTGCTCAACCGTGTTGAACTGGATCGCGTCCTGATCGCTGCCGTCGCCCCCGGCAAGCTGCACGGGCCGCACACGGAGAAAACGCACAATTATGTTCTCCAGCCGGGAGCTGTCAGCCGATGCGGCCGCGAACTTGCCGCGGATTGTTATCCCGGCGCCCGGTGCGCTCTGGCCCATGATCGTAATATTGCCGTGCTCGATAGTCACCGGTGCATTGATTACCCCGCTGGTGTCGAACACCACTATCCTGGCCCCGGACTGGCTGCAGGCGTCCTGAAAGCTGCCCGGCCCGGAGGGGTTCAGGTTGGTCACGTGGATCACTCGCCCGCCGCGTCCGCCGGGGGTGTACGCGCCCCAGCCCTGGGCCCCCGGAAAAGCGGGGAGCGGCCCGGCGGCAAAGGTTTGTGAGATCAATGGCAGTATGGATGCAAGAAACAAGACGTGATAACGGAGTTTCATCGCGGGCGCTCCGGCGGGAATGACTGCTTAAAGAAAAAATCAGAATTCGCGTATCAGGGCCAGCAGGTCGTTGAAATTGAGTGTCCCGTTGTAGTCCACGTCCGCCTCCCACGAAACGTCTCCGCTTCCCGTTCTCAGCGCCAGCATCAGCCGCACGATGTCGAAAATGTCCCGATCGCCGTCGCCGTCCACGTCTCCCTTGGGCGGCAGCCCGTCCACCCGGCCGATCAGCCCGGCGGCCAGCATGTTGGCGTATTCTTCTATCGCCGTGTAACCGGACTCCATCACCGTGGCGTGGTCCGTGCCGTCAGCGGGATTCAGGCCGTGGGTGCGCTCCCAGGCGTCGGCCATCCCGTCACGGTCATTGTCCCGCACGCGCGGCCCCCATCTCATGCCCGCCATCAGGTCTTCCGGCTGATCGCGGCCCCACATGCCGCCCCTGTTGCGGACCTCATCTATCGTGCGGCGGCTGACAGTGTCGCGGGGGAAGCAGCCGGCCAGGTTAAGCACCAGCTCGTAGGCCTCGGCCGGGGAGTGAGTGGTTACCGCGGGCACCACGGCGGGCTGTTCGGCCTTTTTCCCCCGGTTCGCGTAGGCTGCCAGTCCTTGCAGGCTGTCTTTCTCCGCCCACGGGTCCTGGATCATCCCGCTGAACAGGGGCGGGGATTCGATATAATTGTCCTTGAGGTAGTAATTGCCTCCGTCCATGAAATTGAACGGATAAATAGAAGATGAGCTACGGCCGGCTTTCCAGTAATTGCCAACGATATTGAACGTCTCCGCGTTGGGCGGGTTGTCGTGAAGGAACCCGTCGCGGAAATCGTAGATCACGTTGTTGCGGATGTCGCTCGGCCCGTTGGAGATCGCCGGGTTGCGGCGCTGGTGATGGGCGAACAGGTTATGATGGATCGATGCCGGTGCTCCGCTGGGACCGCTGATCATCCCGTAGGCGTGCGGGCCTTCCACGTGGCCCTCCAGGTCGCTCTCCTCGATAGTGCACCACTGGACAGTGACATACTGGGTGGAGAAGATGTCTACAGTCTCGTCGCTGGCCCAGGAAAAAGTCATGTGGTCCAGGATCGCGCGGTAGCCGTGGCCGAACTGGATGGCATCGGCCCAGGCGGTAAGAGTGGTGCGGCGCGAGGGCCGCACGCGCAGAAAGCGGATCACGATATCTTCGTAGCGCGCCTGGCCGGTGGGGTCCCAGGTGGTGGAGAGCATGCCGTTGATCGTGATTCCCGGGCTCGGCGCGGTCTGGCCCAGCACTGTCACCTGCCCCTGGTTAAAATCGATATCGCCCCGGATCACTCCCGCTGTGTCGAACACGATCACCCTCGGCCCGGCAGTGTTCAGCGCTGCCGAGAGGCTGCCCGGCCCGGAGGCGTTCAGGTTGGTCACGTGGATCACCTGGCCGCCGCGTCCGCCGGGGGTGTACGCGCCCCAGCCCTCGGCCCCCGGAAAAGCGGGAAGCGAATCCTGGCCCTGGGCCGGACAGATTGCGGCAAGAGAGAGCAGGATAAATGTAGCGGTTACCGGACGCACCATTGCTATCGCTCCTGTGGAGAAGGGACAATAGTTTCCTTTGTAAAGAATATTACGGCATCCGTCGCGAAAATGCAATCTATAAGCGTGCCTGAAAAAACATTTTTCTATGATTTGCGGATCACAAAGGCGGTCAGCCCCACGCCCGCCTTCGGGCATCACTATGGGGTTGCGGGACGAGTGGAGCTTATTGTCAAGAAAATATTGGCGTAAATTATTGTTGAATTGCCAGTGCCGCAGTATACTGTCTGTTTCAAATATACGTGGACAGATGAACAGAGGTTAGCAAAATGGCCGGGTTGAAGATAATTACACAGGTTGTTATCCTGCTTGCCGCCCTTTGCGGCAGCATGAGAGCTCAGGGCGGGACGAGGAGCATTGCCGCGGCTCAGGCGGCTACCAGGCCGGTGATCGATGGAGTGCTTGACGATCCGGTCTGGTCCGGGGCCGAATGGCAGGGGGATTTCGTTCAGCTCGAACCGTCGATGGGCGCTCCCGCGCGGGCGGCCACCAGCTTTGCGCTGGCCAGCGACGACCGGTACATCTACGCTGCGTTCCGCTGCGTCAATCCCTCCGGATCCTCGGCCGGTTCCACGGTTACCCGGCGCGATGGGGACATTAAAATTGACAACGCGGTGATGCTCTATCTGGATACTTTCAGCAGCCGCCGTGATTGTTACTATTTCGCGACCAATTCACTTGGGATCCAGGTGGATGGGAGAGTTGCCGAGGACGGAAACTCGCAGGACGGTAGCTGGGATTGCAACTGGAGCGTGGCAAGCAGGGAGGACTCCCTGGGCTGGACCGCGGAAATGGCGATCCCGGTGGGCGAGCTGCGCATACCCCGCGCATCCGGCGCTCTCTGGGGCGTTAACGTGAGGCGCAACTATCCCGATTATTACGAAACCAGTTTCTGGGTGGAGAGAGACAGGGCCTGGCGCGTCTCTCAATCCGGCGATCTTACCGGTTTAAGTGAGTTCAAAAAAAGCTTTTCCGCATCGCTCTATCCTTACGCCGTGTCCCTGAACACCAACACCCAAGGAACAAAAAGGCGCACTATCTATTCCTCGGGAGATACACAGGTTATTACCGGCGCGGATTTGCGTTTTAACGTAGGCTCCTCGGTGAACGGCAATCTCACCTTCAACCCCGACTTCGCCACCGTGGAAGCGGACCAGGAAGTTATCAACCTCACCCGCTACGAGACGTTTTTCCCGGAAAAAAGGTTGTATTTCCTCGAGGGCGCCGAGCTGTTCAAGAACCGGATAAACGTGTTTTATTCGCGAAGGATCGGGGATATAGATCACGGGCTGAAAAGTAACGGGCGTATCGGCAAGACGAATTTCTCGGTTCTTTCGGTCAGGGAAAGGGCCACGGGCGGACAGCCCTCCTCGCGGACCTCGGTGCTCAGGCTTCAGCGCGACATCCTGGGGTCTTCGAATATCGGTCTTATCGCCGTGGACAGGAGCTATGCCGGTGGAAGCAACCGTGTGCTCAGTGCGGACGCCGCCATCTATTTCCTCGATGACGGTAAGTTTACCTCACAGATTGTGGGCAGTTTTCCCTCCGGCGATGGCAAAGCCACCAAGGCGTTTTACCTGCGTGCGATCCGGGAAAACGAGATCTACCGATATCATCTGCGCTTCACCAGTATCGATCCCGGCTTCAAGGACAACGTCAACACGGTGGGGTTTATCCGCGATGACGACCGCAGGGAACTGGACAGCGATATAACGTACAGGTGGTGGCTCAAACGGTACGCAGTGGAGAGAATTAACTTTGAAACGCGCAACAACGTTTTCTGGAGCCACAGCGGAGCACTGCGTAATGTCAAGTTGCGCCAGGGGATAGGTGTAACTTTCAGCAATAAAATTTCCGTGGGGTTTTCCAACAACTACCTTACCGAACTCTACGAAAAGCGATACAGGAATCACACGACTTTAGTGCAAGTGGCCTACAACGAGGAACAGTGGAACCAAATCAAATTCGTTTATCAGCGGGGCCGGAATTTCGACAGGGACCTGGTCAACTGGATTATTCGGCCTCGTTTGAAGCTGGGCGACAAGTTGACCCTGGATTACAAGCTCCAGGTGGTGCGCTTTTCCCCGGACAACGCTGCCGACAAGGTGTTGAACGTTTTTACCTCGGACTATAATTTCACCAACGACATTTACCTGCGCCTGTTCGCCCAGCACAACAGCAGAAATAACAGGGTCTATCTCTACGGCCTGTTCGGCTGGCGTTTCAAGCCGCCGTTCGGGGCGTTGTATGTGGCTTACACCGCCGACAGGTACGACTCTCAGGACGACAGTATTCTGCCGCCGGAACGGAAAGAGGAGGGGACGTTTTTCGTGAAGCTGACAATTCCGCTGGACCTTTAGAAGCGTGTTTTTTCAACACGCTTCTAGACAAACAGTAGGAGCTGTTTCATAACTGGGGTTTTATTTTTGCTTTCGCCTGTTACCGGGTAATTCCTTAAAGCACAACCCCCTGTTTCCCCCTTAAGAAAGGGGGTGCCTGCCTGAGAGCAGGCGGGGGTTGTTCCGTTTTAAGGTTATGAAACAGATTATAGACAAACAGCTTGTCAGCACCATGAACCTTGAAATACTCATCCTACCTTGAGAAACCCCACCCGGTTGTGGAACCGGCGGATCAACTCGCGGCGCAAGGGCCGGTTGGGTTCGCTCTCAAGGTACGGGTCATCGCTCAGTATCCCGCGGGCACACTCGCGGGCTTCCACGAGCAACGGATAGTCCTCTATCAGGTCGGCGCAGCGCAGTTCGGGTAGCCCGCTCTGACGCCGGCCGAAAAAGTCGCCGGGGCCGCGAAGGCGGAGGTCTTCCTCGCTGATTTTAAACCCGTCCGTGGTGGAGGCCAGGATTTCCAGCCGGCCCAGGCTGTCCGCTCCGGCCTGTGCACCGGGCAGAAACAGGCACCAACTTTCCAGTTCACCGCGGCCCACCCTGCCCCGCAACTGATGCAACTGACTGAGGCCGAACCGCTCCGCGCCCTCGATCACGATCACAGTCGCGCGCTCCACGTCAATCCCCACCTCGATCACGGTGGTGCCCACCAGCACCGGGGCCTCGCCGCTCTCGAACGCTGCCATTGCGGCTTCTTTATCCCCGGATTTCATCCGGCCGTGGAGCAATACGACTTTTCTGTCCGGGAACACCTTGCCGCTGTAGTGCTCGAACACGGCTTCGGCGGCTGCGAGTTCGCTCTGCTGGTCGTCCTCGATCCGGGGACAGACCACGTAGGCCTGCTCCCCGGCAGCCACCCGCCCGGCCACGAACCGCTCCATTTCGGCGCGCTTGCGACGCGGCACCACGTGGGTGTTCACCGGCTTGCGTCCGGCGGGAAGCTCGTCGATTACCGAGACGTCCAGGTCGCCGTAGAGTGTGAGCGCCAGGCTGCGCGGGATCGGTGTGGCGGTCATCACCAGGCAGTCCGTGTCCCGGCCCTTGCTCCTGAGGCTCAGGCGCTGGTTGACCCCGAAGCGGTGCTGCTCGTCGATTATGGCCAGCCCCAGGTTGCGGAACTCCACCCCCTGCTGGATCAGCGCGTGGGTGCCCACCGCAATGCGAGCCTCGCCCGAGGCAATTCTCGCCGCCTGCTCACGTTTGACCGCCGCGCCCTGCTTGCCCAGCAGGAGAGCGGGTTCAATTTCCAGCGGCTCCAGCAGACGGCTCAGTGTGCGCCAGTGCTGACCGGCCAGCACCTCGGTCGGGGCCATCAGCGCCGCCTGGTAGCCGTTTTCCACTGCCCGCAGCGCGGCTATCAGCGCCACGATTGTTTTGCCGCTGCCCACATCTCCCTGCACCAGGCGGCTCAGCGGATGCGGGCCGGTCAGGTCCGAGTCTATCTCCCGGATCACCTTTTTTTGCGCGCCGGTCAGCTCGAAAGGCAGGGAGGCGGCCAGCTTTTTCAGCAGGTGGTTGTGCTTTTTATAGGGCCGGACCCTGGCTGCCTGCCCCACGTGATATTTGCGCCCCAGCAGCATCAGCTCCAGGTAGAACAGCTCGTCGAACGCCAGCGCCCGCCGGCCCGCGCTCGCCTCGGTCAGCGAGCGCGGGCGATGGACCGCTTGCAGGGCCTCGTTGCGTTCGGGAAGGAAAAAACGTGCTCTCAATGATTCGGGAAGGTGCTCCACCAGCTTTTCACCGGCATCCAGGGCCGAGCCGACCAGCTTCCTGAGCGTTTTCTGCCCCAGCCCCTCGGTGGACGGGTAAACCGTCAACACACACCCGGGTTTGCTCCCATCCCCGGCCGGATCATCCGCCTGCTCGTACTCCACCGGGTTGAGCTGCAGCTTGCCCCGGTAACGGCGCACATCGCCGAACACCAGCCAGCGCTGATCTTTGCGGATAATTCCGGAAAGGAACGCGCGGCCGAAAAACGAACAGCTTATCCGTCCGCTGCCGTCCTCCAGCAGGGCCTCGAAACCCAGCTTGCGCCCGCCGCGGCCCGTTATCTCCCGCGCCGAGACCACCTTTCCCAGCACGGCCACCTCACGCGCTCCGGAGCGCAGCGAGCCGATCGGGACCACGTTGGTGGCGTCGATATAACGGCGCGGGAACAGGTAGAGCAGATCGTAAACCCGTTCCACTCCCAGGCGGGCAAGCTGCTCCGAGCGCTTCGGCCCCACTCCCGGCAGGAACCGGACCCGCATCTGATGTTCTACCTTTTTGTTTTTATCCTTCGCGGCCATTGCCCTGCCCGTTCGGCTCGTTAACTTCGGCGGCGGGACCGAATTCCGTTAATATCACTTGTAGATTCGGCGTTCGCTGCATAAATTCAAAATAACTTACAACTTGTCATCACCCCCGGGAAACAAGATAAGATACATCTCATGCAGAGAAAAACATTTATTTACCTTGTCGCCTTCTGCCTGGCGGCAGCCTCACAGTCGATGGCCCAGCAGGATTCTGTCGCTGTCGATACCTCGGCTGCCGCGGATACCGTGACAGCCAACGCCACCGCGCCCGACAGCATCGCCCCTGCTCAGCCCGGGAGCGCGGTCGTCCCCGATAGCCTGAGTGCCCGCGCCGATACTGTCGCCGCCGGGCAGGAGGTCCTCGACAGCGCGGGCACGGCAGCGCCACTGAAGCCCGCCCGGCGCAGCGCCAGGCGGAAAGGCCCTCCGCTCAAACCGGCATCGAGTCCGGGGGCGCTCCCGATGGAAGTGATCGACTGGGACTGGGACGACTACGCACACGTAACAGCGGTCGGCTTTCGCCATCTTGATACGGGACGCGAGTACGAGCTGGAGCACAACGATGTCTACACGGAAATATGGGAACGCCAGAAAGGCCAGCGGCTCTGGGTCTGGGGACAGAGCAAGGACCTTGGCGACGGGTTCTGGGGGTTCACGCCGGAGAAGTTTGAGTTGCTGCTGACCACGACCGCCGCCGACAGTATCGTCCGTGCCGACAGTATCGCCCGTGTCGACAGCATTGCCCGGGCCGACAGCATGGTCGTGGCCGACAGTATCGCTACCGCCGACAGCCTGGCCGCTCTTACCGACAGCACACAGGCTCAACCGGCAGCGGCGGCCAACGCCCCGCAGAATGGCCCGGCAAATGCTCCGCAGAACGGCCCGGTCACGGCTCCGCGGAATGGTCCACCGGCCAACGCTCCGCAAAATGGCGCGGCCGCGGCTCCGGCCGCGCCGCCCGACAGCGCGGGGCAGTCTGCCCCGGCAGACGCCGGCCAGCCACCCGCCGCCGCGGACAGTACAAAACGTCCGCCACGGGCCGGGACGGGTGGGGGAGGCGGGCCGTAGTTATCGCTTTGCAACGTGGCAATAATAATCTCAGCGATGTTCTTAGTTCGCGGAAGATAGTAATGGCACGTTCGGAATCACTGTAACTCCAAACCTGTGAGGGAAAGCGATGAGCGACGGCAACAGGATTTCTCGGCGCAATTTTCTGGCATTCGGTACCGGCGTGCTGGGCTCCACCCTGGCCCTGGCTTGTGGCGGCGGAGCACGGCAGGCGGCCGAATCGGCCACGGCGGCCAAGGATACGGTAGCCTGCTGCGGTGCCAACCCCTACGCCGGCCTCCGGGTGGGCGTGCAGAGCTACTGCTTCCGCAATTTTAAGGAACACGCCAAGCTGCGGGAATTTATCCATACCCTGGGTCTGGGATCGATTGAGCTATGGCCCGGCGGGCACCTGCCCGTGGATACGCCGAAAGAGCAACTGGTGCAGGTAGTTAGCGATTACAAGAACGCCGGGATCAGTATCGATGCCTGCGGGGTGGTGGACTTCGAGAACGACGAGGCCTCCGCGCGCAAGATTTTCGAGTACGCCAAAGTGCTGGGGGTGCTGGGGATCAGCGCGTCCCCGACCCACGACGCCCTGCCGCTGATGGTTAAACTGACCGGGGAGTACGGTATCCCGATCGCGATCCACAACCACGGCCCGGGCGATAAGCTTTACGGCACGGTTGAATTGATCCGCGAACATCTGGCCCCGCTGCCGCCGAGCGTGGGCCTGTGCGTGGACACCGGCCATTTTCAGCGCGTTGGGACCGACCCGCTGGCGGTGATCGGCGAGTTCGCCGACCGGGTCCACGGGCTGCATCTGAAGGATATGGTGCTTACCGGCGAGAAGAACGACAAGGGCGAGCCGCTGTACGAGGACGCTATTATCGGCAAAGGCGCCCTGGACCTGCCGGCTCTGGTGCGTAAGCTGAAAGATATCGGTTTCGACGGGTACTGCTCGTTGGAGTACGAGAGCGACCCCGACAACCCGATCCCGGCCATGCAGGAGTGCCTGGCATCCCTGCGCGAGGCGTGCAAGGGCGTGGCGTAAGGGGAGCTTGGAAAGAAAAACTTGAGGAAGTAAAAGAGGCGCGGACCTGTTGGTCCGCGCCTCTTTTGTTATTGAACGAATACCTTTATTGTATTAGAGTGAATTTATTGAATGAGACCTTTGAAATATACGGATATTTTCGATTGGGTTTACGCTCGTTTACGCAGTCAATCTCAATCGCCCCCGCCGCCGCACAGTTTATCCTCCAGCTTCAACTTGCGCATCGAGATGGCCTGCACCGGGCAGATCCGGATGCAGTTGCCGCAGCGGATACACTCGTCGCTGTTGATCCAGATGTAGGTGGCCTCGTCGCTCTCGGCGGTCTCGGTCCAGCTTGCCGGCGCGCCATCGGAATCCAGCTCAAGCTCCGCCAGCTTGAGGATGCAGCGCCGGGGCGAGACCCTGATGCACCAATCGCAGTGGATGCACTTGTCCTGATCGATCTCAAGCTTATGGTTACAGAGATAGCAGCGCCAGGCGTGGGTATCGATGGCGGCGGGGCCGAACCCGGTCTCCACCTCCTCGTTGCCCCGGCGATCCGTGGCCGGGTGGACCGGCATCTCCGGCGGGTCGGTCAGGTCGTGATCGCGCACGCGGTCCGTGCCCTCGTCCCGGCTCTCCAGCGCTATTTTCACTCTTTTGGTTTTGCGCACCTCGCCGGTCAGGAAAAGGTCTACCTCAGCGGCCACTTCCTTGCCGTCGGCCACGGCGTGGATCACGTCCTGGCTGCCGTAGTGGAAATCTCCGGTGCGGAACAGCCCCTTGCGGCTGCTCTGATGAGCGGCGGTGAACCGGGTGCCCGGGGGCAGGATTTCCATGACCCGTTCCTGACCGATAGCCATGATCAGGTGGTTGCAGGGAACCTCGAACTCGCTGCCTGGTATGGGTGTAATCGACGGCTTGCCGCTGCTGTCGCAGGCTTCTCCCAACGCATTACGGATAAACGTAACCGCTTGCAGCTTGCCGTTTTTCATCCGGGCGCTCAGCGAACTGACCAGGGTTTCGATCCCGCAGCCCTCCCGGCGGATTTCCACCAGTTCGTCGGCCGTGGCCGACATCTGCGCCTCGGTGCGGCGATACATGACCGAGCAGTTTCCACCCTCGGGGCCAAGCTGCCGTCTGGCCGCGCGCGCACAGTCGATAGCCGTGAATCCGCCGCCGATAACCAGGATGTCGCCCTTGAGTTTCCGCAAGCGTCCCATGTTGAAATCTTTGATAAAATCGTAGCCGCCGATTCCCACACCCGCGGGCAGGCCTTGCAGCTCCAGCTTAATCGAGCGGCCCGCGCCGGCGGCCACCACCACCGCGTCGTTATCCTCGCCAAGGCGCGCCAGCAGCGCAGCATCTATATCACGGTTCAGCTCCACCTCGATCCCGCTGTCGATAATGGCGGCGACCTCCTCGGCCACCACCTGGCGCGGCAGACGGAAAACCGGGATGCCCAGACTCATCACGCCGCCCAGTACCTCGTCGTGGTCGTAGAGCGTAACGTCGTGGCCGTAGCGCTTAAGCTCCCGGGCGACAGTCAGCCCCGCCGGACCGCCGCCCACCACGGCCACTCTGTGGCCGGAGGGTCCGAACCAGGCAGGCAGGGGCACGGCTTTGCGTTTTTTACCGTCCGCGGCGCCGCGCTTGAGATGGCAGATCGCCACGGGCCCGCGGGTATTGGTATGCTCGTGACGGCAGGCGCTCTGGCAGGGCCGGGTGCAAATCCGTCCCAGTACGCCGGGGAACACGTTGTCCTCCTGGTTGATCCGGTAGGCCTCGTCCGGCCTGCCCTCGGCGATCAGCCGGATATACTCCGGAACAGCAGTCTTCGCCGGGCAGGCGTGCTGGCATGGGACGTCCCTGGCGATAGTCTTCAGATCCAGCGCCGCCTCGCCGCAGCCCTCAAACACAGACGTCTCCAGCGGGTTTACCGCCTTATCGTAGCTGATCTCAGGCATTGGCCCACTCCTTGAGGTAAGGTTCTACTCCCAGGCGGTCCACATTGTCGGCCAGGGTCTCCTCGCCAGTGCGAAAAGCGAGGAACGAGTCGAGAATACTCTCCACGGCCCTTGGGCAATCGTCCACCTTCAGCTCCGCGAACAGCTTGCCGAAATCGTTCTCCCGGCCGCCGATCAGGATCTGGTATGCCTCTCTGGAGCCTGATTGCCCGCGGATTCTCATCCCGCGAAGGCCGATATCCGTGATCCGGTAGGGGACACATGAATTGGGGCAACCGGTGATATTGATCAGCGTCTTATCCCATATCTTGTCGTATTTACTATTACGCACCAGCGGCAACAGCAGGTCGTGCATCTCGCGGGTGGCGGTAATCGCCATCGGACAGTAGGCCACCCCCACGCAGGAAACGATATCGCGGGCGCCGTAAAATCCCTCCGCGCCCAGCCCCGCCGCCAATATCTCCGCGCGCAACTGAGCAACGTTGCCCGGCTGGACACCGTGGATCTCCAGGTTCTGACGGTTGGAACTGTGCACGTGTTTGTCGCCGAAAATCTCCGCCAGCTCGGCCACGCGCCGCAACTGGGCGCAGCTA
>JAJRTS010000015.1 GCA_024278175.1 Gemmatimonadales bacterium | reverse complement strand
TGGGTGCTCAGGCTCAGTGAGCCAAACGAGATCCGGCCGTCGGCCAGCACGAACCAGCCGCCCTGTACGTGGCTGCTTCCGGTGATTACCTCGAACAGGTAGCCCCCGGCCTTGAACTGCAACACGGCATATGGGATAATGTAGACAATGCCCAGCAGGGCCAGCAGCACGCGCAGCGCGTAGCTGTCGTAGTAGTCGGCGATCAGGTCTGATGGCGTGATGTAGTTGTTTTGCTTGCCCAGCCGCCACAGCGGACGGCCGATCAGCCAGATCATCGCGCCGCAGATCGGCACGTTGAGCATGAAAAACACGAAACCGATCCCGCCTTTGTAGAGAAACCCGGGCGCGCCCAGCATGGCGAACCCGCTGAAAAACGTGGCCATGATCGCCAGGGCGGTAACAATGTAACCCTGGCTGCGGGCGGAGATGTAGAAGTCGTCGGTTGTTACGCGCCCGCGCCACCAGGCGAAAATACCGATCCCGAACGAAACCATCAGGTAGAGGGCGATAACTATCAGTGGAGTCATTTGCCCTCCCCGGTCAGCGCCTGACCGCCGCCGCTGTGCTCATACTCGTCGGCCTCGTCTTTCCACAGCTTGAAATAGGCGTAAAGGATGATTCCGATCTGCACAACACCCCAGAACAGGGCCCACACGTAGAGCAGAGCCATCCCGCAGACCAGCACCGGCTTATTGACCAGCAGCAGGCCCGGTCCGTTACTGAGCAGGTAGCTGATGGCGAACAGGATCAGCAGTCTTCGGAACAGCTTTTTCTTTTCCGCTTTAGTCATAGTCTAACCGCAGCCTGTGAAATATTTGAAAGTATCCGGGTGAGCTTACGAGACAGCATTGAAGATGTCGTAAAAAGTCCGATTTGCGGCATGGCAAAGCAAAAAGTTTCATATACGAGGCACGTGGATGCACGAGGAATGAGGCGTACTTAAGGTACGCCTCACCTGACGAGATAATCTAACGCAACGAAGTAGATGGACTTTTTACGAAGCCATCAGCATTGAAGATAAGCGTTAAACCACCGTTTGCAAGATTTATTGCCCTCCCACCGCGCAAGGCGCTTTCTTGCCAGCGGGGGCGCGATCCAGTATTTTGCAGTATTCATTTTGTGATCTTGGCCTGGTTTCAGATAACGAACTGGCGATTCAGCGAGGTTGGATGACGAACTTCCGGACATCGGCAGCCGGTGTATTGCTGGTTTTTGCCGCCTGCGCCCGCATGGGCGCTCCTCCCGGCGGCCCCGAGGATACGCAGCCGCCGCGCGTGGCCGAAGTGGCGCCGCACACAGACAGCGCGAACGTGCCGCTGAAGCCTGAGCTGACACTTACGTTCAGCGAAAAAGTGCGCAAAGAGCAGGCCCAGATGCTGGTACAGCTCAGCCCCGATCCAGGACGGCTCTATTTTAGCTGGGACGGCCCGCGGCTGAAGATAACGACCCAGGACAGCCTGCGCCCCGATGTCACCTACCGCCTTCGCGTGCGGCCCGGCGTAACGGACATGCACCGGGTCCGGGCCGACAGCTCGTTCGTCAGCTATTTCTCCACTGGCGGGCAGTTAGACGCGGGCGAGATCTCCGGCACGGTTACCCATGCCGACAGCGGCGTGTTCGGGGCCGTTGTCCGCGCCGCCTGGATGAAAGACACCACCCTGGTCTACGATACCTACACCGACAGCAGCGGGGCTTATCGCCTGCCGTACCTTCGCGGCGGAGGTTATCACCTGCTCGCTTACCGCGACGCCAACCGTAACGGGGCCTACGACTACACCCGCGAGCCGGGGGCCGGATCCACTGTCAGCATCATATTCGAGCCGGCGCAAGTTGATTTAGCTATCGAGACCGCGGACACCACCGCGCCGATCCTGCGCTCCGCCGGGGCGACCGATTCGTTGAGCGTGCGGCTCACGTTCGACGACCCGCTGGACTCGCTGCAGACTTTCGCCCCCGATTCGTTCACCCTGCGCACGCCCGACAGCACGGGCGCGCTGCTGCCGGTGGATTCGGTGGTCGCGGACAAAGCGGACGTCAAGCGGATTCTGCTCTACCCGGCCGAGCTGTTGATCGACGGGCAAAGCTATCATATTACGGTCCGCTCGATTAAAAACCGCGCCGGGCTGATTCTTAAGAGCGCCTCGCGCCCGTTCACGGTCAGACCGGCAAAGAGTGGCGGCGGCAATGCAGGCGGGCGGCAACGATGATTTTTACCAATGAACTACCACGCGGCAGAGCCGCGAGGTATCTGGAAAAATCCCCCTCAATCCCCCTTTTCAAAAGGGGGATAACAACCCCCGCCCACTGCGTGGGCACCCCCTTTTCTAAGGGGGACTTGCTTCCCCCCTTTGCCAAAAGGGGGCCAGGGGGGATTTCAGCTTCTCGTCCTGTAAATGCAACAGCTTGCCCCGCGGCAAGCCGCGAGAAATTCTTTTTGATTAAACCCCTGCGTCTTTTACTGTTCACGGCTGTTTGCCTGAACCTGCTGGCCGGCAGGGCAACCGCCGCCGAGGGCTATTGGGCCAACCACAACCAGGTGCGCCGGATCGCCTACGACCGCTCCGGCAACGCCCTCTGGTATGCCACCGGCGGCGGGCTGGTGCGCTACGACCTTAACCTGGGACTCTACCGCGTTGTCTCCGTGGCCGCTGGGCTGCCCGCGGCGGACATCACTTCGCTTGCGCTTACTCCCGGGGGCGGGATCCTGGCCGCCTCGGCTGAAAGCGGCGTGCTCTACCGCCCTCCCGGCCGGCGCTGGCAGTCCAGCGGGAAGTTCGACGGCCTGCCCGGCGAGCGGGTGTTTCACGTCAGCCTCAGTGGCGCTGGCAGTGCGGGAGGCGCGGGTAGCGCCGGTAAAATATTCTGGGCCGGTACCGGTTCCGGGGCGCGCAGGATGGTTGCCGGGCCGGGCTACATCGAGCCGGAGCGTGGCTCGGCGATTATCCTGCCCACGGCCACTGTGTACGATATTGCCGAAAACTTCGACGGTTCGGTGTTTTTCGCTGTGGGCGCGGGTGTCTGGCGGATGGACGGGGACGGTGATTTTACCCATTTCAGTTCCGAACAGGGGGCGGGCCCGGCCACGGTCACCGAGGTCGAAGCCGATCCGACCGGCAGCGGCATTGTCCTGATCGCGCTCGGTAACAGCGTCTCCTGGTTCGATGGCACGGGGTTCAGCTCGCTGCCCGGGGCGGTCGCTTCCTCGAAAATCAGCGATATCCGCTGGTCCGGTGTCGATGTCGACGGCCGGTCCGTGTTTGCCGTCACCGCCGGGAAAAATATCTACCGCCTGGATTCCAGTCGGAACTGGCGGCTGTGGGGAACGGCCCGGGATACCCTTATTTCGGCTGGTCCGGTGTTGCCCTCCGATGATCGCCCCACGGCCGGTTCGCTGAAAAACGGCCTGCTGCTGCCATCTCCGGATGGCGGTTACAGCGCGGTTACGGTCCCCGGTCCCCTGCAGAACGTCATCACCCGCGTGGCGCTCGACAGCCGGGGTACGCTCTGGACCGGCAGCGCCGCGGACGGGATCCTGCGCGCCCGCACGGGCGTGAGCCGTTACGATGGCCGGTCGTGGACGCATTTCAGCGAGCGGAACAGCCCGCTACTGATGAACCTGATCAGCTCGGTCAACGCCGCGCCCGACGGCCGGGTTTATCTGGGCACGTGGTTCGGCCCCACGGTGATCGGCAGCGGCGGGTTTAACGTGCTCGATGACGGAGGCACCGCCGAAACCGCCGACGACCGCTGGGAAACCTACACGGCCAATGAAACCGGGCTGGCCATGGGCGTGGTGCGCGGCGAGATCGCGTTTGACTCCGTCGGCGGAGCCTGGGTCGCCAGCCGGATGAACCAGGACCGGCCCGGCGGCCTGGAGTATTTCGACCCGGTGGCCAAAGCGTTCCACAGCTACAGCAATTCCCTTTCCGAGCGTAACGTGCAGACCGTGGCGGTCGATGGGGCGGGCAATGTCTGGGTGGGTTATGTCACCGCCGGCCTGGCGGTGATCCCCGGCGGATTCGGCGGCGCTCTGCGCGATGTCGCGGCGTTTGTCCCCACTATCGGTGAGGGTGCAGTGGTCGATATCAGCGCCGACCCGGTCAACAGAATCTGGGTCGCCACTGGCAGTAAGCTGGTGGTGATCAACTACCAGGGCAACGCCGCCGACCAGAACGGTTACGCCTACAAGGATATCAGGCCCGACGGGTTCGCCGGGCTGGCCGCGCTGGATGTCGAGTTCGAGAGCGACCGGGCCGTATGGATCGCCACCGCCGACGGCATCTTCCGCACCGACCTGGGCGGCAAACAGTGGCGCACTTACAACCGGGCCAACAGCGTACTGGCCACGGACCGGGTTAACGATCTGGCCGTGGACCTTGTCCGTGGCGTGCTCTGGGCCGCCACGGACAAGGGACTCAGCGCCCTGCCGCTGGCCGCGAGCGCGGACGCCCTGGCCTCCGGCAGGAAGCTTGATATCAGTCCGAACCCCTGGTACCCGGAGCGTCACGGGCCGCTCACTGTCGGCGGGATGCCGCTCTACAGCACGGTCAGTGTGCTCACTGTCAGCGGAGAGCGGGTGCGGCGCTGGAGTGCCTCGGATCAGAACGGGCGCGCCTTTCGCTGGGATGGCCGCGGCGGGAGCGGAAAAAGATGTGCCAGCGGTGTGTACCTGATCCTGGCCGTGGCTCCCGATGGCTCGACTTACAGCGGCAAGGTCGCCCTTGTGCGCTGAAAGGGGGGGGGGCAGGGGATTTGCTTCTCCCCCTTTTTTGAGGGGATTTGAGCCAATGCTGTTCGACCTTTGAGATACTATTGCTTCCGTGGACGTTACTGCCGGATTGGGCAATCATTCCCGCGCGGGATGGCCAGGCGATGGAGATAGCCAGACTTCACCTCGACAGTCTCGACCGCGACAAGTGGGCGGAGCTGACCGCCTGCTCGCCGTCAACCACCCCGTTCTGCCTGCTGGAATGGTTGGAGTTGATGGAGCAGGGGTTTTCCGCCTGGCACGTGCATTGCATTGTCGCCAGAGAGGAAGGCCGCTACCTGGCCGGTCTGCCGCTGGTGGTCTCGGCCGCCGCGGGGGTGCGCCAGAGCCACAGCATGGCCCACGGCTGCCCGGCCGGGCCGGTCCTGGCGCCCGATGCCGACCCCGCTCTGGCCTCCGCGCTGCTCTCCTGGTGGGCAGACCGCTACTTCGCGGGCTGGCGGGCGATCCGCCTCTCGGTCACTTTCAGCGATGACAAAGCGCCGGGCCTGGACAGCCTTCGTTCCCGGAGTTTCCAGATCGATACGCAGATTTCTTACCGTGTTATGCTCGAGGGACGTTCTTACGAACAATGGGAGAGCGCCCTGTGCCAGCAGACCCGCAACAAGAACCGTCAGGCGCTTGAGCGCGGCGGCACGTTCGAGCGGGTGGAGTCGCCCGCGCAGGCGCCGGAGTTATCTCGCCTGGCGGGGCTCACAGCGCGTCGTCATGGCCGCGACAGAATTCCCTATGGAGAAAGATTTTTCCGCACCCTGCTAAATCCGGCGGGGCCGCTTCGCACCAATCCCGGTCTGGCCCGGGTGGTGATGGTGCGCGTGGAGGGCTGTCCGGCCGCCTACAACCTCTGCCTGGTTTACCGTGGCAAGATGTGGCTGATCGACCACGGCGCGGACAGCGCCACGTTTTCCGCCCGCCCCAACAACCTGATCTACAGCCGGATAATCAAAGCCGCGTTCGAGGAAGGCGTTTTAGCGGTGGACCTGGGGGTCGTGCCGCCGGAGGCCGGTTCTCTGGCCGGGTTCAAGCGGGGGCTCGACGGCTGTCCGTACGAGCGAGTGAGCGCGGTGCGGCGCAATTTAGCTTTCACTCTGGCGCAACGGGCGGGCAGTCTGCTGAGGCGCGGCGGCGGCGGGGGCAAGTAAATGAGCCACTCGCGGGACTCCAACGAGAGCTGGGCGCGCGGGTTGGCCGCGCGCTGGCTGGGCGGTGTGGGCGATAGGGGCGATAAAATATTCCGCTGGGAGCTTTACAGCGCCCGTCTTACCGCCGCGCTCAAGCCGGATAAGCCCTGGCTGGACCTGGGCTGCGGCCACAGCGACTTTATCCGGGAGCATGCCGCCCGGGCCAACCCGGCCGTGGGTGTGGACGTGGTTCGCGGCAGTCCTGCGCCGGGGCTTTTTGTCAACGCCCGTCTGGAAGCGTTGCCGTTCGCCTCGAGTGCGGCCGGAACGCTGAGCCTGCGTTTCGTGCTTGAGCATATCGAAAACCCTGAATTACTGTGGAGCGAGTGCGCCCGCGTGCTTGCTCCGGGCGGACGGCTGGTGCTGATCACCACCAATCGCTTCAGCCCGGTGGTTGCGCTGGCGGGCTGCGTTCCCCGCCGGCTGAAAGAATGGTTGATTGCCCGTGTGTTCAAAGTGGAACAGAGCGACATTTTCCCGACCCTGCATCGCTGGAACACGCCTGGCCGCCTGGCCGCGCCGCCCGATGGGTTCGCTCTGGAGCGGATCGAGTACGTGGAGGCGCTGGACTGGACCCGCAGGCCGGTGTTCCTGGCCCAGCTGCTGCTGGCCGTTCTGACCCGCCTGCGGGCGTTACGCGCGGGACGCAGTAACGTGGTGGCGATTTACCGCCGCTGCGCTGCGGAGGAGCCATGAGCACGGTAGTCATGATCTACAGTTGGCCCCGGCTCTGGTCGATGGGCACCGGGCGGGGCAGCCCTGATTTCCGTCACTCGCTGCTCTCGCTCACCCGCGCGTTCGACGAGGTCCGGCTGGTCTGCCCGCGCTGCGCGGACTCATCGATGGCCTCGCAGGTCCCGCCGGGCGTGACGGTTTCATCGTTTGGCTGGCCGCGCCTGCCGCTGCTGCCGGCCCCGCGCGGCCCCAGGTTTGTCAGGGCGGTCGCGTTCTGTCTCAACTGGCCGCTGCGCCTGCTGAATTATTTCTCGTTCAATCTCGCGGCCCGGCGCGTGGCGCTGCGTGAGTGCGCGGCGGGAGAAAAACCCGCGTTGGTGTGCGCCCACGGGTTCATGGGCGCGCGGGCGGCCGCGGAGTTGGCCGGGCGTTTCGGCGTGCCGCTGGCGGTCCGGCTGTTCGGTGTTTCGCTGGGGATCAGGGGTTTTTCCCCGGCCGTGCTGGCCGCCCAGTTCGAGGAAACGGCCGCGTTCCGGGTGGGGGCGGCGCGCTGGATAATCACGGACGATGGTTCCGGGGGACGGCGGGCCGCGGAAACTCTGGGGGTGCCCGCCGCAAAAGTGTCGGCTATCCGCGCGGCGGTGGACAGGCAGGTTGGGGAACCGGCCGGAGAAACCGGAGAAAAAAACCGCGAGGACTACCGCCGGAGGATGGGTCTGGAGCCACGGACGAAAATAGTGCTGCGGGTCTGCCGCCTCTGGCCGCAGCAGCATCTGGAGCGTCTGATCGAGGCGTTGCCGGTCCGCGGCGCCGGTGGCGTGCCGGTAGCTGCGGTGATAGTGGGCGAGGGGTCGGAGCGGGTACGGCTGGAACGGCTGGCAGGCAGGCTGGGTAAAAGAGTGGTTTTTACCGGCGCGCTTGCCAACAGCGAGTTGGCTGTCCACTACCGTTTATCCGATCTTTACGTGGCCACCGCCGACAGGACCAATCTGAGCCAGTCGGTGCTGGAAGCGATGTGTTTTGGCTTGCCGGTGCTGGCGCTCGATACGGGCGACACGGCCGGTCTGCTTAGCGACAGGGAAAACGGCAGGCTGGTGACGCCCGGAAATGTCGCGGAGTTGGCGGGGGCGATCAGCGAATTACTCGGCGACGACTTGCTGCGCCGCAGACTGGCGGTGAACGCGGCTGCCACGGCCGGGGCGGAAATACCCGACGTGGAGACCCGTATCGAGGCCGAAGCGGAATTGTACAGGAACCTGACTCGAATTAACCATCAGGAACAATAGCATGTCACTTGCAGTCGGCAGTGCACGTACGCTGGTGCTGAGGGTTATCACCCTGGCGGTCCAGATCCCGACCTCGATCCTGCTGGCCAGATTGCTGGGCGTGGAGGGCAAGGGCTATTACACCTTGCTGACAGTAGTCCCATGGCTGACCGCGTTCGTGCTGCTGATGGGCCAGGACACGGCGCAGACCTGGCTGCTCAGCAGCCGTCGCGGCAGGTTGGGGCCGGCTGTCAGCTACTGCGCGGCCCTGCTGCTGACCGTGTCCCCGCTGGCGCTGGCGGCCTATTTATGGGTGGTGGCCCCCCGGGTAATGGTGGGAGTTCCGGGAGTGCTCGTAAGCGCGAGCGCGCTGCTTGTCCCGCTGGTGGTGGCCCGCTATCTGGTGCTCTCGTTGATCCTGGGCTACGAGCGTGTGGTGCGGTTCAACCTCTACTATCTGGCCACCAGCGCGCTGATTCTGCTGCTGGTGGTGCTGCTGGTGGCAGTGCAGGGCCGGGGACTGCCGGGCGCGCTGGCCGCCTTTATCGCTGCCCAGGCGCTGGTGATCCCGGCGGGAATCTGGTGGATTGCCCGCTGTGCCAAAGAGGACAGCGGAGGCAAAGCTCGCGGCAGCCTCTCCGGACTACGGTTTGTGCGCCGCAGCCTGGCCTACGGGATCAAGGGTCATCCGGCCGGAGTGCTGGCCACGTTCAACCAGCGGTTCGATATTTTCCTGATGGGCGCTCTCTCGGACGCCTCGCAGGTGGGTCTGTACGCGGTGGCGGTGGCCGTGGCCGAGACGATCTGGCACATCCCGATGTCGATCCACCTCAACCTGTTCCCCCGCGTGAGTGCCGAGGGCGGCGCCGAGGGCGCGGACCGCCTTCCACGGGCGTTCCGGATGACAGTGCTGCTCTGCGCGGCCCTAGCCCTGCTGTTGCTCCTTGGCGGCCGGATGGTGATCGGGCTGCTGTTCGGCGCTCAGTTCACGCCGGCGTTCACGCCCCTGGCAATCCTGCTGCCCGGAGTGGTGGCGGCGGCCTGCGCCAGCGTGTTCGAGAGCTATTTTGCCGGGGTGGACAAGCGGCAGTATCAGAGTTATTCGGCGGGCTGCGCTTTTGCGCTGGGCGTGGCGCTGGGCCTGTGGCTGATTCCCCGCTACGGCGCGGCCGGGGCGGCGGCGGCCAGCACGGCCAGCTACACGTTGCAGATGATTGTCTCGATTTCGCTGGGGAGCAGGGCGGGGGCCGGGTTCGGCCGGGAGTACCTGGCGTTCGGGCTGGACGACTTTCGCACACTGCTGGCGGTGGCCCGTGAGCTGGCGGGCGGAGGAGAGCGGAAATGAGACTGCTGGTCCTGGGCAACGCGAGGGCTGTCCATACTGTTCGTTGGTGCGAGTGGTTCAGAAGCAGGGGCCACGAGATCCTGCTGGCCACCCTGGAGCGCTCTGACAAGCCGCCGCCATATGAACGCGCGCTGAAAAATGTTATCGGCTCCGCCCTCCCCGCCGGGATTCGCTACCCGCTGGCCGTGCGTTCACTGGGAGCGCTGATCCGGGAGTTTTCTCCGGAGCTTGTCAACGCCCACTTCCTGCCCGGCTACGGACTGCTGGGGGCGCTCTGCGGCTCCGCCCGTCCGCTGGTAACCACGATCTGGGGGTCGGATGTGCTGCTTAATCCCCATCGCGGCCCGTTTCATCGCGCCAGGGCCCGCTACGCCATTAAGCATGCCGACCTGCTTACCTGTGACTCCCCGGTGCTGACATCCGCGCTGGCCGCGCTGGGAGTGAGCCGCGATAAAATAGTGGAGGAGCCGCTGGGGATCGACCCGGAGTTATTTTATCCCGCCGCCGGCCCGGTTGAGAGCCGCGGACCGTTGCGGATTGTCTCCACCCGCCGTCACGAGCCGCTCTACGACCTGCCGGTATTGCTGCGGGCCCTGCGGGAGCTTCGCGGGCAGGCGGCAGCATCCTTCCGGGCCACACTTGCCGGTGGGGGCAGCCTGGGCACAAGGCTGCGCAAACAGTGCGAAGAACTGGGGTTAGCCGCCGCCGTGGAGATTACCGGTGCGCTTGAGCCCCGCGAGCTGGCGGCTTTGCTGAGGGAGGCCGACGTTTACGTGAGCACATCGATCTCCGACAGCACCTCGGTGTCGCTGCTGGAGGCGATGGCCTGCGGGGCGTTTCCGGTGGTCACCGACATCCCCGGCAACCGCGCCTGGATTGAGCACGGCTCAAACGGCCTGTTGTTCCCGCCTGGAGACAGCCGGGCCCTGGCCGATTGTATCCGCGGATCAGCGGAAAACATGCAATTGCGGGCGGAGTCGGCAAGCAAAAATCAGCAAAAAATCAGGGACAGGGCGATCTGGAACGACAACATGGGCCGGGTGGAGCAGGCGCTGCTGGGGCTGGCTTAAACCAGGCGGGGCAGGCAAAACGGGCAGAAACCCGTGCTGCGGTCGTATTCCCAGCAGCGGCTGTAGGAGCCGAACGGAGGGGTGCCGCAGGCCACGCAGTCGGTATCGAAATCGCGGCAGAGCTGTTCCAGCTTGTCGCGCCGTTCCTGCGGGGCGGCGGCCAGTTCCACCGCTGGGTGAGGGGTCAGGGTTTTCATCTGCTCCAGTTTTGCTAAGGTAAACGGTCATTTCCGGGTATGCTGACTTCCCGCGGCCGGGAAAATTTCAGCGGCGGTAGGGGATCGGGTCCTCGATTCCGGCCTCGTGGAAGGCGCGCAGGCGCAGAGCGCAACTGTCGCAGGTCCCGCAGGCGAGGTCCCCGGACCGGTAGCACGACCAGGTAAGCTGGAACGGCGCGCCCAGATCAACGCCCAGCCGGACGATTTCGCTCTTTTTCAGCTCGATCAGCGGCGTGACAATCCTGATCCTGGTTTCCGGCCTGGTTCCCAGTGCCACCACTTTCTCGAACGTGTCGTAGAACTCCCGGCGGCAGTCGGGGTAGCCGGAGCTGTCCTGCTCCACCGCCCCGAGATAGATCGACCGTGCGCCCAGTACCTCGGCCCAGCTCACCGCCACCGCCAGAAAATGGGCGTTGCGAAACGGGACGTAGCTCGAGGGGATATTCTCGCTATCCAGCTCGGCGTCGCTGACCTGGATAGCCGGATCGGTCAGGCTGGAGCCGCCGATCGTGGCCAGGTGGCGTAAGTCGCAGACAAGCCGCCCGGCAGCGTCAAAATGGTCGGCCAGGGCGTGGAAGCGCTCACGCTCCGCGCTTTCGGTGCGCTGGCCGTAGTCGCCGTGAAGGAAGTAAACGCTGCTGTGGCTGGCCTCGGCCAGGGCCGCGCAGACGCAACTGTCCATCCCTCCGCTGAGGCAGACGACAGCTTTTCCGTTACGCTCCCCCAAAGATGCTCCTTCAAGCGGTTTCCGGCCAATCACGCCCCTGCCCGGCGGGGCAATCCCGGACCGTTATCCCGTTAGCGGGCGGCGTGGCAGTGCGCCACGGGAGGGTTTCAATATGCGCGCAAACGCCGGGGAAATCAAGGCGCCGCTCACAGGGGATGGGGGTTGACAGCGTTCGGCGCCATGGTGTAGCTTGAAAGTATACGAGCCGGGCAGGCAAGAGTCCCGGACCGGTTTAACGGCATGGAACAGGGAGGAGCTGAATTTGTTCAAGCTGGGGTTGTGCAGCGTAACGTTCAGGGACAGGTCAATCGACGAAGTGATAAGTATTTGCAGCGGCTGCGCTCTGGAGGGAATCGAGTGGGGCGGCGACGTACATCTGGGGGCCGGCGGGAGGCGGGGACAGATCCTGGAGGTTAAGGAAAAGTGCCGCGCCGCCGGATTGGCCACACCCGGCTACGGGAGTTATTTCGACGTGCTGGAGCAGGGGCCGGAGCAGTTTGCGCCCGTGTTGGAAACCGCCGGGCTGATCGGGGCCGACACGATCAGGGTCTGGCCGGGCTGGGTGCGCCCGGAGCATGTGAGCGATGAGCAGTACGGCAAAATCGTGGAAACCTCGCGCAGTATCGCCGGGCAGGCGGCAAAGCAGGGTATCCGGGTGGCCTACGAGTTCCATGACAACACCTGCACCGAGGGCGGCGAGAACGCGATGAAGCTGCTCGCCCGGGTGAACCACCCTAACATGCTCACCTACTACCAGTTGATCAGGCCCACGGAAACAGAGTGGAACCTTGAAAACCTTGAAACGGTTTACGACAGGCTGGCCTATATCCACGTGCAGGCCAACGACGACGTGAACAATTTTCCGCTCGAGGATTTCCGCGAGGTGTGGCAGGAGATAATCGACCGCCTCGTGCGCGGGAACTACGATGGCTGGTTGCTGTTCGAGTTCAACCGCGGCAACAGTGTCGGGCAACTCAGGCTCGACCTGGAACTGCTGCGCTCACTGATTGATAACGCCGATGTTTAGCGGCGGTTTGCGGGTATGAGCAGCGCGGCTTATCCGGGTTTTCGTCGGTGGACAACAAGGACCGCCGGTTGGCGTGTTACAGGGATGCGCCGGGCGCTGCGGAGATCAAGGCGCGTTTTTTTTTCAGCACGAAAACACATCTGGGGGCAGAGCAAAAAAAGCCCGGCCGGAATCTCCGGCCGGGCTTTTTTATATTCTGTAAAAAATCCTGCAAAACCGGTTAGCTGATCGCGGTGATCGCCGCCACGCTCACGATATCCTCCACCGAGCAGCCGCGCGAGAGATCGTTGACCGGTTTGGCGATGCCCTGGATCACCGGGCCGATCGCCTCCGCGCCGGCCAGGCGCTGGACCAGCTTGTAGCCGATATTTCCGCTGGCCAGGTCTGGGAAGATCAGCACGTTGGCCTTGCCGGCCACCGAAGAGCCGGGAGATTTCTTGGCGCCCACGCTTTCTACCAGGGCCGCATCGGCCTGCAACTCCCCGTCGATCTGGATATCCGGTCGTTTTTCCTGCACTATTTTCGTGGCGCCGGCCACTTTGTCCACGCTGGGATGGCTGGCGCTGCCCTTGGTGGAGAAACTGAGCATCGCCACCCGCGGCTCCGTGCGCATCATGGTCTTGAAACTGTCTGCCGTGGTGATCGCGATCTCGGCCAACTGGTTCTCATCGGGGTCGGGCACCAGCGCGCAGTCGGCGAACACCAGCACGCCGTCATCGCCCCAGCCGGTGTCGGCAAGCACCATCAGGAAGAAGCTGGAGACGATCCCGATCCCCGGCCGGGTCTTGATAATCTGCAGCGCGGGCTTGAGCGTGTTGCCGGTGGTGCTCTCGGCTCCGGCGAGGTAGCCGTGGGCCAGGTCCTCTTTGACCAGCATCGCGGCGAAATACATCGGAGTTTTGAGCGTCTCAAGCGCCTGTTCCCGGGTCATGCCCTTGTGCTTGCGCAGCTCGTACAGCTTGCCGGCCAGCCCGGCGGCCAGCTCGGTACCCTGGACCGGGATGATCTGTGCTCCGTCGATATTGGCCCCGGCGGTGCTTGCCGCCTGTTTGACCGTCGCTTCCTCGCCCAGCAGGATCACTTTCGCGATCCGATCGCCGATAATCTCCTGGGTGGCGCGCAGGGTGCGCTCCTCCAGCGATTCGGGCAGCACCACGGTGTTAGCCGCCTCGCGGGCCGCCGCCTTGAATTTGCTGACTATCTCGCTCAACTTGACCTGCCTCCGGGACCTGGTTTTCGTCCGGTTGGTTAAAGGGAACCGCTAGTACTCATTTTTTTGGCTGCGCCGGCGGGCCATTGAATGTTTTATTGAGCGGTCTTCCGGCAACATTGCAAAGCTACATTACGATAAAATTTCCCTGGCCGCCCTGGCCAGTCGGGCGATGCCGGTGCGAATCTGCTCGTGGCTGCTGTTGCTGAACGCCAGGCGCAGTTTATTGCCGCCCCGGCCATCGACATGGAACGGCGCGCCGGTGACAAATGCCACTTTCTTCCCGATAGCGGCCAGGAACAGTTTTTCACTGTCCGCGCCCTCGGGCAGGGTGACCCAGGTAAAAAAACCGCCGGCGGGAGTGGTCCAGCTTATGCCATCGGGCATCTCGCTTGCCAGGCGCTGGAGTGTCAGACGGCATTTCTCTCCGTAGATTTTACGCATTCTGGCGGTGTATGGTTCCACGAATCCCCGCTTAAGATAGCCCGCGGCCAGCACTTGGCTGTAACTGCTGCTGCACGCGTCCTCGCCCTGCTTGGCGGTTTCGCAGCGGCCGACCACTTCCGGCGCGCCGAGCATCCAGCCCAGCCGGATGCCGGGAGAGAGGATCTTGCTGAACGTGCCCAGCCGGATCACCAGGTTGTCGGTGTCACGGGCCTTGATACTGCGGTAATCCTCGTGCTTCCCCTCGAAATAGAGGTCGTGGTAGGGGTCGTCCTCGATTATCGGCAGGCCGTGGCGGGCGCAGATTTCCAGAACCCGGTCGCGGCGGCTCTGGCTGAGCGTCATCCCGCCCGGATTCTGGAACGTGGGGTTCGTGTAGAGGAATTTCGGCTTGCGCCCGGCGGCGGTTAACTTCGCTATCCGCTCGTCCAGCGCCTCGGGGATAATCCCGTCGCCGTCCAGCTCCACGCCCGCGGGGATGGCCCCGTAGCCGATAAACACGGCCACCGCGCCGATAAAAGTGGGCACTTCCACCAGAATCGTGTCGCCGGGGTCGCAGAAAACGCGGGTGACAAGTTGGATCGCCTGCTGCGCGCCAGAGGTGGGCAGCACCTGCTGGCCCGTGGTGTTGATTCCGCTCGCGGCCTCGTAGGCGGCAATCTGCTCCACCAGCGGGGGATAGCCGCCGGTGGGGCCGTACTGGTAGGCGGCGGCGCGCTCGGAGTCGCTCCAGCCGTCCTCGATCTCACGAATTTCCTGATAGGGAAAATTACTCGCGTCAGGCATCCCGCCGGCCATCGAGATAATCTCCGGGTCGGCGGCGAGCTGCATCAACTCGCGGATTTTGCTGCTGGTCAGGCGGCTTCCACCCTTACTGAACACAGCGGTAAAGTCCATGCTAGTTCTCCCTCTGCTCTTTCGGCCGGAAGATGCTCCGCGGGGAAGTGCCTGTTTGCTCATTATGTTTTTTCTACACGCTTGCCGGGGCGACGGCGGCGGAAAGCTGAAAACGGCGGCACGGAGCCCACTCCTGCAGCGGGGAGCCGGCCCAAGAGCAAACGCTAGCTCTGTCTGCGCTCAACCACCTCGAACGTCTCGCGCAGCTTGGCGATCCGGCCCGATGGCAGTACGCCGCGCCAACTGGAACCGGGATAAACAATCGACTTTTTGCCGATAATGCTGCCGGGATTGAGCACACTGTTGCAGCCGACATCCGTGTTATCTCCAAGGATCGCCCCGAACTTGATCAGGCCGGTGTCGATCACTCCGTGCTCGCCTTTGACTTTCACCGTCTCCCAGGTCAGTTTGACATTGCTGATTTTAACGCCCGCTCCCAGGTGCGCCTTGTAGCCCAGGATGCTGTCGCCCACGTAAGCGAAATGGGGTACCTCGCCCTTGTCGTGGATAAAACAGTTCTTGAACTCGCAACTGTTGCCCAGCACCGCGCCATCGCCCACAACCACGTCCGGGCGAAGGAACGCGCCGGTGCGGATCTCACAGTCGCTGCCGATAATGGCCGGCCCCAGGATTACCGCTCCGTGCATCACCACCGTGTTGGCCCCGATCTGTACGTTATCGCCGATAAACGCGTGCGGGCTGATCCTGGCGCTGGGGTCAACGCCGGGCTGCACCTTGCTCTTGATAAACCCGCTGATTTTTCCGATACCCTCCCAGATATTCTCGATACCGTCGTAAAACTCCGGGAACCGGCAATGTTGCATGTCAAAAAAATCCTGAGGCTTGAACATATCAGTCGTCCTCCAGGCCAACCGTATCCTTTATGCCGTTGTCGGCGAGCAGTTTGAGTACTTTCTCGTGAAGTTCCTCCGTGCAGGTGCACAGTACGTTATAGCGGCGCTCCACGTCGTCGTCGAAGCGCACGGGATGGCCCTCGAACGTGCTTACCACGCAACCGGCTTTCTCGGCGACAGCCAGGCCGGGATAGACGTCGTTATGGGGTTGCTTGTGGCCGAAATAGATATCGATCCGGCCGTTGGCCACATCGCAGAACCCGCAGGGCCCGCCGTTGGGCAGAATGAACTTGAGCCTGGTGAACAGAAACTTGAAAATCTCGGTGGTTGGATACAGAAACGGCGGCTTCATCATGTAGGTTTCCAGGAACGCATCCGCCAGCTCGGTTGTGTCGTTGGGCTTTATCTCGCGGCGCTCACCCACTTTGCCCAGTTCGTCCAGCACGCCCTCGTAGGCCGTCTGCGAGTCGCAGTACTGGACCACGCGCGAGGACAGGTCGACAACGACCGCGGTCAGCGGCTCGGCCACTTCGATATTCTCGGGCCGGGTGTAGATCGCCAGGGCAGTATACCAGAAAGCGGGGATATTGCGCTTGTAAAGCAGGCTGCCGTCGAACGGGTCGCTGACGAAAAAGATCGGCCTGTCAAGGGCGAGCTCGGGAGCTGTGCGCGGCTCGATTTTTTTGCGGCCGGCTTCCTCGCTGAGCATGATCGCATCGATTCCGCCCTCGGCCAGTTGCTCCACGTAGTAGTCTTCTATTTCCTTATCGATTCTGAGCGTTTCGGTGTCCCAGTGCCTGTGCGTCCCCGCCTCTCCGCTCCTGGTTTCGACAACCTCGGCTCCGGAATGCTGACTGGTACGACTGACCTGGCTCACGGCCTTGCCCGCAATTTTCAGCGCGAACTCCGTCCAGGCAACGGATGAATCGGTAATCGACATTATCTGCCCTCCAGTCGCAATGCAAGTCGGTATACTGTAAGAGAATTCGGATTTTTTTACGATGAAATGAAATATATTCACTTCAACCGGTGATCACAAGGGCAAAGCGAAAATTTTTGCGCGGATCAGAAGCTTTCCGCCAGGCGGATATGCAGCCGGCCGTTGCCTGGCCCGCGCGCCGGATCGACAGCCAGGGCGATTTCCAGCAGCCCCAGCCGGGTGTCCGCCTGGATCCCTCCCCCCAGGCCGTGGAATCCCCTCGTCCGCCAGCTTGCTGAGCGAGCCACCCGGGCGGCCGCGAAATCGTAGAAGGCGAACACCCGGCTGAACTCGCCGGTGAGCAGACGGTACTCCAGGGTCAGCCACAGCGCGCGCGAGGCGCGGGTGGTTTCCTCCCGGTGGCCGCGGACGGGAACACCCCCGGCCAGTGTGCCGCCCACCGGGATCCTGGCGTGCCAGGGGATCTCGGCCGGAGTGCTCTGGCCCCGGCTGACGACACTCGCCCCGGCAAAAAGCGCGGCCACGTGGGTGGGCGAGCCCAGGGAGCGAAATGTTTTCCCGCGGACGGTAGCCCTTATCTCGCGGCGGCTTACACTCTCGATCTTACGGCGTCCCACCGATCCCGTGGCCTCGATCAGCGTCCCGCCGGACGGATTGAGGGGCCGCGGCAGATTGCTCCAGGCCATCCGGCCAGTGAGCGAGAGCATTCGGCTGCTCTCGGCCTCGCTCCAGGTCTCGCTGCCGGGGCTGGTACTGTTGTAAGCCACGCCCAGCCCGGCGCTCAGCCCGTCGTTCGTCGCGCTTTCCAGCGACACTTACAATCCGGACTGGCTGTAGAGCGAGTCGCGCACCTGCTGAGCGAACTCCAGGCGCAGCGCCAGCGGAAAGCCCGCCAGCCGGGGTTCGCGGTAGGACAGCTCCAGCGACTGCCAGCCGTCGCCCGGCCGCTGCCAGCTCAGGGTGGCGCTACGCGCAGCGCCGAACAGGTTACTCATCCGCAGGTCTACCAGCCCGGCCAGCCCCCGCCCCTGCGCGCCGCCCCCGCCGATCGCCGCCTCGATCCTGCTGCCCGGGAACTCCTCCACCGCCAGATCGATATCAGCCAGCGAGCGGGTGCGTCCCCGGGAAACCTGTAGCGAATCCACCCGGCGGAACAGGCCGCTGGTTATCAGCCGGCGGTTCACCTTGGCCAGTTTCCGCTCGCTGTACGGCTCTCCCGGCGCGATTCCGGCCAGGCGATAGAGCACCGCGGCCCTGGTGCGCTTAGCTTCGATATTTACCTCGCCCAGCCGTACAAACTGTCCGCGCTCCACCGTGAAGTGCAGCGCGGAGCGGCCATCGTCGCCGGTGTCGAGAGTTGTCAGGCGGGCCGTGCAGAACGGGTAGCCGCGGTCGGCATAGTAGCGCACTATCCGCTCCAGAGCCGTGGAGATTGACTGCCCGTCCACAACGGAGCCACGGTAGAGGGGCAGTTCGCGCTCCAGCCGGGCCTGTTCGGCGGGGCTTGCGCCGCTGATCTCGATGGAGCCTACCTGGCCCGGTTCCGGCTGTTGCGCCCATAGCTGCCCGAGGCAGAGCAGAAGCGGCAGAAAGGATTTTATTAGAAGTTTTTTCATATTAGAAAATCACCCGTTCTTTTTGTAACCAAAAAGAAGCAAAAAGTTTTCACCGGGCCGAACTCGCACCCACGCTTAAAGCAATGCAGCCAATTTGTGCATGAGTTTCCTCAATCCGCTGCTTCTGTTCAAGGCCTGAATTCCCGCAAGTACGGCGGCAATTGAAGGCGCGCCGAACTCTTGCGAGTCATACACCCCACATGGCAATTACGGTAAAATACTCCGCTATCGATTTCCCTGGCTCAAACATGCGGCCCGGTTACTTGCCCCGCCGCTCAACCCCAAAAGCACACTTCTGCTACCGGTTTGGTAGTTATGAAACAGTTTCTACTGTGGTGTCCTGAAAAATATGTACAAAAAAGCGGATTATAAATCCTCTCGATCCCCCTTTGTCAAAAGGCGGGCCAGGGGGGATTCTCACTTGAGTTGATCGAACCATTACCGGCAAGCGTCGTATTTTTACGTTTACTTCCGGGACGCAATATTAATGTTCCGGTCATTATGTTCAGTATGTGATTTATCATTTGACCAAGTTTAACCTACCCACGGTTTTGTTGATAAAAAAATCAAAAGTAATACTTAATCTCCGCCCGGCCATAGTGCGTAAAATCGTTAAGCAGGTAATTGGACCTGCCGGTGTAACGGAAATGGATCATCATCCGCTCGCCCGGCTCCACACTGACCGCGGCGGTGGCCCGGTAGCTGGTGCCGGGGCGGGCGCTGCCCAGCACCTCCACCAGCATCACGCCCGGCTGGCCGGGTCCGCTCAGATGGGAGAGTTTCAGCCCGGCCTCGATCCGTCCCGTGCCGCCCAGGAAGCGGGTCAGCGATCCGCCCGTACCCCACCGGCTGTAGCTCTCTCTCTCCCCCTCCACCCTGAAGCGGCCCAGATCCAGGTCAGCGCCCGCGCGCCAGTGCTCGCCCAGGTTTATTACCAGCGAGTTGGCCGCCGTGACGCTGCTCACCCGGCTGCGCCCTCCTGAAAGCTGGACGCGCCTGAGCCGGCCCGCTTCGGCCGTGGGCGACCACTCCACGCCCCCGGTAATGGGCACGCGAAGTTGAAGGCGCAGCCTGCGGTCGGCGTACTGTTCGCTGCCGGTTTCGAACCGGCGGTCGAGACTGGTGTTCCAGATCAGTTCCAGGCGGCTGAACACGGCCGGTTTTTTCCACTGCACTGTCAGGTCGGCGTTGATCCAGGTCTGGGACAGCAGCATGCTGGCCTCGTCGTTAACGGCCGAGGGCAGCATCATGTAGAGCTTCCACTTCTCGCTCAGCGTGCTCTCGCGCTCAAGCCGCGCGGTGGCGCTTACGGCCATGCGGCTGATAGTGGTCCGCGCCGAGTCAACCCAGGCGGTCAGGTCCAGGTTCTCGCGGGCGGTGAATTTGAGGCTGGCGGCCTGGCGCGGATCGACCTCGGCGGGCAGCACCTCGCGGCGATGAGTGCCCTGTTCGGGTCCTACGTAAGTGCCGTCCTCCAGGTACGCGCCGTCGTCGGGGTAGCGCTCCGGCAGATAAACCACCCGGTTGCGCAGGCTGGAGCCGTGGGACAGCTCGTAGATCAGGTGTGACTGCCAGCGCCCGTCGAAACCCCCGCCGAACACCTCGACCCGCCCGGCCGTGGAGCTGGTTTTCCCCAGGTTCCGGCGCAGGTACTGCTGGCTTCGATAGCCCATCCGGCCGCGGACACGCAGCGCGCCGGGGCCGTTCCACGAGCTCTCGATCCGGCCCGAGCGGGCGCGGGTGGCGGCTTCCCATGCGCTGCGTCCCGTGGGTTGCTCGTCGGTGTCACGGCCATAAAGGGAGAGGCCCAGTTGCAGTTTCGGCGAGATTTCCGCATCCAGCCGGTGGGTCAGCTCCAGGTGCCGGCTGCCGGTGATCCCGAACGCCATGTCCGGCGAGGTCCGCTTCTCGCGCTCAAAGGCAAATGAGGGCCTGAAGCGGCCGAAATCCAGCGCCAGCGAGCCGTTGTCGCGCAGACGGTAAGCGTGGAACAGGGTGTCGGCGCTGGTGGCGCCGCCTGCCGGGAGCCGCCGGGAGTTGATGTCCAGCCGTTTCCACGAGGCCGATAACACGTCCGAGGGATCGAACGCCAGCCCCAGCGTATTGCGGCTGGCGCGCTCACCGGATGTGCGGGCCATCCTTCCCCAGCCGGATTCGATTTTAAGTCCCGCCGGCAGGGAGAGCGCAGCCGAGGCTTCCGCTTTGTTTTCCCCCGGCAGGCCCGGCACGTCGTCTCCCGCCGCCAGCGGCAGCAGATGCCAGGCGCGCTCGAAATCCGCCTGGTAGCGCCGTCCGCTGAAAGAAAAGCCGCGTTGCAGGCCGCTCTGCCGGGCCTGCAAACTGAGCCGGGCGGGCAAAACCGCCAGCGGCAGAGTGTCGAGCGCCACCGCGATACTGTGGGCCGAGCGCGCCGGGCCGCCGCCGCCGGTGTAGAGATTGAGCGTACGCTTGAGCAGCGCGCCCTCGCCCCGGACGCTCAGGTGGGGGAGCGGGTTGGAGCTGAACGCCAGCCCCGCCCGGTCATCGCGTGAGGGCGGAACCACCTCGCCGGCCGGCTGATACTCTCCATTACCCTCGCCCACCCAGCGGTAGCCGCCCGAGGCCGGGTCGAACCGGTAGCTGCCCAGCGGCAGGCCCACCTTGTTAAAACTGACCATGTAGTCGCCGTTGCCTGCCCCGCTAAACTCGAAATAGGGCTGGCCGGAGCCGGTAAAGCGCATCAGGTAGGAGCCGCGGTTATCGCCCAGGTAGCGCACGCCGGGGGTGAGCACGCTGTCCAGCGCAGTGCTCGATGAGTCCAGCCAGTCCAGTTCCTCGGGGCTGAACAGGCCGCCGGGCGGGCTGTCCTGCAGGTCGCTCTCGCGGACGAAATAGGCCCGCAGTTGCCCTGCGCGCCCGGACGTGACGGCGGTAACATTGTAGAGCGACTTGCGGAACGTGAAGCTGGAGTACTCGAAATCCAGCTCGATCCGGCTTTCGATTCCGATCAGGTGGCGCTCGGTGAACGTGATCGTGCCGCGCGTGTAGTCGATCGTGTAGTCCGCACGCACGCCACGGCTCAGCCGCCGCCCATCGAGCCAGACCCGCTCGGTGCCTGCCAGCACACGCACGGGTTCGCCGGAGGGGCCGGTGAGCTGGTAGGGTCCCTGGCGGCCCTCCACCGCGTTTAACCTCGTGCTGCGGAAAGTGCCGCCGCCCACCGCCGCGCCTGCCGCAAGCTGAACCGGCCCGCGCTCCAGCCGCCCCTGGACGCCATCGAGCTTGCGCTCTATCCGGGCGAACTCGTAGCCTGTCAGGCTGAAATCGTAGTCGCCCAGCGTGACTCCCGCGCCGGGGGCGCTCAGGCTGACAGCCACCTCGTCGAGCTCCCTGAGTTCCGCGCTGCGGCCATCGGTTGAGAGCGGCAAGTCCTGGTCGTTGAGCCGGAAACTGATTTCGGTGTCGCGTCCCAGCTTGCCGCCGATCCGCAACATCAGGTTCTGGTCCAGCGCGGCGCCGCGTGCGCTGCCGCCGCCGCCGCCGCCGCCGGAAACCGAGACGCTCTTGGAGCCGGAGATGTCGAAACCCGCCAGCCGGAAGCCCTCGCGGGGGTCGCTCCCACCAAAGTTTTTTAGCGGCAAAGGCGTTAGCGTGTCTGAGTCGGCAATGGAGACCGCACTGTCCGGCCGGGGAGGGGGGAATGATTCACGAAGGCTGAAAGAGTCGGGCAGGGCCATTTCCGGCCTGTAGCGGTAGCGCGCGAGGAGCGTGTCGCAGCAGGGCAGCGGCGCCAGCGGCACTATCCGCCCCGGGACATTCTCCAGCAGGTACAGGGAATCTTTCAGCTGCTGGCCCCGGCAGAGCAGTTCCAGGCCGGCGGAGATCACGAACCGATGAGACAGTTGCAGAACGTTGCTTTGCGGGGAGATCAGCAACGTATCCAGAGCTTGCTCTGTCCGCGCGGAGGCCGCAAGGACAGCCGGGGGCAAGTGGATGCCCGGCAGGATAAAGCCCGTGGCAAGCCAGAGCGCCGCCCGAGCCCGGCTCATCGCGCCCAGCCTTCCAGCTCGATCCGGTGCATGGACGGTCCCTTGCCGCTCAGTACGCTGAACCCGCTCAGGTCGCCACGGATATCAAGGGGATGTTCAATCCCGACGGCCAGTTTTTCCACTGCGCCGCTCCAGGCGTCCAGCCGGTAGAGCGCGCCATCGGAGCCGATCAGGGCGAGCACGGGCAGTTCACTGCTGCCCGCGGCTGCCGCGGCCAGCAGCTTAGCGGGCAGAGCCCCGTCCACATCGACCCGTCTGCTGCCGTGGCCGAACAGGCTGACAACCGTAAGCCGGGGCTGCCCGCTCCAGAGCAGGAACAGGCGTTGCCCCTGCGGCCCGACACAAATTACGCCGGGTTCGGCGCTGGTGCGTCCCTCGCCCGGCGGGAAACTCCACAGCGGCCGGCCGGAGTCGTCCAGCAGATGGATCAGACCCGAAGCGCGGTCGTAAACGACCATCTGCCCACCCGCGGTCAGCTCCAGCATCCTCGGGTCGGCGACGAACCGGAGGTCCACGGCGCCGCGAAGCTCACCGCGATAATCCACCCGCCACACCCTGCGCGTTCCCAGGTCCGTCAGGTAGACAAAGAACCCGTCGGGCCGGCTGAGCCAGGCCGGGTCGATAAACGCCTCGCCCGCCTCGCTCCCGTCGATCTGCCACAACATCCGGCCCGAGGAGGGGTCGAAACGCAGCAGCCGGGCGTTTTCGCGATCCAGCACAAACAGGCTGCCGCGATCGTCCCGGCTGAAACTCAGTCGGCCGGGGGCGCGGTTTTCCCCGCCGCCGAGTTGCAACCGGACGGGAGCCTGGCCACAAAGTGTTGTGGCGGCCGCGAGGATCAACGCGGGCAGCGATAGTATGATTATCAGCTTACGCATGTGCTCAAGCTTGGAACGGGGGGGGAGAATGTCAACAAAAAAGGCCGCTGGTGTTGCGCCGGGGGGAAGGTGCTTGACCGTGCTCGCCTGTGCCGTCTAAATTAATTACCAGCGTAATTGCGGGAAAGTTCAATCATTCGTATCGACAAACAGGTTTCCGGAGCATCGTTCCATGTCCACCATGAAAAAACTTTCATATTTGTTAGGCGCAGGTGCGTCCATACCTGCGGGATTGCCATCAACTGCGAAAATTACTGAAAGAGCACTAAGTGGAGACGGAATTAACCGATATAGTGACGAGACATACCATGAAATACCACAGATGTATGGAGGTGTATTTCCAGATGAATACAAGCCAAGAGTATTATCACTTATTACTATGGTTAAAAGATACACAGACGATTTTTATAGAATAGAGAAAAGAGAATCAAATTATGAGGATATATACAGTGTGATTCAACAGGCGTACGATAGCGAAATGGGAGAATTTGAGAATCCGGTTGCTCAACCTTTTATAGACATGATTTTAAAGGAAGCAAAACCTTTGCTAAATAGGAAAAAAGGAGAAATCAGAGAAGAATGGCAGTTGCATGATTTATTCAGGGAAGCGTTAAGTTATATTGTGGGAGTATTAGGTGCTGAATTGTTTAGAATAAAATCGGACTTGATGTATCTAGGAATAATAGGGGAATCCATAAAAGACGATTTCTTCGATTTTGTAGATATTTTTACTCTAAACTATGATTTGATTCTTTCGAATTATCTCGATAATAAGGGAATACCATACGCAGATGGATTCGCCGATGCGCGTGAGGGTATGAGATATTATAAGCCAGAGTTGTGGAAATCAAAGAAATATAAAACAAAAATTATTAAGCTTCATGGATCATTAGGTTGGTATGATTATTGGTATATTGAAAAAGGTAGAAAAATCTATTGTGTCGGTAGCCCACTGAAGGGTGGTCCTTATCATCAAAAACGTAAGGGACAAAGATTAAATTGTAGTTCTGCATTGCCATTACTGCTTGTTGGAACTCTAAACAAAGCATTCAAATATAACTCGGGCATATTTTTTGATATGCAGTGTCTTATGGCTAAGAAACTAAAGGAATGTGGTGCTCTTGTTGTTAGTGGATATAGTTTTAATGATAAAGTAATTAATAACAGAATTATTGATTGGTTTATTCAGTCAGTGAGTAACCAACTCTTGGTTGTTCATCCGTCACCCCAAGAATTAATCGTTAACGCAAGACCAGCTGCGCAAAGTATATTGGGTACATTTGAGGACAACCCCAATATTACGATTATTGAGAAAAAGATAGAAGCAGTTAAGTGGGAAGAAATAAAAAGAGAGTTGGTAAGAAAAAAAGATTGACTTACACTGTTCAACCCAGGCCGGCGAGGTGCTTTTGAGCGGGAATAACGGCGTAAGCGGGCGACTTGAATTCAGGGGCGGACCGCTGATGAGCGTGGTCCCGCTGGCGGTGTTTCTGGGCTGGACCATGTATCTGGTGGTTCGCGGCGCGATTGTGGAAGAGGGAATGATTATCGCCGCGATGGCCGGGATTGCCCTGGGGATGCTGTTCGCGCGCGACCCGGCGGCCTACAGCGAGCGGATATTCAGCCTGATGGCCAACCGGATAGCCACCGTGGCGGTGGTTTGCTAGATCTGGGCCGGAGTGTTCAGCGCTATTCTGGCCGACAGCGGGCTGGTGGAGTCGATGATCTGGCTGGGCTGGAAGCTGGGTCTCTCGGGCGCGGCGTTCACCCTGGCGGTGTTCGTCTCGGCTTCGCTGTTCGCGGTTACCGTGGGCACGGGGCTGGGCACGGTGGTTGGTTTTACCGCGGTGATGTACCCGGCCGGGATCGTGCTGGGGGCGCACCCCGGCGCGCTGATGGGCGCGATTCTCAGTGGGGCGGCGTTCGGAGATAACCTCGCCCCGGTGAGCGATACGACCATTGTAAGCGCCGCCACCCAGGAAACCGATGTGGGCGGAGTGGTGCGCTCACGGCTGAAATACTCGCTGCTGGCCGGTGTGGTGGCCGCCGTAGCGCTATTCGCGTTCGGTGCGGGAGAGCAGTCCGCCGCCGATAGCGCCCGCGCAACCAAACTGCTGGCCGAAATAGCCGACCCGTCGGCCCTGCCGATGTTGATCCCCGCCGCGCTGGTATTCGTGTTCGCGGTCAGCGGGTTCCACTTTCTGGTCGCGCTGAATATCGGGATTGTCGCCGCGCTGATCGTGGGACCGCTGTTCGGCGTGTTTTCGCTGGAGCAGGTGTTCCATATCACGGCCGAGGGTTCGGTGGCCGGCAGCGCGGTAAAAGGAGCGATGGCGATGTTGCCGGTCTCCGTGCTGACTCTTCTGCTGGTTACAGCCAACGGACTGACCGAGGCCGGTGGGTTTCTCGACCGGGTTTTGCGGACCCTTCAGAACGGAATAGCCCGCACCGCGCGCGGAACGGAGATTGCGATAGCGGTGCTTATCTCGCTGGCGAATCTGTTCGTGCCGGTGAACACAATAGCGATGGTGGCAGTGGGGCCGCTGGCCGCCAGACTGGGCCGCCCGCACAAGATTCACCCCTACCGGGTGGCCAACCTGCTGGATACGCTCAGTTGCAGTTTTCCGTTCATGCTGCCCTATGCCGCCGTGATTGTGGCCGCCACGGCGATCCATCGCGAACTGGCCGTCGCGTTCCCGTTCGTGCCGGTGCTGGGTTGGGCGGAGATGGCGCCCTACGTATTCTACAGCATGGCGCTGTTTGTGGTGATGGGCGTGGCTGTGATTACCGGTTACGGCAGGCGACTGGGGTAGAAGCGATTAAGCTGAGTTAACTCCGTAGCCGGCCGCCCGGGGCGCGGCGCTCATTTTTTCCATTTTGGCACAGGTAAGCAAGCATGAATTCAAGAGAACGAGTGATCGCGACGATTGAGCATCGCACCCCCGACCGCGTCCCGATCGATTTCGGCGCAACTCGTCAGAGCGGGATCATGGCCGGGGCGTATTATCAACTCAAAAAGCATCTCGGTATCGAGAGCGGCGAGACTTTCGTGTTCGACATCTATCAGATGCTGGCCGAGATCGAGGCCCCGGTTCGTGAGCGGATGGGTTCGGACGTGGTGGCGCTCAGGAACCGCAAGGTGGCGTTCGGGGTGCCCAGCGTGGGCGGCAGGCCGTGGAGCCTGGCCGATGGCACGCCGGTAGTTGTCTCCGAGGCGTTCGAGCCGGTTGCAGATGAAAAAGGGGATTTGTTTATCACGGATGCCGGCGGGGGCAAAATTGCGCAGATGCCCGCCGGTGGACTTTATTTCGACAAGCTGGGCAAAAGCCCCGGCGCGGCGCATGTCGATCCCGGAGCGTGGAGTATCCCGGCGCTGGAGGACGAGGACCTGCGTTACCTGGAGACTCAGGTGGATTTCTGGCGTGAGAACAGCGAATACGCCGTTATCGGCGAGCTGCCGGCGGTGGAGTTGTTCTACGGGTTCGGCCACGGCGGGTTCGACGACTGGATGGTGACGTTGATGAGCGAGCAGGAGTATGTCCGCGAGTTGTACGAGAAGGCGCTGGAGGGGATGTGCGCCAATTTCGACCTGTTCAATCAGGCCGTGGGCGGAAAGATCGATATCGCCAAGTTCAGCGATGATTTCGGGATGCAGAACAGCGAGTTCGCCTCGCCGGAGTTGATGCGTGAGCTGGTGCTTCCGTATTACAAGCGCTATATCGGCCATATCAGGGATCGCAACCCACGTGTGAAAATAATGCAGCACTGCTGCGGATCAATTTTTCAGCTTCTGGGCGACATGATAGAGGCCGGGGTGGAGATTATCAATCCCGTGCAGACCAGCGCGGCCAATATGGAGCCTCAAAAGTTAAAAGATACATACGGCGAAAAAATCTGTTTCTGGGGCGGGGGAGTGGAGAACCAGCGAATTTTACAGTTTGGTTGTGTGGAGGAGGTGGCGCGCCAGGCCAGGGAGCGGCTGGAGATATTCTCCCCCGGCGGCGGTTTTGTCTTTACCGCGATCCACAACATCCAGCACGGCACGCCCGCTGAGAATATCGTGGCGGCGTTCGATACGGCCCGGGAGTATGGATACTAGAAGCTGTTTCATAACCTTAAGCCAGGACAACCCCTGCCTGCTTCGCAGGCACCCTCTTTGCTAAGGGGGAATTGTCCGAGCTCGGTCTTTTTCGCACAGAGGATGGAGTTATGCGGTTTTAGTCCCCCTTGGGTAAAGGGGGGTTGTGTTTTAAGGGATTACCGGCGCTAGACGAAAGTCAAAATAAAACTCCGGTGATGAAACAGCTTCAAATAGTTAATGATCGTTTCCGACAAGAATTGAAACGGGAAGCATGCGAAAAGCCCCGGACGGCGCTCCGCCGTTCGGGGCTTTTTGCTGACAAATGCTGAAGTGTGTTTTTTCTACTGCGGGCCTACTGCAAGCCCGTGCTGCCGAACCCGCCCTCGCCGCGCGAGGACTCCTCCAGGCTCTCCACCCGCGTAAGCTGCGCTTCGGCCACCGGCTGGATCAGCATCTGCGCGATCCTCATCCCGCGCTCCACAACGAACGGCTCATCTCCCAGGTTTTGCAGCACCACTTTCACCTCGCCGCGATAGCCCGAGTCTATCACTCCGGCCAGGCAGTGGATTCCATGCTTTGCGGCCAGACCGCTGCGGTCCCAGACCAGGCCCACGTAACCGGTGGGAATCGCCAGGCGAAAGCCTGTGGGGGCCATGACCCGGCCGCCGGCGGGGATAGTCAATTCCTCACAGGCCCTGAGATCGAAACCGGCGTCACCGTGGTGCGCGTAGTGCGGCTGCTCGATTCCCTCCGCGTCCAGCTGGTACGAAATGTTCAGCTTACTCTTCACCTCATCCCCCGCGGATTAGCGTTTCCGGGAAATGCTCCCGGCAGATTTGCTCGTAGCGCCTGAGCGTCTTCATCGATGTGCGCCGCGAGGGGAACCGCCCGTCGCCGTTGTCCTCGTGCCGCGGCGGCACATAGCCCTGAATCCGGTAGCGCCTGGCCCCGGAAAGCTCCCGGCAGATGGCGCGCATATCGTCCTCGCTGTGCCAGCCCTCGACCACCGTGGTGCGGAACTCGTACTCGATATCCGCGCGCGAGATCAGGCTCACGCTCTCGATAATCTTGTCCCGGTCGAGGGCGCAGCAGCCGCTGATCTCGGTGTAACGGGCCAGCGGGGCCTTGTAGTCCATCGCCACATAGTCGAGCTGGGGCAGCAACCGGCGAAGCACATCGGGCGAACTGCCGTTGGTGTCCAGCTTCACCCTGAACCCCAGCGACTTTATCAGCTCGATCAGCTCGGGTAACTGAGGGTGAAGCGTAGGTTCGCCGCCGGAGATGCAGGCGGAATCCACCCATTGTTCGCGGCTTGAGCGCAGAATCCGCCGCAGCCTGTCCCACTCGATCCGGACCTCCTTGGGCTGTAGCAACTCGGAGTTGTGGCAGAATGAGCAATTCATGTTGCAGCCGGCCACGAACAACATGCGGCACATGCGGCCGGGGAAGTCGATCAGGCTGGGTTTCTTGAGCAACGCGTAAACCGGGCTGAGTTCGGCTCCGGCAGTTTTCAGGCTGGTTCTGCTGGTCTGTTCCATCTTACCTCAAACTTGTACCGTCAGTGTCTGCAGAGCCTTATCGAGCAATTCCCTGATCGCCGCGGGTTTGATCACGCCGCCGGCCCTGTAATCCGTCTCCATGGCCATCCACGTGTTGATTCTCTCTCCGTTGCCGGCCACGGCAAGCTGATGGGGCACAGGGATCGGCCCCTCGCTCTTCCTGCGAAATACCATGAAACCGGGAATGCGCTGGGGGTTGAGAATCTCACACTGGCAGAACCGCACCAGCCCCTCGGAAGTACCCATGTCGTAATAATCGAGCTCGAAACAGGAGTAAGTCTTCTCGGCCAGTATTTTCTGCAGCCGTTTCTTGAGAACGACACACTTGTCGCATCCCTGTTTGCCGAAAACGGCGAGTTGAAATTGCTTCATGCTGTTAACTCCCTTTACAGGCGTGTTGACAAATTGTCACTATGTGATTGAGCTGTCAAGGGTCAGTTAAAAGGGACGATTCATATGCCCTTGGGCAGCTCAAAAAAGCTAGTTTCACCGGCCGCTGAATGTTTTTTTGACGGCCCTTCAGGTGGTTACAAGCTCGCCGCCGTCGGCGTAAACTTTGTAGTCCCCCTGATGACGGTCCACCAGTTCTCCCTCGCGCTTACTCTTGTTCCAGTTTACTATCTTGCTGAAATAGCCCACTACCCTGGTCTCGCCGTAAACTTTGTCGCTGCCGCAGGCCGGACAGGTTTCCAGCAGGCCGCGGCTGACCTCGGAGCACTCGGTGCAGAACGTGAACTCCGGGCTGATCGTGAGTTGGGCGCTCTGGGTGCGGGAGAAAGTGTCGCGCACCAGGCGGTAGATCGTCTGCGGGTCGGGCTGCTGCTCGCCCACGAACGCGTGGATGATCGCCCCGCTCTCGATCAGGGAGTGGAAACGCGCCTGCTTGCGGATTCTCTCCACCATGTCCACCGGGGCATCCGGCGCCAGGTGCACCGAGTTGGTGTAGTACACCGTGTCGTTCTCGATAGAACCCTTGACCACCGTGGCCGCCTGCTTGTTGAAATAGATCAGGTCGCTTTTTGCCAGCCTGCGCGCGGCGCTCTCGGCGGGGGTTTCCTCCAGGGTCACCTTGAGGCGGTGTTTCTCGGCCAGCTTGCGCGCCTTGAGGAACATCGCCGCTATTACCCGCAGCCCCTGCTCCATGGCCTGCTCACTCTCATGCAACTGGCTGCCGCACACGTACTGGATCGCGTCGTTCATACCGATCAGTCCGATAATATAAGTGGCGTCGTCCAGGTTCACGTACGGGGTGCCGTCCATGCTCGGCTTGCCGATCTGCCACAGCGGCCTGCCCGGGCTCTCCACCATCCGCTTGGTATTGTCGCGCTTCTGCAGGTGGGCCTCCATCGCCACATCCATCATCGCCAGCGCTTCCCCGATAAGGCCCTCGATTGACTTGCCGCCATTGCGTTCGGCGCGGTAGGCGGCCTGGGGCAGATTGACAGTCACGTTCTGAAAGCCGCAGAAACGCATGCTCTCCGGGTGCATCAGCATGTAGTTGTCGTCGATAGTGGTCCGCAGGCGGCAACAGGCGCTCAGGGTCACCTCGTCGCGGTCGAACACGAAATAGGTCGAGCCGTTGCGGCTGGCCAGCTCACAGGCCTCATCGAGCAGCTTGCGCTGCTGCGGGTCGCGGAACGAATCCTCGTTGATATGGAAATCGCACTTGGGAAACTCGAACACCTTGCCGTTGCGGTCGCCCTCGCCGAAAACTTCCAGCAGCGCGCCGGCGAACTCGCGGGCTGTTTTCTCGTAATCCTTGTAAGTTACAATCCGCTCGCCGCGCTTCCGGAGCTCAGCGCTCACCGCCTTGTCGATTTCTATGGCGCCGCTCTGCTTGCCCGGCACCTCGCGGTAGACCACCCGGCCGCCGTCCCGCTCACCCAGCGAAAGCTCCATCAGCTTGTGCCCCCTGCCGTCGTCGGCTCCGGTGGTGCTCTCCTCGAGTGGAACGATTTCGCCGCTCTTAAGGGCCAGCATGTACCTGCCGCCCGGACCGATCGCGGGTACGCCGGCCATGTAGGAGGGCACGCCGGAGTGGATGTTATAATCAAGAAACAGGGTCTGGCCGCCGCGGCTGAACGCGTTCTGGCTGCCGTTGAACACCAGTTCCTGGGCGATCTGCTTCAGTTCGGCGCGGGTTTTGCCTTCCAGCAGCGGAGCGTAGAACACGTTGATATAGCCGATCCCCAGCGCGCCGGCGTAGTTGGCCTGCATCGAGGCCAGGAACGTGTTCAGGTGCCCGGTGAGCACCGTTGCGCTGCGCGCCGGTTTGCTCTCCGTGTTCAGGTTTTCCAGACCGGTAAGGCCGTATTTTTTGATGTATTCCACGCTGTGGCTGCTGCAGTAGACGCGGTGCGGATAACCCAGGTCGTGCACGTGGACCGCGCCGGTGTCGTGGGCGCGCTTGACCTCGGCCGAGTAGACATTCTCCAGGGCCCATTGCTTGAGCACCAGCTCGGCGATCGAGAGGTTGACCGCTTCGGGATTGTTGCTGACGATGTTGCTGTTCTCCGTACTCTTGGCGAACATCAGCGTTTCGACAAAGTCGAGGGGTACGGCGTAGATCGAAAGGTCCTTGAGCTGTTCGCGCAGTCCGCGGTCGAGCAGCTCGTTGTTGACCATCTCCCTGATCAGCGCCGTGTTGACCGTGCTGAAATCTCCGCTGATAATCCGGTTTTCCACCGCCTTGGCCACCGTGTTGGCAAGCTCGGAACTCAGCCCGGTCTCGCGCATCAACTGCCGGACGATTTTCACCCGGTCCCAGGGATGCACTATCTCGTCGGTGATCGACTCGACCAGCAGCAGGCTGGCATCGGTGGTGTCCACGCTGCCCGCGCCCTCGTGACGGACCCTGATTCTGCGCCGGGCGACGTCGCGCATCTTGCGGTAGCGCTTGTAGACCGCCACCACCTGCGGCAACATGTTTTCGGCCAGCACTATTTCCACCAGGTCCTGCACATCCTCGATCCGCGGGATCCGCTCGCCCTTCCCGTTGGGATGGACGTAGTATTCGCTCCGCGGGTCATCGAGGTACTGAACCACCTTGTCGGTGACTTCCTCCAATTTCGACTCATCGATCCGGGAACCCTCCCGGCGGCTTACCACCTCGGCAGCCTTTTTGACCGCCTTGGTTATTTTCTCCGGATCGAACGGGACAACCATTCCGTTGCGCTTACTGAAATAAATGAACGGCACCGACAAAGACATGCAACCTCCCGACACAAATGGGGGTAAAAGGATGAACCACGGATATTTATTATTTCCGGGCGGGTTCGGGCGAGCCCGCGGCTGATTATCGGGTACTTAGAATGTGCTTGCAGACATCGTCTTAGGGCGGGGGACATTGAACTCCGGCACCCTGCTTGAAAAACCGGTCCGTTTTTATTTTTTGCGCATACGCCGGATGTGTTATATATAAAAACCGGAAGGGGTATGTGTCAAGAGCGAAATACAATATGTTGTGGTTTTTTGTTGGTATGGTACTAAATCTTGTAATACTGTGCCTGATTTGCAGTTGCGCCGATCAGGCGCCAACGGGTGTGAAAAAATGAGCCGAAACAGAAGGAAAAAAATAATTTTTGCGCCGATTTTTTTTCTGTTCATTGTCATCTAGCCGGCTTCGGCGGCGGACGATATGGTGGACCGTACGCACTTTCTCTACGAGCCGGAACTGGAGCTGGCGAGCAGGTTGATGGTCGCCACCGAACTCGACAGCGCCCAACGGGTGGTGGAGCGTTTTATCGCAGCCAACCCGGACAGGCCCTGCGGCTACTATTTCCGGGCCACCGCAATTAGCTGGCGGTTGTTTCTGATCAGTGAAGATGACGACCCCGGACCTTTGAAGCAGAGGTTCAAGCAGGAGCTGGAACATAGCCGGCGGGTGGCCGAACAGGCGACTGAAAATGATGAGACAAAGCTCGAGGGTACCCTGTACCTGGGTGCGGTCTATGGCCAGCAGGCGCTGCTGGCGCTGATGGACCATCGCTGGCTGGTGATGGCGCCGCTGGCCAAACGGGCCTGGGACTATGTGGAGGAGGTTTTGGAAATGGACCCCGACTACTACGACAGTTACATGGGACGGGGAATCTATCTGTACGTCACCGATGCACTGCCCGAGGTGGTCAAGGTGCTGGCGCTGGCTTTCGGGTTCAAGGGAAACAGGCGCGAGGGTCTGGCCAACATATGGTTGGCCGCCGCCCGGGGGCTGTATTCGCGCGATGTGAGTGCGGTGATGCTGATGAATATCTATGCCACCCATGAGGAGCCGGATGAGCGGGTGCTGCGCATGGCGCATAACCTTCGCCGGCTCTATCCCGACAACCCGCTGATCCACTGGCGGCTGGGCGACCTTCTGCTGCGCAGCGACAGTCTGGCCGCGGCCCGTCAGGTTTTCGAGGAAGTGTCGGCCCGGATCGAGAGCGGCTACCGCTACTACGACAACCGCATGTTCAGCCGCTGGTCGATGGCCTATCGGATAGCGCTCTGCGACAGGAAAAGCGGCGAACTTGAACGAGCCTTGCAGGGTTTCGAGAGGATAACCTCCGCCGGGGAAGAGATCAGACCCCGCTGGGTGCCGGCCGCTGCAAATCTCGAACTCGGCAGGATCTATTTATCGCGAGGCGACTACGACCGCGCCGAGCGGGCTCTCAGGCGGGTGAAGGCGCTCGACAAGTTCCGCGGCAGCCACGGCCAGGCCGACAAGCTGCTCGACAGGATCAGGAAGAAGAGATGATCCTCAGCCAGCAGCGGGCCGTAAGCCGGATTCAACCCGTTGCGGGCAGATGGTGAAAAAACGATTGATGGTTTGGTAAAAAGTCTTACTTTGCCGATGGCGGAGTAAAAAGCTCCAGATACGAGGCGCGCAAATATTGAGGAATGAGGCGTACCTAAGAGTACTCCGCAATGACGAAATATGCAGCGCAACAAAGTAGATGGACTTTTTACAAAGCCATCACAATTGACTTACACTGTTCCGCCCCCTATTAATTGATAAAAGAGTCAAATCTTCTGCTTGCTTCTACCTGCCGCCGCCTGGCGGGTGACAGATTTTTTTGCCCGGTACCAGCTCGTAGCTCCGTGTATTTTTCAATCATCATCGGGGGTGAACCATGCGTATGATCCTCTCTGCTCTGATTGCTGTTATCTCGCTGGTACAACTCGTTTCCGCCCAGAGCGCTCCGGACGAGCAACTTCGCTCCGGGATTAATTTTATCCCCACCGAAACTTATTCTCCCGCTCAGAACGAGCGCTTGCTCAAGCTTTATAAAGGTCTTCGCGTGGCAGATGTTTCCGACGGGATGGACATGGTCGGCCTGCCCGGCACTGGCCTTGTCGATCAGTCGATCCACGCGTCCTGGCGCGATCTGGATTCACTCAAGCACCAGTTCTGCGGAATTGCGCTGACCATGCGCTACGTGCCCACCCAGCGTGCGGACCGTCCCGCCACCGGCGAGGAATTCACGGCGTGGGAGGGAGCGTGGTACAGTGAGCTGAGCAGCGGGGCGTTTGTCAGTATTATTACCCCCGGCACCGCGATCGTGATCGACGACGCCGAGTTCCGCGATATCGGCTCTATCGGCTCGAGCAACATCCTGAGCTGGTACCAGGCCGGGGCCACAGGGGTTGTCACCGACGCCGCCAGCCGCGATGTGGACGAGGTAGCCAAGCAGAAAATTCCACTCTACCTTCGCCAGACAGGCCGCGGAATACGTCCCGGCCGTAATGAGTTGGAATCGATCAACCGGCCCGTGGTGATCGGCGGCGTGCTGGTTCGCGCGGGCGACATGGTGGTGGCCGACGGCGACGGGGTGGTTGTGGTCCCGCGCGCAGTGGCGGAGCGGGTGGCCCTCTATGCCCGCCGGATACTGGATGCGGACAAGGAAGACCGCCGCCGCAAATACGAACAGTTGGGTATCCCGCTTGACGAAACCGTAAAATAAAAGCGCAAACTGAACTCCGGAAGGACCCGATGCCCCAGATAACTCGCAGGGAATTCATCCGCCTCTCCGGCCGGGCGGCTGCCGCCGCTCCGCTGCTCACAGCGGCCTGCGGGTCGCAAGGCTCCCCGCAGCCGGCCGGCGTCGCGTCGGCCTCCGGCCGCAGGCCCAACTTTGTGATCCTGTTCGCCGACGACATGGGTTACGGCGACTGGAACCGGGGCGGCAACCCGACAATCCGCACGCCGAACCTGAACCGGATGGCCGACCAGGGGATGCAGTTCACCCAGTTCTACTCGGCCAACGCGGTCTGCTCGCCCAGCCGCTCCTCGTTGCTCACCGGGCGCAACCCGATCCGCACCGGGGTGATCCAGGTCTTTTTCCCCGGCAACGGCAGGGGGATGTCCACCGCTGAGATAACGCTGGCCGATGCGCTCAAGCCCCAGGGTTACCGCAGCGCCTGTATCGGCAAGTGGCACCTGGGGAGCACCTACGAGTACCGGCCGTTGCGCCAGGGGTTCGACTACTACTTCGGCCTGCTCTACAGCAACGACATGTACCGGCCCGATCTATGGCGCAACGACGAGCGGATTGAAAGCCCGTCGGAGCAGACCACGCTCACCAGGCGCTACACCGAGGAGGCGATCCGTTTTATCGAGCAGGAGCAGGACCACCCGTTCCTGGTTTACCTGCCCTACACGATGCCCCATGTTCCCATTTTCGCCAGCGGGAAGTTCAAGGACAGCAGCAGGCGGGGGTTGTTCGGCGATGTGATCGAGGAGATCGACTGGAGCGTGGGCCGGATCAACGCCGTGCTCGACCGCCTGGGTTTGAGCGAGAACACGTTCGTACTGTTCACCTCCGATAACGGCCCCTGGATGACCGAGCGGCTCCACGGCGGCACGGCGGGGCAGTTGCGAGGGTTCAAGGGCGACACCTGGGAGGGCGGTATCCGCGAGCCGGCGGTGGCCCGGATGCCCGGCACGATCCCGGCCGGAGAGATCTGCATGGACCCGGCGAGCACGGTTGACCTGTTCCCGACAATTCTGGCGATGGCGGGTGTGCAAATGCCCACCGGCCGCCCGTTCGATGGCGTCGATATCAGCGAGATGCTGCGCACAGGCCGGGGCGGCGAGCGCACGCTCTACTTCTATCGCGGCGAACATCTGAACGCCGTGCGTCACGGCCGCTGGAAACTTCATTTGCGCTATTTCGACCACAGCGGCCCTCCCGGCTACATGAACTCCCAGAACTGGAAATGGGCCGACCCGCCGATGCTCTACGACCTGGAGCAGGATCCCAGCGAGCGTTTCGATGTAGCCGCCGGGCATCCCGGGGTAGTCCGCGAGATAACCGAGCTGGCAGACAATTATAAAGCGGAGATCGAGCGTCTGGGCGAGAACCGCGAGCTGGTCGACTGGTTTGTCAACGACTGGCGCAACGCTCCCCGCAAGGGTGAGTGAGCGTATCCCCAACAGAGGAGAACAGTTGGACGAGCGGCTTGACAATCTGCCGGGCGGCAATCCTGACCGCCGTGATTTTCTCAGGCGCTCGGCGCTGGCCGCCGGCGCACTTGCTCTTGGTGGGTGTACCAAAAGGAATAATCGCCCGAAAAAACCGAATATAGTGTTTATCATGGCCGATGACCTGGGCTATGAATGCATTGGCGCCAACGGAGGGAACTCGTACAGCACTCCGGCACTGGACCGGCTGGCCGGCGAGGGTGTACGGTTCGAGCACTGTTACGCCCAGCCGCTGTGTACGCCCACAAGAGTTAAATTGATGACCGGGTTGAGTAACGTCCGCAATTATGTTGAGTTCGGCGTTCTGGGCGGAAACGAGACAACATTCGCCCAGTTGTTCAGGCAGCGTGGCTACGCCACCTGCGTTGTGGGGAAATGGCAGTTGGGGGGTGATCTGGATGGGCCAGGCCATTTCGGGTTCGATGAGTACTGTCTGTGGCAACTGAACCGTCGGCCGGGCAGGTATCCCAATCCGGGACTGGAAATCAATGGCCGACAGGTGGATTTCAGCAATGGAGAATATGGCCCGGACGTAGTCAGCGATTACGCCCTGGATTTTATCAGCCGCAACCGTGATCAGCCGTTCCTGCTCTACTATCCGATGATCCTCACGCACTGCCCTTTCGAGCCGACCCCCGCCTCGGCCGAATGGGACCCGTCCAGCCCGGGTTCACCCACCTACAAGGGCGACCCGAAATATTTCGGCGAGATGGTGAGCTACATGGACGGGATTGTGGGCAAACTGGACAGCCACCTGGAGCAGTTGGGGATTCGGGAAAACACTGTGCTCATCTTTGTAGGTGATAACGGTACCGATAGACCGGTGGTATCGCTGCTGGATGGGCGCGAGATAGCCGGCGCCAAAAGGGAAACCACGGACGCCGGAACGCGTGTACCCTTGATAGCCAACTGGCCCGGAGTGTTCAGCGGCGGTTCTGTCTGCTCCGACATAGTGGACATGAGCGATTTCCTGCCCACACTCTGCGAATGCGCCAATCTGGAGATCCCGTCGCAGCTGGCCCTGGACGGCAGGAGTTTTCTGCCCCAGCTCAAAGGCAGGCCCGGCAATCCGCGAGACTGGATATATGTCTGGTATTCGCGCTCGGGCCGCAGAAACGAGGCGCGCGAGTTCACCCGCAACCAGCGCTACAAGCTTTACCGAACCGGTGAGTTCTATGATGTGCAGGCCGATCCACTGGAATCCGAGCCGTTGAACTCAACCGGTCTGAGAAAGCAGCAGGCCAAAACGAGAAAAAAACTTCAGGACGCTCTGGACAGTTTTGCCAACGCCCGGCCGGATTATCTCAAATGAGACCTTTGAAAAATTGGGCGACTGAATTGTGATGAGGAAGTTTTTTATGTCACACATTTTTGCGTATCAAAAGAGAATGCAGGGGTTGTTAATTGTAACCGCATGATTTGATTAAAGAGATGCCCCTTGATAAAAAGTTTTGGAAAAAGAGTGGGGGAGTGTGAGGGGGAGAGACAAGAACCTTTTTTAAAAGTTTTTGTCTCTCCCCCTCACCATGCTTTGATTAAATCAAAGGTCTCTCAAATAGCTTTGGCTCACGTTATTCGGAAATAACCTTGTGTGGAGAAAAAACAAGTGGAAACAGCCAAAAATATCGGTCGCAGGGACTTTCTAAGGCGTGCGGCGCTGGCCGCCGGCGCACTTGCTTTTGGTGGGTGTTCCGGAAGGAATAACCGGCAAAAAAAGACGAACATCGTGTTTATCATGGCCGATGACCTGGGTTGGCGCGACGTGGGGTTCATGGGCAGCCGTTTCTACGACACGCCCAACCTGGACCGGCTGGCGGGCGAAGGGATGGTGTTCACCGACGCCTACGCCAACGCGCCCAACTGCGCGCCTACCCGTGCCTCTCTGCTCACCGGCCAGTACAGCCCCCGCCACGGGGTGATTACGGTCAACAGCAGCGAGCGGGGAGAGTCGTTCCGCCGTAAGCTGATCCCTGTCGAGAACAAACTGGAGCTCGGTCCGGACGCGGTTACGATCGCCGAGATTCTGGACGATGCCGGTTACGCCACCGCATCGGTGGGCAAGTGGCACCTGGGTGACGATCCTGAAACCGGTCCGGTGAGCCAGGGGTTCGGCCTCAACGTGGGCGGCTATCACCTGGGCCACCCCAGAAGCCATTTCAGCCCGTACAGCAATCCGGCCCTTCCCGACGGCCCACCGGGAGAGTACCTGGGCGAGCGGCTGACGAACGAGGCCGTGGAGTTTTTGCGCGCCAACCGCGACCAGCCGTTTTTTCTCTACCTGCCGTTCTACAATGTCCACACACCGATCCAGCCCAGGCCCGAGCTGGTGGAGCGCTACCGCACGCGCGCCCCCGATGGCGACCAGCGTAACCCGGAGTACGCGGCGATGGTCGAGGCGATGGACTCGTGCGTGGGCCGGGTGCTGGCCGCGCTCGATGAGCTGAAGCTGGCGGACGACACTGTCGTCTTTTTCTTCTCCGACAACGGCGGACACCTGAAGTACACCGACAACAGCCCGCTACGTGGCGGCAAGGGTATGCTTCAGGAGGGCGGAATCCGTGTGCCGCTTATCGTGCGCGCACCGGGGCGGACTGTCGCCGGATCGCGCTGCGGCGTGCCGGTGATCGGTGTGGACTTTCTGCCCACGATGCTGGAGCTGGCGGGAGTGAGTCCGCAGCGGGGGCTGGCGCTCGACGGGACAAGTATTGTTCCCCTGCTCGATGGCGCTGCGGAGCTGCCCCGCGAGGCGATTTTCTGGCATCTGCCGGTCTATCTGGAGAACTGGAGTTACTCCGACATCCGCGACCCGCACTGGCGGCTGACCCCCTCGGGAGCTGTCCGCGCCGGGCGCTGGAAGCTGATCGAGCATTTCGAGGACTGGTCCGTGGAGCTCTACGACCTGGAGCACGACGTCGGCGAGACACACAACCTGGCCGACTCGCACCCCGCCGAGCGCGACCGCCTTCGCTCCCTGCTGCGGCAGTGGCGCAAGGACGTGGGGGCGAGAGTGCCTGTCGAGCGCAACCCGGACTACGACCCGTCACGGGCGGAGAACTAGATTCGGTCAGTCTGGGCTGGACGTGTTGCACGCCGTTTGCGGCGTACCTGGCCTGGATTATTCATGGAATATCGCCTCATTTCGATACCTTTTGGCAATAAAGCGAGTTAACACAGCATTACCGTGTCCGTGGAAGGCGGGGTTTCTTTTTTTCACAAAGACAAACCAGCCGGCGATATTATTACTTTCAGCCTCGCCTGCTCTGGTGGCAATCGCTGCCTCAATGGTGTCGGTTGTGCAGCGGCCCCACCGCTTCCCTGCTTCCGCGAACGAATCAGGCTTCATGCATAATCCTGGTTAAGCGGGAGCGAGAGAGTTTACTTTTGCCGCCCAAGCTGTTACTTTCGCCGCAGACCGGCGTGAGTTGTCCCTGCAAGATTGTGGAATTACCGTAACGGATTGGAGAACCAGGCAGATGTTCACGTTTCTGACCTCCGGCGAAAGCCACGGCAAAAGCCTTTGCGGGATTATCGACGGGTTCCCGGCGGGAGTGAGCGTGCGGGTGGAACAGCTGGACCGCGATCTGGCCCGCCGTCAACTGGGCTACGGCCGCGGCGACAGGATGAAGATCGAAAAAGACCGGGCGGAGATTATCGCCGGGGTGCGCGGCGGCAAAACCCTGGGCAGCCCGCTGGCGTTCCTGGTGCGTAACGACGACTATGTCAACTGGGAGCGGGTGATGAACGCGGCCGTCAACGACCCGGAGCAGGTGGCCGGGAAACTGGTAAGCAATCCCCGCCCGGGACATGCGGACCTGAGCGGTGTGTTGAAGTACGGCCACGATGATGTGCGTAACGTGCTCGAGCGCGCCAGCGCCCGCGAAACCACGACCCGCGTGGCCGTGGGCGCGTTCGCCAAGGCGCTGCTGGACCATTTTGATATCACGGTTACCAGCCACGTGATCGCGTTTGGCGGGATCGAGTCGGACCCCTGGACGCCGCAGAGCGGAATCGCCCCGGGCCAGATCAGTGAGCTGGCCGACAGGAGCGAGGTCCGCTGCCTGAGCGAGGACGGCAGCCGCCGGATGATCGAGCGGATCGAGCGGGCCAAACAGGAAAAGGACACGCTGGGCGGGATATTCGAGGTGGTGGTGGCCGGCGTGCCACCGGGCCTGGGCAGTTATACACAATGGAACAGACGGCTGGATGCCCGGCTGGTGCGCGCGCTGGTGAGTATCCCGGCGGTCAAGGGCGCGGAGGTGGGCACGGCCGTGGCCAACAGCGCCCTGCCCGGCAGCCGGGTCCACGACGAGATATTCAAGCGCGGTGGCGATGAGCCGCCCTCCGCCGGGGAGAATCACGTGGGGCCATATTACCGTAAGACCAACCGCGCGGGCGGTATCGAGGGTGGGATGTCCAACGCCGAGCCGATTATCCTGCGCGCATTCAAGAAACCGATTCCCACCATGATGCGGCCGCTGTGGACAGTGGATATCTCCAGCGGCGAGCCGGTGAAAGCCAGCACCGAGCGCAGTGACGTGGCCACCGTGCCGGCCGCCAGCGTGGTGGGCGAGGCGGTTGTGGCTATCGAGATCGCCGGCGCGTTTCTGGAGGAGTTCGGCGGCAGCGCGCTGGTCGACATCCGCGCAAATTACGAGAACTATCTGAAGAGGATCGGCTGAAAGTTGCCTGCCACCCGCTTGTTCCGCGGAAAGCCGAGTATCTCGCTGACCGGGTTTATGTTTACCGGCAAGAGCAGTGTCGGCCGCCGGCTGGCCCGCAGGCTGGGGCTTGAGTTTATCGATCTCGATGAGCGGATTGCACTTGAAGCGGGCTGTACGATCCCCGAGATTTTTGACCGTGACGGCGAGGCCCGGTTCCGCGAGTTTGAACACCGGGTATTGAGCAGGGTAATAACCTCTCCCGGCAAGGTATTCTCCACCGGCGGCGGTGTGGTGCTCGACTCTCGCAACAGGGAACTCCTGTTGCGCCACAGTTGCGTGATCTGGCTGATTGCCTCGCCGCAGACCGTGCTGGAGCGGCTGAGCCGAAGTAAGGGCAAGCCCCGGCCGCTGCTGCAGGTGGAAAACCCGGCCGCCAGAATCAGCGAACTGCTGGCCGGGCGGGAGAAATATTACGGGGAATGCGATTTGCGCGTGAACACCGATGGGCGGGGTGTGCGGCAGGTCAACGAGGAGATTGTCTCATTGTTGAAAATCGGTGGCAGGCAATAGGATGGGCAGGAGGATGCGAACGGCTTCGACATTAAGCCTCAACAGGATCAGTCAACCGAGTCAGGAGGCCCGGCGTGCAAAACAACGTTGAGGAAATTATCAGCTACATGAGCGAGAATTTCAGTTCCTACGAATTTTTCGAGCGTCAGGTGCGCCAGCTCACCCGTGAATTGATGGAACTCGGCTATACGCTGGAGGAGATCACCCGGGGAATCAACGCCTACCTGGTGCAGTTGGAGCCGGAGAGCAGCGACAAGCCCCGGGGGGCCAAACGCGCCAGGCGCCAGCGCACGTTCCGGGTGCTCGATATCTCGGAACGCCGCTATATCGGCCGGGACGCCTACGGCTATCTCTGCCTGCTGCGCGAGCTGGGGCTGGTCAATCAGGACGAGACCGAGGAGTTGATCGGCTATATCACCGGCAACAGGATCGAGGTGGACAACGGCGAACACCTTCAGGCGGTGATGATGGAACTGATGGTCGATCCGGAATACGACGGGGATTATGACGAGCAGGACGAGAGCGAGCAGTTTTCCGGCGGAGCGCTGTGGCACGCCCTGCGTAAGCGGCTGAACTGACCGCGGTCTTCCGTGGGCGGGGAAGGGGGGGCTTGTCGTTGCCTGCTGTTGAGGTGCTTGACAGTGCCGCTTGTTTATTGAGTGGTCGGCCCGCCACTGGTATGCCGGCGTTTTTTATTGTCC
>JAJRTS010000014.1 GCA_024278175.1 Gemmatimonadales bacterium | reverse complement strand
GAAGTATTCGAAAGTATGGGCGCCTGGTTGTCAAGGGCCGTTTCCCGCTATTCAAGCCCAAAACGATGCGTGCGACGCAACTTACTTGGTATAGTACAAGTAGCAAAATTGACAAAAGAAACGGCTTGCCTTGCCCTTGACCACCGAACAAACGAAATTTTTCACCATAGGGCGTTGAATGTCTTTATTTCAACGCCCCTCTAGAGACTCAGTTTGGCGATATTTTCTTTCACGCCGGCCGCGCTCTTGTGCAGCAGCTCCCGTTCCTGGGCGGAAAGCTCCAGTTCCACCACTTCTTCCACACCCCCGGCGCCCAGCTTGGCCGGCACGCCCACGTAAACGTCGTCCAGGCCGTACTGGCCGCTGAGATAGCAGGCGCAGGGCAGCAGGCGCTTTTTGTTGCGCACCACGGAGTCGACCATCTGAACCGCCGCCGCCGCCGGAGCGTAGTAGGCGCTGCCGGTCTTGAGCAGCTTGACTATCTCCGCGCCGCCGTTTTTGGTCCGTTCGATCAGAGCGTTGATCGTGTCGGTGTCCAGCAGTTCGGTGAGGGTCACCCCGCTGACCGTGGTGTAGCGCGGCAGGGGCACCATCGAATCGCCGTGGCCGCCCAGGACCATCGAGCTGATGTCGCGCACTGAGACATCGAGTTCCAGGGCGATAAAGGAGCGGAACCGGGCCGTATCCAGCACACCGGCCATGCCGAAAACGCGCTCGGCGGGGAAGCCGGTTACCTGCTTCATCGCGAAAGCCATTACGTCCAGCGGGTTTGAGACCACGATCACGATTGCGTCCGGGCTGGTGGCGCGGATATTTGCGCCCACGTTCTTGATAATCGTCGCGTTGGCTTCCAGCAGGTCGTCGCGGCTCATGCCCGGTTTGCGCGGGAGTCCGGCGGTGACCACAAACAGGTCGCTGCCGGCGGTGTCCGCGTAGTCGTTGGTGCCGGTCAGGCGAGTGTCGTACCCCTCAATCGGGGCGCATTCCCACATGTCCAATGTTTTGCCCTGGGGGATGCCTTCAACTATGTCGAGCAAAACCACTTCGTTAGCCAGTTCTTTCTGCGCAAGCTTGCAGGCGGTGGTCTCGCCCACGTGCCCCGCGCCGATCACGGTGATTTTCATCAGGGGTGCCTCCTTAACGAATCTTGAGAGAAATACTGCTGAACTCCACCCATCCGGTTTAAATATTATGCCAAGTGCAGATGATTTGCAAGCATTAGGAAACGCAAAACGCCGGCAGCGTGTGGCCGTAAGTTTTAACAGGGTTGAGACGAGTGAAAAGCGGCTGGTCTGCGGACAGGAGAGAAATGCTCAGGACACCTTACCCCAGGGGTAGTTTTTCTCGAACGCCTCGGTGAAATCGAACACGTTCTTGAAGTCCCGGCGGCTGTCGTCCTCGGTTTTGGTCAGGTGCTTGGCTTCGATCAGGCTGAATACTATCTCGCCGATATCCTCGGTGCTGAAGATGCCCCAGTACTCCAGTACGGTGCGCGCCAGCGGACCGTAGAGCTCCAGTGCGCGGCGGCGGCAACCGTCGCTCAGCTCACGGCCCGACACGTGACGGACCTCATCGAGAGTTTCGATCAGGTAGCGCAGCGAGTCCAGCACAAACACGTAGGCTTCCTTGCTGTACTGCGAGTCCCTGTCGATTATCTCATCGAGAAAATCATACTTTTCCGGGAAGTCCCACATGGCTGACCCAGGGTCCGTTAAAGGCTGAATAAAGGAAAATCCGGGGCCGGGAACCAGCTTCCCGGCCCTATCTCCAATATTAGCCGCAAAGGGCCCTCTTGTCAATGGAGTGGGGGCGCCACGGTCGCTTGCGGGACGTTGGATATCGGTTACCCGTCACCACGATCCAGCGCCAGTTCCAGCACCTGCCGTACATGCTCCACGGCGCTGAATTGCAGCTCCCGGATGACTTCCGGCGGCAGGTCGGCCAGGTCCTTCTCGTTGTCCGCGGGCAGGATCACGTGCTTGATACCGGCCCGGTGGGCGGCGAGTATTTTTTCCTTGATCCCGCCCACTGGCAGCACCTTGCCGCGCAGGGTTATCTCGCCGGTCATCGCCACATCGTGGCGCACGGGCACACCGGCGAACAGGCTGGCCAGCGAGGTCAGGATCGCCACCCCCGCCGAGGGCCCGTCCTTGGGCGTGGCCCCGCTGGGCACGTGAAGGTGGACATCGAAAGTGGCGAAAGTTTCCGGGTCTATGTCCAGGCCGTGCTGGTTGGCGCGGAGGTAGCTGAAAGCGGCCATGGCCGACTCGCGCATCACCTCGCCCAACTGGCCGGTAAGGTCGAAATTTTTGCCACCCTCCATCTTGAGCGCCTCGACGAACAGGATTTGGCCGCCGTAGGCTGTCCAGGCCAGCGCGGTGGCGGTGCCAACCTCGGAGCTGCGCCCCGCTGTTTCGGGCAGGAACTTGGGTGCTCCCAGGAAGTCGTTCAGTTCCTGGGGCAGGATTTTGGAATGGAAATCGCCCTCCAGCAGCGCCAGGGCGGTTTT